>NZ_JALDYF010000003.1:0-332821 GCF_032154225.1 Psychrobacillus sp.
ACCCGTGTTACCGCCGTGAAAGGGCGGTGTCTTAACCGCTTGACCAAGGGGCCATGAATGGCTCCGAAGGTAGGACTCGAACCTACGACCAATCGATTAACAGTCGATTGCTCTACCACTGAGCTACTTCGGAATAATTTGTCGTAACTTGTATCACTCGACTTTTATTATTATAAAGAGCCTTTCCTAAAACGTCAACTACTTTTTTAGAATTTGTTTAGTTTTCTTGTAAGAAACTAAATTCAAGTCTCCGTAACACTTGCCACACCTGTATTTGTTCGTATTTAATCTAATTTTCCGATTATATAACAGTGAGCATTTAGTGCATCTATATGTATAGACTTTAGCGTTTTGTCGTCTTTGAGGTTCAACTAGTGTCGAGCAGAATCTTGGAGAATCTGTTTTATTCAACAGCTCCCTAAAATCCGCATCTCTATGTTTATAACCCTTTCCTTCTATATGTAAATGATAATGACAAAGCTCATGTTTAATAACTCCAACCAATTCGATTAATCCATGTTTTTCAAAAACTAAAGGGTTTACTTCTATATAATGCGTTCGCAACATATATCTCCCCCCTGTAGTTCGAAGACGATTATTAAAATATGCTTGATGTTGAAAGTCTTTCCCAAATACCTCTTTTGATACATTACATACTAGTTCATGAAGCTGATTATCTGTCATTCCACTCTCTCCTATAATAAAAGAGCTTGTCTGGCGAATAAAAACAATTCACCAGACTTTACTCATTTTCTACTCTTGTTGTTCTGGAGGAAGCATCGTTAAAGAAATTCTTCCTTTATTTGTATCGTGCTGTTCGACCCACACGGTTACGATGTCACCTAGTGCCACTACTTCAAGCGGATGCTTGACGAACCCTTTTTTTAGTTTAGAAATATGGACTAGTCCATCTTGCTTAACTCCAATGTCTACGAAAGCTCCAAAGTCTACTACATTCCGAACTGTTCCTTGGAGTTCCATTCCTTTTAATAAATCTTCCATTTTCAAAACGTCTTTTTTCAAAATTGGCTGTGGAAATGCTTCGCGCGGATCACGAGCAGGCTTGATCAATGTATCCACTATATCTTTCAATGTAATTTCACCAATTTCTAATTCCTTACTTACTTCTATAATATCAATGTTCTTAAGTGCTTGTTCAGCATCCTTAGAACCGATTTGTGATTTTTTTAGCCCCGCTATTTCTAAAATTTGTTCTGCTGCTTTATAGCTTTCAGGATGAATTCCTGTAGCATCAAACGAATTTTTAGCATCAGGTACTCGCAAGAAACCAATTGCTTGCTCATACGTTTTAGCACCTAGACGCGGAATTTTTTTCAATTGGGCTCTAGATGTAAATTTTCCTTGCTCGTTTCGTAAGTTTACTACATTTTCAGCAACTGTTTTCGATAAGCCTGAAACATATTGTAAAAGAGAGGCAGATGCCGTGTTTACGTTCACTCCAACTTGGTTAACTGCAGTTTCTACTATAAATGAAAGCGACTCTGATAATTTCTTTTGAGATACGTCATGTTGATACTGACCTACACCTACTGCTTTTGGATCTATTTTTACTAACTCAGCTAGGGGATCTTGCAGTCTTCTTGCAATGGAAACTGCACTTCGCTGCTCCACTTGTAAATCAGGAAACTCATTTCTAGCAGTTTCTGATGCTGAATACACACTCGCACCGGCTTCATTGACAATAACGTAAGCTACGTCTCCGTCAACTTCCTTTAAGCAGTCTACGATAAATTGTTCTGTTTCTCTCGAGGCTGTACCGTTCCCTATAGCGATTAATGTTATCGGGTACTTTTTTAAATATGAAAGAACCTTCTTTTTCGATCCTTCCACATCCATTTTTGGAGCATGCGGATAAATAGCCGAAACTTCCATTAGCTTTCCTGTATCATCTACTACTGCTAATTTACAACCTGTTCTATAGGCTGGATCGACACCAAGAATTACTTTTCCTTTTAAAGGCTGTTGCAATAAAAGGCTTCGCAAGTTTTCTGAGAAAATATGAATAGCTTGTACTTCTGCTTTTTCTGTCAGTTCTGTTCGAATTTCTCGCTCAATAGATGGCTGTATTAAGCGTTTATACGAGTCTTCGATTGCAAGTTCTACTTCTCCAACAGCATCACTAGATGTAGCTGTTGGTATCCATTGGTTTTTCATGACATTCGTTGCTTTGTCAGTTGGAACTTGGATACTCACTTTTAATACATCTTCTTTTTCTCCTCTATTTATAGCGAGTATGCGATGAGGGACTATCTTCTTTACTAGTTCTTCGTATGCGTAGTACATTTCAAAAATATTTTTCTCATCTAGTTCTGTTTTTTTAACAGAGGTTACTACCATTCCGTCCGCGTGAGAAAGTTTTCTTATTTGCTCTCTAATCTGCGCGTCATCAGCAAACTGCTCCGCAAGAATGTCTCTCGCACCTTGCAATGCTTCCTCTATAGTAAGTACTTCTAATTCTTCATTTAAATATTCTGTTGCAAACTGTTGAACGGATTCTTTTGGGAAAGTTAAAAGGATACTTGCCAATGGCTCTAAACCTTTTTCTTTCGCAATTGTTGCTTTCGTTCTTCTCTTTTGTTTATACGGTCGATATAAATCCTCAATACGTTGTAATACAGTTGCATTGTTAATCGCAACGGTTAGTTCTTCTGTCAATTTTCCTTGCTCATCTATTAAGCGAAGTACTTCTTCTTTTCGTTGTTCTAGTTGCTGTATGTAGTTGTAGCGATCTTCGACGGCCTTTATTTGGACTTCGTCTAATGATCCCGTTTGTTCTTTCCTATATCGGGCTATAAAAGGAACTGTATTTCCTTCTTCTAAAAGTTTGATCACTTGTTCAGCTTGCGTTGTTTTCACGCCTGTTTCATTAGCAACGAGCTGTAGCATTTTTTTAAATTCCAAAACAAACACACCCTTTCCATATAAACTATATTTTAACACAAAAAAGGTTCCCCTATTCTACTAGGGTAACCTTTCTGTGATATATATAGCATTATCATTTGGCTCTTAGCTTCCCTTCAAACTTCTGATTTATCTAAAGCTAATATGGCTTCTTGCAATTTTTTTATCGCTTTCCTTTGTATTCTAGAAACATGCACTTGAGAAATGCCTACTCTTTCTCCCACTTCTTTTTGGGCTAGCCTCCCCATGTATGTAAGCTGTATTATTTCTTTTTCACGTTCATTTAGAACATTTAATGCACTCTCTACAACTAAACGCTGATCCGTTTCTTCAAATTCGCTAGCTACTTCTCCAATAATATCGAATAATGTAGTAGTACTATCTCCAGATTCCGAACCTAACACTTGATCCATTGATTGAGTCTGATAGCTCTGCCCCATTTCCATCGCCTCTAGTACATTCTCTACTTCTTCCATTAGATAATCTGCAATTTCAGCAACTAAAGGAGATCGTTGAAGCTCAATTGTTAATACTTCTACAGCAGCTCTTATACGAGGTCCTAACTCTTTTACTCTTCTAGGAACATGCACTGCCCATGTTTGATCTCGTAAAAAACGTTTAATTTCTCCCATGATAGTCGGAATAGCAAATGCTTCAAATTTTTTTCCAATTGATGAATCGTATCTTCTAATCGCCCCAAGCAGACCTAACATACCTACTTGTACCATATCTTCATGATACGACTTACCATTTGAATACTTCCATGCAATAGATTCAACCAATTTTGTATAGTGTATAACTAGCTTAGTTTGTGCTTCTTCATTTTCTGTTTCTTGATATTCTTCAATCCATCCTAAAACTTGCTCTTTGGATGGATCGTTAGGAAGTGAGGTGTTCGACATTTTGATCCACCTGCTTTATTCCGACATGCTTCGTCATAAATACTGTAACACCTTCCTCGTGGTGAATTTTCACTTCATCCATTAACGTCTCGATTAAATATATTCCGAGTCCGCCTTCTCGCAGAATAGATGCTTCTTCAAGATTATGATAAGGTCCAATTTTAGCTTTTGTCTCTTCAAAATTAAAGCTTTTCCCATGATCTGTTACCATAATTTCCATCTTCTCTTTATACAAAGCGCATCCTATTACTACTTCTCCATCTTCATCGGCAGAATACGCATGTTGAACGGCATTTGTAATTGCTTCACTCGCTGCAAGTTTCAAATCTTCAATATCGTCATATGTAAAACCAACTCGATTCGCTAATCCTGAAATCGTTAAGCGGGCTACACTGACATATTGCGTCTTGGCAGGCACACGAATCTCCACATAATCAAACGGTTTCATCTATCATCACCTCTTCACGTGTTTGAATATCCATAATCTCAACCAAACCAGTAATATCAAACAATCGTTTCAAACGAGAGGAAAGACCAGTTAATTTTAATTGGCCATTTAAAGCGTTTACACTTTTATAAATTCCTACAAATACACCCAATCCCGTACTATCCATATAGGATACATCCGTTAAATCTAGTTCAATCAATATATTTTCTTTTAAAGAAATATCCAATAAATTCTCTCTTAGAACTGGTGCTGTAAAAGCATCAATCTCCCCTTTAATAATACCTTTTACGTTCATATTTTTTTCGAATAATTCAACTGAAATGTTCATACAAGCATCCCCCTATCTTCGCTACATAGTACTTTATACCACGTGATAACCAATACTAAACATGATTCATCCTTCTTTTTTCAAAATGACTAACGTGAAATCATCACGCAACTCAAAATCTTGTAGTATTTCCAACTCGTGAAATACATGTTCTACCATTTCCTGTGCCGTTTCTTTTTTTACTCTCTCTATAATCTCCATAACTTTCTTTTGTTCGATAAAACCATCATTCGAACGACATTCTGTCACTCCATCTGTCATCATAACGATGAAATCGCCTTCTTCTAAAACAATCGAATGTTGCTCGTACTTAACGTTCGGAATAACTCCAAGCAATAACCCCTTCGCTTGAAGCTCTGTAAATTTTTTCTGCTTCGCACAATAAAAAAGAGGAGGCTCATGTCCAGCCGATGCATGTGTAAATTCACTTCGAAGCGTGTCATACCTACCATAGAACATAGATATAAACATAGAATCAGTAACACTTTTTTCTACAATCCGATTAATAACATCCAGTACAGTGATTGGATCTGTTTTTGCCCCATTTAAACTGTCCATACCGTATTTAATCATAGACATACAAAGTGCTGCAGGAATTCCTTTACCAATAACATCAGCAACAGCAATTCCAATGCTTGTCTCGTCGCTTAAAAAGTAAGCATAGTCCCCATTCATTTCTTTCGCCGGAACAGAAATCATTCCAATATCTAAACCATCCAAATTAGGGATTTTTGTTTTTAATAACGTTTTTTGAACATTTGCAGCAAGTTCCATTTCCATTTTAAAATTTTCTTGTATTTGAATTAACGCCTTATGCTCCTCCAATGCCAGCCCATATCGAATCATCACTTCTATTAAAAAATCAAAAGAATGAAGGGCATCCTTTGGTAAAGTAGGAATTAGTTCTTCCAAAGAGGCTTTATGTATGCTAATTACTTCTTCCGGTGAAATATTTTTTTGAATAAGCTGTTTACTAAAATTTTGCCCTTTATATAAATTTTGTTCTGTCTGTCTTAATGTGTATTGCTCTAATATTTCTTTATACTGCCTTTTGAACTCTTGAGGCATCTTTTTATCACCACCTATCTAAGCCATTTTGTAGCACTAATCTTAGTACCTTCTCCAATTACAGTGTCGATTTTGAAGTCGTCCATTAAACGCTTTACTCCAGGTAGCCCAGCCCCAAGTCCTCCAGATGTCGTATAACCATCATCTAGCACTTTGCGAACATCTAAAATACCTTCTCCTTCGTCTGATGCAATAATAAGTAGCCCTTTAAGATCGCCTTCTGTAATTTGCTGTATCTGTATATTTCCTTTTCCTGCATACAAGTAAATATTACGTGCAAGTTCACTAATCGCTGTTGTTATTCTCGCTTGGTCAACAGTCCCAAAACCTAGCTCTTTCGCTTTATTCCTCCCAAGTTTTCTTGCAGCAACAATGTCCTGCTCCTTTATAATTTCAACAGAAGACCTCGTGTTCATAATTGATCAGTCCTCCAATTCTTGTTATAAACTAATAACTTCATTGTACTGAATAATGAATTATTTTTCACCTTTTTCATTTAAACTAAATAGCTAAGCTCCGAAGTTAAACTATTAATTAGTAAAAAACTCTTTTTTAAACAATAAAAAACACAATGTGTATTTGTCGGTTACACATTGTGTTCTTAGCTATGTATTAAAATTTTACAATTCCTAAACTTATTGCTAAAGCATGATCTACTTGTTCCATCACATCTACATCGAGATGTGTGATTTTATCCGTTAGCCTCGATTTATCTATCGTTCGTAACTGCTCCAGCAATATAACAGAATCTCGTTCGAATTCATATTTTTTTGCGTTAATTTCCACATGTGTTGGAAGTTTCGCTTTTTGAATTTGCGCAGTAATTGCTGCAATAATTACAGTAGGACTAAATCGATTACCGATATCATTTTGAATCACCAGAACGGGTCTTGTTCCACCTTGCTCGGACCCGATGACTGGCGATAAATCTGCAAAAAAAACGTCACCACGTTTTACGATCAAATTTTCATCCTCCGCTTACGAGTCGCTCCGTCGTATGTTGTGCTTCATATTCCGCATGTAAACATTCTGTACAAATAGATAAGTTTATATGAGACATTTCAACATAACCTTTTATCATTGCTTCTCTTATAAGATTTGATTGGCCTTTCTTTAAATATTCATTTGCCTGTGCACTAACGAAATTTTCACTACCAGTTAACGTTTGTTTAACTGTTTGTACTCCTTCATTAACCATTTGCTTAGGAAGTTCTAAAATAGCTTCCTTTTTATTTTTCTCTATTACCACAGCAAACACCTCCGACAAAACATTTCCCTATCTGACACTATACGTTCATCTTACCATTGCGGGAGGTGAATTAAAAGACATAATAAGCAACGTTTAGACAAAATGTGCATTTAGGACTGCTTTGCCGAATATTTATTTACTGTATATTCTTGGGATTCTACTAGATAATGTGCAACAAACTTCATAAGGTATTGTTTCTAATGCATCTGCCCATTCTTCGATTCGAATTTCTTCTGAATGTTGTTTCCCTATTAATACTACTTCTTCCCCAATTGGAACTTGTTCCTTTAATCGAACCATGCATTGATCCATGCAAATTTTACCGACAATCGGCAGTCGTTCTCCTCTTATTAAAACAAATTGGTTATGCAATTTACGCAGTAAACCATCTGCATAACCAATCGGAAGGGTGGCAATCCATTCGTCTTTTTCAGCAGTGTACATTGTTCCATAGCCAATAGAAGTGCCTTTTTCTACTTTTTTCACATGCGTTACTTCCGTATGTAACGAAAGAGCTTTTTCAAAAGGAAATGGCAAATTTTCTTCCATCCAGAGAGAAGGGGCTACTCCATACATCGAAATTCCAAAACGAACCGCATCCAAATGCTGAGTAGGAAAATGGAGCGTTGCCGCGCTACTTGCAGTGTGTACAATTGCCGGTTTTTCTGGCAATAAAGAAAGTAAGCGCCAGAACTTATTCACTTGCTTTTGAAAGTAAACATCTGACTCTTCGTCTGCCGTTGCAAAGTGAGTAAAAGCACCAGTAATTTGGAGCCAGTCATTTTGTTGGATAAAAGAAATCGCTTCTTTTAATTCATCTTCTTGCGCAAATCCGATTCTACCCATTCCACTATCCATTTTTATATGGACTTTAACCGGATGAGCAGTCGGTTTAAGTGTTTGAAGCCATTCGAGTGAATACGCTGTAAGTGTAATATTATGTGTAGAAGCTGCTTGTAAAAAAGAAGCTGGAGCTGCTCCGAGTATGAGGAGTTCAGCTGTAATTCCTGCCTCTCTTATACGAAGTGCTTCTTCTGGTGTTGCAACAGCAAGCATTGTAGCACCTGCTGCTAGCGCTGCATATGCTACTTCAATATCACCGTGCCCATAAGCATTTGCTTTTATTATCGCCATTATATTCGTATGAGTTGGCAAGGTTTTCTTTAGCCGCTGAATATTTGCTTGAATTGCTTGTAAGTTTATATGAATGAATGTTGGTCTATAATATTCTTGCGACATTTTGCTTCCCTCTTTTTTAAAATCAATTTAAATTTATTATCCGCTTAATGGGATTCTCAAGTCAATTTTTATTTCAATTCGGTACCAGTCATTGATGCTGCAACTTCAATCATTTCATCTTTACTTAAAGTCGTAGAAGCAATGAAGAAAGACATACCATTTTGTTCCCATGAAATCGATTGATCTGTTATTGCTGCAATTGCAAAACCAAGGTCTACAGGATCACCAGGTGCAAATACCGGTATAGTCGATGAGTCGCCGTCATTGCTTAGTTGTTGAATAATCGTAAACTGCTGATCTCCACTTGCTGTTAATACAACACGTTTTTGTCCATCTACTTCTAATACTTTTTCATCGATGATGTGTACATTTTCTTTAAGAACAGGGTAATACGTTTGGAATTCAGGGATTTCTATTTCAGCAGACGCTTCCACTGATTCTCCAGTATTATTTCCTGTAGGAGTTTGCTCAATTTTGTATTCGGCAGCTGCACGCGTTTTACCAAGTGACACTTGTTTAAATTTAATATTGATTTGCTCTTCTTTGTTTTCATTCAAAATAGAAACGGATGTCGGAAGTAGCGTTTTCTTATCGATATAAATTCGTTGCGTTGGCAGCATGTTTTTATGATTATTACTCGTTTTTGTTTCAAATACATATTTGTTTCCTTCTTCTTTAAATGTAGAGCCTTTATCTTTTTTAATGTCTTGAGCCAATGAACCTATTAAATAGGCTTGGCTATTTTCGTTTGGCCATTTACTTTGGAATTTATACGTTTTGTTGAGAGCAGGTGTTACAACGAAAACACCTTCTGTATTACGCACAATCATTTGTGTATTTTCTGCATTGGAATCCGAAACTTTCACTCGGTAAAAATCTGGTTTTGTATGCCACACTTCTACTGCATACTTTCTTGGTTCTTGACCAGTCAGTATACTCATCTCCGCAGTCAATTCATACCCTTTTGCATCATTCCATTTACTGCTCATTTTCTTTAATACGTCTTCTTTCGATTGAGCCCCACATGCAGAAAGTAACAGGATCATCGTTAATGCAAATAACATTTTAGCCAGTCGGCTTTTCAATCAGTCCATCCTTTCTATTATCACTGCGTTCGTTCATTGTATGTAGTTGGACTAACAGTTATGATTGCAGAATTACTTGAGCAGCTGCATATTCTTTTGAATGTGTAATCGATACAAACCCATTTACTTCCTCTCCTTTGAAGAAAAGGCTTGGTTTGCCGCTAGGTTCACGTAGAATTTCAATATCTTGAAAGCTACATTCTTTTCCAATACCAGTTCCTTTTGCTTTCGAAAAAGCCTCTTTTGCCGCAAATCTTCCTGCTAAAAATTCTATTTGTCTTTGTGAGGATAAATCTTTCATCTGCTCTAATTCTTTTTGTGTTAATACTCGTTCCGCAAATTTTTTCGTTTTAGCTGTAATCGATTGAATTCTTTTCAATTCTGTAATATCTAATCCAATTCCAGTTATCATGAATGTTTCTCCTTTCCATTTGTTGCGTATACAGGCTATACTATTAGTAGAAAATCTGAGGTGACCATATGTTTATAAGAAGAGAGAACTTTAAACAATACATTAAATCTTACCCTGTTGTTTCAACTTTATTGGCGTTGAATATTCTTATTTTCATCGTCACGAGCCTTCCAATCATTGGAGAACCACTTTTCAATAAAGGAATCGGATTCAATTTGCTCATAAGCGAAGGGGAATATTGGAGATTAGTTACTCCTATGTTTTTACACGCTAGTGTAATCCATTTGTTATTTAATATGTTTTCTTTGTATTTATTCGGACCTGAGCTGGAGCATATCGCAGGTAAAGCACGCTTTTTAACAGTGTATATGTTATCTGGTCTAGTTGGAACTATTGCTTCTTATTTCCTTCATGAGTGGAACTATATGCATGTAGGTGCGAGTGGAGCAATTTTCGGTATACTTGGAGCTTTTGGTGCTTTAGTTTATTACACGAAACATATTATGCCACAGTTAAAGCAAGTCATCGTACCACTGATTGTTATTGGTGTTATTATGACATTCGTACAATCGAATATCAATGCGACAGCCCATATCTCGGGATTAATAACAGGTTTTATAGTCGGATTAAGTTATTTTCATCCTAAACGTATTGCTGCATGGAAAAAAAGAAAGAACAGCCATTTAAAATGATGGCTGTTCTTTTTCTATAGTGCTTTTCTTCAATGGTTCATACCAACTTAAAATCTGATCTGCATCTTCTTTTTCTATGCTAGGAACAGTTGTAGTTGCTCCTCCTACACCTGATTTAATCGTTAATTGAATCGACGATACATCCGATTTTTTTTGGAAATACGTTGTATGCTTTGTCATCGATTGAATTCGTCTTTTCTCCACCCAAACTGTCACTTTACTAAAGGTTCTATATTGTGCAATTAATCGCTGATTTTCAATGGCATATCCCGCCGTTTTATGTTGCCATACGCCAAGTAAAAATGTAAGCGGGAATAGCAGTAGCGCAAATAGTCCATATGGATAGAAAAAATAACATACTGCTGCAGCCACTGGAATTATCCAAATAAAATCTAAGCGATAGAAAAATTTTCTCGATCTTTTTGGTACTCTAGTGAAATTCGGTTCAAGTGGCAACTCCGTAAAAATTTGCTCCAGTATTGGATTGATTTTTGATTTTTTTATAAGAGGAAGCAAACGAATTGATTCATCCTTCTCTGCAAGCGAACCCCCTGCACTATCTACAATAACTGTTGCGTAACCAAAAAGTTGGCGAAGTGGATTTTCAACAATTCGTATCCCTTGAACTCTAGACAGAGGAAGTGTTATTTTCTTTTTCTCCAATAACCCTCTAGTCATAATAATTTCTTCGTCTTCGATAATAATAGTAAATGCATAGTAGTTGATTAGCGTAAGTACGACAGAAACTAGCCATGCAACTAATAACAAAGCAAATATAGCAAGTGCAATCATTAGCACACCAAATCGGATAAATATAACTAATTCACTGTAGATTGCTTCATAAGGAATAAACTCTGAGAACTGTGAAGCGAAAACAGCGATACCCGAAAAGAATACCCCAACTCCGCCTGATGTACTAGCTAATATAAGCAAGTCTTTCATCGACATGCGAAAAATAGATAGCGTTTCGTCTTTTTGCTCTTCTACTTCTAAAATAACTTCATCTACATGCACAGATTGCTTATTTTTTGCATGCATCATTTCTTTTTTTATTTGTTCGGCAGCATTTTTTGTAATGGCTGTTAGTTCGGCATCCGCTTCTTTCGTCGGACCGCCTCCAGCAGTTTCCACCTTCACTTTTACAAGTCCAAATGGTCTATGAAAAATACCTTCTGTATAGTTCAAGCTTTGAATACGCTCAAAAGGTATATATCGTTTTTTCTTAACAAAAAGCCCATACTCAATGCGTAATTCTTCTCCCTCAAACCAATATCTAAAGCGTTTCCACTTAATAATTCCACTTATTAGCAGGGAGATTAAAACAACTGCGTAAATAGCGTAGGATATATAAGAATACCAACTGCCATCTCCACCACTTTTCCCAAATCCATTCGCAACTATAATCACAATAAAAGGAAGTATTAACTCTTTTAATACTTTAACAAAGTTGATAATAGCAGTTATTGGATGCAGTTTATATTTTTCATTAGACATCATCTTCCGCCACCCTTGCAAGCACCGAAATTCTCCCTCGGAGTTCATCTGCTTCAGCTGTAATAAGAGCTGGAATCGTATGACTTGTTGCAGCTGTAGAAATTGTAATGGACGCCAAGTCATATTTTCTTAGGATTGGCCCTTGCTCCGTGTCTACATGCTGTACACGAACCATTGGTACTAGCGTGCGTTTCACGACAAATAAACCGTGTTGTAATTCAATTTCTTGCTCTCGTACTTCATATCGCCAGCGAGTCCAACGTACTTTAGGGAATAAATAAATCAGCAAAAATGCTATAAGTACAAAAACTCCTGCTGCTACTATGTATATCCACATATAATTGCCAGTGAAGTAGTTAATCACACCGGCACCTATACTAATGAGCAAAACAATAAATGCTTGCAAAACTCCGTAAATTCTCCAAACTCGAAGCCCTTTTTCAGATAACCGATTAATTGGTTCTGTTCTCATCATATGCACCTCTTCTCTAGTAATTGTATACGAAATTGACGACAAAATGTTTCAATTTTTAAATTTATTCGCCCCAAAGCTTAGGAAGAATCGGCCAAAACGATGCCCAGTCCTTTAAGTACACAGCATCTTAGTGAAATAGTTTCTGTCTCACTCTAGGCTTCACATTTGGTTATACGATGTATCCGTGAAATTTTTAAAGCTTGTTGGTCATCGTATGGCAATTGTTCGCCTTCCGCTCGTTAGAAACTTTAGTGCCAAGTTGTTAAATACTTTTGGCAATAGAAGAAGCAAGTGACATTCTATCTAGTATGAAGGTCGCCAAAGATACAATTTTGGCGACTCTTTGTAAGTTTTTAGAAAGCGACACTTCTACATTTGGACAAAAATGGAGAAGTTGATGACAAATTTACTTCGCACGAAAATTGTCGGTCTATTTCTAACTAGAAGTGCAGATAAATTTTTTTCTTCCTCTTTCATGAAAATGGTTAAGTAGAAAGAACATGTTTAAATCTCCATAAATAGTATGGATGTAGTAAAAAGCGGCGACTCCAGTGGGAACAGCGATGTTTTCTGCGACGAGTAACCGCAGGAGCATCTTTGCAGCGACGAGGAGATTGAAGCCGTGCCCGCGGAACGCGTCCGCTGGTAATGGAATCCACTCCATCCATTCCTATAACTTTCTTACTCTCTATATGTACCCTAAATCCAGTGTTCATGGTACATTTTTATATACTTTCTCTAAAAAAAGGGTGACTCGAATTCGAGTCACCCTTTTTAATGATTATTTAATTAGCTTTCACGACGTGGAGAGCGAGTTCTGCTGCTTCCGCCACTGTTGTTGCTGCTACTACCGCCGCTGCGTTGTGTAGAACCATCACGTGGTCCACTGCTGCGACGTGAGCCACTGCGTTCGTATCCACGACCACCTGATGAAGAGCTACGTCCGCCTCCACCACCGCCGCTGCGATTACCTTTGTAACCACCACTACGACCGCCACCGCCGCCGCCGCTACGTTCTCTACGAGCAGGAAGTGGACGTTCTTCAGAGATAGATACAGGAGTATCGTCTGGTTCTTTAGTCATTGATTTTAAAGCTGCAGCAATTACATCTACTGCTTCGAATTTTTCAAGCATTTCCGTTGCTAATACACGGTAATCGCCTAAATCATTTTTCCCAACAATTTCAGATAAAGTTTCAATAGCTACACGTTGTTGTCCAACTAATGCTTCATCAGAACTTGGTGGAAGAAGTGGAGTCATACGTTTTTTCGTAGTATCTTCTACAATACGTAAGTAACCCATTTCTCTTGGTGTTACGAAAGTAATTGCCATTCCACTTTTCCCTGCTCGTCCAGTACGACCGATACGGTGAACATAGCTTTCTGGATCTTGTGGAATATCAAAGTTATAAACATGCGTTACGCCAGAAATATCTAATCCACGTGCTGCTACATCAGTTGCAACAAGGATATCAATTTTGTTTTCTTTAAATTGTTTTAATACTGACATACGTTTCGCTTGGCTTAAATCACCATGGATTCCTTCTGCTAAGTAACCACGGATGCTTAAAGCATGTGATAATTCATCAACGCGACGTTTTGTACGACCAAAAATAATTGCAAGTTCTGGTTGGTGAACGTTTAAAATACGTGATAATACATCGAATTTTTCACGTTCTGTTGCTTTTACGTAGAACTGCTCAATATTTTCAACAGTCATTTCTTTCGATTTGATTTTAACTACTTCCGGTTCTTTCATGAACTTTTCAGCAATTTTACGAATAGGTCCTGGCATTGTAGCTGAGAACAATAATGTTTGGCGTTCATCCGGAACACTTTCTAAAATCGTGTTAATATCTTCGATGAAGCCCATGTTAAGCATTTCATCTGCTTCGTCCAAAATAAGTGTTTCTACGTGATCAAGCTTAAGTGTACGACGGTTAATATGGTCTAAAATACGACCAGGTGTACCTACGATTACTTGTGGTTTGTTTTTAAGTGCACGGATTTGGCGACCAATTTCTTGTCCACCGTATACAGATAAAAGACGAACTTTTTTATCATATCCGATTTTATAAAGCTCTTCTGAAACTTGGATTGCAAGTTCACGTGTTGGAGCGATAATTAATGATTGGATATTCGGGTTTTTAGGATCAATTTTCTCGATCATTGGAATACCAAATGCTGCTGTTTTACCAGTACCAGTTTGTGCTTGACCGATAATATCGCGGCCTTCCATAGCAAACTTAATAGTACCTTCTTGGATTGGTGTTGCTTCTTCAAACCCCATACGTTGTACAGATTTTAATGTTGAAGCACTAATATTTAATTCTGAAAAATTTGTCAAAATTGTTAATCTCCTTTTGTCTCTGTTTTGACAAATGGTTACATTTTCAGATGAAATTGCGGCAAATTCGAGCCTATACGAGGAACGTTTCCGTTACTTAAAATTCTCTGTGGTTTACAGGTCAGAGGGGTCTTATATAAAGGGAAAGCCCGGTCTTTTGCCGAGCGGTTCGTTAAAGAGGGTCATCATACCCAACGATTTCAACAAACCGTTATGTTCAAAAAAAAGTACTCTTCATCAATTGCTGAAGAGCCTTCACACAAAATGTATCCATTGCTTTCTATATTCTAGCATGCATTAGAAGCAGTTGCAATGAATTAGCAACTGTTGTAATTATTAGATAATATTTTCTTGTGTTTTCAATTCAACACTTAAAAATTCAAATACTTTTTTAAACCAGTCCTCACAGTCATCGCAGTAGCAAATATGGTGTTTTCCAGTGTCTGAATAGATAAGTTCTTTTTGTTCCGAACCTATCTGATCGAACAAAAACTGCGCGGTTGTATATGGTACTATTCCATCTTTTTTCCCTTGAACTAGACAAACCGGTATTTTAATGTTGCCATAATAAGGCTCGACCATCCGCACCAAACGCATAAACTCTAATGTGGCCAGTATTGGTGTATCTTTGAACTTTTTTGAATATAACTTGTACAACTTACTATCCTCTAGTTTTCCGGATATTGCATCTTTCGCTACATCACGAATATCCTGAATTAGCTGAGCAGGGTGAACATACTTTGCCGCAGCGCTCAATAAAATAAGCTTGTCTATTTTATAACGATTTGCTAAATATAAAGCAATGACGCCACCCATTGAAAATCCAATGACAAACACGCGATCCACTTCTTTTTGAAGCTGTCTAAGTGCTAATTCCGCTCCCATCATCCAATTCTCAGCCGATAACTTTTTTAACTCTAGCACTTCTCCATGGCCAGGAAGTATAGGGACAACCATTTTCCAATCTGTATTCACTTGTAAAAAATCAACAAGTGGTTGTACCTCATATGCCCCACCAGTAAATCCGTGAATAAAAAGGACGCCAGTTTTCATATTGTCCCTCCCCCTTTCCCATCATTATTTTTGAAATGGTTCTATCACTTTTTCTAACGCAATACCTCGTGAACCTTTTACTAAAACAATTGTTTGTTCATCTATTTGTTTGCCTAAAAAGGAAATAAGCGCGTCATAATCATTTTCTAACCAAATGATATGTTCATCCTTAAATTGACCGACAAGTTTTTCATAAAGCCATTTCATTTTCGGTCCAAATAAACAAACACCTGTAAATACATCACTTGAAATATATGCGCTTATTTCTTCATGGTACTGCTTTTCATTCGCCCCAAGTTCTAGCATATCGCCAAGCACTAACCACTTTTTCGGCTTAATCGACGACTTTTCCAAAAAGGAAATAGCTGCTCGCATCGAGGTTGGCGCAGCATTATACGCATCATTAATGAATATAGCTCCGTTTGTTGCTTCAATTACTTGCATCCGCATATCTGTTAATACAATTCGCTTCAAAGCATCTCGCATTTGCTCAGTGGTTAGCCCTACTTCTTTTCCGATCAATAAAGCCGCCAATGTGTTTTTCACTTGATGCTCGCCAAGTACAGGAATCGTCATTTCTTCATTTAGCTCACCACTTACACGAAAAGCACTGCCTCGCTCTGTAAAATCAACTTGGACGATGCGCAAATTATTCTGTTCACCTACACCAAACGATTTTGACATAATAGTGGGTGCTCCTTGCACGAAAGGAATTAATAATGGCTCATCGCCATCATAAAATAATCTCCCTTGCTCACTTAGCCCTGAAATTATTTCAAACTTCGCTTTTGCAATTCCTTCTCGTGAGCCAAGATCTTGCAAATGTGCTTCCCCAATATTCGTAATGACTACATAAGTTGGTTTTGCAAGGTTCGATAGAAACTCAATTTCGCCGAACGAGCTCATCCCCATTTCCAATACTGCAAACTCTGTATCTTCTTCTAATGAAAGAATCGTTAAAGGAAGTCCTAATTCATTATTAAAATTTCCTTCCGTTTTTTTCACAAGGAAATAAGGAGCAAGCATACCAGCTACTAAATCCTTTGTAGACGTCTTTCCGTTTGAGCCAGTAATTCCGATAAATACAGCATTCAACTGCGCTCGATATGCTTCCGCCATTTGTTGAAGTGCTTTTTCAGCATTTTCTACAAACAATAAAGGAACATTTTGCGGAGGATTCGGTTCATCCTTTAACCAAAGAGATGCAGCAGCACCTTTGTCAAATGCGTCCTGCACAAAACGATGCCCATTTACATGTTCTCCGCGAAACGGGATAAATAAATCGCCAGCTTGCAATGTTTTTGTATTAATAGAAACACCTGTTACGAGAGGATCTTTTTCATAAGATCCTTCGTAACCTAACCAATTTGCAATTTCAGAAAATCTTTTCTTCAACTTACTCACTCTCCATCCTTTGAGTGATCAAGCTGTTGTTTTTCTTCAAAGCGCTCAATTGCAAGGTCGATTAATTCTTCTATCAAGCTAGAATAAGACAATCCCGATTCGATCCACAGTTTTGGATACATACTAATCGGCGTGAAACCAGGCATTGTATTTACTTCATTGATCACAACTTCTTCCTCTTCTGTAATGAAGAAGTCTGCACGAACAAGCCCTGAACAATCCAATACTTTAAATGCACGAATCGCCGCATCTTCTATCTTCTTATATAACTCATCCGAAACTTCTGCCGGAATTGCATAATTCGTTGTACCGTCTTTATATTTCGCATCGTAATCATAGAAATCTTTTGTTGGTAAAACTTCACCTACAACCGAGCATCTAGGATTGTCATTACCAAGAACACTCATTTCTATCTCACGAGCAACAATCCCTTGCTCCACAATAATTTTTCTGTCATATTTAAAAGCAAATTCTATTGCCTTTAATAGCTCATCTCTATTTCCAGCTTTCGTTATTCCAACACTTGAACCTAAGTTCGCAGGCTTCACAAATAAAGGCCATTTCAAGCTTTTTTCCATTCGCTGAAGAAGTTCTGCTTGGTTATTTTTCCACTCATTGCGAATGAAATGTACATAAGGAACTTGAGATAATCCCGCTTGAGCAAATAATTGCTTCATCACGACTTTATCCATCCCAGCTGCGGATGCAAGTACACCATTTCCAACGTAAGGTAAATTCAATACTTCCAATAAACCTTGAACCGTTCCATCTTCTCCATTTGGTCCATGAAGTAAAGGGAAAATAACATCCAAGTTCGTATCTACTTTTTTCTCTACAATAGCCGCATTTGCTGTTTCTGCTGGTAAAAAACTCGTAATATTATTCGGCTTGTTCACACCTTCTCCAAACTGAAGCATCTCTACTGATTCAGCCGCACCGATTAAAGCATTTCCTTTTCGCCATTCCCCTTTTTTCGTGATGAAAATTGGATATACTTCATATTTATTAAAATCTATCGCTCGTGATACTGCCCTTGCAGTCAATAAAGACACTTCATGTTCTGCTGATTTCCCACCATATAATAAACCTAATTTGATTTTCATTAATATATAACCTCCACGTTTTGGATAGTAATAGTTTATCACGGACAGCACAATTAAATGAATAATTTATCATGTTCCCCGGTAAATATAGCATATGCTATTTCGTTTGGAATCGCCTTTATTGTTCAACCAACTATTTTAGCACAAATAATAAACGCCTTTGCACTGAAACAATGCAAAAGCGTTCGATATTTTATTAAATTTCAATTAATAAATCTGGTTCTTTTTCTAAATGTAGCTTTAAATCATCTAATACTTCATCCGGAAATATGTTTTCAGGTAAGCTTCTAATTTCAATGCCGTAATTTATTTTGTTCATTTTAAATAAAGACATGAGCACACCGTCTTCGTAATAATCAATATACGTTTCTACTTTATCCGCAGATATTTCAGGTAAAATGACGTTATTCTTTTTTCTCCAAAATGTTGTTGATTTGGTTTTTTCACTTATTTGTTGATTGAATATACTAGCCAACAAACTATTTAAATCTTCGATATCTCGAAAATACACTTTGGTAATCCTTTCCCCTTCATCTGTTAAATAAACAAACCTATTTTGTAGATGATAAAAAAATGGAGAACGGAATGTTTCTTTTTTATGTGCTATATATAATAGCTCCGCCTGCTCTTGTGGCGACAGCATATTTAGTTTGCGTTCATCCGTAAAATCCATCAGGCAAATTGCCGTCGGTCTTTCCGAGTAGTCTTTCAAAAAATGAGTGTACTGCTCTTGCACAATAAACTCTAACTGAGTGTGCATATTAAAAGAGGAGTCTTCATATTGATGCTTAAGTAACAAAAGAGCTGGCATGTCCGAGAAATACCTAATAAATTGTTGAACAGATAGTCCACTAAATAATGCAAAATGCTCTACTTCATTTACATGTACATATAAATGCGTTAAATATTCTTCGATTTCTTTCTCTTTCTTTGCCACTAAATTCACTCCTTTATCCTGTCTATTATAATAGCATAATTTTTCCAATGAAACATCTATATTTCTACTATCGTCACTTATAACTGCACTGCAAAAATCAATCGTTTAGAGTATAATGAAAAAATGAAATTAGAAAGAAATATGGGTGATGCTTATGGAAAACAAAAAAGGCTTTGCCGATCGCTTTGATTGGACACTTGCTTTTATTATATTATTATTTTTGATTATTAGCTTGCTTGCGATTTCTTCTGCGCAAACCACTGGTCAGTACGCACATATTAACTTCGTTCCAAAGCAACTTTTTTGGTATATAGTTGGTGCAGTTATTATTTCGATCACGATGTTTTTTGAGCCAGAGCAATATAAAAAAATGTCTTGGTTTATTTATGGAACAGGTATATTTTTACTGTTACTCCTCTTTATTCTTCCGGAATCATTGGATTTAGTAGAAAAAAGAAATAACGCAAAAAGTTGGTTTCATTTACCGGGAATAGGAAGTATTCAACCTGCAGAATTCATGAAAACCTTTTTCATTTTGGGACTTGCTAGATTAATCACGAAGCATCATGAAAAGAATCCGATGAAGTCATTGAAAACTGATTTTATTTTACTCGTAAAAATTGGTGTTACATTACTTGTACCATTATTTTTCATACTAGAGCAGCCCGACCTTGGAACTGCGTTAGTATTTTTGGCCATTACAGCTGCATTAGTCATTGTTGCCGGGATCACATGGAAAATTATTCTCCCACTTTTTTTAGGTATTGTATCCATCGGAGCTTTACTTCTATGGATGGCACTTTATATGCAAGATTTTTTACAGGAAAAGTTTGGTTTATTGCCTTACCAATTCGCTCGAATCTACTCTTGGCTCGACCCGTATTCTTATGCATCCAATGAAGGAATGCATTTAATCTCTTCGTTAAATGCAATTGGTTCTGGAGAGATTTTTGGCAAGGGCTATGGAGCTCGAGTAGTGTATGTTCCTGAAAATCATACAGATTTTATCTTTGCAGTTATTGGGGAAGAATATGGTTTTTTTGGAACAAGTATTGTCGTTAGTCTTTTCTTCTTACTTATTTATCATTTAACGAAAATAACACTTCAGTTAAAAGATGCATATAGCACGTATGTATGTGCTGGAATTATTGCCATGATTACATTCCATGTGTTTGAAAATATTGGAATGACGATTCAATTACTTCCTATTACAGGTATTCCTCTACCATTTATAAGCTATGGAGGAAGTTCACTCATGGGCAATATGCTTGCCATCGGTTTAGTATTTAGTATGAAATTCCACCATAAAACGTATATGTTCGCTAAAAAAGAAGAGGATTAATAATAAATGCGTAAGCGCCTATCTCTGCCCCGAAAGGCAAATGGGAAAAAGCGAGGAGGCAGCTCCTCAGCCACCACAGCTATGTTTATTGCGACGAGTAAACGCAGGAGCAAGGTCTTTCTGCGACGAGTAAACGCAGGAGCACCTTTTCACATTTGACCCCAAAGGGCTAGGCGCTGAAGCTAGACAATTACTAAGTGTGAAAGTTTATACTTTCTTATAAGTGAAAAAAAGGGTGACCCAGAAGTTCGTTATACGAATTTTCCGAGTCACCTTTTTTTAGTTTTGCACGTGAGGACTTTGTGCTGGCGGTGGTGCTAGCGCTTTAAGCATGTCAAGTCGCGATTTTGTCATTGTAACAGTAACACCTAGCTTTGCAAGATTACTCACAATTTTCTTTAAATCTACTTCCTTTGCCATTCTTTCCACCTCGTCCTTCCCTTATTTATTACGTTCTATTTTTAAAAAAGTTTCTTAAATTCAAATTAATTTATTTTTTCCTTATCATATCACTTTTTAATTCGCTTGAATTTTTCATTTTCATTACATATTATGCTCTTTTGTAAACCAAGCTACATATATTCGAAAGCTAAAAAAGGAGCGAGTTCATTGAATGTAAAGGATGTAATGAGTAAAGACGTTGCGACATGTCATCCGCAGGATTATGTGAGTGAAGTTGCCGATCAAATGCGAACACTTGATATAGGGTGCTTACCTGTCATTTCTGAAAAAAAGCTTGTCGGCATGATAACGGATCGTGATATCGTTACGAGATCTGTTGCCAAAAACGTGAAAAGTAAAGTAGAAGATGTTATGACAAAGTCCATTATTTCTGTTTCACCAGATGACTCAACAGCAGAAGCTTCCATTGTCATGGCAAGAAATCAAGTACGTAGACTTCCCGTAATTGAACAAGGTAAGCTTGTTGGTTTTGTTTCATTAGCAGATTTGGCATTCCCCTTTCCGCATGTGCAAGAAGTTTCTAACGCTTTAGAAAGCATATCCGAACCAAGGCATTATTAAACATACAAATGGGTAAAAAATCAAATGTGCTTCTGCGTATTTGATTTTTTTCTTTCATACATATCCCTCGATTCAAGCGTGTCAAACTGAAATGAAACGTGTAATATAGAGAGTAGAAGATTTGCAGAAAGCAGGTTTATATATGAAAAAGACTATTTTTATATTAATGTCCATTCAGTTTCTAGTTTATCTCGGTTTCGGGATAATAATTCCTGTTTTACCAGAAGTTATTTTGGAACAGAATTACAATGAAATTCATGTTGGTGGATTATTGACCATTTACGCACTTGCATCGTTTTTCACGGCTCCACTTTGGGGTATGCTGTCCGATCGTACTGGTCGAAAAACACTTATTTTAGTTGGGTTAGTTGGATTTAGTTTAAGCTTTTGGCTGTTTTCTTTATTTTTCGATTCACTATTCATGCTCTATTTATCTCGAGTAGTTGGTGGGGTATTCTCTGGTGCACTTTATGCTGCAGTAACTGGATTTGCAGCTGATTTATCAGATGAAGAAAATCGCAATAAGTATATGGGATTCTTGGGAATGTCGATTGGGTTAGGTTTTATTTTCGGACCTGCAATCGGTGGTGTACTTGGGCATGTTAGCTTATCACTTCCATTCACCGTTTCAGCTGTATTATTACTCGCAATTTTCGTTTATGCTGCAATTATTTTAAAAGAACCAGAACGTTCAGGTGAAGCGAATAAACGAGCACTTTTACCAAAAGGTGCGGCAAGTCTTTGGTCGTATCGCATCAAATATTTGTTCCTGTTTTCATTTATGGTGACATTTTTACTTGCTGGTTTAGAAGCAACATTCCAGCTATTTCAAATAGAAAAAGTGAATATTACACCGTTGCAAATAGGCTATCTATTCATGTTTAGTGGGTTTGTCGACGCGGCAATTCAAGGCGGTGTCGTAAGAAGGATTAAAAATGGTACGGAAACAACATGGCTATTATACGCACAAATTGCCACTGCTGTTGGTTTATTCATGACTGTGTTCACGAGTAGTATTTTCTGGGCTGGGTTGTCACTATGTGTGTTTACAGCCGGTAATGCACTTGCTAGAACAACAATCGTTTCTCTTACTTCGAAAGAATCAGGCGGACGTTATGGCACAGCGGCAGGTATGGCTTATTCAATGGATAATTTAGGGCGCATTATTGGTCCATTATTATATGCATGGTTGTTCACGAAGCAGCCAGATAATATTTATGTATTATCTAGTGTGCTTGCAGTTCTTTCCATTGGATTGATCTTCGCATTCCGTAAATCGCCGAAGTCACTGAAAGACATTCAATCATAAGAAAAGGCCAAGGAGATAAAATATTCTCTTTGGCCTTTTATTTTATTCATTTGTCGAAACTGCCACAGATGCCTCTACTCTTTTTTTCTTTAACTCAGGATGCGCCACATGAATAACAGATGGTCTCAAAAGTACTAAGACAACTACGATTAATAACAAGCCAGACACCATGAGAATGCCTTCTGCAGGTAAAACATCATAAAGAAAACCAAACAATACCATCCCTAAAGGCATAAGTGCCATTGCAAAAGTTTCCATAATTGAAAATACACGACCTTTATAGTCATCTTCTATCATTTTTTGCATCTCGACTTGCAATGGTGTATTTGTAATAATAAGAGAGGCTCCAAAAACGAACATAAGTAAGATATAGAAGCCTGTAGTCACGACGCCTGACATACTAACTACCAACGGCAAAGCAACTGCTCCCATCAAAATTCCTAGCACAACGATACTCCATTTAGAAACAAAGAAAGGATACTTCAATTCTTTACGTGCAGAGAAGTAAATAGACATTAACAACATTCCTATTGCGAATGCACCTTCTGTAAATCCAAAATGCTGTGGATCCATTTTTAATTTTTCAATTAATATAAACGAATATCCTACTTGAAATGCACCGAATAGAAAATTGATAAAAAGGGAAATGACAATCACGACTTTTAATATTGGCTGTTTCATCAAATAAGTAAAACCAGCTTTCATACTTTGAAGCATTGGTTCTTTTTCTTCCCCTTCTACTACTTCTTTTCGTTTAGCAAATAAATTAAAATTCATCGTGGATTCCAAAATCACAGCAATAATTGATGCTACCAAATACATAACAAGAAATACAGGCATTGATACCGCACCGTATAAAAGTCCTCCAACTGCTGGACTTCCGATTGCCGCAAATGAGATGGATATTTGGTTCAATGACATTGCTCTTTGAATTCTCGCTTCATCTACTAACCCCGTAATAGAAGAAGTAAAAGCAACTCCTGAAAATAAAGATGTTAACGATAAAATGACCGTTGTAGTATAAATCGCTACTAATGATAAATCTGCCGCTAAACTAACAATCAGTAAGCCTCCTATTGCTAAGGACGTTGCAATCTGCGCAACAATGACGATCATTTTTCTCGAATACCTATCTACAGCATATCCTGCGAACGGTGCTGCCAAAGTTCTCGGTAAAATACTGCAAATTAGATTAAGTGCAAAACTTGAAGCAGATCCAGTTTGCTGCAAAATATAAAAACTAATTGCAAATGCATACACTTGTGCCCCAAAATTCGAAACCAACTTACTAATTGTAAAAGTCCATAAGTGATACGTAGCTCTTTTTAACTTCAACATTTCGTCCATTCTCATTTCCCCTTTTAAAAAGTTTAATTTAATTAAACAAATAATATCACAACACGTCTTCCATTTCAACAAAAAGTTTAATATAATTAAACTATTATGAAGAGGTGATAAATATGCCCACACTAGGCGATCGAATTCGCAAGCTACGAAAGCAGCAAAAAATGACACTTGAAGTACTTGCCGGGACAGAACTAACGAAAGGCATGCTTAGTCTAATAGAAAATAATAAAGCGAATCCATCCATGGACAGTTTAAATTATATTGCAGAACGATTGAATGTAGACGTAACCGAGCTACTAGAAGAAGTAAGTACGCAAGAATTAAGGGAAGTACTAGATAAAGCAGAGTTGCTTTCTAATACAAAGTATGAAGATTTAACAGATAAACACAAACAAATAATTGACCTAATAGAACCTTATGTTCCAAAGCTCACACAAGGCTATGAAGCTGCTCGTTTACTCGAAATATATGGACGACATCTTGAATCAGAAGAGATATTAAAACAAGTGGCAACGATGTATGAACAATTAAACTTAATCGCAAAGCGCGCAGAAATAGGGACACTTTTTGCACTCATCCCATTTACGAAACGCAATTATCAAGAAGCACTAGACATACTCCTCGCTGAGCGTGCACAACTCGAAAAGAATCCATTATGGATTGATCCTCTCACAAGGTTAGACTACGACTATTTTGAAGCTGTTTTCTATTTTGCAGTAGGAAAATACGAAGATGCAATACGTGCTATGGAAAAAGCCATTCAGTACTCAACCAAGCATAAAATATTTAAACAAGTAGATAATTTATATAGATTGGCCGCTGGACAAGCAATGATCGTCCAAAATGAAGAGAAAAGACAGCATTATTTAAACAAACTTCGTGCTTATTGCGAGTTTGCAGACGATTTAGATTCAAAAACCTTTATCCTGTTTAGTGAAATACATTGCTTAAACTCATTCAAAAAAATGTATAAAGAAGCAGATCTTTTATATAGCACATCTCCTCTTAAAGTTGATGCAAAGAAAAAAATATTTACTCCCTACTTTCTTCTAGAAAGAGGAAAAACATTATTTGGATTAAATCGATTCGAGGGAGCAATTGAAAAACTCGCAACCCTAGTGATTCCTGAATATACGCACCATCCATTCGACCTATCCATGTTTTATGAAAAAGACGCCTATCTGGCATTATGCTATTTAGCACTCGATCAAAAAGAAAAAGCAATTGAATCGATAGAAAAAGCTGTAGAAAATATTACTCAAATGCCAGACACACCATACAAAACATTTATTTTTGAAGTTAATGAAAAAGTACAAAGGGCCAATATCACTTAGATATAGCCCTTTTTTTCATACATGATATATTCGGTAATTATCGAACCAAGCCATAAACTTAGCCCACGCATCCTCAAAGTCGGGTTGAATACATGAAATTTGCAATAATCCCTTCTCGATTAAATAATCACTTCTGAAATGCAAGTCAAAGCCTGACATACGTGCATCTTCCGCTAAATAAGGATGTTCCTCCTCTATCCATGTGAAAATCATTGGATAATTGGAGTCAGTAAATAGCTGTATTCGATGATTTTTTACTTCTTCTTCGATAAACTTCATACGACTATATAAAAGATCGTATCTAGCCCCATCGTCATAAGCCATTAATGCGTTCTCTAAACTATGGACAAATTGGGTAGGCATTGTAAAAGGAATCCCGTGATTAGCCATCAAACCGATATCTAAATATGCTGGAATGTTTTCACTCATCATTATTTCCGTATTGGAAAAAACAAATGCTAAACCACTCATTGTACCGATAGCTTTCCCACTTACTCCAGTAGCTAAATAAACACCATCCATTTGAAAAGGCAAGGCTCCAAAAGAACTGACGCAATCTGTACAAAGCGACACACTATATTTCTTACATATTTCCACTAACTGCTCTAATTCATTTAACATACCTGTCGACGTTTCTCCGTGCGTCATAAGTAACCAACTATAGTTCCCAGTAGCAAGTTGCTTTTCAATCAAAGCCAAGTCAAAAGACGTTCCCCACTCATAGGCTTGCACATCATATGCGAGCTGCCATCTTTTCGCCTGTTTTTCTATACGTTCTCCAAAGGCTCCATTTGTCAACACGAGCCCTTTTTCATCTATTACTTTCAACTGCGCAATCATCGCCTCATTCGCAAGTGTTCCGCTCCCAACTAATAGATGGACATGCTTCGCTCCACTCATCGCTAATAGCTTTTTCTTTACTCTCTCTAACATCACCTTAAATTCATAAGAACGATGCGAAATAGGCTTTTCCAAAAATGCCCCCTGAATATTTTCCGATTGTGTAACAGGCCCTGGATAAAAGGAATAGCGTTTTTGCTTAAAACGAGCCGCAACTGAATTATCGAATCGCTCTCTCGTTAGTACCATCGGAACAAAAAGAGCATCTCCCGTCCCAACTGTTTCTGCAAACGGCTCGAAACCTAATTGATTATATAATTTTTGCTCACGAACAGTACCAGAAATAACCGCTGCACCGTATCCATTTTCATAAGCATAGTCTGAAAGAGCACGAGCTAAGTAATAAAACACTCGTCCGTTTCGATGCTTTTTATCGACTGCTAGCAATCGCACTTCACATAACTGCCCTTGCAATGCATCTTCCGGCAGAAGATTTTCCACTGGTCCAAGCTTTTGATCTAATGAAAAAGGTCGAATCGCACGGAATGCAACCATCCCAGCTAATTCTTGATCCTTTAATACGATGACATATACATTCTCATGGTGAAAAGCATCCACTCGCATGCCACTTGGGTCAGATTCATGTTGGGGAATCTCTTCCACAAATGTTTCGTAATTTAGTTTCGCAATTGCTTCAAATTCTTTTTCTGTACGCGCAACTTTACACCAATACATTCTCATCTTCCCCTCTGCTTCATTTTTTCTCCCTAAGTATCTTTCTATCATTATACTTAAGTACGTTCAAGCAGCATATAAAGTTTCCCAATAACAAGAAAAAAGCTGCCCCATAGTAGGACAGCTTTTATTATTTTAAAATTATGCCTCCACTGATTGTGTTGCAAGTGGCGCATCATATACATCTCTGTCTAGATCGCCTGTCACTTTTGCAGTTACAACACCAGCAGTCATCGAGCCACTTACATTTACCGCAGTTCTACCCATATCGATTAATGGCTCTACAGAAACAAGTAACCCAGCTAAAGCTACTGGTAAATTCAATGCAGAAAGAACAAGGATAGCAGCAAACGTAGCTCCGCCGCCAACTCCTGCAACTCCGAAAGAACTAACTGCCACGACTGCAACAACCGTAAGGATAAACATTGGATCAAGCGGATTAATCCCTTGAGATGGCGCAATCATAAAAGCTAGCATTGCCGGATATATACCAGCACATCCGTTTTGTCCAATTGATAAACCAAATGAACCTGAAAAATTTGCAATACCTTCTGAAACGCCCAACTTATTTGTTTGCGTATTAATATTAATAGGTAAAGTACCTGCACTTGAACGAGAAGTAAAAGCAAATATTAATGGCTCTGCTGCTTTTTTCACATATGTTATCGGATTTAAACCAGAAAGTGTAATGATCAATAAATGAATGGCAAACATTACTGCTAATGCAACATAAGATGCCATCACAAATTTCCCTAGATTAAATATTGCTGCAAAATCAGATGTAGCAACTGTTCTTGCCATAATAGCCAAAATTCCGTATGGAGTTAAACGAAGAACAATTTTTACAACACTCATAATAAGCGCATAAATTGCATCGATTCCTCTTTTAATCGTAGCTGCATTCTCTTGATCTTTACGCGCCACAGCCAAATATCCAAAGCCTAAAAACGCTGCGAATATTACAACTCCAATTGTAGATGTTGAACGGGCTCCAGTGAAATCTAAAAATGGATTCGCTGGCAATAAATCAAGAATTTGCTGTGGAAGTGCTTTGTCCGCCACTTCCGCTGAACGTCCTTCTATATATTCCGCACGAGCAGACTCTGCATCCCCTTGGATAATTTGATCTGCATCTAAATCAAATATAGCCGCCGACCCAATTCCCACTACTGCTGCAATTGCTGTTGTACCGATTAAAATACTTAAAATAATTGCAGCCATTTTCCCAAAGTTTTTACCGATAGTCACCTTCGTAAATGCTCCTAGAATGGAAATAAACACTAGTGGCATAACTATCATTTGAAGCAGTTTAATATATCCAGTTCCGATCAAGTTAAACCACTGAATCGAATCCGCTAAAACCTCAGACTTTGTGCCATAAATAAAGTGTAATGCTAATCCTAAAGCAATACCCAGTCCTAAAGCAGTAAATACACGCTTAGAAAAAGACACATGCTTTTTCTGCATCCATATTAATAAACCAACTAACAGTAACAAAGCTGCAATATTAAGAACAATATAAAATAAATCCATATTGATAAACCTCCAATTTATTATGATTACCAAATAATAATACTTTTATTCCGATAGGTCAAGTAGGTTTTATTATTTCTTATTATTGTTTTCTACTTTCTCTTACATAAATCAGCTATACTGAATATATTCCTTAGGAGGTGAAACGATGATTAGTTTCATTAGTTTAATCGTATCTGGTGTAATTATTCTAAATATCCCCCTTGCAATTACAATTATATTTCTAGAACGCAGAGATGCTTCTTCTACTTGGGCTTGGATCATGATTTTGTTCTTTATACCTATTTTAGGTTTCGGACTGTATTTATTATTTGGTAGAAAACTACGCAAAAAACATCTATTTCGTTGGGAAGGTAAAAACAAAGTCGGCATAGATAATCTCATTGAATTTCAAATGGAGGCAATTGAAGATGACTCATTCGATTTTCGTTTAGACGATGCAAGTCATTACAAAGAGTTAATCATTATGCATTTGCACAATAATCACGCTGTGTTAACACAGGACAATAAAGTCGATATTTTCGCCGATGGACGAGAAAAATTTGATGCACTTTTACATGATTTAGAAAATGCAAAGAATCATATCCACATTCAATATTATATTTTCAAGCTAGACAATCTTGGAAAAAGCATTTATGACGTGCTGCTCGCAAAAGCTAAACAAGGTGTAGAAGTACGTGTTTTATATGATGCAATGGGTTCTCGCTCTCTAAGAAAAAGACATTTTAAAGAGTTAATTGAGCTAGGTGGACAAGTGGAAGTTTTTTTCCCTTCTATCTTTCCGTTAATTAACCCTCGGATGAATTATCGTAATCACCGAAAAATTGTCGTTATTGATGGACGAATTGGATATATTGGTGGTTTTAATGTAGGAGACGAGTATCTCGGCTTAAATAAGAGATTCGGTTACTGGCGAGATACGCACTTACGAATAGAAGGTAGTTCTGTTCATCCACTTCAAACTCGTTTTATTCTCGATTGGAATCAAGCTTCCGCCAACCAGGATATCGAGTATTCAGATTCTTATTTCCCAGCTATTCCGATGAAGGGCACTGTTGGACTACAAATTGTTTCAAGTGGACCTGACTCTGATTGGGAACAAATTAAAAATGGCTATTTAAAGCTTATTATGATGGCTAAAAAGTATATTTATATTCAAACACCGTATTTTATACCGGATGCTAGTTTCATGGATACGCTACGAATCGCTTGTTTGTCTGGTATTGATGTTCGTATTATGATTCCTAATAAACCAGATCATATTTTCGTTTATTGGGCAACGTATTCGTATGTTGGAGAGTTGCTCGAGGCCGGTGCTAAAATATATATTTATGAGAATGGTTTCTTGCATACGAAAATGATAGTTATAGATGACGAAGCTTCAACTGTTGGTACTGCAAATATTGATGTGCGAAGCTTTAAGTTGAATTTTGAAGTAAATGCTTTTATTTATGATCGAGAAACTTCGCACGAATTAGCTGAGCTTTTCGAAGCAGATATGCAACTTTCTACAGAATTAACGCGAGAGCTATACGAACAAAGATCTTTAAAGATTAAATTCAAAGAATCACTAGCAAGGCTCATTTCACCGATTTTATAAGAAAAACATCTTCATGGCGCAGTTCCTGGCTATCTTCTGGCTTCACATTAGGCTATACGATGAACGCGAAAATTTTAAAAGCTTGTTGGAAGTGGCTGCGCCGCTTTCAACAAGCTTTTTCGTCGGTCATCATATGGCGAATGTTTGCCTTCCGCTCGCTAGAAACTTCCGTGCTAAGTTGTTAAATACTTTTGGCAATAGGAGGAGCAAGCGCATTCTATATACTTTGAAGGTCGCCAAAGATACAATTTTGGCGACTCTTTGTATCTTCTTAGAAAGAGACACTTCTACATTTGGACATAAAATGGAGAAGTTGACGACATATTTACTTACTCCGAAAATTGTCGGTCTATTTCTAACTAGAAGTGTTGATTAACTTTTTCTCTTCCTCTTACATGAAAGTGCGTAAATAGTAAGAGCATGAATACACTCCCATAAGTAAGATGGATGTAGTGAAAAGCGGCAACACCAGTGGGAACTGCGATGTTTTCTGCGACGAGGAGATTGAAGCCGCGCCCGCGGAACGAATCACTTGTAACGAAATCCACTCCATTCATTCCTGTACTCTCTCCATATACCCCTTAAACCCTGTTTTCATGAAACATCTTTATATACTTTCTTATTCTTTTAAAAAAACTGCGTTCCTTGTCGGAACGCAGTTTTTATATATTCAAATACTCTTCAAGCGTTGTTTCTGCTTCAAATATTTTAGTTGCCAAGTCTACCCCAACATAACGAAAATGCCATGGCTCATAAATATATCCAGTAATCTTCTCTTTATCTTTTGGAAAACGCATAATGAATCCGTATTTATGTGCATTCGCCGCGATCCATTTACCAGCTTCAGTTTCACCAAAACTTTCCCTAGCAAAATGTTGCTCAAAAAGTTTTTCTCCGATATCAAACGATAGACCCGTTTGATGTTCAGAATACCCTGGTCGTGCACTGTATCTATCCGCAGCTTCTTGACCATCATTATTAACGTATTTTTCATACAGCTGTCTTTGATAATCGAAAGATCGATATGTACTAAAAGCAACTAGCTCAAAATCAGACAATCTTGCTTCTGCTGCCATATTTTCAAATGCTTCTCTAGCTTCTTTACTCTCTCCAGGTGCGTATGTAGATGGCAATGGATACTTTTTACTTGCGATTAATACCTCTTGAACGTATGTCGGTTCTTCTGGTAACACTTCATTTCCTTCATAACCTTTCGCACCAGACATATCAATTTCAGGTTGTTCTACAACTGGTGTCTCTTCTTTAACCGGTTTAGTTTCTTCTACAACAGTATCCTTGGATGGCTTTTCTGGAGCATCTGTGTTAGGTGCTTTTGTTTCTGTTTGAATGCCTAACGCAGCAATACTCTTATCAATATCCCATCCATTCAAACCTACCCACAAAATGACTGCTCCAATTATTACACCAACAACAGATCCTGAAACAATATATGGCCACTTCTTCTGTTTTTTCTTTTTGTATAAGCTTTGTCTCGATTGCATAGTCTTCCTTCTTTCCAATTACGATAAGTTTATTTTAACATTTTTTCATGAACTATAACGTTAAACTATGAAAAAAACGCAACATCTAAAAGAAGATGCATGCGTTTTTTTAAAAGAACATAATTCCTAACACAATGAAAAATAGCACGGCAAACACAATTGACATACTTCTCATCCATTTAGCTTCGCGGACAAACCCTTTTTCCTTAAAACTAATTGAACGATACCCATTGCTTAAAGCAAAAATCGCAGTCATGAGCAAAATACCAATATTAAAATTACCTAAAATAATAAACACTAAGGAAGCGATACTTACCGACGCGATTGTAATTCCGAAAATCCAACTTTTCTTCATCTTAAACACCTCTTATGAAAAAAACGAAGCTATAAAAAGCTCCGCTTAAATACATTTTTTACTTTTTTTCTACTTCTTTTACTTCTTCTACTTCTTCTATTTCTACTTTTTCTGGATGATTTGAATAAAATTTACGTCCTAAATATGTTTGGAATATTAACAAAGCTCCACCAACTGTCCAATAAAGTGGCAATGCTGCCATTGAACTGAACGAGATAAACATAATCATAATCGGAGAAATGTAAATCATCATTTTCATTTGTTGCTTTTGTTGCTCTGGTACTGTCCACAAAGAAACTTTTGCTTGAATGAAATAAACTGCACCAGCAATAAGTGTCATTGCAATATCAGAAGAACCTAAGTTAAACCATAAAAACGGATGAGCTTTTATCTCATCAGAATGCAAAATAGCAAAGTATAATCCCATTACTATTGGCATTTGAATAAGCATTGGTAAACATCCCATATTCAACGGATTTACTTGATGCTTACGATACAATCCCATCATTTCTTGCTGTAGTGCCATTTGTTCTTCTTTTGATTTTGAAGCTTTGATTTTCTTTTGAATCTCATCCATTTCAGGCTTCATTTTGTCCATTTTCAACTTCATGCCTTGTTGATTTTTATAATTCTTAAGCATTAAAGGCATTAAAATTAGACGAATTAAAACCGTAATCGCAATAATAGCAAGTCCATAACTACCATTGAACATTTCACCAAAGAAATGAATTAAAAACTCAAAAGGACGAACAAAAATATTGTAAAAAGTACCTTCTTTATTTTCCACTCCAGCACATCCACTCAAGAAAACAGCAGCGAACACTAGAATAGAAAGTAAACTAATCTTCTTTTTCAATTCATTCACCTTCATTTATCAAACTATAAAGAGTATACCTTACTAGGAAGCTATTTATCAAATTTAAATTGAAGTATCCATTTGCGAACTAATTACTTTTCTTTCGGAAAATTATATTTGAAATTAGGGTGTTCGTAATGATCTCTGAACTGCTTTGGAGTAACCCCTGCATATTTTTTGAATATACGTGTGAAATAGCTTTGATTGCAAAAATGAAAAGCATTAGAAATTTCAGAAATACCTTTATTCGTATTTCTTAAAAAGTACTGACATTCCTCTACCTTACGAATATTCAAATACTCCACTAATGTAACTCCTGTGTGCTCACGGAAAATGCGTGATAAGTGGCTTGTACTAATATTAAAATAATTAGCAACGTCTTCAACAGTTAAATTAGACTCAATTTTATCATTTATATGTAGAATAACTTTGTTTACTGTCTGATGACCAAAAGATGGTTTTTTTCTTTCTGTAATAATCATCACTAAAAATTCTATTAGTTCGTCCCCACATTGCAAAAATTGAGCATCATTCATTTTTGTCTCAATTACTTCCAGGCTAGCATTATTAAACGCTCTAACTTTATCTGCTGGCACTTGGCTTTCATATAACTTTCTTGCCATTATAGCTGATAATTGAATGTAATAATATTTTACGGAGATAATCATATCCTTACCGGAACGTGCAATTATTAACTCAATTATTTCCCTTAAAATCGCTTTGGCATTATCTAATTCAAATGAGTACATTTCGAGGAATAACTTTTTTTCTAACTCTAGAAACTCATCCAGTCCCTCAACTGATTTCATTGAATTTATTTCTTTCACGTAAGCTTTTGTAAAATAATCTAAAAACATCTTATCTGAGCGTAGCATAGAAACCTCATCTTTCTCTTTAAAAGTATTTCTTTTGATTTTTGAACATCTAAACGACATCCTGAACTAGTTTATACTATATTCTATTGAAATAACAATAATTTGATTAGATATTTCATTTTCTTTTAAAATCTAACAATTCAAAATAATTCTTCGGTCCCCCTTTTCTACTTCGAACTAATCCTTTTATCTCATATTTTTATTAATATGCTAAAGCTTCCAAAATGAAAAGCAATCCGTTTTTAATTTTATACTTTTAACCTTTCAGAATCAAATATGCGAAAAAAGAACGATTAAGTGCTAAACTAGAATAGAACTATATGTGGAAATGAGGAATTTTCTTGCGTTTGTTTGTATATATAATTATCTTTTTTTCTTTCTTTGATTTATTTACGCAACTACCTATTATGAGTCCTTTTGCAGAATCATTAGGTGCTACACCGTTTTTAACTGGCTTAGTCGTAGGAATGTATTCTTTTTCTAATACAATCGGGAATATTATTTCTGGATTTTTAACTGATAAAAAAGGTCCTTTTTATATATTAATATTTGGTTTATTTGCCAGTGGCATATCATTATTTTTATATCAGCTAGTAAGCGAACCAATGGGACTTTTATTCATACGATTTGTGCACGGATTAGTTGCTGGGTTCATCGTTCCTGCGGCGTTCACTTATTCTGCTAACCAAACTGCACAAGAAAAACGTGGCAAAGGGGTTGCCTTGTCAGGTGCATTTGTTGGACTAGCTGCAATCATTGGACCTGCTATGAGCGGAATCGTCGCTAGTAAAAAAAGCGAGGTTTTTGTTTTAGGAATTACTGGAACTATTATGCTTATACTAAGCGTACTTTCTATTTTTCTATTACGTTCAATAGCTATTAAGAAAAAAGAAGAGGCAAAGACAGTTACAAGTAATGTAACGATTCGTGATTTCTTTAAGCGAAGCGGTTTAGTAAAAGCTTTTGCAGGAGCATTTTTCTTAATGTTTTCTCAAGGTGTTTTAGCTTATATGCTTCCGTTAAAAGTAATTCATCTTGGATTTGATTCAAAAGTTAGTGGGCTGCTCTTAAGTACTTTTGGTTTGGTTGCGATTCTTGTGTTTATTTTGCCTACTAATCGGATTTTCGACCGCGTTAATCCCGTTAAAACACTTGCTTTAGGAATGACTTTAATGGGGATAAGTATGCTGTTGCTCGGTCAAACGGAAACTTTACAGATCATGTATGTATGGATGGGTCTATATGGAATAGGCTTTGCCTTTTTATTCCCTTCGATCAATTCGTTGTTAATTGATTCTACAGAATCTTCCTATCGCGGCAAAGCATACGGTTATTTTTATGCATTTTTCTCGATAGGTGTTGTTGTAGGCTCTAGTGTAACTGGATTGCTTGAATTAACTGCAAATGGCGGATTCCTTTTAACTGGTGTCGTATTACTTATCACTGCTGCATTATCTATTTTTATTAATAAACGATAAATGAAACTATTAAAGGGATTGGGAGAGTGGATTTCGGGTACAAGCGGACGCGTTCGGTGGGCACGGCTTCAGCCGCTCCCCTCGCTACGCTCAGTCCAGGGTCTTCAGCTCGCGTTTTTCCCACTCGAGTCGCCGCTTTCCATTACATCCATCCTACTTATGGGAGTGTATTCATGCTCTTTCTATTTACGCTCTTTCATGTAAGAGGAAGAGAAAAAATTCATCAACACTTCTCCACCTTATGTTCTAATGTAGAAATGTCGCTTTGTAAAAGCCTACAAAGAGTCGCCAAAAGCATTTAACCACTTGGTACTGAAGTTTCTGGCGAGCGGAAGGCGTACATTTGCCATACGATGACCGAAAAAAGCTTGTTGGAAGAGGTGCAGACACTTCCAACAAGCTTTTAAAATTTTATCGTTCATCGCATTGCCCAATGGGAAGCCTGAAGCCAGCCGGAAACTGCTTCGCTAAGTAAAAGACCGTGCATCGTTTTTTGTATTCTATTCCGCTTTCTTGCCTTTGTCTTGAATTTCCTCGTTATAATATTGCACACTCGTTAATGCGCCTTCTTCTACCATATTATTATCTCCCGCATTATATGGATCTGGATGACCAGTAGTTGTGAAATCTGAACGATTATGTTTTTGAGCTTCCATATACGAATTCACTTTCGTCTTTGTATTATTAAATGCTACAATTGCTTTATCACGATTTTCTTTTTTACTAAAGTATGCGTAAGTACCTGCCGCAAGCCCTGCTAATAATAATGATTTACTTTTTCTCATCGTCATTACCTCCTATTTTATATCTTAATTATTACTTACCCTTATTCCGAACCATGTATACATGAGGTATTCCATCTTCATCAAATTCGTCGGAAATAGTAATAAAACCAACTGATGCATAAAACTTTTGTAAATGACTTTGTGCACAAATTTTAATCGTTTCCACTTGCCATTCATTTTCTGCTGTTTCTATTGCCTTTTCCATCAGTTCCTTTGCAAGTCCTGTACCCCGCGCTTTTGATTTCACAATAACTCTTCCAATCGCACAGGCATCATACATTGCTCCTGGCGGAAATATTCTACTGTACGCAAGCACTTCTTCGTTTTCTATATACATTAAATGTAGCGCCTCTTGGTCAGATCCATCTATTTCTGGATAAGGACAGTTTTGTTCTACAATAAAAACATCTACACGCAGTTTTAACACCTCATATAAACGGTTTACATCAAATTCTTCAAATTTAAGCAATTTCCAATTCATCAGGACATATCCACCTTTTTTTCATAAGAAAATAAACACTTTCTCACACTTTTCTTTTATTATCACACAATACTAGAAGAAAGATAATATTTTTGATATGATAGCAAAAAGAATCTCGAGGTGAATTCAAATGATTAGGGCGATAACATTACAAGATATAGCAGCTGTTCAACAAATCGCATCGATCAGTTGGAACGACACATATAAAGATATTATTCCTGAAAATATACGACAGCTTTTTTTAGAAAAGGCTTATTCCAAAACGATGTTGGCAAAACGTATCGAAAAAACAATTTTCTTATTGGCAGAATACGAAGGCAAACCAGTCGGATTTGCTAATTTTACATACGTAGATGAGGATGGAGATGCAGAGCTAACTGCTATCTATGTATTACCTACATACCAAAAAATCGGCTACGGTCAAAAATTACTTCAAGCAGGCTTACATGAAATCCGTCAAGGACATCAATTGTTTGTCTATGTCGAAAGTGAAAATAATGATGCACGTATTTTTTATGAAAAATTCGGATTTGAATGCTTAGAAGAATTCGATGAACATTTTGAAGGGCATCCGCTATCTACAGCTAAATATGTTTATTTATTGAAAACACCGACTTACTAAACATAGTAGTCGGTGTTTTTTTATTACATTGTTTGTTCCGGTGCGTAATACTCTTGTTCAGCAAATTTCACTGGTGGCTTACGAACGAAACACATAATTGCCGCAATATACAATAAAATCGAAGTTAACGATAAAATCCCAGCAAATAATCCAGCTGCAATGAACATAATTCCTGCAAGTTTAGGATTTTTATTTTTTACAACTGCTACAATTCCGATGATATTTAAGATTAAGCTAATGACTAAAGCTACAACAAATCCCCATCCTAATACGATAAATATATCTGTAAACGCATTAACACCTTCCATAACTAGTTCCATATCTTGACCTATTAACTGTGGATCATTCATTATTCCTTGTTCAATTTCAGATATTAATAGCTCGTCTTGAAATGCTGCATTTCCTCCAATTACAAATAAAGACATTAAAATAATTGCAGAAATTGTAAAAACAGAACTAATAACACCTAAAACTATTTCTCCTGTACGAGACATATATATTCCTCCTAAAAATAAAGTATTACATTATATGTACGAAAATGGTCTATAAAAGTTTCGTATAATTTCACGCATGTTGATTATCCATTTTATTCAATTTTTTATTTTTGTTCGTTTTCTACATAAAGTGAGTCTCAGTAGAGAGTTTCCGCTGGGATTTACGCTGCAGGGAGGACGCTTTCCGTGGGGCGGGCGGTGAGCCTCCTCGGTCGCTAGCGCCCTGTGGGGTCTCACCTGTCCCGCTTAATCCCACTGGAGTCGCCTCCCTTTCGCTTCAATCCACTAGAGCTGGCTACTTAGTTAGAATGGTGGAGCCATTTCTTTAAAAGAGAGAGCAAATAAATGCATTTCCAACTAAACCCTCCATTTTTCCAACTAAGTAGAGGGAAGCTAGATGAAAGTGTAAAAGCATTGAGAAGAGGCAAATTCTTCGTCACTTATTATAGATAAGCTCAAATCTCCATGAATAATAACCTATATAAAAAGCGAAACACTTGTTGCCTTAGCGCGTCGGGCCGCATGAGCCGAAGTATGAGACCCACTTGGGCGCAGCACAAGTTGGCTCATGCAAGGTGCGGCAAGCGCGGAGGCATAGTGGCTATTCATTAAGACGCACTTTATGTAAAGTACGAATGAGAGCGTAATGCAAGTCGAAAATGAGTGTTTTATTATTAAGGGGTATTAGTTTTATTCCATCACCAAAATTTCCAAAAAAAGTAGGATGATCAACAGACATGGTATAGTTTTTCTCTCTATTACATATACTAGCGATAACCTGTTTGGAGAGGATGATTAGTTTGGAGAAAAAAATAGTATTTAGCCAATCAGATTTCATGTATACGTTAGTAGGTGCATCTATATTAACCGCTATTCTCGCTTTGTTTATCCAGCTATAACGACAATACGATAAAAGGCAATCCACTCGATTCGAAGCGGATTGCCTTTTATATGTTTAAGCCTTTACGTCATCATATTCCGTTGATTTATTGAAAGCAGCAACAACGTATGAACAAACAGCGTCTATTTTCAACTCATTTTGGCGAGCATATGAAGCCGCTTTGTCTAATAATTTCTTAGCAATGCCTTGCCCTCTTAATGTATCTGAAACATACGTATGATCTAGCACCATTATGTCCCCTAGTAATGTCCAAGTAATTTCGCCTAATTTTTCACCATTTTGTTGATATTGATAGGCAAATACATCATCGCCAAGCTCTTTGTATTGAAAATCCATTGTTCACCACTCCTTTTCTGAATTTTAACATATTTATTTATTAATTGACAACGGACGCAACTCTGCTTCAATTCGAGCTCTCTTCGGCTCCAGAAATGGTGGTAAAGCTATTGTTTCACCTAGTGATTCCATCGGTTCATCCGAATCAAAACCAGGTTCGTCTGTTGCTAATTCGTATAATATTCCATTTGGCTCTCTAAAATAAATCGATTTAAAGTAGTAACGGTCTACTAAACCAGATGTCATGAAACCTTGAGACCTTAATAATTGTTCCCATTTTGGGTAATCTTCCATGTTTGGAACTCTGAACGCTACATGATGCACGCTACCACGTCCAGGACGCTCCATTGGTAAATCGCTGCGCGTTTCAATATGGACTTCTCCAGCTGGTCCGCCCGCTCCTGTAGTGAACACAAGTATATCCGGCATTCCTGCAACATCAGATGGATAAGAACCTGCGTGTGTAAATCCTAAAACTTCTGTCAGCACTCTTTCTGTTGAAGTAGCATTTCTAACAGTCAGTTTCACTGGTCCTAAACCAACGATTGCATGATCCGCAGAAATCTCTTCTTTTACCCATGCTTCTCCGTACGGAATTCCTTTTCCATCATCCACAACGAGCATTAATCGTGACCCTTCGAAATCTTCAAAGTACAATGTTTGTCGTCCGTATTTTTCCATGATTTCATGGTGTGGTACTTCGTGTTTTGTGAATCTTTCTTTCCAAAATTGAAGTGCTTGTTCACTTTTCACTCGGAATGCAGTGTTACTAATACTAGATACACCTGGTTGCGTTTTTCCTGCGTTCGGTATATCGAAGTATGTCATATCTGTTCCTGGTGTTCCAACTGCATCTGCGTAAAATAAATGATAAGAAGATGTATTGTCTTGATTGACGCTTTTTTTCACTAATCGCATTCCTAATATTCTTGTAAAAAAGTCATGATTTTTGTCTGCATCAGCCGTGATTGCAGATACATGGTGAATTCCAGCTAGTTTCATCATTATTCCTCCAGTTTATATCTCGAATTCGAGATATATTAATTAAATCCATAATAACAAATATATTTTGGGTTTGCAAATGGAAAGAGATGATTGGAAAAGTGCATGTGTCCTTTAGATGAGCGAAGTTTCCGGATCGCTCTAGGCTTCTCATTAGGCTATACGATGAACGGGGAAATTTTTTAAAGAGTGTTGGAAGCGGCTATGCCACTTCCAACACTCTTTTTATTCGGTCATGTATGGCAAATGTTCGACTTCCGCTCGCAAGAAAATTTAGTGCCAAGTAGTAAAATACTTTTGGCAATAGAAGAAGCAAGTGGCATTCTATATCATTTAAAACCGCCCAAGATGCAATTTTGGCGGTTCTTATAGGTTTTTAGAAAGAATACTTGCTGCTTATTTTAAAAAAATCGAGAACTCAGTACTTCGTAAAAACACTAGATTAGAAAGAACATGATTACTAACTTATATAAATAGAAATTAACTTAATGCCGTAGCTCGTCGGGCCGCATGAGCCGAAGTATGAGACCCACTTTTACGCAGCACAAGTTGGCTCATGCAAGGTGCGGCAAGCGCGAAGGCGTAGTGGCTACTCACTAAGAGTCACCTTATCAACAAACGAAAATATAAAATTGAATATAATGGTTAATCAACATGCGTGATCTTATATATCTATTTTAAAAATGCCCTGACTATCTTCAAAAGATAATCAAGGCACTACATATTAACCGAAAATAGAACGAATTGAATTCATTAAATTAGTGAAAAAATCTTTAACACCTTGCCAAAAACCTTCATTATCAACAATCTGTCCAAGCTTATCCTCAATCGTCTTACTCAAATCAGTCAACTGATCCGACCACTTGCTAAAATCAATATCCAATTGACGAATTCTGTCCATAATATCGATTAACAACTGGCGATCTTTTTCAGAAAGCTCAATTTTCAAATTAGCTAACTGCTCCGAAACAATTTTCTCCACATCTTCACGAGAAGCGGGATTTTGCTCCGCAATTTGCATTTTAATTTCTGTTAATAACTCACTTACTTTCGCTTCATCAATTCCTGCCTCTTTTGCAAGAATCGTCGCTACAGACAACTCATCATTCGCAACATCCGTACGCTCAGGGTCTAACTCTCCCCCTGTTACCTCATATGCTTTATAAATACCGACTAGCGCGGAATGTCCTGTCACTTTTTTTGGTGCGGCTATTTCCACAACTGCATCTTGAATGCCAGCTGTTAACATTGCATTGGCATACATTTCGTTCGTTACTTCCGTAATATTGTCTGGTGTTACGATATTAATAACTAACCCTTTTCCAGCATCTTTTCTTGTAATTTTCGCAGAAGAAAACATGCGTGCAGCTGCGTCACCATCTTTTAAATACTTCGCTAAGTCTTTACCTGTCACTTCTATTTCTTGTATATCAGAACCATCTTTAATCTTTAAACTATCTTTGACACTTTGCTTTTGTGCTTCATCCAAATTGCCACCATATACAACGATTGGTGCTCCGAATTTTTCATTGACTGCTTCTTCCTCGTCACCACCCGAATCTGCAAATGCTGCACTCGGCGCTATCGTAACCCCTATCAATAAAATACCAGCTATAAAAAACTGTAAAAATCGTTTCATACATAAAACCCCTTTCTCTTCACTAAATAAGTACGTAAAAAGGAGTAAAAAGTTCCGATTTTCCATGAATCGTTTCTTTTCACTCCATATTAATTATTGCTTCACTTCAGTCCAACCGTCGATTTGAACGATTTTTCCTTCTTTCATTAACTTACCAAGTGCTCGTTTAAATGCTGCTTTGCTCATTGTGAACATTGCTGAGATTTCTTCTGGAGATGATTTATCTGTAAAGGGCATTCTTCCACCTACATCGTTTAAATAACGGAAAATAGATGTTGCATCATCACCTAAACGCTCATGTTTACGTGGCAATAAAGAGCCATTTAATGAGCCATCTTCTTTTGTATCAATGATTCGAACTGATAAATCTTGACCAAGTCTCGGCTCTTCGACACGTTCTGATTCATGAACGAATATTCGGTAGTTTTCTGGTACACTTAACAAAAATGTTCCAACTGGAAGCAGTCTATATGGTCTTGCTTGTATATTTTGATTGAACAATGTTTCTGGAGCATCTTCGTATAATTCTTCTACTCGATCCTCTGTAGCCAATCGACCTAATAATTCTCCATCCCTGTCTGTACGAAGCGTCATATATAAATGATCACCATTTGCAGGCCATAATTCTTTTATTTTCGGTAAATCTTCTGCCTTCACCTGTACTTCTTTCGATGTACCAATGTCGACAAAAACTCCTTCTTTGTCAGAAACTTTAATAACTCGTGCCCATCCGAACGTTCCTTTTTGAATCGTTGGAAGCATCGTTGTAGCCGATAAATTTCCTCTGCGGTCCATGAAAAGAAATACTTCAATTGAGTCATCCAGCTTTAAATCCTCTGGTGCTTCTGATGCGTTCAATGGAATATCCAACTCGTTATGTGCAAGTACCCATTTCGATCCTTCTTGTGCTTTTACTCGTAATTTTACTATTTCTCCTGATCCTGATGCTAATTCTGTCAAATTTAGCCCTCTCCTTCTGACCACAAATTAAACTGGTCTTTGCCTTCTTCTTTTGATCGATATAATGCTTTGTCTGCTTTCTTGAATAAGGAAGTTTCATCTTCCTCTGAATCGTGAAGAATTGCTCCTCCAATACTGAGTGACAATACCTTCCATAACTCAAATCCTGATTCAGCTTCTTTTAACTTTCGAGTTTCTATCAATACTTGTTCCGCTAATTTTCTTATAACCGTTTCATCTGTATTATAAACAACAATTGCGAATTCATCTCCACCAAACCTTGTGACAAATCCATCTTTCTTGATAACATTTTGCAACACTTTCGCAACTTGTACTAAAACTAAGTCTCCATCAGCATGGCCAAATTGGTCATTTACTTGTTTAAAATTATCCAGATCAATGAGTATTAATCCTATTCTTTTATTCTTTCTTTTTTGAAATAGCTCATCCATTTTATTAATATATGTAGCACGATTATATACACTAGTTAATGAATCATATGTTGCAAGATTAACTGTTTTCGTAAGTATGCGAATAATAATGACTAATGCTAGAAATGAAATGAATATCGCTAATATTAATAACAACCAAAACTGCTTTGTATTTTGTTTTAATAAAGCTAGCTCAGTACTGTTTCCATACTTCACATAAATAATTCGTTTCGTAGAGCTTCCACGTTTTTGTTCTGCCTCATATGGTAAAAAACGATGTGTTTCAATATGTCCATTATCTAGCCTTGTTTTATATTCTACTGGCTTAAACGTTTTCATGACGCTCATAAATGCTTCTTCAAATTGCTTTGGCATTTCAGTGACAGATACTTCAGCTTCTTCCTCTTCGTTTAAAAAGAATCCACCGATATTTATAGTTTTCACTTCTAGCAGATCATCATATTTTTCAACTAATTTATTGGACGTCTGAATAAAATTAAACGTTTGGAATATCTGAGAATTATTTAAATTTACACTTAGTTCTATCATATATTTCTTATCAGGAGTTCCAAGATAACTAAATTTTCTTATCCCTCCTGTTTTGATTGAAACGTCAATTCCGTCTGTAAAAAACTCACCGGATTCCCGGCGGTCATCTAGTTGAGTAGAAAATTTTTCACAGCACTTTGAAAAGTTCAATCCAAAATCCTTTTCAAAAGTAGTATGAACAATCGTATTTTTTGCATCCAAAATATAAATGTCCATTCCATGAATATCTTTCATCGCTTCAAGATCCCAACTTAAAACATCCGGATTCTTCTTATATTGTTCTAGTAAAGATCTAGAGTAGTGCTCCATCTCATTTGAAATGGTTGAATCAAAAAAGTAGTGAGCATTGTCTACTGTTTGCATATCTGCGAGAATATGATTTTCAATAAGTCCCCTGCTATTTTCTTCTTGATTTTGAATATCTGAAATTAGTAACTGTCTATTTACATATGAGACTGTTATTACAAGTATTAGCGCAAAAATTGTTAAGGACAATAATAGTTTCAAACGAAGATTATTCATTGATAACTTCCTAACTATACATGGTTTTCCGTTTATTATTAATTGCTTGAATCTTGTTGTAACTCGAATAGTTTAGATTGTAATTCGGGGTTTTCTTCTAAAAATAATACTAAATCTGCAATACGGTCAATGGAGTTCCAACTTAGATGATGTTCGATTCCTTCCACATCTTCGTAAATATTTTCTTCCTTCACACCGATTAGCCTTAGAAAATCTTCTAAAAGATCATGTCTTTTTACAAGTTTTTTCCCTAGCTTCATTCCTTTTGACGTTAAAGTTAATCCACGATATTTCTCATATATTAAAAATCCATCTTTATCTAACTTTTGAACCATCTTTGTTACAGAAGAAGGTAGGACAGACAGTGCTTCTGCAATATCAGACACTCGAGCATACCCTTTACTCTCGATTAGCATATAGATTTGTTCAATATGGTCTTCCATGCTTGGCGTTGGCATACTTAATCTTCCTTTCATTGCTACTTTACCTATTTTACTACATACAGCTTCCTATCTCAATTGTAGATATTTTTTCCTATGCAAATACATTCAAAATAAAAAACCTTATCACAAAAATGATAAGGTGGGATACCTATGACCGATGCGGGTACTTTCCTACTGTATAAATAGACTGAATAACTCTTTTGTTAATCCATTCTAAGTTTTCTTTGGAATTCATTCGTTCAAAAACTGCAGTTCTTCCTTTTTCGGAAGTTACATAATGTGCCGGCAGTGTATTTAAACTAAGTGCGATAATATCTTCTTGGCATTGCTGACATTTACAAAAAATTTGATAATCAGAGCCACTCATTAGAACAGTTACAATTCCCTGAACTATTTCTTCCATTGCATTTTTGAGCATCTCTATTCTCTTCCTTCAACAAATATTGTTCCGATGTTTAATAGTATAGCCCATCGGGTAAAATATCAATAATAACATGCCTCATAAGAAAGGATGATTTAAATGGGTAAGATTTTGTGGACAATTATCGTCGTATTAATAGCACTTTGGCTACTAGGTCTAGTATTACGAATTGGTGGAGGTATTATACACACATTGCTTATTATTGCTGGTATTATTTTCATCATTCAGCTTGTAACTGGAAAGCGCTCTGTATAGATAAAAAAATGCTGCCTAAGCAGCATTTTTTATTGAGTTACTTTCGCATAAATACAAGTATCAGACAGTCTTTTCCCATCTGCCGTTAAAGAATCATAACGAAGTGTACCTTCTAGTGTATATCCAAGCCTTTCCGCTACAGAACGACTGCGTACATTTTCACTATCACAGCGAATTTCTACCCTATTTGCCTGTAGTTCTTCAAATGCAAACTCCGTTATACGTGCACATGCTTCAGTCATTAAGCCTTTACCTTCAAACTTACTATCAATCCAGTAACCGATTTCAAACTTTCGCACATCCCAATTAATGCGATGTAAGCCCGAAGATCCAACGAACTCACCAGTTTCTTTCAAAAATAAATGAAGTCGTAAATCTTTTCGTGTCACAAAATCCGCCATTGCTTGTCGCAAACTTGTAGTTGTTTCTTCTAGTGTTTGCTTTTTTTGAGCCCATGGCATCCATTCTTTCAGTGCATAGTGAGACTGAATAATTGCTTCCCAGGCAGCCTCTGCATCTTCTAACTTTGGCGCCCGAATGATTAAACGATCCGTATAAAACTCCTCTTCAAAAGACAAATCTCCATCTTTCTTTAAAACTCTATGGAAATCATCGTCCCAATCGACAGGTGTCGCAGTTCCTCCTAAGAAATCATCACGCGTCATGCCGTACGTAACCGCATCATAATAAGAATGTTCTTTTGGAGAAAACCAAGCCTGACGTAATTGAGCTTCTTTTACAAAGCCTGCACGTTCAAACGTTTTACGCATCGCAAAATTATCTTGTCTTGTATGACCTTCTAATCTAATTTTCGCTTCTGGTAATTGGAATACGTATTCTGTTACTAGCTTTAATGCCTTAGGACCATAGCCTCGACCGCGGGCTTCATCTGCAATTCGCAAATCAAAGAGAGGAATCTCATCTTGCAAATCGTAAATTTTCACAATTCCTACTTTTTCACTTGTTTCATTTTCCACCCAAAAAGTTTTTACTTCGTCGGATTCATATCCACCTTCGCCAATTGTTTTCTCAATTATTTCTCTAGCTGGATGTGAATTGCCATGATATGGCCATGTATTTGTTGTCATAAAGTGAATAAGTTGCTCTTGCTCTTCCATTGTCCATTCAATTAACTTCATCTTATACCCTCCGAAACAGATTACTTATGAACTTTCAGTAATCGCAATGAATTTAGTACTACTAGAAGTGTCGCCCCCATATCCGCAAAGATGGCAATCCATAAAGTTAACCAGCCAGGAATGATGAGTAGTAATGCAATAATTTTTAATCCTAATGCAAACATAATATTTTCTTTAATAATATGCAATGCTTTTCGACTTAATCGGATTGTATATGGCAATTTTTCTAAATCATCTGCCATAAGCGCAACATCTGCTGTCTCAAGTGCAGCATCTGTTCCTGCTCCTCCCATTGCAATTCCAACCGTTGCCGCTGCAAGGGCAGGTGCATCATTTACACCATCTCCAACCATTGCTACTGCTCGATACTTTTCTTTCAATGCTTTAATCGCATACAACTTTTGCTCTGGCATTAACCCTGCTTCTACATCTGTCATTCCAAGTTTAGCAGCTATCGCTGTCGCTGTACGCTCATCGTCACCAGTTAACATAACTGTATGCTTAATGCCCGCTTTTTTCAAATCTTTCAACACCTGGGCACTAGTTGAACGAATTGGATCTGCAACGGCAATAAAACCTCTAAATATGCCTTCCTCGGCAGCAAGCATAACAGTGTTCCCTTCCGATTGAAGCTGTTCAATTTTAGCCACTGTTTCAGCCGATACAGAACTAATAGCAGTAATCCATGAAACACTACCAACCGTCCATTTGCTTCCGTCGACTATTCCTTCTGCACCTTTTCCGGTAATTGATTGGAACTGATCGACCTCTAACGCTTGTAATTCTGACTTTTTCGCATACTTTACGATTGCTTGAGCTAATGGATGCTGTGAATATGTTTCAATCGACATCACTTTTTGAATAAAATCATCTTGCCCTTCCGCCTCTACATGCGTCACTTCAGGATATCCTTTTGTTAATGTGCCTGTTTTATCAAAAGCAATTGCTTGTAATCGTCCAATTTCCTCTAAATGGACTCCACCTTTAATGAGTACCCCTTGTTTTGCCGCATTCCCAATGGCTGTTACAATCGCGACTGGTGTGGACACAACTAATGCACATGGGCAGCCAACAACCAATACTGCAAGCCCTTGGTAAATCCAAGTTTGCCAGTCCGCTCCGAATAGCGGTGGAACAATAGCTACTAGAAAAGCTATTGCGATAATCGCTGGCGTATAATACTTCGCAAATTTATCAACAAATTTTTGAGAGGGTGCTTTTTCTGCTTGTGCCTCTTCGACCAAATGGATGATTTTCGCAATCGTCGTATCTTCTACTCTTTTCGTTACTTTTACCTCTAAAGATCCTTCTTCGTTTAACGTTCCAGCAAATACTTCATCGCCAATTGATTTTACCGCTGGCACCGACTCTCCAGTAATCGACGCTTGATTGACTGCTGAAGTCCCCTTCAAGACGACCCCATCCATCGCAATCTTTTGTCCAGGCTTCACAATAAGCGTATCATTTATCTGGATAAATTCTGTATCTACCTCTACTAATTCAGTTCCTCGACGAATCGTTGCCGTCGGAGGCGCAATGTCCATTAGCTGACTAATTGACTGCCGTGCTTTATTCATCGAGTATGCTTCTAGGGCCTCACTTACAGCGAATAAAAATACAACGACTGCTCCTTCACGCCATTCTCCAATAATTGCAGCACCAATAATCGCAATCGTCATAAGCGTCTTCATATCAAAATAAAAGCGTGATAGATTAACAAGACCGCCTTTAAATAAATCGTAACCACCAACTGCAATCGAAATAACAAATAATCCAATCGCTATAGGATGTGTCTCCCCGTAAGTAAACGATGCAATAATCCCGATTACTAAAAATACGAACGAAATTGCGGTTGTTACATTTTCTTTCCGTTTGAAAAAAGGAATTTTTTCTTGGTTACGCTGTTTTACAGGAGCTATTTTAATCCCATCAAAGGCACCAGCTTTTTCAATATCCTCCACGGATACATTCCCAATAACCGCTACTTTAGAAGCACCAAAGTTAACTTTTGCATCTTCTACTTCTGGAAGGCTTTTTATATTATTTTCAAACTTCATGGCACAGCTAGCACACGATAAATTTTCTAAACGATACTCTTTTTTAGTCGCTTGCACCATCTTCTTCACCCTCTTCTATCGCATGCTCATATGCGATTTTTACTAATTCGTTGACGTGATGATCCGCTAATGAATAATAAACCAATTTACCTTTGCGACGAGATTTTGCAAGCGATAAATCTCTTAAAAATCGTAAATGATGTGATGCAGTTGCAGTCGAAGACCCAATAATTTCACTCACATCGCATACGCAAAGCTCTTCTTCTAGCGTTAATGCATACGCTATTTTTAATCTTGTTTCATCTGCCAGCGCTTTAAAAATTTGCGCAACCTTCGTTACATCCGGCAGCTTATTTTTCACCGATGATACGGTATCTTCATTTACTTTTGTTATTTCACACGTAACTTCACACATATCTTGCGTGGACATTTTAGCACCTCATTCAAATGATTGTTTGATTGTTAAATTTATTATATGCTCTGACTATTCAAATAGCAACTTCATTCAAAGGATTATTTGAATGTTTTATTCACATGCTAGAACCATTCGATTCAATAAGAAAAACCGAGCCAAAAGATACCCGGTCCTTTAAAGCAAAAACATCTTAACGACGTAGTTTCTAGCTCCCTTTAGGCTATACGATGAACGGAAAAGCTTAACTTGTTGTAAGTGCCTGCACCACTTACAACAAGTTTATTAGTCGGTCATCGTATGGCAAATGTTCGCCTTCCGCTCGCCAGAAAATTCAGTACCAAGTAGTTAAATGCTTTTGGCAATAGAAGAAGCAAGTCGCTTCTAGCGAGCTGAAATCCCCGCAGGAGAAGCCGTGCCCCAGGGTACGGGTCCGCTTGTAACGAAATCCACACCACCCATCTCTATACTCCCCCCCTCTCTATAGATGCCCCAAAAACCGTGTTCATGGAACATTTTTATATACTTTCTTAATCTAAAAAAACGACCACCTCATGACGAAGTGATCGCTTTTTCCAACCTTATTCGGCTTTCAATATTAACTCATACCCATTTTCCACTGTCCCATCTATAACAGTCGTATGGTATTTCCCTTTTACCCAGTCCATGACTTGGTTGTTATACCAATCTGATTTCACATGACCACTTTGACCTGGTCCCACAATATGATAGGCCTCACTCAAATCAGATAAATCGGCAACAAATCGCCAAGATGCTCCGTGGTCTACTCTTCCATCTTCTCCAGATCCAGCAGCCTGGACCGTAATATTCGAGCCACCAACCGGAACAGATTTTGGATTTAATAAGTAACCAAGAATAGGAGAAGCTCCTGAAAGTGGATGATCAAATGTAAGCTGGTGGAAATCTCCCCATTTCCATTTTGCTTCATTGTCCCCGTACTCCTCAGACAAATCATCAATTACCTTAGCAAAAGAATCATATACCCATTTATCAACACCACCGTACTCTTCTAACCATACACTTTCCTCTTCTTTATAGCCTTGGCGCAAAAACTGATCTGTAATATTGCCTTTGCCCGGAAGCATTTCATATACGTCTTTTGGCATTTCTTTAGACAGTAATGTTTTAGGTAACTCTTTCATCCATCTATAAAATATAAGTGGAGCCGCTTGATCTTTATCATCCACTTGATTCCATTCCGCTAGCATCGTTAGCGCATCTTTATACTTTCCTTCTACATCCTCTTTACTAACAGAACCCATCATATTCGTTAAAAACTCTCTTGCGTATAAATTTGTTTGGTCCATTTGCAAATTCATCATATCTTCTTTTGTAAACTTTTCATCTCTTTCTAGCACTTCGGCAATACGCTCGTATCTATACGATTGCGCCCAAAAATCTGTAATATGATATTTATATGACTCACCTATTACTTCATTATTCGCTGTTGCAATAAAACCTTCTTTTGGATTTACGACAATCGGAAGCTCATCATATGGTACATATCCTTTCCAACCATACTCGGCGGAATCCCCCGGTACCGGTAGCTGCCCATCTCCCGTTTTTCTTAGCGGAATTCTTCCGTTCGCTTTATAAGCAATCGTTCCATCTTTTGCTGCAAACACAAAGTTTTGTGCGGGTGCATGAAAATCTTCTAAAGCTGTTTCAAAGTCATCCCAGTTTTTCGATTTATTCATTTTTAATATTGCTTGAAGCTCAAGTGTCGGCTCTAACGCTGTCCACTGCATCGAAAATAATGCGCTCGGTTTTTCTTCTTTAAATAATACATCTGAAATAATTGGGCCGTGACGCGTTACAACTACTTCAAAAGGAACATCTTCTTGCCCCTTCACTTTAATCGGTGAATTTCTTACTTCTGCCTGCTCCCATTTCCCTTCATATGAAAACTGCGTTCGATCTTCAGGGTTTGGCGTTTCAATATATAAATCCTGCACATCTGGTCCAACATTCGTTACACCCCATGCCACCTCATCGTTATGCCCTAAAATAATTCCAGGAATACCTGCAAAAATAACGCCACTCACGTTTTGCTCTGGTGATTGTAAATGCATTTGATACCAAATCGATGGCGTGCTCAATCCTAAATGCGGATCATCCGCCAAAAGAGGCATCCCACTTTCCGTCTTATCCCCACTAAGAACCCAGTTATTACTGCCGTTAAACTCATTAGGTAAAACGGAGGCATCAAAGTAACCAGCTACATTCACTTCATTATTTTTGTTTGCTTCAATTATTGAACGAGATTCTTCTGGATATTTGATGAATAGCTCCTTCGCTTTATCTTCTGAGAATTCATTTAACGCCCAGTGATTTATCGCTAATGAAGACCAGTTACCACCTAAGTCATAAGCCATGTATTTGCCAATTGTTAATGAATCAATTTCCGTCCACTCTTCCGGCTCATAGCCTAGTAACTTAAATTCATACGACAATTTATTATCTTCTTTAGCAAAGCGAATAAATTCATTAACCCCTTCTGTATACCACTTCAGCACTTGCTTCGCTTCATCGTTATACCCTTCATACGACTTTTCAGCAGCGTCTCGTAAGCTAAACGTTAAGAAAAACTTGTCTGTTCTAATCGCAGCTTCTCCAACAACTTCCGCTAGACGCCCACTTGCTTGCCTTCTTGCTAAATCCATTTGAAATAATCGATCTTGCGCTTGTACAAATCCTTGTGCACGATATAAATCTGCATCCGACTCTGCTTGAATATGCGGTACGCCATCTTCATCTCGCACAACTTTTACTTCTGCATCTAGCGCATCTAACGTTAGCTCCCCTTTAATAATTGGTTTCGAACTTGATATATATGTATTCAAACCAATTACAACAACTAAACATAGCGCTACAATACTTCCAACCGTCCACCATAATATCTTCCATCCCTTTTTCATCTGCATCCCCCTCTAGTTTGCTCTTTAACATTATTCGACGTTTTGCTTTTTATTACCTTTATATCGCAATAAAAAAAGCCTATGAATATATTAATATTCATAAGCCTATATTTATAGTATTACTCATTTTCACCGACAATTTTTACTTCTAGCTCTAGCTCCACGTCAAAGTTTTCTTTGACCGTTTGCTTCACCATTTCAATCGTACTTATATAATCAGTAGCCGTTGCATTTTTTTTATTAACAATAAAACCAGCGTGCTTCGTAGAAACTTCTGCTCCGCCAAAACCTTTCCCTTGCAAACCGCTATCTTGTATAAGCTTTCCTGCAAAATATCCTGGAGGACGCTTAAACACACTACCTGCTGACGGATATTCTAACGGTTGCTTTGACTCACGTTGAAACGTTAGGTCAGCAATTTTCGCATGAATTTCTTCTGGATTTCCAGGTGCTAATTCAAACTCCGTTGATAATACGTAATACCCTTTTTTCATAATAAGACTCATACGATAGGAGAATTCTAGCTCTTCATTTGACAGAATTAACTTTTCTCCGGCCGGTGTAAGCACAGTCGTACGGACGGTTACATCCTTAACTTCTCCGCCATATGCGCCTGCATTCATCGCCATCGCACCACCAATTGATCCTGGGATACCACAAGCAAATTCTAATCCTGTTAATGATTCACTGGCAACTGCTCGCGAAACATCGATAATATCGGCTCCACTTTCGGCAATTACTCTGTTTCCATTAATCGTAATTTTGTTCAAATACTCTAAGCGCAATACAATTCCACGCACACCGCCGTCTCGAACGACCATATTTGATCCATTTCCAAGAAGTAATAATGGAATATCATTATTATATGCATATTGAACAACATACGCAGCTTGATCTTCCGTTTCAGGCGTTACAAACAAGTCTGCAACTCCGCCCATTTTCGTCATTGTATGCAAGTTCAATGCTTCATCTATTTTTACGTTCTTCGAGTCAAGCTGCATAACCAAATCTTGAAACCATTGTTGTTTAGTCAAAAAGAGACAATCCTTTCCTCATTAACCTTTAATTTTTACCTTTTCATAGTATGCGTTCTCGCACGCATTTTATCAAGTAAAAAACTCACAACCAGTCCTTTGACCAAGACTCGATTCCACTGACTACATCTTTTAAAGCGTAGCCTTTCTCCGTTAAATTGTATTCCACGCGTACGGGGACTTCCGAAAAGACGGTTCTTACTACTATCCCTTCTTTCTCCAGCTCTTTTAAACGTTCAGAAAGAAGTCGACCACTAATAGGAAGCGACGACTCAATTTCGTTAAATCTTTTAGCACCATCTATTAATTGATAAATTATTAGCGTCGTCCACCTTTTTCCAAGCAACTCCATTGCCTTTGCTAAACGTGGACATAATAACATTTCCTTCATCTGATTCACCTCAATTACTACCTCATTATATATTGGAATGTTCATTTTGTAAAATAAAAGTAATTTAATTACTTGACGTAATCAAGGAATTAAATTATAGTTACTTACATAAAGTAACTAAGTGTTTATTATCACCAAAAAAATTGGTCATAGTAAATGTTTAGCGTTCCAAATAATCTTGAAGTGATGTATCTTGACTTCAAGACAATAGTGTTTTATACTTAAAAAAACAACAATCCTGAGGAGGAAATAACAATGACAAAATTTAATCTTGACGCAGCACATTCTAGTATCGACTTTTCTGTAAAACATATGATGGTTTCAAAAGTAAAGGGTTCTTTTACAAACTTCAGCGCAAACTTAGACGGCAACGCAGAAGATTTAACTGGCGCTTCTATTAGCTTTGACATCGATGTAAAATCTATTTCTACTAACAATGAAGACCGCGACAATCACTTACGTTCTGCTGACTTCTTTGATACAGAAAAATTCCCAAGCATCAAATTCGTTGCTACTGATATTAAGAAAACAGATGATGGCGAATATGACGTAACTGGCGATATGACGATTAAAGGCGTTACTAAATCGGTAACTTTCGAAACAGAATATGGCGGAAAAGGAACAAACCCATGGGGCCAAGAAGTTGTAGCATTCTCAGCTGAAACAAAAATCAGCCGTAAAGAATTCGATTTAACTTGGAACCAAGCATTAGAAACTGGTGGCGTATTAGTTGGAGACGACATTAAAATTTCGGTTGAACTTGAATTAAACCCAGCTTAATAATAGAATTCCTCAAAACGACTCTGAATATTCGGAGTCGTTATTTTTTTTGAACTATTCTTTCCATTTTTCGTATATACTAAAGAAAATATAGTTGGAGGGATATTCATGGACTTTGTAGGGCTTGTTGCAGTTGTAATGGTTTTTTCTATTCCACTCACTGCAATTTGGACAACACATATTCGTCAGTCACAGAAAATAAAAGCATCAATAATCAAAGATGAGATTGAACTAGAACGACTAAGATACGATAACTTTTTACTAGAAACTGAAAAAATGCGAATAGACTTGCAGCAAAAACAAGCAAGCTTAATCGAATCAAATGATCCTGTCTTAATGTCGTTACAAAAAAAAACAGAGAATGATATAAAAATTACTTCTCTCTAAAATTTTTTATAAACTAGGAGAGATAACATGTTTGCAAATCAAAAGAGAATAACACAGCATATTGAATTGCTAAGCCAGTTTACTGCCTCTCCTGGAGAAGGTGTAACAAGACTTACATTTAGTAAAGAAGATCTTGATGCTCGCAATTATATTAAAGAACAAATGAAACAATATGGGCTTACTATTTCGGAAGACGGCCTTGGAAATATTTTCGGCAAGCTTGAAGGAACTATTCCTGACGCTCCCTCTATAATTATCGGTTCGCATTTCGACTCTGTTCCAAATGGCGGTGCTTATGATGGAACAGCAGGTGTAGTAGTTGGATTAGAAGTTGCTGCTTTATTTCAAGAAAATAAATGCCAGCCGACCTATCCACTTGAAATTATTGCACTTGTCGAGGAAGAAGGTTCCCGTTTTGGCGGTGGATTAATGGGCTCTCTAGGCATGATGGGTTTATTAACAAACGAAGATTTTCAAAAACTTGCCGATAAGGATGAAATTATAGTAGTAGATGCAATGCGGAATATTGGTTTGGACCCTTCAAAATTGAAGCAGCGCGACCCAAAAACGATAAAAGCATTTCTCGAACTCCATATTGAACAAGGTCCTATTTTAGAAGAAAAGAACATTACTATTGGTGTGGTAGAAGCAATTGTTGGATTAACTCAATTGGAGGTTACGGTTCAAGGACAGGCGGGTCATGCCGGTACTACACCTATGAATGGACGATCCGATGCACTTGTTGCAGCAGCACAAATCATTGCCGCTTTCCCTCAACTAGCAATAGATGAAGGTCATGATACAGTGATTACAACCGGACAACTACATGTATATCCAAACGGCGCAAACGTCATTCCAAGCAAAGTCGTATTTTCCATTGATATTCGTTCTGCTCAAGAAGTACATATACAAAATGTTGTACAAAAGGTAGAGCAATTAATTTCTTCCCAAAATAGGGGGAACATTCAAATTTTTACGGAACAATTGCTTCATATTTCGCCAAAGGAATTAGATGTAACTGTTCGATCCGTTTTAAAAGAAGTGAGTGACCAATTGGCAATTCCTAATTGCTCGATTAATAGCGGTGCGGGTCATGATGCAATGGTCTTTTCTGATTTTACTGCCGCTGGAATGGTGTTCATTCCAAGTAAAAACGGACTTAGTCATTGTCCAGAAGAATGGTCTGATCCAAATCACCTCGTCGATGGTACGAACATTTTATATCAAACAGCTTTGCGACTAACAAAGGGGATTTAGCAAAGATTGTCGTGAAAAAAATCCAATGAGTGCAGTTTTTATTACTGGGCTCATTGGATTTTTATAATTGTTTTTCTGTAGAAAAAGTTTGAGCTTGTAGAGTCCTCATTTCCAGAAATCTCTACAATTTTTTTTCATTCAAATATTAAACTGACTCTCATATAGTTCAGAATAAAAACCTTTTTGCTGCAATAGTTCCTCGTGCGTACCGCTTTCAATTAGCTCCCCATCGTGGATAACTAATATGCGATCGGCGTTCTCAATGGTTTTGAGACGATGGGCAATGACAAAGCTTGTTCTCCCTTCAGATAAACGGTTCAGCCCCCGTTGGATTTCAATTTCCGTTCTCGTATCAATACTCGAGGTTGCTTCATCTAAAATCAATATATCTGAGTCTGCTAAAATGACTCGAGCAATTGCTAGTAGCTGACGCTGACCTTGGCTTAAACTTGCTCCACCTGAGGTAATGAGCGTTTTATATTGCTCTGGTAAATGCTTAATAAAGCTATGTGCAGAAGCCATTTTTGCAGCAGCAATGACTTCTTCATCTGTTGCACTTAGACGTCCATAGCGGATATTTTCCAGAATTGTTCCGGAAAACAGGAACGTGTCCTGTAGTACAATACCGATTTTTTCACGGAGTTTATTCACTTGGTAGCCCTTAATAGGCAGACCATCGATTTTAATATTGCCTGAATCAATATCATAAAAGCGCATTAAAAGATTAATAATCGTCGTTTTCCCTGAACCTGTTGGACCTACCAAAGCGATTTTTTCTCCTGCTTTTGCTTGGAAGCTAATATTTTTTAAAATTGGTTTGCCAGCTTCATATGAAAAGTTTACATTCGAAAACTCTACATCTCCTTTAAAAGATTCAATCGTAATGGCATTCTTCTCATCTTTTAAATCCACCGTTTCATCCATAATTTCAAAAACCCGCTCCGCTCCAGCTATAGCAGACTGGAACGTGTTTAATAGACTAGAGAGCTGATTAATCGGACGGAAAAATTGGCGCGAATATGTAACAAAAGCTGCTATAATTCCTACTGTCGCCATTCCTTCTACCGTCATGAGTGCGCCAACTCCGATAACTAAAGCTAGCCCTAAATTGTTGATGAAGTTATTTACTGGTCCAAGAAATCCCGATACCGTATCTGCTGCCATTGCAGAATGACGAAGTCTTTCATTTACCTCAGAAAACTTTGTGAATGTCTTTTCCTCTTGCCCAAAAATCGTAATGACTTCATTGCCAGAAATAGCTTCCTCGATGAAGCCGTTTAATTCGCCTAAATCTCGTTGCCTTTTAATGAAATTGCTACTACTATATTTAATAATTTTTTTCGTCGTAAAGATGATCAAAGGGATGACGAATAGCGACACAACCGCCAGTACCCAGTTCAGCATAAACATAGCTATCGTAACGCCTGTAACCATTAAAATAGAAGAGAATATTTGAATAACACTTTGGCTCAGTGCATTATTTAAACTTTCAATATCATTCGTCACTCGACTCATCAAATCGCCATGCGTACGTTTATCAAAGAAGCGTAATGACAGTGTTTGGAATTTATTGAACAAGTCTTGGCGCAATGATCGGATTGTCTGTAACGACACTCGAACCATTAGAAAAGTTTGCAGCCAAGTAAATATCGAGGTAGCAATATAAACAAAAGCTAATACAAATAAAAACTGAAGCGTACCATCCAAATCCTTTGGAATAATATAATCGTCGATGATGACTCCTATTAAATAAGGTACGAGCAGACCAAGTAAAGTTGATAACACTACTAAAACAATAGCAGCAATCATCCCAATTTTTTGCTTCTCCATATACGTCCATATACGTTTGATCGTTCCTTTTTTATCCCGTGCTTTAACAATCGGTCCACCAAATCCACCTGGTCCACGTACACGTCCCATCACATTTGGCGCTGGTTGAGAGGAAGTTTTACTCATGCGAATGAACCCCCTTCCCGCTTTGCGTTTCATAAATTCCACGATACACATTGCTCGTGATTAGTAATTCCTCATGCGTTCCGCTTGCTTCAATCATTCCATCGTCGATGACAAGAATCTGGTCTGCATCAATAATTGAAGACACTTTTGCAGAAATGATAAACACAGTTGTATCAGTGTAGCTATTTTTTAAAGCCTGTTGAACGGCCGCTTCCGACAAAGCATCAATTGCAGACGTCGAATCATCAAATATTAAAATTTTCGGCTCTCGTATAAACGCCCGAGTCATAGACAGACGCTGTTTTTGACCGCCAGATAAATTCGTCGCTCCTTGCATAAGCTCGTGTGCAAATTTTTCATCCAATTTATCTATAAATTCACTTGCAGCCGCAGACTGAGCTGCTTCTCCCATTTCTGTATGACTCGCCGTCTCCTTGCCGAAGCGTAAATTTTCTTCGATTGTTCCAGAAAACAATGTAGCTTTTTGTGGCACAAAACCAATCGATTCCCTCAGCTGTTCCAAGGAATAATCCTTTACATTGACCCCATCTATGTAAATAGCTCCTGAATCTGGGTCGTATAGTCGTGGGATTAATTTTACTAATGTTGATTTCCCGCTACCCGTAGATCCTATAATGCCAATCGTCTGTCCTGCTTTTGCTCGGAAGGACATCTCTTTCAACACATATTCTCCATTTTTACTATAGCTAAAATTCACTTCTCTAAACTCTACTTCTCCCTTTATTGCTGGAATGGAAGTAGGTGTTTTAGGCTCTTGAATATCAATCTCCGTATCAAGCACTTGCTGGATTCGATTTGCTGAAGTGAAGGAACGAGTAATTTGCATTAATACATGACTACTTGTGATTAATCCATTCATAATAATAGTTAAATAGTTAATAAAAGCTAATATAACACCAACTTGTAGCGTTCCTTCATTCACTTTTATAGCACCCATCCACATACCCACCACAACACCAAGGTTGACGACAAAAAGCATGATTGGCATAAGTGTTAGAATAACTTGCTCCGCAGACATATTCCGCTTCGTTAACGTATCATTCACTGCTTCAAATTCTTTGATTTCATAATCCTGGCGATCGAATGCTTTGATCACTCGAATACCCGCAAATGTTTCTTGCAGCTTTGTATTTACCTGATCCATTGCTCTTTGCACTTTCGCAAATAACTTTCCTGATTGCGCCGAAAAATAATAAATAAAAGCTATTAAAATCGGAATGGCTACTAGTAATACAGGAAATAACTCGCGTGCTGTAAACCAAACAATTACAACAGAACCGATGAACAATAGAGGTCCACGTACAAAAATACGTAGCAGCATCATTAACGCCTGCTGTACAGAAGTCACATCATTTGTCACGATCGTTATCAATTTCCCTGCTCCAAATGAATCTGTATTTTTACTAGAAAATTGTTCCGTCTTTTTAAATACATCTCGTCGTATATCCGCCGCAAAATTCACGGCTGCTTTTGTACTGTATACCGTACTACCAGCCCCACCAATCAATCCAATAAAAGCCGTCAATAACATTAACAAGCCAAGCTTTATGACATAAGCGTTATCATTATTGCCAATACCTTCGTCGATAATATGCTGCATAATCGTTGGCTGCAATAAGTCCATCGCAACTTCCACACACATCAAAAGTGGACCTAAAATAGCAAAAACAGTATACGGTTTTACATAAGGAAGTAGTTTCTTTAGGGATTTCATCGAATTCCCCTCTCTCTATCAAATTTCATGGCGTAAGCGTTCCGTAATTTCTTCCATAAAAGCAACTAATTTTGCAGTGCCTTCTGGATTTCGACGTGCTTGCTTAACTGCTCTTCTCATCTCTATTTCCCACAAATCCATTGTAGCTTTTAATTGAGTTGCCTCATCCGAATTTTGCCAAACCCAACGTGCCTTCCACCCATCCCAAAACTCACCTTCTCTACTGTCGGTGAACTCTTTCAAACGCACCGTCCCTTTTTCCGTTATAAAATAAGTTTTTTTGTCTGATTCAGGCTCTAAATCTATCAGTTCTTTCTCCAAAAGTTCTTGGAGTGCCGGATAAACCGTACCAGCACTCGCCGAATAAAGCCCACCAGAACGACTTTCTAATTCCTTCATAATTTGATATCCATGCATCGAGCCTTCCTTGAGTAAATGCAAAATGGCCCACTGGATAAACCCTCTCCGACGTTTCATACATATTCCTCCTTTATCTGTATCGATAATTTTAACCGATATATCGAATAAAAACAATCGAAAAAGAGCTTAGAAATTTGCTCTAAGCTCTTTTTTATTGTTATTTTAGTTGAATCAGATGGCTCTGCTTCATACGATTACTTTTTATTCGACAAACTCTATTTTCTCCAAAGGCTTGTACGCTGGACCTTCGATTACTTCCCCTGTGTAGGTGTAGCGAGAGCCATGACACGGGCAATCCCATGAACACTCTGCATCATTGAATACAACATCGCAACCGAGATGCGTACATACTGGTTTTACCAAATATACTTTTCCCGTAACATCCTTAAAAGCTCCGACTTTTCGTCCATCGAGCTTTACAATATCGCCTTTGCCAAGCTGTAAATCTTGAAACAACACATCGATTTTTTCTGTTTTCCCTTTAACAAGTTCTTTTGCAACATTTGCATTTGATTTGATGAAAGTAGAAATGTCTGCCATTTTCATTTTCGACCGTGTTGGTGCATATAATTCGGCAAATCGATTGTCTCGATCCAGCACATTATCTGCCATGATTTTTGCTGCAGCTGCACTATTTGTCATTCCCCATTTTGCATAGCCGGTCGCAACCAACACATCCTGCATCCCTGATGTCATTGGACCAACATACGGCACTTGATCGAGTGTCACTAAATCTTGAGCTGACCAGCGATAAGCATATTGCTTCACTTTGAATTGCTCTCGTCCAAACGCAGCCAATGCCTCGAAATTCGCGGTCGTATCCCCTTCAAATCGTCCTGTAATATGCCCTTCCCCACCAATTAGTAGGTACCTTCTGCCGTCAGTCCCTACTGTAGTTCGAATTGATCTGGACGGTTTTTCTACATTAATATATATTCCCTTCGGATAATTTGCTTCTGCCAGTGTAGCGATTACATAAGACCGTTCCGAATACATCCGAGTAAAATAAAGCCCATCTTCATCATTAAAAGGAAAATGGCTGCAAACTAATATTTTCTTTGCACGTATTTCATTGCCATCGACCATTTCGACTAAATTCGTTGAATGAATCGACTTTGCACGGGATTTCTCAAAAAATTGAACCCCCTTATTTTCCGCTTGCTTTACTAATGCTAGGGCATATTTCAATGGATGGAATTGTCCTTGGTTTTCTAATTTAAGTGATTCCTTTACTGTATACGGAAGACCAGTATCCTTTGTTAAAGTCGCTCCTTCAATTCCAAGCTTGTTATACGCTTCAAGTTCTTTCTGCAAAACTTCTACACCATCGTCTGTATTCGTATATAAAAAAGCATCTACTTTTTCAAAATGACACTGAATCCCCAATTCCTCAATCGTTTGTTCAATAAAATCCTTTGCCTCTGTATTCGCTTCATAATATAGTCGTGCTTTTTCTTCTCCAAAAGTATCGATGAGCTGCTGATAAATGGCCCCATGCTGTGCAGTTACTTTTGCCGTCGTGAATCCTGTCGTGCCTTTTAATATATCGCTTCCTTCCACAACGATTACTTTCAATCCACTATCACGCAGCAAATAAGCTGCTGTAATGCCAGTCAGCCCTGCTCCAATAATGGCAACATCCACTTCCATATCTTCATTTAACTTCGGAAAAAGCGGAAAATCTTCATGCGCACGCCAATATGATTCCGAATTACTCGGTAAAATATTTTCAATCATCTATAATTCCCTCCTATTTTTTCTATTCTCTATCTATTCACGAAACTTTATTCAATTCGAGCCGTAATAATAAAAGAAAGGAAGGAGAGAAATTATGTATTTTTTCGATATTATGAATATTGTAGGACCTTTATTTATTGGAACTGTTTTTATTATTGTTTTCGGTCTAATCATTTTTGCAATTATTAGCAGTATTAAACAGTGGAATAAAAATAATAATTCTCCTAAGCTATCCGTACCAGTGCAAATAGTTACAAAACGTTCGAATACAAGTGGGGGTTCTGGAAATAGCTCCGCTTCAACTTCTTATTACATAACATTTCAAGTAGAAAGTGGTGACCGAATGGAGCTTCTTGTTAGTGGGGGGCAATACGGTATGATAGCAGAAGATGACCTCGGTATCCTTACTTTCCAAGGTACAAGATTTCTTTCATTTGAGAGAAGAACATAAAAAGCGCACATAGTTTGCTAATGGATACGGTTGAGAGCGAAAATATTAAACAAAAACTAATCTAAATTTAGGCGGTGTCGGTGTTGTTAAAGCAATCGAGAAAACTGTTGTGAGTTGGAGATACTAGATTTATTTTTATGAAGGAAATTTAAATGTTGCGAAAGATTTCACTTAAACTAAAGCAGCAGGCTAGTTGAATAAATTCATTTTGTAGAAATAATCTGTAATGAAGGCGGTGACATTTTGTTTAAGAAAAGCATCAGGTTCTCTTCATTATATTTTATAGTATTAACTGTTTGGCAATTAATCGTAAAAGATGAGGTTATGTGGATAGATAATATAATTGTCTGTTTAATATTGTTCTTGATTATTCTGCTTTATGAATGGTCGAAAATTCCCTATAAGTGGAATAAGGGAAAACAATGAGTAAATTTTATTGGTCTTTAGATACTAGAATTCGTTTTTTTATTTGTTAGTAAAAGATTTCGCTTAAACAAAAATAGAGAAATATCCATCAAAAAAACGCTCAAACTTATGAGCGTTTTTCTTTTTTATCTATTTCTTTATATTCAATTCATAAACAGCCACAGTTCCAGATACTTCATGCGTTGCAGCTAGTAACGCAGTACCCGTTGGACTCACTTTTGCTGGGATAAATCGCAGACCTTCTGGAGACACATCTCCCTTAATATCCTCACTATAATCTCTACTAGAAATTAATTGAACAAATGCAGGTTTTACTGGATTAGAAAGATCATACACCATAATTCCACTTACTCTTTCCAATGCGATAAAAGCATACTTAGTACCATTCACTTCACCCGTAACTACTGTTTCAGGTTCTGGTCCTTTTGCAGAACTGCGCTTATCGTATGCTATTTCTTCATTATCCGTATTGAAATATTTAGGCATCGCCTTTGAAACAATTCGTTCAAAATCACTTCCGCTATCGTACACAAGCTCCATTGTTTCAGCATTAAAAATAGAGAAGCTACGAGCACCGTACGAATAAAGAGCTTCGTATGTTCCATCCTTTGTCAAACCATTTTCAATTGTAACTTTTGTCTTTTTCATATCTTTGAATAAACCATCTGCGACCATTTTATCCAATTCCACTTGTGTAAATCCTTTATAATTCTTCGCATCTAGTTTTATTTTATCCACTAGATCCCCAATCTCTGCCTCTTCGGAATATGCCTTGTAATCTCTAGAATCTCCTTCATTTGGCGTCAAAATATACGTTTTTCCATCCGAAGTGAAAGAATCAATTGCATCTGGCATGTATAATCCTAACAACGGAAGGCGCTCTATTTTCGTTTTCTCGTCCCGTTTACCATCTAATTCATTTCCAGCAACTGAATGATCCTTTACACCAAGACCTTTTACATGAAGAATTTTCTCGGAAAGTAAATCCACCGTTGCAATTGCATTATTTTCTTGCATAGACACATAAGCAAATTTGCTATCTTCCGAAACTGTCACATACTCAGGCTCTAATTGTTGCAGGGTAGTACCTTTTGAGCTAACACGAACTTTTTCATCCAATGGTACATCTTGAAATGTAAGATTATTTACTTTAAAGTCCTTTGGAGAACCCGTTACATCAATAATAGAAATGGTACCTTCTGGATCCACTTTATAATCATCACTTGGTTCACCTTCATTTGCAACGATTGCTCTTTTACCATCAGGTGTAAATATAACCATGTCTGGCAATGAACCAACTTGCACTTTTGATATATATTTCCCCTCTTTCGTCATGAAAACAATATAGCCTGGATCTGTTTTTGGATTGCTTACAACAGATACGGCAACTAAGTCTTTTGAAGGGTGTGAAGCAAGACTTGTAATATCATCTACATTCTCAATTCCAAAATCTTTTAAAAGGATACGTTTCGTCGATTTTACTTCTGTAAACTTTCCAGATTTCAAAGAACTAAAAGACAGAATATCAATTGCTGAATTTGCTCCATTCGTAACAAAAGCTCTTTTTAGCTTTTCATCATATGCTAGAATTTCCGTGCCACCAAGTCCTGACTTGCTATCATATTGACCAATTTGCTTGATGTTCAACTGATCCCCACTATATTCACTAAGAGGCGGTTGCTCTTTCGCAAGCACATTAAAAGGCTGACTCCCTGCAAACAATATACTTGCTGCCGTAACACTTGTTAATAATGTCTTTTTAATACCCAAAATCAATTCCCCCTATATTCTTCTTTCTGAGGTTAACTATATCTATCGAATGTTAAGAAATAATAAATTCTATGTGTTTTTTTTGTATATTTTCACAACAAAAAAACGTGCAAGCACTATAAAGTGGCTGCACGCTTTTTTGTTATTTATCTGTCTTCCTCGCCCCAACACTCCGTATTTTTCAATCCCGGAATTGTTTTTGCGTAAAACGTTGGATTTTTCCCCTCTTTGCGTTGGCTCGTAAAATCATCCAACACTAAGAACGCTATTTTCCCAAGTAAAAGAATAGTGATGATATTGATAACTGCCATGAGTCCCATAAACAAATCTGCTAAGTTCCATACGAGTTGTACATTCGCAATAGAGCCAAACATAACCATTCCTAGCACTATTGCACGGTAGCCTGTTAACCATCCTTTATGCGCATTCATAAATTCTATATTCGTTTCACCGTAATAGTAATTTCCAATAATCGAACTAAATGCGAAGAAAATAATCGCAATCGCTATAAAGTATGGAGCCCAACCACCCACATGTTCTGCTAATGAGTTTTGAGTTAAAATGATTCCATTACTTTCACCAGTATCATAAAGCCCTGCTAAAATAATGATGAATGCTGTCGCTGAACAAATAATAATCGTATCGAAAAACACACCTAGGCTCTGAACAAGCCCTTGTTTCGCAGGATGAGAAATACTTGCCGTAGCTGCTGCGTTTGGTACACTCCCCATTCCGGCTTCATTTGAGAATAAACCGCGGCGTACACCTTGCATAATAGCAACTCCTACTGCTCCACCAGCTGCCTCGCGAAGACCAAATGCCTCCGAAATGATTAAGCTAAACACCGCTGGAATTTCCGTATAATTAGTCACAACAACGTAAAGTGCAACGAGTAGGTAAAAAACAGCCATTACTGGTACAAACACTTGTGTCACTTTCACAATCCGATGTATTCCACCGAAAATAATCATCGCCGTTAACAAGACTAAAGCTACACCAATAGCCGCCGGAGCAATATTAAATGCTTCACCTACGGAAGTAGCAATCGTATTCGACTGCACCGCATTAAAAATAAAACCAAAACATAATGTTAAAAGAATACTAAAAACGATAGCTAATTTACGTTGTCCCAACGCTTTTTCCATATAGTAAGCTGGTCCACCACGAAACGTGTCACCATCTCTAACTTTATAAACTTGCGCAAGCGTACTTTCTATAAAAGCAGTTGCCATCCCAATAGTAGCAATAACCCACATCCAGAATATAGCTCCTGGGCCACCGACACCAATAGCTAGGGCAACCCCTGTAATATTCCCTGTACCTACACGAGAAGCAGTACTAATCGTGAATGCTTGGAAAGCGGAAACTCCACCTTTTTCTTCTTTCTTTTCCGCTATTAAACGAAACATTTCTGTAAACAAACGAAATTGAACAAACTTCGTACCAATTGTAAAATACAATCCAGCACCTAATAGTAATGCTATTAGGATATATGTCCATAAAACATTATTTACTCCATCCACAATATTACTAATCCACTCCATGTACTTTCCTCCTGCTATACCTCTAAGTTGATGCCCCTCCATGTCGTATAAAGAAGAACAAAAAAAACAGTTAGGACTTTCCCTAACTGGCTTTCTTGTTTTATTATATATCACATTTATCGTCTGTGCATAGATTTGCATCTTCACCAAGTGATTGTAGCTTTGGAGAAATTCCTTCTTCTGCCGCCACTTTTCTTAATGCACCTTCAAATGCTTCTGTTGGTTGTGCACCAGAAATAGCGTATTTATCATTTATTACGAAAAATGGTACTCCTCGAACACCAATTTGTCCTGCTCGTGCAATATCCATTTGTACTTCGTTTAAATAAGCATCCGAATCCAGTACTTTTTGTGCTTCTTCTCTTGATAATCCCATTGAATCGACTAGATCAAGTAACACATCATGTTTTCCTATCTCTTGCGCTTCAATGAAGTAAGCATGTAAAAGTAGCTCATTTGCTTCTTTAGCCTTACCTTGCTCTGATGCCCATTTTACTAGACGATGTGCATCTTCCGTATTAGCAGGCTTCATGCGATCAAAATCATACTCTAAGCCAACTGATTTTGCTTGTTCTGCTACACCCGCTGTCATTTGTTTTGCAGCTTCTACAGTAGAACCGTATTTTTCAGCAAGCACTTCGTACATAGACTTATCAGATATTTTGGGTGTGTTTGGATCTAGCTGGAAGCTTTTGAATTCTACTTCTGCTTGATCGGTAATACCAACTTGCTTTAGTGCCTCTTCTAGTCTTCTTTTACCAATATAACAAAAAGGGCAAACAAAATCTGACCATACTTCTATTTTCATCTCCATCACCTCCACTTTATTGTAAAGTGTGTTTCTTCTTATTTCAAAATAACTGCCTGTAATTAAAAAACTTCCTACCATTTATGATAGGAAGTCCATTTATTAGTTTGATAATGCTTCCGTTAGCGCTGGCACTACTTGTTTTTTACGAGACACGACACCTTTTAAAAGTGCAACATTGTTTTCGAACTTCGTACCAAACGCTGCCTCTGCTTTTAATGCCGCTTTTCCTAGTGCCAATGCAACCGAATCATTATTTAAAATATCCGTTACAACAAAGAAAAACAAATCTAATTCTTTTTCTTGAATAACGCCGTGGATCAATTTTTCTAGTTCTGCTTGGCGTCCCATTACATCATTAACATCCACTGCATTCACTTGAGCAATTTCCACTTTATATTCGCCCATGCCGAACTCTTTTGCATCTAATGAAAGAAGTTCCTCTAAGCTTTTATCACTTAAATCTGCCCCAGCTTTTAACATAGCTAGTCCATACTCTGCTGCATCTACTCCAGCAGTTTTTTCTAGCTCACGTGCTGCTACCACATCTTCGTCTGTACAAGTTGGTGATTTGAACAATAAAGTATCCGAAACAATTGCTGACAGCATTAAACCCGCAATATTTGCTGGAACTTCCACACCTTTTTCTTTATACAATTTATTTAATATCGTTGCCGTACAACCAACTGGCTCCGCACGATAATAAAGAGGCTCTGCTGTTTCAAAGTTAGCAATACGGTGATGGTCAATGACTTCTGTTACTTGTACTTCGTCAATACCTTCTGCACTTTGTTGTTTTTCATTGTGATCGACTAAAATAACTTGCTTCGCTTCAGAAGCGACATTTCCAATAAGTCTTGGTGCTTCAAAGCCAAACTTTTCTAATGCAAATTTTGTTTCATTATTTATCTCTCCAAGGCGAACTGCCTCTGCTTCTACACCAATTGCATTTTTTAAATGTGCATATACAATCGCTGATGTGATTGTGTCTGTGTCTGGATTTTTATGTCCGAATACTAATACTTTTCCCATGAAAATTCCTCCTAAAAAACATTTACCGAATTCATTTTATCATATTTACGGTCTTTGATTGAAAAGTAAATTTGCTAACTGTGATTTCTGATGTAGGAAATCTGCAAGTGTATACTCATCCAACACGTTCAAGTACGCTTTTAAAGCTTGCTGAAGCGCACCTTTCAAACTACATGCTGGCGTAATAACGCAGCTATTCGTCGTACAATCAAAACACTCAACTAGATGAAAATCATCTTCTGTTTTTCTTACAACTTGTCCTATATTAATCGTTTCCGGGGTCATCGCTAATCGAATACCTCCGCCACGTCCTCTCACCGTTTCGATGTAACCTAATTTTCCCAGCTCAAATGTCACTTTCATCAAATGATTTTTAGATATTCCATAAGCATCCGAAATCGATTGAATCGTCGAAAGTTCCTTATCTTCTTTTGTTCCAAGGTATATTAACACTCTAAGTGAGAAATCTGTATACATAGTTAATCTCATATTGCCACCGCCATTCTTCTTTTTCATTATAACGATTATGGCGATTCCGTGAAAGAAATGTGTCTGATTTATTAAAGAAGTATTTTAAATATTGCTTTAAGGTAAATTGGGGAGTATCGTAAGAGTTGTAAACAAACAAGAAAAGAAAAGGACGTGTAATCATTATGTTATCTCAACAAACAATTGATATCGTAAAATCTACTGCTCCAATTTTAGCTGATCACGGAGTTGAAATTACTACTGTTTTTTATAAAAATATGTTCGAAGCACACCCAGAACTACTAAATATATTTAACCATGCTAACCAAGCTAAAGGACGTCAACAAACTGCACTAGCAAACACTGTATACGCAGCCGCAGTACACATAGATAATCTTGGTGCTATTATTCCAGTCGTTAAACAAATCGCAACTAAGCACGTAAGCCTAGGTATTAAACCAGAGCATTATCCAATCGTTGGAGAGCATTTACTTGGTGCTATTAAACAAGTACTTGGAGATGCAGCAACAGACGAAATTATTGGAGCATGGGCAGAAGCTTATGGAGTAATTGCAGATGCATTTATCGGCATTGAAGAAGAAATGTATGTTGCTACTGAATCACAACCAGGTGGATGGCGCTTCTTTAAAGACTTCATCATTGCTAATAAAGTAGTCGAGAGTGACAATATAACTTCTTTCTATTTGAAACCTGCGGACAGTAACGTATTACCAACTTATGAGGCTGGCCAATTCGTTTCAATCCGAGTGAGTATCCCTGGAGAAAAATACTTATTGAATCGTCAATACAGCCTTTCAAAAGCAGCTGACTCAGATATGTATCGCATTTCAGTGAAAAAGGAAGATGAAAACAATCCTGAAGGAAAAGTATCTGTTCACTTACACAACACTGTAAATGTTGGAGATATCGTAGAACTTAGCGCTCCAGCTGGAGATTTCTTCTTAGATTCAGAAAAATCTACTCCTGTCACATTTATAAGTGGTGGTGTAGGAATCACACCAATGATGAGTATGTTCGACACAATTGCGAAAAACCAACCAAGTCGTTCTGTATCATTCATCTATAGTGCTCGTAATGAAAGCCTACATCCATTTGATAAAGACATCCGTTCTTTAATGGAAACAATGGAAGACACAAAATACGTTACACTTTACTCAGATGGTGGAGATGGCGTAATTACAAAAGACGTATTAGCAAAACATGCCATTCAAAACGGGGATGTATACGTTTGTGGACCTGCTCCATTCATGGAAGCAATGATTAATCACTTATTAGAACTTGGATACTCAAACGAAAAAATTCATTTCGAATTTTTCGGACCAGCTATGCATCTTGATTTAGTACAAGCATAATTGATAAGAAATGTGTAAGCGCCTATATCTGCCCCGACAGGCATGTTCTTCTGCGACGAGTAATCGCAGGAGCAAAATGGGGAAAAGCGAGGAGGCAGATCCACAGCCACCACAGCTTTGTTTATTGCGACGAGTAACCGCTGGAGCACTTTTCACATTTGACCCTGAGGGGCTAGGCACTGAAGCTGGACAGTTACTAAATAAGAGAGCTTATACTTTCTTATAAGGTAAAAAAGAGTTACTTCGTTTTTGAAGTAGTTCTTTTTTATTTTTAGGAATTATTTAACGTTCTAATGAGTGTTTAGTATTATGCACTTACTACCATTGATGCTATAATGAGCCTAACGATTTTTATTAATATGGAAATGAGTGAAATAATGTCTAAAGATTTCGAAAGCAAATATATCCCCCTCTCCAACTTTTTCAAGCAATCCACACATAAAGAACTAACCTTGGCATTCACTGAAATTGAAGCAATCATTGGACATACTCTACCTAACGCAGCTTATTTAAGCAGCAGCTGGTGGAAGAAAACGAAGCCGCCCGCTTTACACTATTTCGCTTGGACGAACTATGGCTACTCTGTAAAAGAAGTAGAACTTGGAAAGTCTGTCACATTCCAAGGAATTATTCACGAGAAAGATGAACGACCAGCCGATGAAAATAATCAGCAAGATATCCTTATTATTCGTGAAGCAGAACTGGAAGATGCACGCGCATTTATCCATCTACAAGAAACTATCTTTTCCGAAACAGACTTTATGTTATATGGAAAATCTGACATGCAAGTAACCGTTCAAAGTATGCGCAAAAAAATGACTGCTTGGAAACACTCCACGAACTCCATTTTGCTACTAGCAATTATGAACGGGCAATTCGCTGGATTCTTACTAATCTCAGGTGGTCCAGGTCCTCGTGCATTACACCGTGGATCAGTTGTCATTGGTGTAAAAAAAGAATTTTCCCAAAAAGGGATTGCCTCTTCTCTTATGCGCCAAGGTGAAAATTGGGCTAAGGGAGTTAATATTTCTAAGCTCGAGCTTACAGTCATAAGAAATAATGTAAACGCTCAAAAGCTATATAAAAAGCTAGGGTTTGAAAATGAGGGTACACGGAAAAATGCACTCATTATTGACGATCAATTTGTTGATGAGTATTATATGGGAAAACTTATATAAGCAAAAAGCACGGAGAGTCCAGTAGACTCCTCGTGCTTTTTGTTATCTTGCTTTCGAAACGAACGGATTATCTGTTGCCCAAAAGCGCCATGGATAATGTACAGCCTCTTCGCTATTTCCAATGCCAATTCTTGGTCCAGTTGAAACATTCATGACTTGTTCACCTTCTGCGATATACAACGGCTTTTCCGTCCAAGGTTTCCCGTAATAATCCATTGTAATACCTAATGCTTTTGTAAGTTTGCCTGGTCCATTCGTCCATTGTTTCATCGGCTGATTTTTTCGATGCTCTTGCATTACTTCTAATCCTTCTATCGGCTCCACTGCGCGTATTAATATTGCATTAGGAGTTCCAATCGCACCAGCTACAACATTGATCAATGTATGCGTATGCATTTGGTACGTATATATTTGTCCAGCCTCACCAAACATAATTTCTGTTCGCTTCGTTCTTCTATTTCCATAACTATGTGCCGCCTTATCTTCAGGTCCCATATATGCTTCTGTTTCCACTATTTTCCCAATAAGTACGCCACTGCTATGCTCATGGACAATATATTTCCCTAATAAATGCTCTGCTAATTCTAATGTTGGTTGGTGAAAAAAAGATAGATCAATTGGTTTCATACATCGAATTCTCCTCGTTAAATAAAACCTAGTTTCTTCGCTTCAAATGCTAATTCTTCTCTGAATTTAGGGTGTGCAATAGAAATTAGTTGTTTTGCGCGTTCTGAAATAGGCTTACCATACATTCTAGCAATTCCATATTCCGTAACAATTGCATCTACATCATTTTTCGAAGTTGTTACGACTGATCCTGGCGTAAGATTTAGCTTAATGCGTGAAATCTCCTCTCCCTTTGCTGTAGATGACATACATACAAAACCTTTACCTTCCTTGGCAAATCGAACGCCTCTAGCGAAATCGGCTTGTCCTCCAGTAGATGAGTAATATTTTCCAGCTACTGTTTCGGAAGCACATTGTCCGTATAAATCGACTTCTGTCGTTGCGTTAATCGAAACAATTCGTTCTTCTTTTGCAATTTCTCTCGGGTCATTCACTATACTTACCGGTAAAAATTCAACCGATGGATTATTATGAAGAAAATCATATAACTTCTTTGAACCATGCGCAAATGTTGCAACAATTTTTCCTTTATGTGTAAACTTTTGTGTACCGTCTATGACACCAGCCTCCGCAAGGTCAACTATGCCATCCACAAACATTTCTGTATGAATACCTAAATTTCGATGATTTTTCAGCAAGCTAACAACTGCGTTTGGAATGGAACCTATTCCAATTTGTAAAGTGTCTCCATTTTTAATATTTTCCGTTACGTATTCTGCGATTTTAATGTCTTTTTCTCCAATTGGAACTGCAATATCTTCCACTAAAGGGCGATCATTTTCTACAAATCCAACAATTTGACTAATATGAATTTGATTTTCTCCAAATGTACGTGGCATATGCTTGTTTATTTCTAGTATGAACGGAACCTTGCCAATAAATTCACTAACAATGTCCGCTTGTGTACCTAAAGAAAAGTAGCCAAATTCATCCATTGGCGCCGCAACTGCCATTACAATAGATAGGTTTGTAGCACTTTTTAATATTCCAGGTATTTCATGAAAATTATTTGGCACAAGGTCTACAAATCCTTGCTGAAACATTTTCCGAGTAGCGCCACCTAGAAAATAAGAAACATGTGAAAGCTTTCCAGGGTACGCTCCTTCTATATATTTTCTCGATTGCAACGCAAGTAATTGATGTATTTTTACATTTGTTAATGCGTCTGCATTTGCTTCTAAAATATCAAGTAATTTATTTGGCTCTCCATTTGTTAATGGTAGAATAATATCGGCATTTTTTTCGATTAAGTCGATTATTTGCCTGTCAGTTAGTTGTTTGTTTTTCATGTACGATACTCCTGCTCATTTTTACTTTTGTCCAACCTTCTAATTATACCCCGATATGCATCCTTTAAGAAACACTACACGTCGTTTCAGACGAAAAAAGAAAAGCCTACGTCCATATTGGATGCAGGCTTGTCACTTATTCTAATTCCACTTGTTTTGTTTCTGTTCCTAAAAATAGAACTGCCAATACACCGACTGCAATAGCGACGCAAAAAATGCTGAAAATATATCCAATTTCATATCCACCAGTTACAAGGAAGCCGACTAATAATGGCCCTAATATACCTCCTACTCGTCCAACTGCTGCCGCCATTCCTGACCCAGTTGCCCGAATAACTGTCGGGTATTGCTCTGGTGAATAAGCATACAACGCTCCCCATGCCCCTAAATTAAAGAACGATAATAGCATGCCTGAAATAACTAGCAAAGTTGTGGCTTCTGCTCCACCAAATACAAAAGCACTTGCTGCTGTTCCAAGTAAATAAGTTACTAATACAAACTTTCTTCCAACTTTCTCGATTAACCATGCTGCGGAGAAATATCCGGGCAATTGTGCAAGAGTCATGATTAATACATATTCAAAACTTTTAATAAGGCTAAATCCTTTCATGACCATGACACTAGGAAGCCATAAAAACATTCCATAATAAGAAAATACGACTGTAAACCAGACGATCCACAGCATTAACGTGCGCTTGGCATATTTTCTTGACCATACTTCTTTCATATTTTGCAAAATCGTTCTAGATTCTGTTTTATTTGCAGTATATTTAGGTGAATCTGGTAGTTTTATTCGTAAATAAATTGCATAAAATGCTGGCAATGCTGTGATGATTAATGCTATTCTCCAGCCGTAACTTGGAATTATAAAATAGGCAATAAGTGCGGAGAGAAGCCAACCAGCTGCCCAAAAGCTTTCGAGAAGAACTACTACTCGTCCTCTTTCTTTTGCTTCTACACTTTCCGATACTAGTGTTGATGCAACAGGTAATTCTCCACCAAGGCCCATCCCAACAAAGAAGCGCAATATTAAAAAGGCTACTAACGTTGTGGTCAGTGCAGATAATCCACTAGCTATAGAAAACATTAATAAGGTAATCATAAATATTTTTTTGCGTCCCACTTTGTCTGCAAAAACTCCGAACACTAGTGCACCCACTGCCATACCGATCGAATTGACACTTCCAATCCAGCCCATTTCGGTTGGAGTTAAGTTCCACTCTACTGCTAACGCTGCGATTACAAAGGAAAGTATTCCAACATCCATTGCATCGAACATCCACGCCAGTCCTGCAATACCTAGTAATTTATTTTTCGATAACGGCTTTTGTTGCTTCTGTTTACTCATCCCAAACCCCTGTCTTTACACTTGTAATGTTTTTAGTTTACATAGATAGTATACGCACACATTAGCAAACATTCAATAGAAAATTATTCTTGTCTTTTGCACTTTAGTGCGGTAACATGTCCTTTATAGAAATACATATGTTTCTTTAAGAAACACAGAGAGGCGGAACACATAATGGCTTGGCAAGGACTGATTGAACAATATAAAGAATTTTTACCTGTAACAGAGAAAACACCAAAATTAACATTGCACGAGGGTAATACGCCTCTTATTAAACTAAATAACTTATCGCAAGAACTAGGAATTGAATTATATGCAAAAGTAGAAGGAGCAAATCCTACTGGGTCATTTAAGGATAGAGGAATGGTATTCGCAGTTGCAAAGGCAATCGAAGAAGGTAGTGAATGTGTTATTTGTGCATCCACTGGAAACACATCTGCTGCTGCTGCCGCATACGCAGCACGTGCCGGTATAAAATCCATCGTCGTTATCCCGAAAGGAAAAGTAGCGCTTGGTAAATTAGCACAAGCATGCATGTATGGATCAAAAATTATTGAAATTGACGGCAACTTTGATGATGCATTACAAATTGTTCGTAAAGTAAGTGAAACATCACCTGTAGCACTTGTGAACTCTGTAAATCCATACCGTTTAGAAGGACAAAAAACTGCGGCATTTGAAATTGTTGATGCACTCGGTTCATCCCCAGATTATTTATGTATTCCAGTAGGTAACGCTGGCAACATTAGTGCCTACTGGAAAGGCTTCAAAGAATATAATGAAGTAAAAAATTCTGGTCTACCAAAAATGTTTGGTTTTGAAGCAGAAGGAGCAGCGGCAATTGTTCAAGGTGCACCAATCGCTAATCCAGAAACAATAGCAACTGCAATTCGCATCGGAAATCCTGCAAGCTGGGCATTAGCAGAGGCAGCTCGTGATGAATCTGGCGGTATTATTGATTCTGTTACAGATGAAGAAATTTTATACGCTTATCAATTAATCGCTAGTCGAGAAGGTATATTTGTAGAGCCAGGTTCCGCCGCATCTTTAGCAGGAGTAATTAAATCTGTGAAAAGCGGGAAAATTGCTGCTGGAAGCAAAGTAGTAACAATCTTTACTGGTAATGGTTTAAAAGATCCTGATACTGCTATGCAAGTTTCTACAGTTGATTTGGTATCTTTAAAAAATGACGAGGAAGACATTCGTCAATATATTGAGGGGGTACTATGAATAAAAGCTGGCATCTTTCCATACCTGCAAGTACTGCAAACTTAGGTCCTGGATTCGATTCAATCGGAATAGCACTAGATAAATACTTGGAAGTAGATGTGGAAATTGCTACGGAATGGAAAATTGTTAATTTATCAGGCAATCTACCAGAAGTAGCAAATCCACAAGAGCACTTAATCGTACAAGCGGCGGAAAAGACTGCTGCTTTACATGGGCGTGCATTACCTCCTTGCCACTTAGCTGTAAAAAGCGAAATTCCGCTTGCTAGAGGAATGGGAAGTAGTGCCTCTGCCATTGTTGCTGGAGTAGAGCTTGCCAATCAGGTGTTGCAATTAGAACTCACTGCTCATGACAAGCTGAAAGTTGCAACTGAAATAGAAGGTCATCCCGATAATGCGGCGGCTTCTATTTTCGGTGGCTTCACGATTTCATCCAATGCAGATAATGGAGACATCCATGTGTTTCATGCGTACCATATCGATGCAGCATTTGTTTTATTCATCCCTAATTTTGAATTAAAAACAAAAGCTGCTAGAAGTGTTTTGCCAGAGCAATATTCTCGAAAAATGGCTGCACAGGCAAGTGCTACTGCAAACTTGTTAACAGCTGCATTTCTATCGCAGTCGTTTGAACAAGCCGGTGTTTATATGGAGAAGGATTTATTTCACGAGCCATATCGACTTGATTTAATTCCTGAAAGTAGAAATATTAAACTAGCTGCTAAAAAGGCTGGTGCATTCGGCACATGCATAAGTGGAGCTGGTCCAACCCTTCTGTCCCTTATACAAAAAGGTACAGAAGAAGCGTTCATCTCCAAATTAAGCGGAGCATTTCCAAACATTGAAATGCTCCCAGTAGAAATGAACCGAACAGGAATAGTTGTCAAAAAAGCAGTGAAGCTCTCACGTAAATGAGAGTCTCACTGCTTTTTATTATGCTAATAACACTAAGCTCAATGCCATAACAAGCATTCCGGCTACAACCCCGTAAATAGACGAATGTGTCTCATCGTATTTTTTAGCTGCTGGCAATAATTCATCTAATGAAATAAAGACCATAATCCCTGCTACCGCGGCAAATATAATACCAAACATCACGCCATTTAAAAATGGCATCAAAATTAAAAAAGCAACTAATGCTCCAACTGGTTCTGCAAGTCCCGATAGAAACGACAGCTTAAATGCCTTTTTACGACTGCCTGTTGCATAATAAATTGGAACGGCAACTGCAATTCCTTCTGGAATATTATGAATCGCAACTGCTATTGCAATCGCAATTCCTAAATTAGGATCTTGAAGCGCAGATACAAACGTAGCAATCCCTTCTGGAAAGTTATGAATACCAATCGCTAGGGCAGTGAAAACACCCATTCTCATCAGCCTTGTATATTCAGCATTGCTTGGCTCTACGTCCATATCCTCTACACTTTTTACTTCATGAGGATTACCTAGCGACGGGAGTAGTCGGTCAATTAGCGCAATGAAGATCATTCCACCAAAGAAACCAGCAATTGTCATCCAGTACCCATTTGTTGCACCAAGTTCGGCCGTCAATGAATCTTTTGCTTTTACAAATATTTCAACTAAAGATACATAAATCATAACTCCGGCAGAAAATCCTAATGCTACGGATAAAAACTTTGTATTTGTCCTTGTAGTCAATAAAGATAGTAAACTCCCTATCCCTGTTGCTAGGCCAGCGAATAACGTAAGTAATAATGCAAAAACAACGTTTCCTTCCATCAACCCATCTACTTTCTCATTATCAATTATAGATTAGTATACGCAAAAAGTTTCCTTTGCGCAACTATTTTTTACGAGTGAAATATTTGAGAACACTTTAAAACAAAACACTCATTTTCGACTTGCTTTACATATAGTGCGTCATAGTGAATAGCCACTATGCCTCCGCGCTTGCCGCACCTTGCATGAGCCAACTTGTGCTGCGCCCAAGTGGGTCTCATACTTCGGCTCATGCGGCCCGACGCGCTACGGCATTAAGTATTTAACTATCTATATAAGCTATTATTCATGGCGACTTGGACTTATCTATAAAAATTGACGATGAGTCTTCCTCTTCCCCATGCTTTTACACTTTCATTTACTGTCCCTCTACTTAGTTGGAAAAATGGAGGGTTTAGTTGGAATTTTAGCGCATTTAGTTGGAAAAACATTTATTTCCACTTTTTCTTCCACTCCGAATACGTAAGCAAGCTCCATTGGATTCGAGCGAAAGAGGCGGCGACACCTGCGGGAAAAGCCCGAGCTGAAGACCCTGGACTGAACGAAGTGAGGGAAGCGGCTGAAGCCGTGCCCGCGGTAAGCGTCTGCCTCTGTAGCGCAAATCCCTGCCGAAACCACTAAGACGCACTTTATCTAGAAAACGAACGATAATAGAAAATGGTTAATCCACATGCGTAATATTAGGCTTCTAAGGAAGAAATGTATTTACCGATTTCTAACCAGTCCTTTTCAACAAAATCACGATTCGAAGGGCGATAAAAAACGGATGCAGGATGATAGGTTGGAATAATTCTATAAGGTTCAGAGGACCATAAATAGTCACTGCCATCCAGTGAAGCTAAATGTCGCACAGAATGCTCTATTACTTTCCCATGCAGTTGAGACACTTTTGCATCTTTCCCAAGCAATCGCTGTAAGCCGACATTCCCTAATGTAACAATAACAAGTGGTGCTATATTTTTTAGTTCATAATCGAGCAATGGAGCATGTGCAAGTATTTCTTGTTGAGTCGGTGGCCTATTATATTTTCGCTTAGTTATTTCTCCATTTCTCATTTTTTTCTCTTTCCATATATATGGGCGACTTCGGACCGAACTTGTCATATAAACATCTTCTCTCGTTAAGCCGATGCTCTTTAATGACTTTTGTAGTTCATCACCTGCCCTCCCGATAAATGGGATGCTCTGTATTGCTTCATTTTCACCTGGTGCTTCTCCAATAAGCAATATAGATGGATTTTTAGGTCCACTCCCCCTAACAAAGCCTTCTACAGGGAAACCTTCTATTCGTTTCATTCCGAGTGCAACTATTTCATCCGGTAGCTCAAACATCCGACTAAATCCCCTTTTAAAAAACCTTTCCGATGAAGGAAAGGATTTTAGTACTTATTTTATTGGGCGAAAGCTTCTTTTTCTATATTCGTACCAAAATGCAACTATAACAAACCAAGTATACCCAAGCATCCATCCTGCAAACACATCCGATGCAAAATGACGATGCTCCGCAATTCGAGAGAGTCCTATTAAAGCCGCGAGTACGACTGCCCCTAGCCATATTAAAACCCTTACTTTTTTATCGGATTGATATTCTGTTAGGAAATAAGCAATCGTAAATACATAGAGCAATCCGAGCATTGCATGTCCCGATGGAAAACTAAAACTCTCCAGCTGATGTGGCACATCTGGTCGTTCTCGTTGAATCCATTTTTTTAAACCCTGATTTAAAACATTTCCAACCCCAACGGAGAATAAAACAAATAACATGCCGCGATAATTTTTTGACCGTCCCCATAAATAAGCGAGCAAGACCAGCATAACGGCTATGACAAATACTGGTTCTCCTAAGTAATGAAAAGCAGTGATGAAGGCATTGTCACCAAGTAAGTTCGTCATTTTTGTATCTATTTGAATCATTTCGTCTCGAGAGAAGGTGAAAAAAAGCATAGCAAAGCCTAATAAAGTAACAAGTCCGAGTGGATAAAATATTTTTTTCATACAACGTCTCTCCTATCTGTTACCAAAAATTATAAGCTAGTTAATAACAGATGTACACTTAAAACATATAGAAAAAGATGTTCAAAAAGAAGAACTTTTGAACATCTACACTTTATTTCAATGGAATATTCAGTTCGATATTTTTTCCAATAGGATTGTAATAATAGTTCAAATATATTTTTGCTTTACCATCATACTCTTCAAATTGTGTCGTTTCAACGTCATACTGCTCATCTCGTGAAACCTTGTTGCCTAAATGCTCTAACTTCGTACCGTCTTCTTTTACAGCGTCATACATCATTAAAAGTCTGTCATTATTATCCCATTTATCCACAGCAACTGATACCTCTTGCTGCTTTACGGAAATGTCCCAATCAAAATAATCGGGCTTTGTAAGTACTTCTTTCGTTGCAAAATCGACTTCAATAAAATCCTCGCCCTTTGGAACGGCTTGAACAGCTCCAATTATAGCCGTTAGTGACTCTGGATCATCGAAATAATTACTTTGCAAATAGACCGTATATTTGCCTTCGCGAATATCTCCTGCTGCTGTAATGCCTTGTCTAAGTCTATCTCTCCGCTCACCATTTTCCGTCACGACTGCAATATCATCAAGCGCTACTATTCGCATTGTATTAGCTGGATCTATTTCAATATCTAGGGCCACTTTTAATGGAGAACGACGAATTTGTATAATTGTAAATTTCTGGCCATCGACATCTACAATGCGATTCGCAGCAATAATTTTTTCTTCTGCGATTTCATGTTGTAGTGTAAACGGTACCGTAATTTCAATATTCCCTTTCACTTTATCATTAAAATGAAAAACAGCTTTAAAATCCTTCGAAGTATAAGAAATCGGCTCTGAAAAGTCATATTCTACGGAAGAAGAAATATATGTTTGATCTGATGCATTCTTGATAAATGTACAGCCACATTCTATTTCATCGTCCCCTTGGAATAATTGAACTTTCTCTAACTGTAATTCCGAAATATCAAATAGGGCGTCAGCGCCATAGAAAAGTACAAGTCCTGAATAATCTGCAATCACCCCTTGTAATGTAAGAGATAGACCACTTTTTGACCGCTTCTCATTAATTTTTTCATAGTAATCATTGTCTACAACATCTTTAATCCCTTTATCTATGCTAATCACTGTTACTATTGCTTCAAAACCAGGTATTTTTGCGACATAACTAGCAATCGTAGGAGAAACACGAATCGAAAATATAATACTTACGCAAAACAAAGCAACTAATGCAATTGGAACAATGCGCTTCTTCGTTCTTTTTTCTCGCTGAACTTTACGTAACATGTCCATTCGGTTTTGTTGAAGTTTCTCTTTTGGTACGTCAATCGGTCGTTTACTCATAGCCAGTCCTCCTTTTGTCCCGCAGATTTTTTAAGCTTCTTGATTATGTGATGAAGCTTAGATTTTACAGTGCCTTCTGGAATTTGATTTAGTTCTGCAATTTCTTTGTTTTTGAGTTGTTGAAAATATTTCATATAGACGAGTTGCTGCTCCGACAAAGTTAAATGTTCCAATAATCGCTCCATATCAGAATAAATAACCCGCTCCACTACGTGATGTTCTTTAATTGGAACAGTTGGTTTACGTTTTCGTAAATGGTCTTTACAACAATTGATTAACACGCGCACGAGCCATGTTCTCGCATATTCATGCTGTTTGACGGTATCCATTTTTTTTAAAGCCTTATAAGTAAGATCTTGCATCACGTCTAAAGCGTCTTGCTCATTTTTCATATATGTAAAGGCCATACGATATAAAATGTCTTCATCCATTTCAATGAGTGAAAGTATCGCTTGATGATCTCCACGAATAGCACGCTCCACGACTTCAAATCCCATCTATTTCGCCTCCTTTTCTCATTAGACGCAGCGATGTTTCATTTCGTTCAAAATTTTTAAATTTATTTCCTTGAATCTATTCTATACAAAAAAATCCACGAGGAATGCTCCCCGTGGATTTTAGTATGAATTATTTTAATTCATCTAGAATTTCTTGTAATTTTGCTGTTTCAGTTGTTATACCGTTGCTTGAGAAGTACCAGTTTGTACCGTCTAAGTATACAATTTTACCTTCTTTGTAAGCACGAGTTTGTTTAATAATATCATTTTCGATATCTGCTTTAATCGTTTCTACATCCGATACTGTACGGTCTACGATTAATAATACTGCTGGATCTACAGAAAGTAATGACTCATAAGAGAAGTCAGAACCGTGTGAAGATGCTTTAATATCAGTTGTAGATGGTACGAAACCGAAGTCATTGTATACGTATGCGAAACGAGAGTCTGCACCATTATCGAAACCAGAGATCTTTTTGTCGTTATACATAGCTACTAAAGCATTTTCATAGCCAGCTGCTTTTTCTTTTACTGCATCTACTTTTTCTTGTAATGCCGCTTTTAACTCTTCCGCTTTTTCAGCTTTATCAAAGATTGCTGCTGCTAAATCAACTGTTTCATAAACTCCATCAATATAGTTCGAGTTATCTGAACCGATAAATACTACATTTGGTGTAATTTCTTTTAATTCTTCATAATATGGAGATTGGCGACCAGAGATAAAAATAATATCTGGGTTAGCAGCTGCTACTGCTTCGAAGTTGATTTCTTTTAATGTACCAACATCAGCAACTTTATCGCTTGGTGCATATTTTGCTTTTAAGTGTTCTGGAATGTTTCCTTTACCACCGTTAGCTGCGATACCTACGATACCTTCAACGCCTAATGCATCAAGTGTGTCTAAGAAACCGTAGTCCAAAGTAATGATGCGCTTTGGTTCTTGCTCTAAAGTAATATCTTCAAACGTAATTGATTTACCTTCGTCAGTTTCTCTATTAGCAGTTAGTGAAGATACTGTCATAGGGAATGCTGATTCTTCAGCTACAACCTTTTCTGTTTCACCTGATTTATTTGTTTCATCTGTTTTTGGTGTTTCTGTTTCATCTGATCCACATGCAGCTAACATTAATACTAAAGCTGGTGCAGCTAATAATTTCCATCTACTCATACTTCATTTCTCCTCCTACTAATAACTCCCTTTAAGTGATAACGATTATCATTATCACACAACTAATTTAAACTCTAATTTAGTTCTCTAAAATTGTCAATTACTTTTTGATTTTTTTTTTTGAAAATTAGTTATGTGAATTAAAATAAACGCATATTCGACAACCATCCTGCACTTGAACAGGAATGTCCATATCATACACTTCACGTAAAGCAACTGAGTTAATAATCTCATCTGTTGGACCATCTTTTACTAGACGTCCATCCTTCAACGCAACGATACGATCTGAATAGACGGAAGCAAAGTTAATATCATGCAATACGATAACAACTGTTTTCCCTAGCTCATCTACCAATTTACGCAAAATTTTCATAATTTGCACCGAATGCTTCATATCTAAGTTATTTAATGGTTCATCGAGTAAAATATAATCAGTATCTTGTGCAATAACCATAGAAATAAAAGCACGCTGCTTTTGACCACCAGAAAGCTCATCTAAAAAACTGTCTTGCATATCTGTTAAATTCATATACTCTAATGCCTGGTCCACAAACTTGTGATCTTCTTTGCTTAAACGACCTTTCGAGTATGGATAACGTCCAAAAGATACAAGCTCTCGAACAGTTAAACGAATATTTAAATGATTTGCTTGCTTTAAAATGGCAACACGTTTCGCAAATTCAACGGATTTCATTTTCTTTACGTTTGATTGGTCTAACAATACTTCACCTGTATCCGCATCTAACAAACGACTTACCATTGATAATAACGTTGATTTCCCCGCACCATTAGGTCCAATAAAGGACGTAATGGCTTTCGGTTGGATTTTTAATGTGACATCTTCGACAACAACCTTTTTCCCGAAGCTTTTAGAAAGTCCTTTAATCTCAATCATGCTGCTTTCCTACTTTCCTTAAGTAGTAAGTAAATAAAGTAAAGACCACCGACAAAGTTAATAATTACACTAATAGTTGTTGATAAATGAAATACATGAATCACTAAAAATTGGCCACCGACTAACGCAATAATACTTATTAAACTTGCTCCTACAATTAAAACCGAATGTTTGTAAGTACCAAAATATTGATACGCTAAGTTAGAAACAATTAACCCTAAAAACGTAATTGGTCCTACTAACGCTGTTGATACTGCAATTAAAATTGATGACAAAATTAAAATACGCAATACCATTTTGTCATAATTAATACCTAAGTTAACAGCATTGTCACGTCCTAAGGACATAACATCTAACTTATGTAATATACGTGTACCATACAGAAGCGATAAAATTAAAATACCTGCTGATAAAAATATCAACTCTGTTTTTACATTCATAAAGCTAGCAAACAGTCTAGCTTGTAAGCTTTCATACTCTACTGGATCAATAATTACTTGCATAAAGGTGACTAAACTTCCAAGTAGTGTGCCGATAATCATACCTGCTAATAATAGTAAGAAAATCGGATACTTATCCGCACGAAATAAGAAGCGGTATAAAATGACAGCAAACAGAACCATTGCAATAATAGATACACCAAAGTTTAAGTAACGACTTACAACAAAAATCGAACCCGATCCTAAAGCAAAGTAAATGATTGTTTGCACTATCTCATACATCGAATCAATACCCATAACCGATGGCGTTAATAATCGATTGTTCGTTACCGTTTGGAACATCACTGTTGCATAGGCAATTGCAGTACCTGTAATAACCATCGCAAGCAGTCGTTCTAAACGTTTCGGAAACGCATAACTAAAACCGCCTTGAATATTGTAAAATGCAAATAATAGCATACAGATTAAAGCAATACCTGCTAATATAAGTAATTTCGTACTATTTTTGCGCATATGCTTTCCCCCTAAATAACATAATTAAGAAGATCGCACTGCCGATTACTGCTACAGTTGTATTTACTGGAATTTCAAATGGATGTACGATTAAGCGACTAATAATATCGCAAGCTAATAAAAATGCTGCTCCCATAAAAATTGTATGCGGGATTGTTTTGCGTAAATTATCCCCCAAATAAAGAGAAACAAGATTTGGTACAATTAATCCTAAAAACGGAATAATACCTACTGTTAAAACGACAGTCGTAGTAATAACTGCTACAATAACTAGTCCTATATTCAATACCGCTCGATAACTTAAACCGACATTTTTAGCGAAATCCTCACCCATACCTGCAACCGTAAACTTATTAGCATAAATATACGCAATAATAATTGCTGGTATAGCTAAATAAAGAAGCTCATACCGCCCTGATATAACTAATGTAAAACTCCCTTGGAAAAAGGAATCTACATTTTGTAAAGTGTTCCCTTCATATGCCAAGAAAGTAGATATCGCACCTATAATATTTCCGTACATAATCCCGATTAACGGAACAAATATTGCATCTTTGAACTTAATTTGTTCAAGTAACCGCATAAAGATAAATGTCCCAATTAAAGCAAACGCAAAACTAAAAAGAATTTGCCCGAAAAAAGACATACTTGTAAAAAATACCATCGATACAACAATCCCAAGTTTTGCTGCATCTAACGTACCAGCCGTTGTTGGTGAGACAAATTTGTTTCGGCTTAAACTTTGCATTATCAAACCTGCAATACCCATTCCTGCACCAGCTAAAATAATTGCTAATAATCTTGGTAAACGACTCATTAAGAAAATTTGTGTTTCTAACGATTTCCAATCAAGTAAATGACTTGGCTTTATGTTAATCGCACCAATAAATAGCGAAATAACTGACAGGACGATTACTGCAACAATCAACATCCACAGTCTCAGTCTCATGTGCAACCCCATATTTCTTTTATTCTCAGATGATAGTAGAACTTATTCTCAACACTGAGTATTCAACCTATTTATATATATAGAAGATAAGATATTTTTAAAATTGGAAGACAACACTGAAAATCATTATCATTTACCAACATTTCCAATTATAGCACGACTGATATACAAGTCAATTGATAAATGAAAATGACTTTCAATTGATAATAGAGTTGTTCACCATTTATTCATTTTTAATATTCAAACACTTTAGTAGCCCAGTTTCTGGCTTGCTTCGGGCTTCACATAAGGCTATACGATGAACGATAAAATTTAAAAGCTTGTTGAAAGTGGCTGCGCCACTTCCAACAAGCTTTTTCTTCGGTCATCGTATAGCAAATATTCGCCTTCCGCTCGTCAGAAACTTCCGCGCCAAGTGGTTAATACTTTTGGCAATAGGATAAGCAAGTCCGTTCTTTCTACCTTGGAGTCAGCCAAAGATACAATTTTTCAGCTCTTTGTAATCTCTTTTGCGACGAGTAACCGCAGGAGCAGGTTTTTAGAAAGCGACACTTCTACATTTGAATATAAAGTGGAGAAGTAGACGACAAATTTACTTCGTACGAAAATTATTGGTCTATTCCTAATTAGAAATGCTAATGAACTTTTTAAGTACTTTAGTAGAAAGAGCGTGAATACACCCCCATAAGCAGGATGGATGTAGTGAAAAGCCGCGGCTCGGGTGGGATAAGCGGACAGGTGGGACCCCGCAGTGAAACGAGGAGGCTCACCAACCGCCCCACCGAAAGCGCCCGCTTGTAACGAAATCCACTCTCCCATCCCTATACTCGCTCCTTCTCTTTTTAAATTTCTAAAGCACTATCAATTACATCTTGAGGAATAACAATTTCCTTGATTTCATTGAAGTGAGAGAAGTTTGTCTTCACATCTTGATACAACATCATTTCCTCACCATCAATCACCATGCTCATATCCATTACCATATCTACCTTGCTCGAGTTAAATGTTTTTTTGTCGATATGGATTAAATACTTTACTGACTTTATATCCATTTCGATATTAGCTTCTTGTCCACTATCCATTATATTTTGCATCATATCATCTAATTGACTTTGTACAAGCTCAGTGAATTTTTCACCAGAAGCTTCTAATGAAAGAATATAATGATCGTTATCTTGTTTAAATGTAAAATCCTCTAAGAAGCTTTCGATTTGCTTTAATTGATCTGACGGGTTGGATTGCTCCGCAGAGTTTTGTAGCTCCCCTAGCAAATCCTGTGGCAGTTTCATCCACTGGTCCCCTTCACTCATATAAAAAGAATCCTTTGTAATATAGCTTTCCATATCCATTACTTGGTCTTCTCCGTCTCCCGTCATTGCATGCATCGTTGTTTTTCCTTTTTGATAAATCTGCATTGGTTCTATTACATACTCCATATCCATTAATGAACTAATGTCTGCATCGATTCCTTGATCAACCATACTCATTTTTTGTTTCATATCAATTGTAGCTTTTACGCTTTTTAGTTCTTCTGATGCCTTAATCGACTTATCATATACTTCTTGTAGCGTTAAATTGCTTGTCTCCGTTATTTTCGTGTTGTCTGTTGGAGAGGCTGTTTGATTACATGCGGCTAAACTTAGCGACAATGCGCCAACTGCCAACATACTCATCCATTTTTTCATATTATTATCCACCCTTTCAAATATTTACTCAAACTATTATACGTTTATGTATATTGGAAAGTTTCAACATTATTATTTCGGTTTCAGAAATTTTTGTTATAATAATCGTTATGAAGGAAGAAGGGGGTATATTTTATGCTTAAGAAATTTTTTGCTTTTTACAAACCACATAAAAGATTATTTATCATAGACTTTTCAAGTGCTATCATCGTTGCTCTTTTAGAACTTGCATTTCCTGTTGCGGTTCAGTGGTTTATAGACGTACTATTGCCGACTAAGGATTGGGATATGATTGTAAAAATTAGTACTCTATTATTGCTCGTCTATGTTTTGAGTACTTTCCTCAATTATATAGTGAATTATCTTGGTCATAAGCTTGGCATTAATATCGAAACAGATATGAGGCAGCAATTATTCAATCATGTGCAAAAACAATCGTTTCGCTTTTTCGATAATACGAAGACCGGACATGTGATGAGTCGTATTACGAATGATTTATTTGATATTGGAGAGCTTGCCCATCATGGTCCAGAGGATTTATTCATCGCAATTATGACACTTATCGGTGCGTTTATTCTTATGTTCAATATTAATCCAGAGCTTGCGATTATTGCGATTGTCATTGTTCCTGTTTTAGTAATAGTTGCGACATACGGAAATATTATGATGAATAAAGCATGGAAAAATATGTACGGGAAAATCGCAGATGTGAATGCACGCGTAGAAGACAGTGTATCTGGCGTACGTGTTGTGCAATCTTTTACGAATGAAAACTTTGAAATTACTCGCTTTAAAGAAGATAATGGTCAATTCCGATTAGCTAAACTTAAAGCATATAAAGTGATGGCTGGGACTCATTCAAGTATTTATATGATGACTAGACTTGTTACGTTAGTAGTACTTGTTGTTGGAGCTTACTTTTCTCTAGAAGGGAAGCTTAGTCATGGGGAACTTGTAAGTTTTGTCCTGTTTGTGAATGTGCTTATTAAGCCAGTTGATAAAATTACTGCTTTACTTGAGCTGTATCCAAAAGGAATGGCTGGGTTTAGAAGATTTTTAGACTTAATGGAGCAAGAGCCAGAAATTATCGACAATCCAAATGCAATGACAGTTAATCATTTAAATGGGGATATTGCATTTAATGACGTTAGTTTCCGTTACGATCAGCATAAATCGGTATTAAAGGATATAAACTTAACTGTGAAAGCAGGAGAAACAGTTGCATTCGTAGGTCCTTCTGGTGCAGGAAAGACTACTATTTGTTCACTTATTCCTCGTTTTTATGAAGTTTCAGATGGGGCAATATCCATTGATGGATTAAACATCCAAGATATTACAATGAATTCATTGCGCGCTCAAATCGGAATTGTGCAACAAGATGTATTTTTATTCACAGGGACAATTAGAGAAAATATCGCATATGGGAAAATGGATGCTTCAGAAGAAGAAATTCGTGAGGCAGCGAAAAAGGCTCATTTAGAGGATATGATTGCTTCCCTTCCAGAAGGATATGATACGCAAATTGGAGAACGTGGACTCAAATTATCAGGCGGACAAAAGCAACGTTTAGCGATTGCGCGTATGTTTTTGAAAAATCCTCCGATTTTAATATTGGATGAGGCTACTTCCGCTTTAGATACAGAAACAGAAAAGATTATTCAAAAATCGTTAATGGAGCTTGCAGAAAATCGTACTACGCTTATTATTGCGCACCGACTTGCTACAATTCGTGATGCGGATCGTGTACTCGTGGTAACTGAAGATGGTATTGCGGAGGACGGGTCATATAATGAATTAGTTAAACAAGATGGCATTTTTGCAAGGCTACACAATATTCAATTTCAGGAAGTATAAAAGCTGCCCCTAGTTGGGCAGCTTTTTTCATTTCTTTATTAAAATATTATTGTTGAAAAATGAATGGTTGGAATCGGTCGTAATCTGATTTTTTTACTTCTACTTTTATAAGCGTGCCTTCTTCTTCATAATCAGTAGACTGAATAGTGGCATGTTCATTCAAATAAGAAACAATATCGCCTCTATCGAATGGTATTAATAAATCGCATACTACATAATCAGAGAAAATATGCTCCTTAATAATTGCTAACAGTTCATCCAAGCCTGCTCCTTCTTTTGCCGAAATCCATATATTATCCTCTGCAACATGTGGATATTTCAACTCTGCTAGATCAGATTTATTGTAAACAAAAACAGTCGGCACATCCTTTACTCCAACAGCGAGTAAGGTTTCATTCGTAACGTCCATCATATAACGATGCTCGTCATTGGACACATCTACTACATGTAGCAATAAGTTGGCGTCTCTTGCTTCTTCTAATGTGGAGCGGAATGCTTTCACTAGATGATGCGGTAGTTTACTAACAAACCCAACTGTATCTGTTAATAAAAACTCCTTTTGATCAGCCAGCTTAATCTGCCTAACAGATGTTTCAAGCGTTGCGAAAAGCATATCTTTTTCAAATACTTGCTTGGAATCTTCTTGGCCGATTTTACGAAGCAATTGGTTCATAATTGTCGATTTACCGGCATTTGTATATCCTACAAGTGAGACTACCGGAACGGCATTTTTCTGACGTTGTTTTCTTTGTGTTTGTCGCTGATCTTTTACATGTTCAAGCTCTCGTTTTAGCTTGGCAATTTGGTCTTCAATTTTACGTCTATCTAGTTCTAATTTCGTTTCCCCAGCACCACGGTTTTTAAAGCCGCCGCCAGTTCCCCCACCTTGTCTGCCTAAAGATGCTCGAAGACCAACTAGTCGTGGAAGCATGTATTGGAGCTGTGCCAATTCTACTTGCATCTGTGCTTCGTTTGATTTTGCACGGCGAGCAAAAATATCTAGTATGAGCATCGTTCGATCGATTACTTTACAATCCAAATCTCTTTCTAAATTTCGAATTTGAGAAGGCGATAATTCATCGTTAAAAATGACTAAGTTTGCTCCAGCTTCTTCGTAGAAGTGTCTAATCTCTTCTACTTTCCCTGTTCCAACATAATGCGAAGATGTAACTCTGTTCAAGTTTTGCGTCACTTCTCCGACTATTTCAACGTTTAATGCGGCTGCTAAGTTGTGCAGTTCTTCTAATCCATAGTCAAAATGCTCGTCATGTTTCAAATTGACGGCAACAATGACTGCTTTTTCTATTAACTCATCCAAAATAATTCCCCCTTTATGATGATTTCCTACTCCGCTAAAAATCGATAGGTCGCGTTTTCGTAATGAATATCCCCATTTTTTTCAGACCCGTTTACATAAATAGTTACAAGTCTTTCTTTTTTTTCATTTATTTGCTTTTTGAATATAAATCGGGCATTCGATAATAACAATGTTTGCTCATCTTGTTCTTCGAAACCGAAATAGTTTTTCCATCTATCCATTACTTCTCTTGGATTATCCACATGAAACTCACATGCAGCAATAGAGAGCTCTAAATTACTTGAATTGATCGTACCATCCTTTTCAAGCAACCGGTACCTTTCTTCATCGCTTTCCTCCCACTCTATAAAAAATGGAGTTGGAAGTGCATCATCTACTTGCTCTTTTACGAATAACATTTTCCACTTACGTACTAAACCGCTTGTTGTTTTTCTTTCAGCATGTAAAACTCCTGATGTTTCTATACCTTTTCGCTCAAGCTGTTCGCATAGTTCGTCCATCGTATTCGTTCGGATGCACACCGTCCCAAAGCCTGGACCCGTTTTCAGATCATGAAGTAATAAGTTAACTAAAGGGTGATTTGCATTAGTTGCAACGTCTTCATGTTCTAGTGCAAGCCATTCAATATAGCTCGTTTTTGTATACAGTAGCGCATTATATGTACCCCAGTGTATATGCTGACCACCGATAACTGCATGAAAACCTTTTTCGCTCCATTGTTGCACTGCTTCTTTTGGTTTTGTTGTTACATGATGAACAATATGATCTAAAAACATACCCACACCTCTTTCTTAGTTCTATTATAAAACAAAAAGAACAGACTAGTAAGAAACGTCACCTCTTTTGTCGATTTCCCAGGAAATATATTTCTCCTACAGTTTAATTTCGACATAAAATTCTGAATAAATTTTCTCTTTTATGTCAAACCCTTTAGGTACAAGAAACGCAACGAATCGCCTTTACATACCCCTTGACAGTCCGTCAAAACATGATAGAATTCAAATTACTTCAGCGCACCAAAGCGTTGAACCGCGAAAGCGAAAATATACGAGTGATTGACTTAGTAATCTACATGTACACAGCAAAAAGAGACTGAACGGTTGGTGAAAGTTCAGGTAAACATGATGGATGAATTACAACAATCAAATAAGCTCGGTTTGAATGAGTGGTCGAACAAATCGGTTCGACAAATAGGGTGGTACCGCGGAGATTTCCTTCGTCCCTAATTTCTGGGATTGGAAGGTTTTTTTTCATTCCTCAAACACACACTAGGAGGGTTCACTATGTTTCGTATACGCGCGGTAATATCGCCTTCGTTTTTAGAAGCAGTACTACTTACTGCACTAATTATTATTACGATGGGCGTTTGTATTATTAAATTTGATTCAGTTCCACATATACCTATTTTATTGGCAATTCTTTTACTTCTCTTTTACGGGCTTGTAAAAGAAGTTCCTTTTAAAAAATTAGAAGAAGGGCTCGTAGAAGGTTCGAAAGCTGGACTTGGGGCAATTTTCATCTTTTTCTTTATCGGAATTCTAATTAGTAGTTGGATGATGGGTGGAACAATTCCTACACTTATTTACTTAGGTTTTCAGTTCATCTCTCCACACTTTTTCTATGCAATTGCATTTTTGATTACTTGTGTCGTTGGTCTTTCCATCGGAAGTTCGTTAACGACAGTTGCAACAGTTGGTGTCGCTTTTATCGGAATGGCGAGTGCTATGGATATTTCATTAGCTATTACGGCTGGTGCAATTGTTTCCGGTGCTTTTTTTGGAGATAAAATGTCTCCTCTATCAGATACGACAAATCTTGCGTCGGCTATTGTGCAAGTCGATTTGTTCGAACATATTCGAAACATGGGTTGGACAACAATTCCAGCATTCCTTATTTCGTTAGTTGGATATGCATTTTTATCACCGAATAAAGAAATACAACAACTCGATCAAATAACTGCCTTTCAAGATGGGCTCCTTCAAACAGGTATGATTCATTGGTATTCTTTATTGCCGCTTGCTTTACTCGTTGCACTTTCTCTCAAAAAAGTTCCGGCTATTATAGCGTTAGCACTAACTTCCATTGCAGCTATTGTTATATCGTACTTCTTCCAAAGTTTTTCCTTTGCTGAAGTGCTGCATATATTATTTAGCGGATACACGTCTGAAACTGGAATCGAAGCAATCGACAAATTACTTTCAAGAGGCGGCATGAATAGCATGATGTTTACAATCGGGCTTGTCCTGCTTGCGCTAAGCATGGGTGGACTATTGTTTACACTTGGTATCGTGCAAACTTTATTAATGAAAATCGAACATGCTTTAAAAAGCGTTGGCTCTGTTATCGCAGCCTCGGCATTTACAGCTATAGGCATAAACACGTTAATAGGTGAGCAATATTTATCAATTCTATTAACTGGCGAGGCATTCCAAGCTTCATTTAAAAAAGTTGGTTTAGCAAATAAAAACTTAGCGCGTGTAATGGAAGATGCAGGTACAGTCGTCAATCCACTTGTCCCATGGAGTGTGTGTGGTATATTCATCACAAGCGTATTAGCCGTCCCAACACTCGACTATTTACCATTCGCATTCTTCTGCCTGCTTAGCCCAATATTGACGATATTATTTGGACTAACTGGTAAAACATTAACGTATATCACAGAAAAATAATGCCTCGTATGATACACTATTTCCAAGTATCTTACGAAAAAGAAGGCGAATTGAATGGAATTTCAAGAAATGAAACAATATCTACTAGAACAAATTTTGGACAAGCAGTTAATGACCGCAACAATTAGCCAGCCACGAGTAAAGTCTAATGAAGTGAAGCGTGTAAAACTAAAACCAATCGAACTAAAAAACATGTATCATATTCAACTAGAATATCAATATGAACGTATTTTGAAGCATGAAAATATCCCGCTAGAAAGCTTTGCCCAAACACTCGATGAGCTGCTAGAGCAATTCCGTCAACTGCATATCGATTTCATAGCAGAAAAAGTACAAGTTCAGCTTTCAAAGAAAAACAAAGTCATGTGGAAATCGGAGAAAACCGAGGCCGCAAAAGCTGTCAATCTATCACATAATCGCAAAAAGAATTATTTACTAGATGAAAATACTCCCTACCCTTTCCTTATTCGTTTAGGCGTGCAAACAGAGGAAGGAAAAGTGAAGAAGCAAAAGTATGATAAATTCAAGCAAATTAATCGTTTTGTAGAGTTCATTGCCGATGCCCTTGCCTATTTACCAAAGGATCAGCCTGTGCGAATTCTCGATTTCGGCTCAGGAAAATCTTATCTAACATTTGCACTTTATCACTATTTAAAAATAGAAAAAGGTCTCGATATTCGAGTAACTGGCCTTGATTTGAAAAAAGAAGTAATTGAGGAATGTGCGAAAATTGCACAGGACTTAGGCTATGATCAGTTAGAGTTTTTAGTAGGAGATATTAATGACTACAACGATGAAACTGCGGTAGATATGGTTGTTACGTTACATGCATGCGATGTCGCAACAGATATGGCGCTAGCTCGCGCAGTTAAATGGAATGCTAGTGTCATTTTAAGCGTCCCTTGCTGTCAGCACGAATTGAATACACAGCTAAATGCACCTGGACTAGACATTATGTTAAAACATGGTCTTGTAAAAGAACGATTTGCAGCACTTGCAACTGATTCTATCCGAGCTGAAATTTTAAACATGGTAGGTTACGAAGCACAGTTAGTCGAATTTATCGACATGGAAAACACACCAAAGAACATTTTAATACGCGCTTATAAAACAGGAAGAAAAACAACTCCAGAGCAGCTTGAAAACTATCAACAGTTTAAGCAACTTCTAAATGCTAAGCCGTTTTTGGAAAATGAATTAAAAGATTATCTATGACAAGAAAAGCGTAAGCGCCTATGTCCGCCCTGACAGGCACGTTCTTCTGCGACGAGTAACCGCAGGAGCAAAGTCTTCTGCGACGAGTAACCGCAGGAGCACTTTTCACATTTGCCCCCGAGGGACTAGGCGCTGAAGCTAGACAATCACTAAGTATGAAAGCTTATACTTTCTTATCGGTTAAAAAAGAAATAGCCTAGAAACCTTAAACATGGTTTCTAGGCTATTTTCTATCATTCTTATTTCAGTGAATACTTCCCGAAGCCATCTGTGCCCTCGCCTAAGTATTTAATGCTGCCATTTGCAGGAAGCACACTAACTGCTTTTTTCGAAGACTCGAATACAACTTGTGCTTTTGCTGGTAATGCTGCAAACTTCCAGTTGCCATCTGCTGAAGGATCAATCGTTTTCTCTTCCAAAATATAATCGATGATCGCTTGACGGTTTTCATCTGGATATACTTCGATTGCAGTAGCATTGCGTACACCTGGGAATGTTCCGTTTGCACGGTAGTTATTCGTTGCAACCATAAACTCTTGTTTCAAATCGATCGGTTTGCCATTGTATTGTAAGTTTTTAATACGTGATGCGTTTTTATTTTTCTCGTTGCCATCTGCATCATATTTAGCAGGTTGTGTTACGTCTATTTCATACGTTACTCCATCGATTACATCATAATTGTAAGAACGGAAGTCTGGATTAATCAGCTGTTGCTCGCCAGCTTTTGCTGCATCGATTTGATTGAACTGACCTGCAGACATTTCAAGCCATTCTTTTACATCTGCTCCCGTCACTTTTACCGTTGCAAGCGTATTATCATACAAATATAAATCTGCTACGTTCTTAATAGCTAATTCGCCTTTAGGAACGAATGTATAGTAATCTGGGTCGCTTCTAGTTCCTGCTTTAAATGGAGCACCTGCAGAAAGAACAGCAAGTTTTTCATTTGCAGTACCTTTTAATTTCGCTGTTACGTATGCTGTTTGCGCGTTTGTTACGATTTGAATAGACGGATCATCTTGCACTTGTGAGAAGTAACTATGAATGTCTGCTGTTGTTTGTCCAACTGCTTGACGAACATATTTAATCGTCCCTTCATGTGCCTCTTTCACTGCATCTACTACCGCTTGATCGACATCAGAAGCATCTTTTGCAATCATGCGTACTTCTGCTTTAGAAGCAGCTACAGTCCAATCGTCGCCTTTTTTCTCCAATGTTAAATCAATAACTCCTAAATGACTACCGTACTTACCAGCCATTACAACTGGAACGCCATTCATAGTACCTTTTTCAACGTCTACATTCGTTAAGGACGCATCTACTTTACCAGGGAATACTTGGTGAGCATGACCTGTAATTATTGCGTCTACCCCTTTAACTTTTGTTAATAAATACGTTACATCCTCTTCGCCAACTTCATGCTTTGCATCGCCAATACCAGAGTGAGACAGTACAATAATTACGTCTGCTCCAGCTTTTTGCATTTCAGGAATAATCGCTTCCACAGCTTGAACAGAATCGTCTACTGTTACTTTTCCTTCTAAATGAGATTTATCCCATTTTAAAATTTGCGGTGGAACAATTCCTGTAACCCCAACTTTAATTGTTGTTTTATTTCCTTTAGAATCAACTACTTCTTTATCAATTAATGCATATGGTTTATAAAGCAATTTTTTAGTTGCTGCACTGCGAACATTCGCATTCACATATGGGAAGTTTGCATCATCCATTACTTCATCTAAGTAATCAAGACCATAGTTGAATTCATGGTTGCCGAAAGTTGCCCCGTCGTATTTTAATAACTCCATTGCAGTTACAGAAGGATGTTCTTCCCCGTCTACTAGCTTGTCTATAGCTTGCTTATAAGAGCCTAGTGGAGTTCCTTGAATTGCATCACCATTATCAAATAATAATGTGTTGCTATTTTCTTTACGTGCATTTTTTATTAATGTAGAAGTTTTTGCAAGACCCAAACCTTGAGACTCTACATCTTTGTAGTAATCATAGTTTACGATATTTGTATGAATATCAGTCGTTCCTAGAATACGTAAAGAAACAGTATCTCCAGTAGGAGAAGGTGTTAAAGTGATTCCTGCTTTCCCAGCAATTTCAATTCCTTTTGCAAGCAATTCTTGCTGCATTGGGGAAAGGTTTGTAGCAGGTACTTGACTGATTAAAGGTCTAATCGTTTCTAACACTTTTTTAGCTTCTTCTATTTTATTTGCAGCTAATAATTTTTCTGCTTCTACTATTTTCATATAAATAGTAACAGGTACTTTTAGCTGATCACGTGTTAAATTAGCAGGTTTTTTGTATTGATCTAATAGTAGATCTCTAGCAGCTTTCCCTGTAAATTTATAAAGTATTGTTGTGCGAGTATCCAATTGAACAGATAATGCATGGTATGCTTTTTCTAATTTAGCCCAATCTTTTTCTGCCTCAGCTACTTTGATATCCGCCAAAATTGGTGTTAAATACTTATCCGCGTAGTTGTAGGCATCAATATATGGAACAATTCCTTTTGTAATACGTTCAAAATACAATTTTTCTAAATTAGTTAATAATACTGCTTTATTTGTAGCATTAGATTGTACAATTGCATCTTTTGCTTTTTCATAATTTTCTTTGGCCTTATTTAGTGCAGGGTATAGATCTTTACTTGGAACGAGAATGCCTTTTTGAGCAGGTGCAACAAATGTATACGTTGCCTCTTTCATATCTTTCCTTGCTTGGTCTACTGCGTCTTGCATAGAACTATCAGCAAAACTGACTTGCGTAGACATAAGTAAGGACGTTGCCAAAACAGTTGCAATTACGGACTTCTTCATTAATTCTCTCCTGCTTTCGTTTTTTAATTTTTTAATAAAAACTAGAAAAATAAGGATACTATTTAAAGATAATCAAAAAAAAGAGTTATTGCAATCAAAAAATTACGAAGATTGTATTATTTTCAGTTTTTTTTGTCGATTTGTATGTAAACTCTTACATTCAACCCCTTCTTTTCGTATACTTAGTTTAGTTGTAGATTGGAGTGGAATCATTTGAAGGAACCGACATTAAAAAAAGTAGCTTACGGAGCAGCGATGGCGATTGCAGTTATTTTAGTACATTTGGTCAATGAGTATGTATACAAAATGCCTCCTATGTTCGCAATCTTTTTAGCTATTTTCTTCACCTATTTAGGCATTAGGCTAATTCGGAAATCCGATAAATTCGACAAGAAAATTTCAAGAACTCAATATAATTTATTAAATTTAGTTGTTGTACTCGTTTTAGTAGTTTCTTATTTTACGATTACACAATAAAAGGTCGTCTCCAATTGGGGACGACCTTTTATTTACTAGTTGATTTTTTTGTATATACCAAATACTAACCCTATTAGGCTTCCAAAAAATATCGAATATAATGCGTGAGTCGCCATATCTCCATTAAATACAGTAAAAATAATATTTAACAATAAAAACCCTAAAACCCCTCCAACTATCAAATAAAGAATTGAGCTTTTCATAACGCTCCCCCAATCAACTTTTTAATAGTTAAATAATACCATAGAATCTGGCATATCGGTCTTTGATAGTTGCCCCGTTATATTAATAGATCCTGCTTTCGGTATTGAAACAGAAACGGACGTTCCAATTCTCACAGTTGTATGGGAATAATGTCCATAAGCATTAGCTTTTGTATCACCTGTGTTTCCTTTTTCTACTTGAACAGATACGTAACCAGTGTGGTCATATGGAGGTGAATCAGCACCAAATGATTTAAGATTAAATGTTTTTGCAATACCGTATGAATTTCTTGTAGTGCTTGATTCAGCAACAGAGTGCAACCCATAAGCATCACGATAAGTATAAGAAAAACCCTCCGTTCCCGGAATTTTTACAGCCGAAGCAGAATGAGTAACAGCAACAACATCTGTCAGTGTGAAATTAGGTTGGCTAATCCAAGAAAAATTATTTAAAAGTAGTATTTTACCACCTGAAAGTTTTGTAGCCACAGTTGTCATCTTCATCCAACTAGTTTCTGTATAACAATTTGCGTTAGAAGCACAAGTATTTAGTAAAGAAATTAACTATGATAATACAGGTAACAATTTTTTGAAAATACGAGAAGGAAAGGGGTTCTCTCAGAGAAAAGTTTCCATTGATATTCTCCATCAATCAAATTGCTCAAAATTTGAGCAGAACAAAGTAGATATTTCATACAAAAAATTTGTTCAATTGTTAGAAAGAGTGCATATTGAATTAGAAGAATTCGAATTTATTTCTAATAACTACTCCTATCCACCAAAAAAATGGATTACACTGAACTTTTTTGCCATGAAATTGATTGATGTGGAAAAACTAAAAAAGATTATACGTATATCTGATATTTTTTTGGAAGAACATGAGGATGAACTTATTCTAGATATTAGACATCTAGCAGAAGCTTTTATTTGCATACAAGAAAATAATGATTTCGATGCAGCGAAAAAGCTTGCCTTAAGGGTATGGAAACGTTTGAAAGAATATGATACTTGGCACTTAAATGAACTCCAGTTAATTAATTGTTTGCTTTATTTATTTGATATCGAAACTGCTACTTTCATTACAAAATTTGCGCTTAAGCAATTACAAAAATACAGTCAGCATCCACTTTATCAAAAGATTAAAATTCCTTTTAACTACAATTTAACTCTATTATTTATTCAGGAGAATAAATTACAAGAAGCAAATCTTTTAAATGAAAAACTGATTACTGAGTTCAAAGAATTAGCTGCTTATAATCTAATGACTTGTTGTTATGCTCGAAAACATTTCTTATCAAATCAATTAAATCAGCCTATAGAAATCAATTATTTACAAAAAGCTTATAGCATTTGTGATGCGCTTGATAATGATGTCTTAAAACAAAAAATTATAAATGAAATGGAGTACTTTAGCACACTAGATTTTAAAAAGTAGCTTACGGAGCAGCGATGGCGATTGCAGTTATTTTACGATTACACAATAAAAGGTCGTCTCCTTGTTGGGGGACGACCTTTCTTTTATAATTCCTGCCTTAACGCTTGAATCACATCAATTTTTGTTGCTTTACGTGCTGGTCTCCATCCGGAAATCATAGAAACACCAATGCTAATAATGGATGCAATTACTACTAACTGCCACGGTATTAAGGAAAACGTCATCTCAACACCCTCGAAGCTTTCCTCACCAAGCGCAGCACCTACTACCATAGGTAATATCCAGTTCGCTAAGAAACTAACTGCATACGAAATAATGACCGCTAAGGCAGTTCCAATAATACCTATCCATGCACTTTCCATTAAAAACAAACGTTGTATTAACTTCGGACTAGCCCCAATTGCTTTCATGACACCTATTTCTCGAGTTCTTTCTGTTACAGCCATCGTCATCGTATTAAAAATTCCTATCGAAGAAATGAGGACAGCAATCGTACCAACAAAAATCAAACCTATTTTAAACGCCATAAAAAATACATCTATTTGCTCTAATTGTTCTGATACCGAATAAACACTATAGCCCATTTCCTTCAATTTATCTGTTGCAGCTTTAACATGTTCTAAACTAGAAGTGTAAATCTTCGTACTTGTAAAAAATAAGTTAGCATTTTCTTGCTCCATATTTGCAACATATACTTCTTCCAACTTGTCCTTCCATGACTGATCCATTAATATATTCGTATCTACAAACCAATCTTTTGCTGGTTTCTCGGTTACTCCGACAATAGTGAAGTCCCATTTCTCCGGGAAGGCCTCATCTAGTTCAAACGGTTGAAGTGACATAGAAATTGTTTTTCCGATTAAAGAACCTGTATATCCTTTTTGATCAATTACTTCTTCTGTACTCTCTTCAAGCACTTTGCGCTCTTCTTCTGTTAATAAACTTTTTGCAAATTGATACCCTACTATAATTTCATTATCCTTTACAGGCATTCGACCTTCGGATAGTTTCAGGTTTGCTTTCTTCTCTTCCTCAAAACTTGTTAATATTATGCTCTCTTGATTCGAGCGTCCTTCTAATTGAGAGGACATTGCAGCATCCATTCTCGTTCGTTGCACAATTGCATTAATTTGCTCGAGTGCTCTAATTTGCGAAAGATCGAGGTCTTCATCTGGACTCTGAAATATTTCAATTTCTGTAATTGCCTGATCTTCTAATATTTCTTTACGCATCGTATCTTGTATGCCAAATCCAATAGAAGCAAGTACGATTAAAAATGCACACCCCATTGTTGCAGCAAGTACTGTCATAAATACACGTAATTTATTTTTCTTAATATGTTGACTTACAAAATCTATTTGGTCTTTAAATAACATATCGTCCTTCCCCCTTCACAAGTTCTCCATCATGCATTCTAAATTGACGATGTGCAATACTAGCTACTTCCTCGTCGTGCGTGATGATGACAAACGTTACACCCAGTGTTTGATTCAAATCTTGTATTAATAATAAAATATCCTGCTCCGTTTCCGAATCTAAGCTTCCAGTCGGTTCATCCGCAAACAGAATAGGTGGATTCGTAACTAACGCACGCGCAATACTAACTCGTTGCTGCTGACCTCCTGATAGCTCATTAGGATAATGGTCTGCTACCTCTTCTAGCCCTACCTTTTTCAACAATTGCTTTACACTTGTTTTTCTTTTTTTTGAAGTAACTCCCTTCAATTTCAGTGGAAGTTCCACGTTTTCAAATGCCGTTAGTCCAGGCATCAATTGAAAGTTTTGAAAGATAAATCCGAAATTATTTAAACGAAATTCAGCCCTCTCAGTTTCATTTAACAAGACTGTTTCTTGCCCGTTAACTATAATAGAACCTTGTTCTGGAGTCATAAAACCCGCTATAGTATGAAGTAAAGTTGACTTACCTGATCCACTTTTCCCTACAATAGCTACGACCTCTCCCTTCTCTACTTCAAAGGATAATCCTTTTAAGACAGGGACTTTCTTTTCTTTCCCTTTTTTACCTATTGAAAATGTATGATTAACATTCTGAACTTGTATCATTTTAATTGCTCCTTCCATTTTGCTACTACCACAGTGTAACCATCGTTTCTTAACATTTTGGAAGGATAATTATGAAGAGTTTCTTAAGATGTTTTTATTTTTTTAGATCAAAGCAAACTTTTCTAAGTTGTTATCCGTCAAACAAGTAGTTACGTAACAAAAAAGGAGTATATCTATGTCATGACTAAAAATGAAAAATACGAACTTGTTGAAAATTATATTGTAGAAAATCAACATGTACATTATCGACTAGCTTACAGCTATGTGAAAAACAAAGAAAATGCTCTAGACATTATTCAAGAAAGTATTTTGAAGGCATTAAAATCAGTCGAGCAATTGGAAGAAATTCAATTTATGAAAACATGGATTTATCGAATCATCATTAATACATCATTAGATTTCATTAAAAAGCATGGACGTATGCAAGTAATGGAGGAAGATGCACTTCATTCGTTTCTACCAGAACAAAGAGATGAAACAAAGAACTTAGATTTATACGATGCTCTCGACGAGTTAGGGGAGCCGTATAAAACGATTGTTGTTCTACGCTATTTTGAAGATTTGAAAATCGAGGATATTGCAGAAATACAAAAGGAAAATGCGAACACGATTAAAACGAGGTTATATGCAGGTCTGCGAAAGCTACGAGTAAATATGGAAGAGAAGGTGGAAGTATGAAAAAAATACAAGATGCAAAAAAACGATATGAAGATGTTGAGATACCTAGCGAATTAAAAGGGGTAGTGGAACAATCAATCCTAAAGGCAAAGCAAAAATCGAAAAAAAATGGATCTTTTAAACAATGGGGAATCGGTGTAGCAGCGGCCGCTACATTATTTGTTGCTAGTGTAAATGTAAGCCCTGCATTAGCACACTCCTTAGCAACAGTCCCGGTACTCGGCTCCATCGTTCAAGTCATAACTATTCAAGAAATTACATTTGACGAAGAAACATATAACGCAAACTTAAAAACACCAAATGTAGTAGGTCTTGAAAATAAAGAATTAGAAAATATGTTGAATGAAAAATATACAGCAGAAAACGAAGTACTCTATGAGCAATTTCAAAGTGAAATGAAAGAGATGGAGGAAGCCGGTGGCGGTGGTCATCTTGGTGTCGATTCTCATTATGAAGTCATTACAGATACTGATGACATTCTTTCGATTAGTCGCTACGAAGTAAATACAGTGGGCTCATCGTCTACTACAATGCGTACTGACACAATCGATAAGAAAAATGAAATTTTAATCACATTACCTAGTTTGTTTAAAAATGACGGTTATGTGGAAGCAATTTCTACTTATATTAAAGAGGACATGATTAAACAAATGGCAGCTGATGAAGATCTTGTTTACTGGGTTGGAGAAGAAGCAGATTTTGAATCCTTTGAAGCAATTCGTGCAGATCAAACTTTCTCCATCACAGCTGACCATAAGCTGACTATTTCTTTCGACAAATACGAAGTTGCCCCAGGATATATGGGCGTTCTTACATTTGAAATTCCAACAGAAGTGATCGCACCTTATTTAACAAGCGACTATTATATTAAATAAAGTCATGTCGGCGGCGGCTTAGCTGCATGGCCATCCGATTATTCGGCTCAGCCATCCGTTTACGAACAATTTGCACAAAAATAAAACAGCACCCTCACACAAACCTGTGTAGAGGTGCTGTTTTTTGCTTATTAAGAAGGCATTGGAGTGTCTGTTGGTGTTGCATAGCCTTCTTTATATGCTTCATCAATTGCATTTCGAATTTCTACTAATGTTTTACCTTCTTGCACCATCTTAATAGACATGACAGCTGTTTCTAAACATGCTGCACATCTTGTTCCGTGATCATCCCATACAACTTCACCACTGTCTTTAATTTCGTCTACGAAACAGTTAAAGTTACTTTCGTGCCCTGCACTATCTCCACAACCGCAATAGCAAGGCATCCATTTTAAAATATCATGTGCTTTTGCAGAAGCTTGATAAATGATTTTCATTTCTTCAGGTTGTGCATCTAAAAAAGCTGGTAGGACATCAGTGGATGCCGTTACTTCCTGCAAGTCACCATTCGGCAAATGCTCTGGATGATCATCGTGATTTTCTTCTGCTTTCTTTTCTCCACATGCTGCAAGAACAAGCATAGAACTTAATAATAAGAATAGAATTTTTTTCATTTATTATGCAACCTCATATTTCTATATCATTTTTTCCGGTCGTACTAGTTCATCAAATTTTTCAGCAGTTAATAAATCAAGAGCAACCGCCGCTTCTTTCAATGTCGTGCCATTTTTATGTGCATACTTTGCAATTTTCGCTGCATTTTCATAACCAATGTATGGGTTTAATGCAGTAACGAGCATTAAGGAATTGTTTACATGATGCTCGATTGTCTCTAAATTCGGTTCAATTCCAACGGCACAATTATCGTTAAAGCTAATCATTGCATCACTTAGCAACTCTACAGATTGAAGGAAATTATGAATGATTACTGGTTTAAATACATTCAATTGATAATTTCCTTGGCTTGCTGCAAAGCCAATTGTTGTATCATTCCCCATCACTTGTGCGACAACCATTGTCAGTGCTTCACTTTGTGTTGGATTCACTTTACCTGGCATAATCGAGCTCCCAGGTTCATTTTCAGGAATAGAAATTTCTCCAATGCCTGATCTTGGGCCACTTGCTAATAAACGAACGTCATTTGCGATTTTCATTAAATCTGCTGCCAACGCTTTAACTGCTCCATGGACGTATACGATATCATCATAGCTTGTTAATGCATGAAACTTATTTTTGGCAGAGGTAAATTCAATTCCTAGTGCTTTTGAGATTTCAGCAGCAACTAACTCACCGAATCCTTTCGGTGCGTTCAAGCCAGTTCCAACAGCTGTTCCACCAATCGCTAGCTCTTTCATTTCTTCCATACTTTGAGAAATCATTTTTGCAGATTTCTCTAGCATTCTGTGCCAGCCACTAAATTCTTGGCCAAGTGATAATGGAGTCGCATCTTGTAAATGCGTGCGACCAATTTTCACAATGCCCATAAGCTGCTCGGATTTTTTTCCTAGCGTTTCTTTTAGTACATCGATTGCTGGTAGAAGTTGTTGCTCTACTGCAAGGACACCTGCTATATGTAAGGCAGTTGGAAAAGTGTCATTGGAACTTTGGGATTTATTCACATCGTCATTTGGGTGAAGGCGCTCCTCGCTACCTTGTTCTTCCAAAAATTGATTGCCACGGTGAGCGATAACTTCATTCACATTCATATTCGACTGAGTGCCACTTCCAGTTTGCCATACAACAAGAGGGAAATGCTCGTTTAGCTGACCTGCAATAATTTCATCCGCAGCTAAACAGATTGCATCTTTTTTCACTTCTGATAAATTGCCAAGTGAATGACTTACGATAGCAGCTGATTTTTTTAAAAGAGCAAGTCCGTGAATGACACCAATTGGCATTTTCTCTTGTCCAATTTTAAAGTTTTCTTTGCTTCTTTGTGTTTGCGCTCCCCAAAGACTATCTTGCGGAACTTGGATTTGTCCCATCGAATCTTGTTCAATACGGTAAGCCATCCTACCTCACTCCTCTTTTCAACTCGGGTGGATATTAACCCCCCACTCATTATTTCTTTCACTCATCATTTTTAAAAACTCATCCACAACTGTAGGGTTAAATTGAGTACCTTTTCCATCCTTTACTTCTTGAACTGCTTCCTCAATCGTCATCGCACCTCTATATACCCGATTGGTTGTCATTGCATCGAAAGCATCAACGACAGAAACAATAGAAGCTTCCAGTGAAATTTCTTCCCCAATTAAACCGTATGGATATCCTTTTCCATCATATCGCTCATGATGTTCTTCTACAATGAAAGCGGCTTCTCTTAATGCTTCTATTTCATGATTCCGCATCATTTCAGCTCCAAGAGTTGTGTGCATTTGAATGATTTTCCATTCATCTTCTGTCAGCTTTCCAGCTTTATTTAAAATTTCTAGTGGCACTGCTAGTTTTCCGATATCGTGAAAATAAGAACCGTTACTTAGTACTTTCAATCCATGTCCATTTGGTTTTATTCTTTTCCATAATTCGATTGAATAATCCCTAATACGTGTACAATGATGATATGTATAGCCATCTACTTCTTGAATTTTTTTCGCGTCTCTGTGTATAATTTCTCGTTCAGTAAAATTCTTTTCAAAATAATCAGAAGTCATTTCAAACAGTATATCCACAGTCTCTTTCGCAAAACAAGTTAAGATAGACTTCCCAACAGTCGCGTCAATAACTTCGCCAACTTGCATTATCTTTTTCTGTCCATCCCTCTCTATTTCTAACTCTCCATGCACAATTGTATAACTTTCCTTGTAATTTCCACGATTTTGCAACGCCGAATAAATCCAAGATGTACTTCCAGGATGCAATGTATATAAAGAATAGGAAGTATCATTTACTTTTCCAAGATATGTTGTGACAGTCTGCTCCGTAATAACTCTAGGTAAACTTGCATTTTGCTTTATATCCTGTATTTGCTTTTTCGTAAGCATCCCTTTGCCCCCATGCCCTTTACATGATTAAACAATTTATTCTTTTATTATACAATTTTATACACAATAATGGAATCATAATAAAAGGTGACCAAAATAAATTTTGATCACCTTTTGAAGCTTAATCTTCTGGTAGTTGTTGCTCATTCACTTTTCTTACTTCTTCCGTAAGTTGCTCGATACTCGGACGAATATTCCCTTTGCCAGAGTAGTTTTCAAGCATTTCTTTTACATCAATTCCAGACGATGCTTTTAATGTTTCTTGTAGCGTCGACATCAAATTTGTTGCATAAGAAGTTATTTTATTTGCCCCTCCACCTTCACCACCGCCAGTATCCACAACAGTAATTTTGTCGATATTTGCAAGAGGACTTGCGATTTGTTTTGCATATTCTGGTAACATTTTCACAATCATGTCCAATACCGCCGCTTGGCCATACATCTCAAATGCTTCTGCTATTTTACGTTTTGCTTCTGCTTCTGCAAGACCTTTCAGACGAATAACATCCGCTTCCGATTCCCCTTGTGCTCGTTGCGAATCCGCTTTTGCAAGCCCGTCTAAACGCACTTTCTCTGCATCCGCTTTTGCTTTTGCTTCAATTCGGTATTTTTCAGCATCCGCTTCAGCCATTTCACGGGATTTAGAAGCTGCCGCGTTTTGTTCAATTGCATAACGATCCGCATCCGCCTTTTTCTTCACTTCCGAATCATATTGCTTTTCACGACGTAAAATCTCTTTTTCTTCCAATTCGATTTGTTTTTGACGCTCAATAATTTGAATTTGCATTTCTTGTTCTGTAACTTCTTGTTTCGAACGAGCAGTTTCTAGCTCATACGCTTGGTCAGCACGTGCTCTTGCAATATCTTGCTCACGACGATATTCCGCTACTTTCAACTGATTATCCTTTTCTGCCTCTGCAATTTCAGTTGCACGCTCTATCTCCGAACGCTGCGCTTCTTTTGAAGCTTCCGCGCGTTTAATGCGTGTTTCTTTCTCTGCTTCTGCCGTTGCTATGTCTGCATCTCTCTTCACTTGCGCAATTCTCGGTTTTCCTAAAGAATCTAAGTATCCATTTTTATCACGAACATCTTTAATGGTAAATGAAACAATAATTAAACCCATTTTCGCTAAGTCTTGAGAAGCAACACGTTGCACTTCTTGAGAGAATTTGTCACGGTTTTTATAAATTTCTTCGACAGTCATCGAGCCCAAAATAGAACGTAAATGACCTTCTAATACTTCCTTTGCTTCATTTTCACGATCATCTTTTGATTTCCCTAAAAACTGTTCTGCTGCTGTTGCAATTTCGGAAATAGAACCGCCAATTTTAATAATTGCTGTTCCATCGGCCATTACTGGAACTCCTTGCTCTGTATATACTTCTGGTGTTGTTACTTCTAGTTTACTTGATAATAAACTTAAAGGTTGACCTTGTTGAAATACTGGAAATACGAATGTACCGCCACCACGAATTATTTTAATACGATTGCCTGAATCATCTGTGTGTACATTTTTTGATCCTAAATAACTTCCTGTTACAATTAGCGCTTCATCCGGACCAACTGTTCGGTACTTAGTCACATATAGTGCAAGTATGGCTAACATTAAAAATACAACAACAACTCCAACTATGATTAAAAGTCCCATTCCATTTCCCCCTAACAATTATTTCAAAGGCTCATATTCTTTTACAAAAAATGTGCCACCTTCTACATCAATGATTAACACTTGTTTTTCATATTCAATTTCTTCATTGTCATACCCAACTGCACGCTTTGAAATTAGTCCATTGACCGTTTCAATGACAATCTCCCCAAAGCCATCTGCTGGAATTGGAACAATTACTTTCCCAACTTTGCCTTGCAATGATTCATCCGTATAAGCCATAGAAACTTCTGCTGATGCAAGCGGTATTAATATGAAGTAATACAATAAAAAAGATAAAATACTAGAAGCAATAACCGCTAACAAGATAACTACTACATTGCTCCATTCCGTTAATCTCAATAAAATAAATCCCGCCGCTGATATAAACAAAAGAAAGGATAAAATGACCGTCGGATTTAAAAATCCTGCATCAACCCCATCAATTGCATCCGCAAACAATACATATAAAATCGTAATAAGTCCCACAATAATTAAAGAGTATAAAAAGAATTGCTCTATTTCCCTCACCCCTTCGCTATAAAGTTTGTTAACTCATTTATATATACGGAAAACATTTCAGAAAGTTTCATATTCTTACTCTTTTTAGAAAACAGAAAAAATACACGTCAATTTCTAATATAATGACGTTTAAAATTCCTTATTTTAGGTTTCAATGTTACAGTAATGTAAATTTCACTTTTGAAACGTAAAAATTGTATAGATTTAATCATTATTTTGGTATGCTATTTGAGGAAAAATGTCGAAAAATACACTTACTAAGTCCAGGAGGCTTTTTATGATTAGTTCAAGAAAACCAGACCCATTCTTTACATCACTTTTAAAAATTGCTGAAAACGTACGTGAAGCAGCCCATTACGCAGATGATTTTAAGATCAATACGGCTTCGGATTTAAAAGAAATTAGCAACCATGTAAAAAATTATGAAACTGCTGGGGACTCACTTATTCATGAGTTAATCGTGATGCTAAACAAATCCTTCATGACACCTATTGAGCGTGAAGATATTTTGCAATTAGCTATTCGATTAGATGATATTTTAGACGGTATTGATAACTTCACTGCTCATCTTGAAATGTTCTCTCTTATTGAAATTGATGAATCTATGCGCACATTTTTAGGATATATCGTAAAAAGTACAGATGAAATCGTAAAAGCAATGGAACTTCTTTCACGAAAAAAATTGCTTCAAATGCATGAACACTCTATTCTTATTAAAGAATATGAACGCAAATGTGATGAAGTACTTCGTTCGTCCATTAAACAACTGTTTTTAAACGAAAAAGATCCAATTCGAATCATTCAATTTAAAGACATTTATGAACAATTAGAAGATATTGCGGATTATTGTCAAAACGTTGCAAATACGATTGAGACAATTATCATGCGAAACGCGTAGGAGAGTATACTTATGGATACTATTCTCATTCTTACCGTTTTAGTAGTAATATTCGCATTAGTATTTGACTTTATAAACGGATTTCACGACACAGCGAATGCAATTGCAACTTCTGTTTCAACAAGAGCTTTAAAACCTAGGGTAGCTGTATTAATGGCCGCTATTATGAACTTTGTTGGAGCACTTGCTTTTACAGGAGTTGCTAAAACAATTACAAAAGATATCGTTGATCCATTCACTTTACAAAATGGCTCACTTATCATTTTAGCTGCACTATTTTCAGCTATTATATGGAACTTGGTCACTTGGTATTTTGGAATTCCATCCAGTTCTTCTCATACTTTAATCGGCTCAATCGCTGGTGCTGCTGTATCAGCTGCTGGATTTGGGGTATTAAACTGGTCAGGGTTCATTAAAATCATTCAAGCTTTGCTCATTTCTCCTTTCTTAGCTCTTGCTGTTGGATTTTTAATGATGTCTTTATTCAAAGTAATCTTTAAAAACGGAAGCTTATATGGGACAAACAAAGGATTCCGCACATTCCAAATCGGAACCGCGGCACTTCAATCGTTTACACATGGTACAAATGATGCGCAAAAAGCGATGGGGATTATTACAATGGCTTTAATTGCTGCAGAATTGCAATCTACTGATGATATTCAATTATGGGTACGTATTGCCGCTGCAACTGCAATGGGACTTGGAACTTCTATTGGTGGTTACAAAATCATCAAAACAGTTGGCGGTAAAATCATGAAGATTCGTCCTATTAACGGAGCTGCAGCTGACTTGTCATCTGCCATGATTATTTTTGGAGCAACAACTATTCATTTACCTGTTTCTACTACGCATGTTATTTCGTCTGCAATTATGGGAGTTGGAACTGCACAGCGTGTGAAAGGCGTGAAATGGGGAGTTGCTAAAAAAATCGTGTTGACATGGATTATTACATTGCCGATATCAGCAGTATTAGCAGGAGTTATCTTCCAAGTACTGAACTTGTTCTTTTAACTAAGAACATCATAGCTACCCAGTTTCTGGATCGCTTCGGACTTTACATTAGGCTATACGATGAATGAGGAAATTTTTAAAGCTTGTTGAAAGTGGCTACGCCCCTTTCAACAAGCTTTTTTGTCGGTCATCGTATGGCAAATATTCGCCTTTCACTCGCCAGAAACTTCCGTGCCAAGTAATTAAATATTTCGGGAATAGGAGAAGCAAGCCTCTTTCTATATTCTTTGATGGTCGCCAAAGATTCAATTTTGGTGATTCTTTTTAGTTTTTTAGAAAGTGACACTTCTACATTTGGAAAGAAAGTGGAGAAGTAGAGAACAAACTTACTTCGTACAAAAATTGTAGCTCTATTTCTAACTAGAAGTGAAGATGAACTTTTTTCTTTTCCTTTTACATGAAAGGAAGTAACATGAATACACTCCCATAAGCAGGATGGATGTAGTGAAAAGCGCCCGCTTGTAACTAAATCCACTCCATTCATTCCTATATACTCTTCCATTCAATGTTCTTACAACTTTAACATTAGATTAGTATGTTCCCCTCACTTTCCAGTACAATTAATGTAGTTAGTATTTTCTAAGGAGGAATTTTTATGCGACTCTTGTCTAATATCATCATACGTTACTATAAAATTGTATTAGTCGCTTGGCTTTTATTATTTTCCGTATTAGCTGTTTTTGCAATTCGATTACCTGGTTTATTAGAAGGTGATGGCTTCAGCACGGATGGAGAGCATCAACAAGTGATGAAAGAGCTTACCGATACATTTAATCTGCCAGCAGAAACATTATTTATAGTATTCGACAAAACAAGCGATCAAACAATTGAACAAACGATAACAAATATTGAAAAGCTGCATATTGCAGAAACGATTCAGTCACCATTAGAGGATGAGACACTTTACAAAGACCATGTCGCTTATGCAATGCTCCATTTCAATAGCGACACGGTCGATATGAATAAAGTCGTCGATTCCATTCGAGAAACAATTGACGGTGAAAAAGGCGTCACATTAACTGGTGGTGCTGCGCTAAATAAAGATATTAATAGTGCGAGCCAAAAAGACTTAGTGAGCGCTGAAGCAATCGGCTTGCCAATCGCTGTAATTGTTCTTCTACTTGCTTTTGGCAGTGTATCCGCTGCATTTATTCCACTAGTTGTTGGGATTATCACCGTTGTTTCTACTTTTGGAATGATGACATTATTCAGTGGAACGATGAATTTATCCATCTTTGTCATGAATATTATTCCGATGCTAGGGCTTGCTTTAAGTATCGACTTTGCTTTATTACTCATTAATCGCTATAAAGAAGAACGAGTGAAACAATCTATTCCAGATGCAGTTCAAACTGCTATTCAAACTGCTGGTCGCTCCATTATCTTTTCGGCAGTTTGTGTTTTTATCGGATTAGGTGCCATGCTCGTGATGAAAGTGGAAATATTCCAGAACCTTGCACTTGGGGGAATGCTCGTTGTATTAATGGCTGTATTAGCATCAATAACCTTACTACCAGCTATTTTATTGCTTATCAAAGATGGTATTAATAAATGGACCATTCTACGAGTAAGACCAGGTGCTTCTACTAAATGGCGCAATTTTGCTGCATTCGTTATGAAACGTCCTGTTACGCTGATCATTGTAGCATTAATCATTTTAGGTATTGGTATTATTCCAATAAAAGATATGAAATTGACTATTCCACAAGTCGACTCCCTACCTCTTTCCTATGATTCACGACAAGCTTATGAATTGATGGATAAAGAGTTTGGATTAGGAGAACAATCGACAGTCTATATGCTTGCAGAACGAAAAGGCGGCTGGGACAATACAGCTGGTTTAGAGGCAATGAAAGACTTAGAAGATCAATTGCTAAACGATAAAGAAGTAGACTCAGTCAATTCGATCTTCCAAGCAAGTGAAATTCCGACAGTCGAACAATGGGAGCAAAGTATGCAAGTTCCAGAAGTTGCAGGGCAGCTTACGCCTCTTTTTGAAACATTTGTTCAAGGGGATACATTATTGCTCCCTATTACATTAGGCTTGAACGGTGCTTCTAATGAGGCGCAAGAATGGACACGAACATGGTCCGACAAAAAATTAGCCGTAGATATTTCACTCGGTGGTCAACCAAAGTTTAATCAAGAAATTTTCGATGAAATCTTCAATAAAGTCGGCTTGCTGCTAGCGATTATTCTTGGGTCTACCTTTGTCATATTGATGATTGCCTTCCGTTCTATTTTAATACCTCTAAAGGCAATTATTATGAATGTCATCGGGCTTTCCTCGACATTTGGAATTCTCGTTTACATCTTCCAATACGGACATTTTGGAATCGAAGAAACAACGATAGCACTAATCATTCCAGTCATTGTATTCAGTCTTGTATTTGGACTTAGTATGGACTATGAGGTGTTTTTAATTTCTCGGATTCAAGAAGAGTATTCGAAGTCACTAGATAATACAGCTGCAACAATAGATGGACTTACTTCTACTAGTAAAATCATTACGTCTGCAGCGCTTATTATGATTGTTATTACCGGAGCTTTTGCATTTACGGACGTTATGCCCGTTAAACAAATTGGAGTCGGCATCGCAATCGCCGTAGCAATTGATGCATCTATTATCCGATTATTGCTCGTTCCAAGCTTGATGAAACTATTCGGAAAGTGGAACTGGTGGATGCCTTTTAGAAAAGGACCATACAAAGCGAGTAAGTGGCACTAAGTAAAACGGTCAAGCGAGTGTATTTCCTCGCTTGACCATTTTTTAATTGAACCATTTAATTATCTTATGGATTCGACCGATTCTCCTTAAAAATTCTTGTCATACCATTCTTTCGCCGCTTGTACCTCGTCTTGCATTAGCTGATGGCCGTACATATGCCAATATAACTCAACTTGTGCTCCCGCATTTGTAAGCATCGCGTGTAAGTCCTCTGATTCAACAGCAGGACACATTTGATCATTTTTCCCTGCTCCGATAAATACAGGTGTTCCAACATGCTTCGGAATTTCAATGCCACGTCTTGGCACCATTGGATGATGCAAAATAGCACCTTTCAGGACATTTTCATATTCAAATAAAAGATTCGCTGCAATGTTCGCACCATTTGAATAACCGATTGCTACTACATTATTACGATCGAACTCGTAATTTTTTGCAGCCTCATCGATAAAATTTTTCAACTCTTCCGTTCGGAACGCTAAATCCTCTAGGTCGAATACCCCTTCCGCTAAACGTTTAAAAAAGCGTGGCATTCCATTTTCTAATACATTTCCTCGCACACTCAAAATTGATGCCGTTCCATCTATGCCTTTCCCTAAAGGAACTAAATCATGCTCGTTTCCACCTGTTCCGTGTAAAAGTAATAGCGTTGGCTTTGTATCATCTGCGCCTTTATAAAAAACATGTTCCATGTTCAAACTCCCTTTCAATTATCTCGAATTTGAGATAATTATAACTAATTTATATTGCAAGGTCAATTAAAGCAAAACAATACCGTTGACATTATACCCCTATAGGTATAATATAAAAACAGATTAACCAATTCACACACTAAAAGGAGTGAATACAAATGGAATACAATGATCAGATGAAAAATAGAGTAAAACGTATCGAAGGTCAGTTAAGAGGCATTTTAAAAATGATGGAAGAAGAAAAAGATTGCAAAAATGTAATCACTCAACTATCTGCTACTAGATCTGCCATTGACCGAACTATTGGTGTTATCGTCAGCTCAAACCTTGTAGACTGTGTACGCAGTGCCAACGAACAAGGACAAGAAACAGATGAGTTAGTAAAAGAGGCTGTAAACTTACTCGTGAAAAGTAGATAGGATTGGTGCATACTACCGATCCATTCTTTTTAGAACAAAATATACCCCTATGGGTAATAAAATAAATGGAGTGTGACTACATGTCAGAGACAAAACGAACGACTATCGTGTTATTTAGCGGTGACTACGATAAAGCAATGGCGGCTTATATTATTGCAAACGGAGCAGCAGCCTACGATCACGAAGTAACAATTTTCCATACGTTCTGGGGTTTAAATGCACTGCGTAAAGAAGAGGAAATACCAGTTAAAAAAGGATTCCTGGAAAATATGTTTGGCAAAATGATGCCTCGTGGTGCTGAAAAAATGGGCTTATCGAAAATGCAGTTTGCAGGTTTTGGTCCAAAACTTATCAAAAATGTTATGAAAAAGCATAATGCCCTAACACTTACACAACTAATCGAAATGGCACAAGAGCAAGATATCAAGTTAGTTGCTTGTACAATGACGATGGATTTATTGGGCTTACAGCAAGAAGAATTATTAGATGACATTACTTATGCTGGAGTTGCTGCGTATTTAGCAGATGCTGAAGACGGCAATGTAAACTTATTTATATAAGGGAGTGAACGAATTGGATTATGGAGGCTATATACTAATCGGGCTCGTCGCAGTGTTTTTATTGCTACGAATACTGCCAACGAAGGGTGTAAAACAAATTACTACAGCTGATCTGAGCAAGGAGCTACAGCAGAAGCAGAAGCAGAAGCAATTTATAGACGTGCGAACACCTGCCGAATTCAAGGCTCGTTATATTAGCGGGTTTCAAAACATTCCACTGCATCAGTTAAACAATAAAACAATTAACAAACTATCAAAAAAAGAAGAAGTCATTGTTCTTTGTCAAAGCGGTATGCGCAGCAATAAAGCATGTAAAACACTTAAAAAGATGGGCTTTGAAAAAGTAACGAACGTACGAGGAGGAATTTCACAATGGAACAATTAACGACGAAAGAAGTAGAAACTTTATTAAACGAGGGCAAAGCAGTTCAGCTGATTGATGTACGTGAGGTAGATGAAGTTGCAGCTGGCAAGATTAAAGAAGCGATTAATATCCCATTAGGATTGATCGAATTCCGTATGCATGAGCTAGATAAATCGAAAGAATATATTATCGTTTGCCGTTCTGGTGCTAGAAGTGGAAGAGCAACTGAATTTTTAACAAGTCAAGGATTTAAAGCGGCTAATATGACTGGTGGCATGTTAGCGTGGGAAGGTCCTATCCAGTAATTTTTAAGCTTTTATATACCCCACCCGGTATAATACAGGAGGAATTCAAATGAAATCAGATGTTTTATTAGATGCTAAGGGGCTTGCATGTCCAATGCCAATCGTTAAAACGAAAAAAGCGATGACAAACCTAGACGGAGGTCAAGTTTTAGAAGTTCATGCGACGGATAAAGGCTCTAAAGCCGATCTTCAAGCATGGGCGGAGAGCACTGGGCATCAGTATTTAGGAACATTAGAACAAGATGGTGTATTAAAGCATTACTTAAGAAAATCATCGAATGATGAAGCAATCGAAAGAAAGCATCCCTATGTAATTAGTAACGAAGGGCTTCAAGAAAAATTACGAGCAAATGAAGCAACTATTATTGTTGATGTAAGAGAAGAAGCAGAATTTGCATTCAATCATATTCCAACAGCTATTTCTATCCCATTAGGAGAATTAGAAAACCATCTGCACGAGTTAGACAAAGAGGCAGAACTATATATTGTATGTCGTACAGGAAGTCGCAGTGATTTTGCAGCTCAAAAGCTTGCTGCTAGTGGTTTTGAAAAAGTGCTAAATGTTGTTCCAGGCATGAGTACATGGACAGGACATACCGATAAAAAAATTTAAAACAAACTATACTATAGGGGGTATATATAAATGACAATTAAAGCAATGACAGCTAAAGAAGTTGCTTCCAAGGCAATCCATAGAGATGAAGTCTTTATTTTAGATGTTCGAAATGAAAACGACTTTAAAGACTGGAAAATTGAAGGACATCACTTTGAACACTTGAATATTCCTTATTTTGAACTGCTTGATGGAGTAGAGGAAATCCTTCCACAACTCCCTTCTTCAAAAGAAGTTTTAGTTGTTTGTGCCAAAGAAGGTTCTTCCATTATGATCGCTGAAATGCTTGCTGAAGCAGGACGAGAAGCTTCTTACTTAGAAGGTGGTATGAAAGCCTGGAGTGAGTATTTGGAGCCCATTAAGATTGGTGATCTGAATGGTTCTGGTGCAATCTATCAATTTGTTAGGCTAGGTAAAGGCTGTCTTTCTTATATGGTTGTATCAAATGGAGAAGCAGCTCTTATTGATTCGACACGTATGATAGATGTTTATATTGATTTTGCCGAAAGTATCGGTGCTACTATTACGCATGTACTAGATACTCATCTTCATGCAGACCATATTTCAGGTGGAAGAGCTATCGCTGAAAGAACAAATGCGACATACTGGCTGCCTCCTAAAGATGCTACTGAAGTGACATTTAAATATGAGCATTTGGAGAATGGTAGTAGTATAACTATCGGTAGCACTTCTATTGATATACATGCACTATACTCCCCAGGGCATACGATTGGGTCTACATCGTTTATCGTAGATGAATCTTACTTGCTTTCTGGAGATATATTATTCATCGATAGTATCGGTAGACCTGACTTAGCTGGTCTTGCGGATGATTGGGTTGCTGATTTACGCGAAACGCTTTATAAACGCTATCGAGAACTATCGACAGACTTAATCGTACTACCTGCACATTTCATGATGATGGAAGAATTAAATGATGACGGAAGTGTTTCTAAAAAACTTGGTACATTATTTGCTGAAAATCACGGATTAAATATTGCTGATGAAATGGAATTTAGAAATATAGTTACAAAAGAACTTCCTCCACAACCAAATGCATATCAACAAATTCGAGAAACAAATATGGGGAAAATTACTGTAGATATAGAACAACAACGTGAGATGGAAATTGGACCAAACCGTTGTGCCGTACGATAAAAAATAGATTAGGAGAGATGAAACATGAACGCAAACAAAGTATTAGATGCAAAGGGACTTGCTTGCCCAATGCCTATTGTTAAAACGAAAAAAGCTATTAATGAACTACAATCAAATGAAGTACTAGAAATACATGCAACAGATAAAGGGTCTAACGCAGATTTAACTGCATGGGCAAATTCTACTGGGCATGAGTTATTAGATGCAAAAGAGGAAAATGGTGTATTCAAGTTTTGGATTCGCAAATCGTAACTCGTTAAGGGAGCTTTCAACATGGATATCACATTTATCATTACAATTTTCCTAATTGGGTTTATCGGATCTTATATTTCAGGAATGCTTGGAATTGGCGGGTCCATTATAAAATATCCGATGCTCCTATATATTCCGCCTTTAGTTGGTTTAACAGCGTTCACTGCACATGAAGTTTCTGGGATTAGTGCAATCCAAGTTTTCTTTGCAACGATCGGCGGTGTTTGGGCTTATCGAAAAGGTGGTTACTTAAATAAATCATTAATAGCATATATGGGAATTAGCATTTTAATCGGTAGTTTTATAGGAGGATTTAGTTCTAAGCTCATGTCCGAAAACGGGATAAATATTGTATATGGGTCACTTGCCTTAATCGCCGCGATTATGATGTTTGTACCGAAAAAAGGAATCGATGATATTCGGCTAGATCAAGTGACATTTAATAAGAGCTTAGCAGCATTCCTCTCCTTAATCGTTGGGATCGGCTCTGGTATTGTAGGAGCGGCAGGTGCATTTTTATTAGTTCCAATTATGCTTGTCGTATTAAAGATTCCAACAAGGATGACGATTGCTTCTTCCTTAGCAATTACTTTTCTTTCATCCATTGGAGCGACTATCGGGAAAATTTCAACGGGGCAAATAAGTTATTATCCCGCTATCATTATGATTATTGCCAGCCTAATTGCAGCGCCTCTTGGAGCAGCAGCTGGAAAAAAGATGAACACAAAAGTGTTACAAATTATTTTAGCTGTCATTATTTCTATAACAGCGATTAAAATTTGGTTAGAAATTTTATAAACCAAAACTCCCTGTGAAAATTCGCAGGGAGTTTTGTATATGTTTACATCCTAGTTAGTATTCATTACATCTTCTAAAAGAGTTCTTAATTTCTCTGGCTCATCTACACGAATTGCAATTTCGGTTACTTTCTTTTTCATTCCCATGAACATCGTTACTTCAACTGGTTCGTGTAAATGAATGATTGCTTGTGGTTCTAATTCTTCAAAATCACGATAGATAAATTTGACTGTGTCTTTGCTAGGAAGAGCTCCTCCCCACTCAATTTCTTTCATGAGTGAGAGTGGTACGATTATTCTAGCGGTTAACCCTTGTGTAATGTATAATTTTTTATCCCTTATTTCCAATGGATGCAAGCGTGTAATTTGAATATCTGCTAAAAAGTAAAATATGGAGTATATATTTAGAATAAGTAAAATGATAGACAGCACAAGTGATTTCTCATGTAGCCACCAGTGGATCCCGATTGTTTCAATTACAATTGCATGAATGAGCATAATATTAAATGCCACTGCACTTGTCTTTTCATGCATTGTCACAACTCCAGCATGACTTGGCTTTTTCTTTCTCCAAGTAAAAAATGCATAATAAATCATCAGAAACTCTGACATAACTACTCGTATAAAAAATTTTTTCGTTACGACGTTCTCAACAGCTGGTAGAAGGCTATATATAGCACCTTCATTCATTTCAATCATTTGTTTTCGTATTTTTGGTACTTTCCAAATGACTGCAAACAATAACGCAAGCTCTGCAAGTAAAAGTACGGCTTCCACTGCGATTCCAGCGTAAAGTGCTCCTCTATACGGCGTATACAGTTCTGCTGGCACAAGGAATCTTGCTAACACAAGTCCGAATACCATTAGTCCTAGCGTCTGCTTTTTAGTAATTTTAAATGCTCCAAAAGCCAATAAAGGTACAACAATAGCTAAATCAATAAGTGACCCTACAGCAACTCCACTAGTCAACGACAGAGATAAAAATTCTTGAACACCCGATTGATACAATAAAATATTCGATGTAAGTACTAAAAGAAGAAAAGCCATTGCTAAATGAGCCTTACGAGTTCTACGATAAACCATACAAACTCCTCCTTACTACTATTCTTTCTTTCATTATATCTTTCCTGTTTTCCAAAACACCAGTATTACTTGCCCCTGCTGTTGTGACTTTCCCTGTGACGCAAATAATTTAGACACAATTCAAAATTTTCTGCGTCATAGGACATTAATTCACACAAATTAAAAAAGCTGCACCGTAATTTTACGGTGCAGCTTTTCCTATTATATTTTACGTACCTTCCACATCATCGATCCGACCATCGTAGCAAGCAGGACGATTAATCCTAAAATAAACGGATAAACAATATGCACATCATATAAAAGACCAGCAAGCAACGGCCCTAAAATATTTCCTATACTCATATATGCGTTATTCATACCCATTGCGAAGCCTTGCTCTTTTCCAGCTAACTTAGATATTAATGTCGTAAGCACTGGTCGCAAAATAGATGTAGCAAGGAAAATGATCATAGTTACTCCAAAGAAAAATGCATAGCTAGATGCAATAATCGAAAGTAAGAATCCAAATGCTGCTAATCCTAAAAACATTCTTAGCACTTTCACTTCCCCAAAACGTTTAACAACCCATTCCACAGCAAACAACTGAACAATTACACTTACGATTCCCGTCGCTGTTATCATTAAAGCAATATCTTGTGGAGACGCTCCAAATTCTTTGTCTACAAATAGTCCAAGAACCGACTCATACGCCATTAAACCGAAGCTCATAACGAGGGTAATAACAAGAGGGATAAAATAAGGCTTTTTAGTAGATTGGATAATCTCTTTGACCATAGATTCTTGCTTTGCATCAGACACATCACTATTTTCAGGCTTACTTTCCTTCAACACAAATGTCGAGAAGATTACAGCTAAAACTCCAACAACAGCTGAAATAAGCAATGGCATTTTTAAGCCGAAATCTGCTAAAAACCCACCAATACCAGGACCAACAACAATCCCAAGTGACATTGCAGCAGAGATAAAACTATTCCCTTTAGCACGCTGATCCATCGTTGTAATATCCGCTACATAAGCAAAAATAGCCGGTATTAATAATGCAGCACCTACTCCACCAATAACACGTGATATATATAAAACAGTTACAGAATCAGACAAATAAAATACGAACATAGATAAAGCTAAACCACTAAGACCGGCAATAATCATTATTCTTCTTCCATATTTATCTGCCCATCTCCCAGCAATCGGAGACATTAAAAGCTGCGCACCTGCAAATATGGCAATCATTAAACCTGCCGCTGTTCCACCTTCACCAATTGACTTTAAATATGCTGGTAGAATGGGAATAATAATCCCAAAACTTGCCACTGCTATAAACATATTCACCATTAGAACAAATAATTTCTTTCTTTGATCCTTAGACATCTATTTCCTACTTTCATTAATTGAGATTTGCAACAGAGTACCATGCTTTTCGACACAATACAAGAAAGCTACTCAACCTCAATATAAATTGAAGTTAAATAGCTCTATTTTGACATCATTTATTCCGTTATTTTTTCCAGCGTTTTTGCTGAACCTTGCATTGGATAAGATTCTTGAAGACCAGTGTATCCAATCTTCACCTTATCATATACTTCTAGCTTATTTCGCTGATCCATCGTTACCGTGAACCAAGTAGCATCTTTTCCTGCATCAATAGCTTCTTGAACAGAAAGCTTTTTCGCTTCATCCACTGGCAGATCCGCTATAACTAAAATACTTCCATTATCATTTATCTCCATAATAATTCCAGTCATATAGCTAGCTGGCTGCGGCTGCGTTGGATTGTTTTCGAAAAACTGCATGACAAAGTAAAAAGTAGCTCCAATCGCGACAAATAAAACGGCAATAATAAAGAAAACCGTATATTTCCCTTTCATTTGAAACCCTCCTTACCTTGTACCGACTTTTCGAAAGCCTTCTTCAAGTAAATAGGCTTTTGCTTCATCGTATGAACCAAAGCTTTCTTCTAAATTATATCCATGATAAATATTCCATAACGTGTCTTCTTGTAATAAAGTTAACTTCGAGTCTTCTTTATTTTTCCATTCTTCTTCTACTTCATCATCATCAACCTCTTCTTCCGCTGTTGCTAAATAAGCGATGGAAACTTTGATCAATTTTCTTAATTCATCAGCAGAAGCTTCACGGATATTCAAATGGCCTTTATCATTGGCTTCCTCATATTCAGGAATATCTCCAACATAAACAAATCCGTTTCCATTCGGATGCAGATGATAAATTACAGTGGTTTTCTCATATAAACTATCTTCATAATGGTAATTAACTCGTTTCATCGATACTTCTTTTCGAGTCAACTCCGGAAATTCTTGTATAATTAATTCTTTTTCTTCAAATGTAAGCATATGGCGCCTCTTTCTTTAATTATTTCAACTCATATTATAGCATACATATCGTTAATTCCTTCGCGTCCACCATTCCGAAATGATAATAAAACAAATAACTACGGCTATAGCAACTGCAAAAAACCACCCTGGCAGATTACTCATTTCCGTTTTTCCACCTCACTAATTTGCTTCACATATCGAATTAAATTTTGAGAAGTAAAACCTCCGACCTCTTCTTTCGAATACTTCGTCAATAAATGACTTACTAAATTTTGCACTTTCGAAGCATCCTCTAAACCTACTATAAACTGGTCGATTCCATCAAAGTCTGAACCTAATCCGATTACATGCTTTCCACCTAGAGAAACAATATGATCGATATGTTTTGTTAAATCTACTAATTCGACCGGCTTTTTCTCTGCGTTAATAAACAGTGGATAGTAAACAACATGAATAGGTGACTCTCTTGCAATTAACGCCTTTATTTGATCGTCTGTTAAGTTTCTTGGTGAGTTACAAATCGTTCGCGCATTCGAATGACTCGCCATTAGCCACTTCGCTTTAGGTAGCACATCCCAAAACGATTTATCACTTAAATGCGACACATCAATAATAATATTTCGTTCGTTCAATAAAGCAACGACTTCTTCTCCAAGCATAGAAAGTCCTCTTTCTGTTTGTTCAGATGCACCGTCCGCTACTGCATTCGCACCATTCCATGTAAGACCTACTAATTTAACTCCATGAGAAAGTAAAAGCTTCAGCTTTTCTATATCTCCATCAATCATAGACAAACCTTCCAGCGATAATACCGCTCCAATTTGTCCTTCCTTCAGCGTTTCTAGCTGCTCCCATTCATAAATCGCAACAACATCCTCATGCTTCCCAACAACTTCTGTATGGAAAAACTCGATTTGTCTTATCGCTTCTATGAATTGTTGTTCTTTTGGAAGTTCTTCTGATACAAACACAGCAAATACTTGAAGTGCCACTTCTCCAGCCTTCAACGCTTCTTTATTCGCCTGAAGCAACGGAGAATCTGCGAAATTAACCGGCTGCTCTGTCCCTGCAAGTTTATATAGTACATCACAATGTAAATCATATACTTTCATTTTGACATCCCCCTATTAGAAAACCGGTACCCTAATTATAGAGGCACCGGTTTATTTTTTATAACAATTCTGCTCGTAATTGTTCGGCAGTTTTTGGTGACAACAGTCCAAATGGAATATCATATACTGTTTTCGCTCCAAATTGACCTGATAATCCAAGACGATAAGCAGCTCTTGCATAAGCAACTAAAACGCTAGAAGTAAAGTTCGGATTACTTTCTAATTTCAATGAAAACTCCATCAGCTGTTGATCATTCGCACCACTCACTCCACTGCGAATAACAAATCCACCATGTGGCATACCACTATGATTCGTTTCTAGCTCTTCTTCAGAAATAAAGTGAACAGTCGTGTCATAATCAGCAAAATAATTCGGCATCGTTTTAATTTGCTCTTCGATTCCAGCTTGCTCTACGCCTTCCTCTAATACAACAAAACATTCTCTCGTATGCTTTTCTCTTGTAGAAAGTGACGGAAGCTTTCCACTACGAACACGCTCCACTGCATCCTTTACCGGAAGTGTGTATTGAACTGCATTTTTTATGCCTTCAATACGTCTTAATGCGTCTGAGTGTCCTTGGCTTAACCCATCTCCCCAAAACGTGTACGTATTTCCTTGAGGAAGAACAACTTCTCCAAGCAATCTATTTAATGAAAATAAACCTGGGTCCCAGCCAACAGAAATAACACTTACTTTCTCCGATACTTTCGCTACTTCATCTACTTTATTAAAAAACTCTGGTATTAATGCATGTGTATCGAAGCTATCAATCGTATGGAACCATTGTGCAATTTGAGGTGTTTGCTCAGGCAAGTCAGTCGCCGAACCTCCACATAAAATCATCACATCTATTTTATCTTGAAAATCTTTTATATCTTCAACTAAATAAACTCCTACTGCTGCATCATTTACTTGAATTGTGGAAGGATCACGTCGTGTGAATACTCCTACTAACTCCATATCTGGGTTTTGCTTTACTGCCAGCTGCACTCCACGCCCTAAATTACCGTACCCTACAATACCAATTCGAATTTTGCTCATGTTATTTTTCCTCCATTACGTTCGTTAATAATAATCAAATTCGCCTTGGTCCATTTGTCCAATAAAATCTGTCATCCACCAAAAGCTTTCAGTTAAAAATAACTGCATAGTCTTTAACAGTCAATGAATAATTATTCAGGTGCTTGTCCTGAGAATGCTAGCCATTCTTCTTTTGATGGTCCATACATCCCTGGAACAACGAGACCCGCTTGACGCATAAGTACTGTCATTTGTCCGCGATGATGCGTTTGATGGGAGATTAATATTTGCAATATCGTTGCAATCGTCCATTGCTCTCCGTACATATCTGTTTTCTCGAATAGACTTTCATCTGTCCACTGTTCTTGAATCGCTTGCACCATAGCGTCACTTGATTTTTTATATGCCTCTGCAAATTCTTTTGCGTGTGTTGGAATTGGTGCATCGTGAGGAGTAGCAGTAAATTGCAAGCCCGTTTGACTAACCATTTCATCCACAGTAATCACTATATGCCAAGCAAGTCGCCCTAATGTTCTGCCTTCATCATATACTTTTTGAGTTAGTGACTCATCTGTTAATGAGTTCAAAACTTTCAGCGTAGAGTTACTTTCATGTTTCCAATTTGTTAAAAAATCGTCTATTTTACGAATCAATTAAATCCCTCCACATAATTTTTCATCTTTTTTATAGTTCTACATCTCATTGTTAGATTCCTTCTTTTGTTCTCAAAATAGATATTATTACCCGATTATGTTATAGTGAAGAATAGACAATAAGAGGACGTGAGTGAATGATTAAAGTAGAATTACCAAAACCAAACGTAGTAATTACACAACGCGAGCAAGTACTTAAAGAAGGCGAAGTCGAAATTCCTTCAATCTATGGATTTATCGACTTCCACCAACTGCCCCGTGATGTAGGCGGAATTTTCATGTTTTACAACAAAGAAAATGAGCTTTTATTCGTTGGTAAAGCACGTAAGATTAGACAACGTATTAAAAAACATTTTGAAGACAATTCTTCAGAAATGATTAACCACCGCAACGAAGTTTACAAAATTAGCGTGTGTATCGTTGCAGAAGCATTGGATAGAGATATTTACGAATCGTATGCGATTAATACACTTAGATCAAAATACAATATCGATAAAGCATTCTTTAGATGATAAGAAATAACCCCTAGACACATTCAAATATGTGACTAGGGGTATTTTTTTACTTCACCGTTTCAAAAATACTCGTACTATGCATTGGTTGCACGCGTGATTTCGGATCGATGAATGCCTTTATATGACTAATTGCATTTGGAACTTCCCCAAATCCAACGGCAATCAACTTCACTTTCCCACCATGTGTACAAACATCACCTGCTGCATAAATACCTTCTATATTCGTTTCCATCTTTTCATTGACTACGATAGAATTTTTTTGCATTTCTAGTCCCCATTGTTTTAAAGGTCCTAAAGAAGCTATATTTCCATAGTTAACAATTACATGATCAACTGGAATTCTTTCTTCTTCCTTATCTTTCCCGACAATAACAACTTCACGAATAGTTTCTCCATCCCCAACTAATTCCTTAATGCCATAAGGTGTTTTTATATGCACTTTAGAATTTTGAAGCTGCTGAACAGTCATTTCATGCGCTGTAAACTGCTCTTTTCGGTGACAAATCGTCACTTTAGATGCAACATCCTCTAGCATTAATGACCAATCTAGCGCCGAATCTCCGCCACCTAGCACAAATACATTAGAGTCTTTGAAGTCTTGAATGTTTTTCACTTTATAATGGAGACTTTTCCCTTCATAAGCTGCTGCTCCTGGTACATTTAACTTTCTAGGTTGGAAAGCACCAACACCAGAAGTAAGCAAAATCGTTTTAGAATAATGAACCGTTTTATCTGTAGTTAGTACGAAAAAATCTCCACGCTTCTCTACTTCCATTGCGGTTTCTTCCAAACAAATTGTCGGATTGCTATATCTCGCTTGTTCTTCCAAGTTCGCTACTAAGTCTTTCGCTAGTATTTTTGGAATACCACCAATATCGTATATATATTTATCTGGATAAAGCTCCATTAACTGTCCACCAAGTTGTGGCAAGCTATCAATTATTTTCACTTTTAAATCTCGTAACCCTGCATAAAAAGAAGCAAATAAACCTGTTGGGCCTCCGCCAATTATTATTACATCATATACTTCCTCTTCCATACTTGCTTTCACCTCACTGCTTTTTCGAGAATGAAAATGATTCTCAAGTATAGCGTATCATAAAATATGTGTATATTACAGAAATCGATTTCTAATGTCGGGAGATGGGATTGTACAACTATCTTTTTTCCCAAACCATCTATATCTATTCCTAGCAATCAGTTTGTACACGCTATCTCGAAGTGATTTCGGAAGAAACTTAAACAGATAAAATCCTTTCCACATTCCATTTAAATGTTTACATACTAGAAGTGCCGCGTCTGAGGAATCGTATACTATATCATTTTCCATTACTAAAAAACTATCCAATTCCTCTGATATTCGATATTTCATTTTAAGCTCTAACCCGATTTCACTTTGCAAAGCTACAAATTGAAAGTACCCATTCGGATCTCGAGCAATTATAAATTGAACACTGGCGTCGCAAAAATTACATTCCCCATCAAAAAAAACAATAGCAGTCATACGATTACCTCCTTTCCTCTATCTTACTACAGTACTTACCTTATTGCTTATCCGATGGTGTATCAGAAGAGCCGACTTCTTCTAAATCATCAAAGCTGTTTTCATAATCCCGAATCCTAGAGTCTTCATTATCCACAGGTTGATCAGTCGTCGCATTCAAAAGAGATTCTTCTACAGGACGAATTGACTCGTCCACTGCTTGTGGTGCATGTTCCACACAAGTAGTAGCGGTCGGAACTGCCTCTAATCTTTCGTATGGAATTTCAGCAGAGCATTCACTGCATACGCCATATGTCCCTCCATCAATTGCTTTTAGAGCTATGTGTATATCCTCTAATTCTTCCTTGTAATGCTTTCGAAGTGCTAAACGAGTATGTTTATCGGTCAAGTCCGTCGCATTATCCGCAGGATGATTATCAATATTGGATAGCTCCGTAGTTTCAAACTCCTCATCACTTTCCATACTTTTTTCAAGTTCACCTAACCGTTTATTTAATGTATTTTTTAATTGATCATATTTCGCCATTTGAATTCCTCCTTCAATAATAGAAGGATTCCCAGAACTCAGCGAAATAAAACAACTTGTACATCTTTGCCTAAGAATAACAAATAATTATATAGCTGTGCACGATGATGAGTTAAATGATTCAAAGTTTGTATAAACCATTCTGCACTACTATATTCACTTCCCCAATACGTAGAAAATTTATATGCCAATTCTGCGTCTGTTTGTTCTTCAAAATAGGAAATAAACTCTTGAATCCCAGCTGTAAATTGATCTTTTGCATACACAATACTAGTTGGCATATTGGTTTCATAATAGTGTGCCATTTGTTGTTGTGTGTTGCCTTTTTGAATAAGTAAATCAGCTTTAGGAATTTGTGCTAAATGCACACATACTTCCCAAACACTCATTTTATTCGCAATCGGACGTTTCTGTAGTACCTCGTCTTCTACATGCTCCAACAATTGCACAATCGTGCCTGAAATGAATCCTAATTGACTAATCGCGTCATTAATCATTTATTATCCTCTTCTTTCTTTTTTCATCATATATATCTGATTGTATGATAACATTAATCCAATTCACAGCTAGACTTTCTTAATTGGGAGGCAAAAATTTGGCAACAATTGGATTAATACGACATGGAATAACAGAATGGAATGAACTTGGAAAAGCGCAAGGAATATCAGATATCCCATTAAACACAACAGGAAAACAACAAGCACATGCACTAGCAAATCGACTGGTTACTGAAGAAAAATGGGATATGATTGTTTCTAGTGACTTGTCGCGAGCTATTGAAACAGCACAAATAATTGCTGCAAAATTAGACCTGCCAATAAGCATTTATGATACAAGAATACGTGAAATTGATTGTGGCAAAATAGAAGGAACTACTCTTGATGAAAGACTTAACAAATGGGGACAAAATTGGCGAGAAATAGATCTCGGAATGGAGAAATTTGAAGACGTATCTAAAAGAGGTGCTGAATTCTTAGACGAAGTTGCATTGAATTTTAAAGGAAAACGAGTATTACTAGTTAGTCACGGAGCTTTAATAGGTCTTACCTTGCAACGGTTATTACCTGCAATATTTCCCAAAACAAACATTCAAAATACTTCCCTCACTATTCTTCATAACTTCGAAAATAAGTGGGAATGCTCTTTGTATAACTGTACAAATCATTTAATTGATTAAACTCTCTTCATTCATGAGCCAAACTAAGGAAAATTCAAAGGAGTGTTTCTAATGGGTATCCATCAATTTTTTATGAGTATGAACGATCTCGAAAGAATTATCCGCTGTCCAGGCCGCTTCAAATTTGAAGAGCATAATGTTGCCGCGCATTCTTGGAAAGTTTCCCAATATGCAATGTTCTTTGCAACAATTGAGGAAAACAATGGAGCAACGATCAACTGGAAGTCGCTATATGAAAAAACGATCAATCATGACTTTGCCGAAATTTTTATCGGCGACATCAAAACTCCAGTGAAACACGCATCTCCAGAGCTTAAACAAATGCTTTCTCATGTGGAAGAAAAGATGATGGAAAAGTTCATATTAGATGAGATTCCAACAGAATTTCAACCTATTTTCTTTGATCGAATGAAAGAAGGAAAAGATGAGACAATTGAAGGAAAACTATTAGAACTTGCAGATAAACTAGACCAAGTGTATGAATCGTTTGCAGAACTTAAACGTGGTAATACTGATCCAGAGTTCATCCATATGTACGAAATTGCTTTAACTAAAATTCTGCATCTTCCACTTGAAAAAAGTATTCATTATTTTAGAGAAGTTATGCTAAAAGATATTATGGAGGAAGACTCATCCATTGATGTAAAAGCAATTACATTAAAAATCCTTGCACAATAATTCTGCTTTTATATCACAAACGCAATATACTGTATAATAGAGTTTATGCTATTATTATACTATTGCTTAATAACTACGATAATTACAAGGGGTGATTTTCATGCCAATACCAATTAATCATGCAAAACCCATTCGTACGACAGCTAAATTAAGTGCCTTCAATCAATTACAGCAATGGATTATTGACGGTACACTGCAACCTGAAGAAAAGTTAAATGACCTAGAACTTGCCCAAGCACTCGGCGTCAGCAGAACACCTATTCGTGAGTCATTACAACTACTTGAGTCTCAAGGGTTTGTAACAACGAAGCCTGGAAAAGCCACGCAAGTAACGGCTGTTGAAAAAGATGATATTAATAATCTTTTACCACCACTTGCAGCATTACAATCGCTTGCCGCGGAGCTTGCTATTGCTAATTTAGATGAGCAAGCCCTACAGCTACTTGAAGAGAAAAATAAACTCTTTGCAGATGCTCTTTATGAAAACAGATTTTCGGATGCTATAAAAGTAGATGAAGAGTTTCATCAGCTCATTGTGGACAGTGCAAATAACCCATACATACTTTCTGTAGTAGAAATGCTTCAAGCACATGTGCGTAGATTGTTTTATCATGAAGAAATAGTATTAAAAGAAAATTCTATTGCACAGCATGCCGAAATTATTCGTTTATTAAGAGCAAAAGATACAGCACAAGTCGCTGCGATTATGCGCGCAAACTGGCTGTATACAATTGAAGAATTCTAATAAAAACATCTTAGCGACTCAGTTTCTGGCTCATCTCAGGCTTCACATTGGACCATACGATGAACGTTAAAATTTAAAAAGCTTATTGGAAGTGGCTGCACCGCTTCCAACAAGCTTTTTCGTCGGTCATCGTATGGCAAATGTTCGCCTTCTACTCGCCAGTAACTTCCGTGCCAAGTAATTAAATATTTTTGGAAATAGGATAAGCAATTCTCTTTCTTTGTTCTTTGACGGCCGCCAAAGATGCAATTTTGGCGGCTAATTGCCGGTTTTTACAAAGTGACACTTCTGTATTTGGACAGATAAGTGGAGAAGTAGATGCCAAATTTACTTCATACGAAAATTGTTGGTCTATTTCTAACTAGAAGTATTGATGAGCTTTTTCTCTTCCTGTTGCATGAAAGAACTGAAGTAGAAGGAATATAACTCCACTCTCATAGGCAGGGTGGATGTAGTGAAAAGCGGCTACTCCAGCGGGAACAGCGGATTTTTTCTGCGACGAGTAACCGCAGGAGCACCGAGCTGAAAGCCCGGCAGAAGCGTTTTTGCAGCGACGAGGAGATTGAAGCCGTGCCCCCCGAAAGCGCCCGGTTTGTAACGAAATCCACCCATCCATTCCTGTACCCCCTTCCTCACTATGTGTCCCCTAAACCCTATGTTCATGGAACATTTTTATATACTTTCTTAAAAAAATCCTCGACAGGAAGATTAAACTTCTTCCGTCGAGGATTTTTTTACTTTTTCATCATCATTGCAATAATACCTGTTACGAACGTGACAACTACAAATGGCACTAACCATCCTAGTCCCAATTCATAGAAAGGTAAATATTTTTCGTAAAATGATACGATCGGTTTCAACCAAGCATAATATTCGATATCTAGAGACTTGCATAACGCTACTAAACCATCCACACTGCTTATTAAAAACGTCACGAAAACAACGCTAACATAAACAAGTCTTGCATGATTAAACAATGGCGACAGGAACGTTAGAAGAATTAGCACAATAGCCAATGGATACAATAACATTAACACTGGAATTGAATACGTAATAATGTTTGATAAACCAAAGTTTGCAATAAAGCATGTAAATACGCTGAAGAAAATAACGAATCCTTTATAGCTAATTTTTGGGAATAATGTGTGGAAATACTCACCACAAGCAGTTGTTAAACCAATACTAGTAGTCAAACAAGCCAAGAAAATAATAATCGATAAAAGAATTGCCCCAAAAGATCCAAAATAATGCTCAGATGCACTACTTAAAACTGGCCCTCCATTGGGTAACAAACCATAAAGCTCTGTACTTGTTGCGCCTAAATAGGCAATACCGGTATATATAATACCCAAAAAGAAAATAGCGATACCGCCAGATTTTGCAGTGGCAGCAATAATTCCCTTTGTTGACGTAACACCCATGGAACGGATCGCAGTAATTACGATAATACCGAATACTAATGACGCCAATGCATCCATCGTATTATACCCTTCAGTAAAACCAGTCATGAACGGCTTGTCTATATAATTTCCTTGAGGTGCTTCAAATCCACCCATTGGATTAATAACAACAAATAATAATAAAACAAAAAGCCCGACGATTATTCCTGGCGATAAAAACTTCCCAACATTATCCACCATTTTAGATGGATTTAGCGAGAATAATAAAGTAACCCCAAAGAATACTATCGTAAAAATTAGTAAGCCAATCTGTGCATACTCTGCATTTAAGAACGGCAAAACTCCTACTTCAAACGAAACAGCACCAGTTCGCGGTAATGCAAAAAATGGCCCAATTGTTAAATACAACATAGATGTAAATATAACAGCAAAGATAGGATGTACTCTGCTCGAAAGATCCTGTAAGTTTTTACTTCCTGAAAACCCCATAGCAAGTGTTCCTAAAAACGGTAGCCCAATTCCGGTAACCAAAAATCCCAAGATAGCAATCCAAACATTCACTCCCGCATTTTGCCCTAAACTTGCAGGAAAGATTAAATTTCCAGCCCCGAAAAACAATGCAAATAGCATTACTCCAATGACAAGGTGATTGGAAAATGACAATTTGTTACTCATAAAACCTGCCTCCTGCGATTTAAGAAATAATCATTTCTTGTATTCTATAGTATTTCCTCAAAGATGAATGCTGTACAAATGACTTTTCTTATCACTTCCGTATGCAATATATCAGAACTGATATTACTATTTATTTTCGTAGAATGCAATATATTAGACGAAATTTAGCGAAAATTAGTTTTATTGGGTAGCAGAACGGACATAACTTATTCACAGAATTGGCAGAATCATTTTTCTATTCACGAATTACTCGTCGCAAAAAAAATCGCTCCCACCAAAATATAGCGGAAGCAATCTTTTTTATTTATCATCCGGAAATAATATTGCTTTTAACGCATCGTCGGACGAATTATCCGTCAATTTCACTTTAGAACGATACGCAGCACGAGTGATTAAATGCCCCGCAACAGGAGCCGTTAAAAAAACAAACACAATTCCAAGCAACAACCTTACACTGATAAAACCTTCACTAACCCAAAAATACACAAACGCACCTGAAAGAGTTAACAATACTGCCAATGTAGAGCTTTTCGTTGCAGCATGCGAGCGCGTATAAACGTCAGGAAGTCGAATAATCCCTAATGCACTAATGACAGCCATAATGCTTCCGAAAAGGATTAAAATAGCTGCGCCCAATTCAATTATCTGACTTACGTTCAATAATAACGCCCCTTTCAATATACTTAGAAATTGCGATTGTACTTATGAAAGCAAGTATTCCCAATATAAGAATTGCCTCTAAAAAAGCCCTCGTTTTCAACACAATTGAAATGATAGCAATGGCAGAAATTAGATTAACGCCAATCATATCCAAAGCAACCGCTCGATCTGGCATCGAAGGTCCTTTAATAATCCGATACAAAGCTATTAAAATGGACAAAGCAAGCAAGGCAAGCGAAACGAAAAGAATTTTTTCCACCATTAGCGTGTCACCTCCATAATCGCTTTTTCAAACTTCCCAATCGATCGCAAAACATCCTCTTTCGATTTCTCAATATCCATGGCATGAATATAAAACATATCTCCCTCTGGATTTACTTCCATTACAACAGATCCTGGAGTTAATGTTAGCAGCATCGCAAGCGTCGTGATTTCCCAATCTCCTCGAAGTGCTGTTTTATATGTAAAAATGCCTGGCCTTATTTTTATCTTAGGACTTAAAATTTGTTTAAGAATTAATACACTTGAAAGAGTTAATTCCGAAATGAAAATAAAGAAAAGCTTAATTATCGAAACGAGTCTTCTTAAGTAAAACTGCGTTCCAAAAAATCGATGCATTAAAAAAATAATCCCAATACCTACTAAAAAACCCGCAATGAAAGTTGTAATTCTCAGTTCGTCTTCATCCTGCAGTAGCATCCAAAGGAACGCAATAAACAAATTAAATAAAAACTGTGCTGGCATTATTCATCACCTCTTCCATTACTTATTCTCACTTAATACCGCATCAATATAAACGGAAGGATTCGATAACGTATTTGCTGCGTCGCTAACATAACTAGCTAGCGCTTCAGTACCTAATCCAAGTGCAATTGTTCCAATACCAAGAAATACAATCGGAACAAGCAGTCCTTTTTTCAGCGGCATTTCATCTTCCTTACTAATAATAGTTTCACCGAAGATGGAATGTAGGAAAATGCGAAGTAGAGAATATAACACAACAACACTTGAGAAAAATCCAAGCGCAACTAGCACATACGAACCTGTTTCAACTGCCCCTTGTCCCACTAATACTTTCCCAACAAATCCACTTAACGGAGGAATTCCAGCAAGTGAACAAGTTACTATAAAAAACATCCAACTAAACAAAGGATAATTTCGAATAAGCCCACTCATTTGATCGAACTTTGTAGCACCTGTAAGTGTAATCATCGTGCCCGCAAGTAAAAATAACATCGCTTTTGCAATCATGTCATGAATAATATAATAAATAGACCCTTCTAGCGAAGTTTGCGTAGCAACCGCTAATCCAATTAAGATGAAGCCAACAGCAATTACGACATTATAAGAGACGATTTGTCGTAAATCTTTATATGCTAGAGCACCGATGCACCCAGCGATTACCGTGATACCTGCCATTATTCCTATTAAATTATGCGTAATAGCTGGTTCATGATAAAAGATTAATGTAAACATACGGAATAACGCATAGATGCCTACTTTCGTCAAAAGAGCACCAAATAGAGCAGCTACTACTGTTGGAGGTACGCTGTATGATCCTGGTAACCAGAAAAACAATAGTAAGCCTGCCTTTAAACTAAACACGATTAAAAAGAGAATACTAATAGTTGTTAGCAATGGTCCTTGTCCTGCCTCTGCAACTCTTTCCGAAATTTGTGCCATATTCAAAGTACCCAATGTACCATATAAATACGCAAGTGCTACTAAGAAAAACCAGGAAGCAAGTACATTAATGACGACATATTTTAGTGCCTCTCTTAATTGTCGTTTTTCTCCACCTAATGTTAATAGCACATATGAAGCCAATAGCATTACTTCAAAACAAACAAACAAGTTGAACAAATCTCCCGTTAGAAAAGATCCATTCACCCCTGCTACTAAAAACAAAACAAACGGATAGAAATACATTTTTTCATGTCTTTCTCCAATAGATGAAAATGCGTAAATCAAACAAATTGCAGTGACAATACTCGCAGTTAACACAAGCAACACCGCAAAAGAATCCGCCACAAACAAAATTCCAAACGGCGGCTTCCATCCTCCAAAATCTAATCGTAAAATACCTTCTGCTTGAATTCTATTTAATGTATATAAGCTTATGAAAGCTATTCCAATCATCGTTAGCAAACTTATAACACGCTGCACACGAATATATGGACGAAGAAACACAAGAAGAATCCCTACTAGAATAGGAATAATTAGTGGTAAAACAAGTATATTATTCATCATTTGTTCCTCTCAATGCTTGAAGATCATCCGTACCAATATCTTGATACGCTCTGTACGCTAACACAAGAAGAAATGCTGTCACTGCAAAACTAATAACAATTGCAGTTAAGATTAACGCCTGTGGTAGTGCATCTGTATAAGGAGCATCTGCTTCTGTCAATAAAGGAACATTCCCCTTCTTTAATCCACCCATTGTTAAAATAAGCAAATGGACTGCATGAGAAAAAACTGCTGTTCCTAAAATTACTCGTATAATATTTCGTGAGAGGACTAAATATGTCGCAACAGACGTTAAAATTCCTATTAAAATAATCATCAATGTTTCCATCGGCTATTCACCCTCACTTATACTTAAAATAATTGTAACAACCACGCCTACAACAGCTAAAGCCACTCCAGCCTCGAAAATAGTAACAGTCGTAAGCTCTGTTTTACCGAAAATAGGTAGATCAAAATAGGCAAATGTTTGAGATAAAAACGGCACATCAAATAATAAGGAACCAACCCCTGTCGATGTAGCAAGTAAGACACCAAACGCTGCAACTAGTTTAAAATCGAGTGGAAGACTCTTTTGAACAGACTCGATGTCACTAGAAAGATACATAAGCACAAAAGCAGATGCTAATACTAATCCGCCGATAAATCCTCCACCAGGGGTGTTATGTCCTGATAAAAACAAGTACACACCAAAAGTTAATATGATAAATACAACGATTTTCGTCACTGTACGCAAAATAACATCATTGATCTTCAATATCAGCATCCCCCTTTTTCGGTCTAAGCTTAATCATCGTGTATACACCTAAGCCCGCTATAAAGAGAACGACAACCTCTAACATTGTATCAAAAGCACGGAAGTCCCCTAATATTGCATTGACAATATTAGCCCCGCCTGCCAACTCATATGCATTTTCAAAATAAGAAGCAATCGTATCAAACTTGTCGTAATTTAATACTGAAAACGCTACAAGCATTACAATAGCTCCAACACCTATCGAAATAACTGCATTCGAAAACTTTGTCTTGGAAGATGAAGTTTCCTTCTTCCATTCTGGCAAATGATAAAAACAAAGAAGAAATAGCACAGTTGTCACTGTTTCAACTACTAACTGGGTTAAAGCTAAATCTGGCGCACGAAATATAACAAAAAAGATCGAAATAGAATAACCTAAAACTCCGTTTAATAATGTTGCAGTCACTCGCGTTTTTGCAAATAGCATTGTAATTGCTGCTATAGCCATCACACAAACTAAAATAACTTCATACGCACGAATTTCCGCATTCGTTGATGCATCAAAAGAAAATGCCCCCGAATAAAACAGAAAACCGCCAACCGTTACGATAAAAAACATAAAAATATAAGCTAAGTAATGACGTAAAAAACCAGTCATATAACTCTTCGTTACAGTAGTAGAACCCTTTTCAAAAAACGCTAAAGTATTCATATATAGCGTATTAAACGAAAACTTTTGAGGTAATAATTTGTAGACTGGCTTCCAATTTTTCAAGCGATTATACAAAATCGAACCAATGACAAAGACCCCTATTGTCATCCATAGCTCTGTATTAAACCCATGCCATGCAGAAATGGTTGGAGTAAGACTTCCAGCCGCCTCAAACGTTGGATAAATACTCGCCATAGCTGGCTGAAGTATATACTCCCCAAGAGCATTAGGGAAAAAGAAAATACCAATTATAAACGCACCTAATATAAATGGCGGGATAAGCATTCCAATTGGTGCTTCATGAATCGGCTTGTCCAGCTTTTCAGGCTGAGCGTTACCAAGGAATGTTTTAATGATGAAAATCATGCAATAAACAAACGTGAAAATACTCGCTATCCACGCAATAACAGGAAAAATAATGCCGAAAGTTTGCAGTGAAAATACATCTGCATTGCCTATATTAACTGTCGCTGCAAAAAACATTTCTTTACTTAAAAAACCATTAAACAACGGCACGCCAGCCATTGATAAACTTCCAATTACAGCAATCGTAAATGTAAATGGCATAAGTGCCATTAACCCACCAAGTCTTCTCACATCACGAGTGCCAAGCTCATGATCGACAATTCCTACGACCATGAATAATGCACCTTTGAATGTAGAATGATTAATCAAATGGAATAGTGCCGCAAATATTGCTTGTGTATAAATAACAGAATCAGCTGAATAACCAAAATGGAGAGCAATCGACCCTAAACCAAATAAACTCATGATTAAACCTAACTGACTGACCGTTGAATAAGCTAGCAAAGCCTTTAAATCTGTTTGACGGACTGCATTAAACGAACCCCAAAACAGCGTAATAATCCCTACTCCACTAACTGCCCAAAACCAAACTTGATCTCCTCCAAATACAGGAGTAAAACGGGCAACTAAGTAGATACCTGCTTTTACCATTGTCGCCGAATGTAAATAAGCACTTACTGGAGTTGGAGCTTCCATTGCATCAGGTAACCAAATATGAAACGGAAACTGGGCTGATTTTGTAAAAGCTCCTAATAGTATTAATACCATTGCTGGGACAAACAACGCATGATCCGTAAAACTACTAATATTAGCAATAATCTCTCGAATGCTAAATGAACCCGTCATCGTGTGTACCATTAAGAATCCGACTAACATAGCAACCCCGCCACTTACAGTAATGAGCATTGCCTTTTGAGCCCCTTGTCTCGACGCTTTTCGATGATGCCAAAAAGCAATCAATAAGAAAGAAGAGACACTTGTTAATTCCCAAAATACATATAAAACCATTAAGTTATCCGAAAAAACAACACCTAGCATAGCGCCCATAAATAATAGTAAATAACAATAAAAATGCTGCAATGATTCTTTGAAAGAAAGATAAAAAATAGAATAGAGAATGACTAAGCTACCTACACCAGTTATAAGTAAAGCAAATATCATACTTAAACCATCTAAATTTGTAGTGAAGTTAATACCAAGTGAGGGAATCCAATTATATGTATGGACATATGTTTTTCCACTAGCTATCGAGGGAATAAGCCTAGCAAGCAGGATAAACAAGGTAACAGGCACAAGCATGACGAACCAACCAATATGGACAAATTTGAGTCGCCTATATAAAAATGGCACAAGTGCTGCGATGATAAAAGGAATAATAATAGCAAGATTAGCAGTAAACAAAATTTGGCCTCCTTTTTCAAAAAAGATTTATATAAATCTTCAGTTTAAATAGAATTTTTTTTTAAGAATTAGAAGCTTGACTATACGAATAACTAGTAGCATAATAGGAATCCATATGGAGTCATTTTGGACTCCAAGAGAATATGAGGTGTTTAACATTGCGAGATTAAACGGAAAGTATTAGAAAAGTGCTTTTCTTAATCGGATAATGAAATGCTGTACCTTTTAATGCAGTATTAAAAGATATGTAAATATACTTTGTAAATTATACACTAAAGTAGGCTATTCTGCACTTGTAGTGCTTATTCGATATAAAATGACTCAATAGATAAATACGTAATACTAATGAAAAAAGAGGTGTAGACTGCCGTGAAACATGCTAAAGGTCGTATGGATGAAAGTATACTTGTCTGCGTATATTTTGGACCGAATGGGGAACGTCTTATTAGAAGAGGACATAAAATGGCTTCTATGTTAGATTGCCCGCTTTATATTTTAACTGTGGATTCTCAACCTTATGATGAATTCGATGCTGAAAAGTCTGGATATGTAGAATCTTGGAAAGATTTAGCAGAAGAATTAGAAGTAGAAGAGTTTATCATTCGCGATAACGATAAACGACCTTCTCCAAAGGTAATTAAAGAAGTTGCACATCAACTAAACATTACCCAAATCATTATTGGACAAACTGCCCAAAGCAGATGGGAAGAAATCACGAAAGGTTCTTTCATGAATGTGTTATTAAAAGAAATTCCTTTTGTCGACTTCCATGTTGTCTCTGTTGAACGGTCCATTAAAGCAGAAGAAGATGGAATGTTTGAAAAAGGTGTTCGTGCTTATTTAGTTTTAGAAGACGACACGTACAAAGTTTCCTTTGCTTGTTCCAAAAACATGTGTCAAGAAGGAATTTTCTTCAAAGAGGTTGGAACAGATTTCGATAATGGAATCTTTAAATTTATGCATAACAATAAAATGCATCAAGTGCATATTCAAGAAAATTTAGTACCAGACCCATCTGAAGTACCAGAAGGATGCAGCGTAAATTCATAACAAAAAATAATAGGCAACTTCTTGTTTAATACAAACAGGAAGTTGCCTATTTTATTAGCCTTGAGCTGTAACTTTTCGATCTTTCGGAAGTCCTAATGCTACTAATCCGATAATCGGCAAAACAGAAACAACCATCATCGTCGTATAAATACCAACATGGTCCATCAGAATGCCAATTAACACCGCTCCAATTGCTCCCATACCAAACGCCAACCCGACCGTTAATCCTGCCATCGTACCAATTTTACTCGGCACAAGCTCCTGCGCATAAACGACCGTCACCGAAAAACTCAACATGATAAAAAATCCGATTAACACAAGCAAAATAACGACTGCCCATAATGGAACATAAGGCAGCATTAAACAAAACGGAATCGGCGCAATAACCGATAGTAAAATAACATTTTTCCTACCCATCCGATCTGCCATAGGTCCGCCAAAAAACGTCCCAACTGCCCCTAACGCTAAAAATATAAAAACAAACGCCTGACCTTTTTGAATAGTTAGCCCGTAATTTTCCATGAGATGAAAAATATAAAAGTTCGTCATATTCGTCACATAAAAAGAACGTGCAAAAATAACGATAAGCAATAAAGTTAAAGCAATACCAACTTGTTTTTTCGTAAGAGCTGGCAGGGAAGATAGCAGCGTCCTTTTCTTTTTAGATAAACTTTCTTGCTCCAACTGCTTTTTATACCAAAGCGATATTTTCGATAAAATGACGATTCCAATCCCAGCAACGATTAAAAAAAATGCTGCTCCTATTTGGCCAAGAGGAACTAAAATGAATGCACTAATTAGTGGTGCAAGTGCTTGTCCAGAGTTTCCTCCAACTTGATAAATTGATTGTGATAATCCTCGTTTAGACCCTGCTGCCATAAATGACACACGCGAGCCTTCTGGATGAAATACAGCTGATCCCAGTCCTAAAAAAATCACGGACACAAGAATCATCCAATATTGCGGCGCAACTGCCAGCCCAGCTATTCCGACAAACGAGCTTACCATTCCTAGAGGCAAAGCATAAGGCATGGGCTTTTTATCGCTAATAAATCCAACGACTGGCTGCAATAAAGAAGCAACGATATTTAATGCAAATGAAATGAATCCTAATTGAGTAAATGTTAATCCCATTTCCTTTTCTAAAACAGGGAATATAGCTGGAATGACAGCTTGAAGTGAATCGTTAAATAAATGGCATAATCCAATTGCAAACATAATTGGGTACACCGGATTTCCTATTTTTTTCGTACCTGTTGTTGTCGACATTTGACGTCACACTCTTTCCACACTCGAAATAAAATGAATAAACTCATTATAGCGCAAATTTCGAAAAATTTTTGAACTAAAAAAGGAATAGTTACAGTCTTCTAGGAAACACTAGAAGGAATCTATTTGTTAAAGAGGAGTTTGAATCGAGTGAGTGATTTTTTCGAAATGAACTTTTGGGAAATGATTATACGAACGACGATTTCATTTGCTGTATTACTTTTTTTAGCACGGCTTTTAGGAAAAAAACAGCTAAGCCAACTTACATTTTTCCACTACATTACAGGAATTACGATTGGGTCCACTGCGGCAGAAATTGCCTCACAAAAGGAAACACCTTTTATAGATGGTCTCATTTCTCTCGTTTGGTGGTCTCTCCTTACTTTATTGATGAGCTATCTTTCTTTAAAATCTACTAAAGTGCGCATTTTAGTTGATGATGAACCAACGATTATCGTTAAAGACGGAGAGCTATCTGTAAAATCATTAAAATCTGCCCGTTTACATATGGATGATTTACTGATGATGTTAAGAGAACAATCCATCTTTTCTATTCAGGACGTACATTATGCAGTACTTGAAACAAACGGTGAGTTAAGTGTCTTTAAAAAAACAGCTCAACAGGAAGCAACAAAAATCGATGTAAAAGCAGATGTATCACTACCAGTTTTTATGCCTTCTGAAATTATTTCTGACGGTAAAATTGTACAAAAAAATTTACTAGAACTCGATTTGGATGAAGAATGGGTTATGCGCAAGCTAAGGAAAAAAGGAATTGAATCCGTTGGAGAAGTATTCTATGCTCAGCTACAAACGAATGGATCTCTGTACATTAGTATGCGAGATAATGGAATTTAAAAGGACTTCCCAAAGTATGGAAGTCCCTTTTCCTATTTCATAAATTCCACAAGAGAACGAACCAGTTCCTCTGGCTTTTCATACATGCTCATATGCCCTACGCCACTTACTAGAACTTGTTTTATATTCACCCCTTTTGAAGTGAACGTTTTCTCCGGTGGAATTAATTGATCATCTTCCCCCGCCACTAATAAAACTGGTAAAGTGGTATTTTCTAATATATAGCGACGATCCTTTCTTGTCTTCATTGCATGCAACGCTCTTTTCGCACCTTCTGAGGAAGTAATATTTCCTATTTCTTTTACATCTACTTGTAGGCTTTCTAAACTACTCGGTGAAAATAATTTTAGCACAAGCCCATCTATAAAAGCTTCCATTCCTTCCTTATCTATTTTCTCTGCAGAAGCTTCTCTCCCTTTTTGTGCTTCTTCAGAATCTGGAAGTGCTGTGGAGTGAACTAATGAAAATCCGTTTAATCGACTGCCATACATTTCTGCAAATGCGAGCGTAATATAGCCACCAAGCGAATGTCCAAACATCGTTACCCTATCTATATGTAACGCCTCTAAAAAATCTTTTATACAAGTCGCATAATCTTCTATTCCACTCAGAGCTGGTTGATCCGCTGAATCTCCATGCCCTGGTAAATCAATTGCAATCACCCGATACACACTCGCTAAGGAAGGAATCACTTCATTCCAATATTCCGAGCTGCCACAAAATCCGTGAATAAGCAAAATCACTTCTCCTTGCCCCTCGTCCTTATAAGTAATATTCATTTTCATCTCTCCTTATTTACTTAGTACTTGCTTAATCGAGTCGTTCAGTTGTTGTACGTTTACTTCTTTTATTTCTTCGTTGTTTAACTTATATTTTTCCTTTAATAATAAAAGACGATTCACACTTTCATTAATTCTTTCCTCTGGAATTTCTCCATTTTTCACTGCTTGAACAATCGCATCTATAGCTATTACTACATTCGTATATTCATGCGCTACTAACACAATATCATTTCCTGCTCGCACTGCCCCAACTGCCGCTTGTTCTATCGTATAATTACCTAATATCGCGTTCATCGTCATATCATCTGTTATGACGACGCCTTCGAACTGTAACTGCTCCCTCAAAATTCCCGTAATAACTTCATGCGACATAGATGAAGGAAAGTTTGGGTCAATCTTCGGAAGTAGTATATGAGCAATCATTACAACATCAGCACCATCTTCCATTGCATTTTTAAATGGAATTAGCTCCAAATTACTCAAATCCTCTAAACTCTTCGAAATGACAGGTAGCTCTAAATGAGAGTCTACATCTGTATCGCCATGCCCCGGAAAATGCTTTACGACAGATATAATATTTTCACTTTGAATTCCTTTCATCGTTTGAATGCCTAGCGAACTCACGATCTCTGAACTATTTCCAAAAGAGCGATTGCCAATAACCGGATTTTTAGGATTGCTATTCACATCTAATACGGGAGCAAAATCAAGATTAAACCCAAATGCCTTGAGTTCTTTTCCTAATAGTGTGCCGATATTATAAGCTAGAGCTGGATCATTTTGCTGCCCTATTTTTCCGCTTGTCGGAAGCTTTTGCAATTCTGGCAGTCTTGAAATTCTGCCACCTTCCTGATCAACTCCTATAAAAAGTGGAAACTTCTCTTGTTTACTCACTTCCTTCATTGAATTTACTAACGCAACAGCTTGTTTTGCATTATCCAAATTATCTTGGTAGAGAATAATTCCTCCTACCTTTTGCGTTGAAATGATTTCCTTCGTTTCATTAGATACAATCGTCCCTTCTATTCCCGCAAAAATCATTTGACCAACTTTCTCTTCTAAAGTCATCTCTGAAATCATTGGATGCTCTTCGGCGACTACATCCGTCACAATCGATATATGGTCAACTGATGGATTTTCTTCATCTTCCGTTGGCTTAGGTAAAATCCACTTTAACTGAATCGTTGGTGTCACGTTATATACTAAAATTGTTTGACTAACTTGGGCGTCCTGGTAGGAACGAATTTCATCTGGTTTCCCTTTTAGTTGTTCAATATCCATCAAGCGAATTTGTTCCAGAGTAGAATCATTCGATCGAATATCGAAAACTTGTTTAAAGCGAAAGCCAATAGTAGCAGTTCTAGAAGTATAGGTTGCATATACTGCATCTATCATTTCACTAGTATCCTCTGCGCTCCCCCATAACTCTTGCACTTCTTTCATATCTGTTTGCCCTGCAACAAAAGGTATACCCAACATTTTTCCTTGTTCTGCTAACTCAAAAATCTGTTTAACGAGTGATTCTACTGCCGAAGGTTTCTCTTTGTCCACAGGAATTACATTCTCCTTTATATCCACATCTTTGTTTCTTTCCATCAACATTCCAACAACTGCAATCAATAAAAAGAGAAGTAGGAATACCATAACCTTTTTATACATTAAGAAAACCTCCAATCAAAAGCTCTTTTCTAGTATTTCAAGATATATATCTTGATTCCCTTTATTTCAGTCAGTATACTTTCAGATAAAACGAAATACTCTATAAATAGAACAATAGTAAACTAAAGAAAAGAGGAAACATGATTAATAAAAATCCAATGATGTGCGACTTAGAAACAGGAATTTGCGGCCCGGCTGAAGAAGACAATACTGGATTAGAGTTAATCGATTTATCTGCACCAAGAAAAAAAATGAATCTTTATTATGCAACAGATCCTATTTGTTCACACTGTTGGGCTCTAGAACCTGTGCTACGTCGCTTTACTGAACAGTATGGACATTATTTCAACATGCATACTCTAATGGGTGGATTAGTAGAAAAATGGGACGACTTTGATGATACTAGTGGAATTTCTAAACCTTCAGACGTTGCGAAACATTGGAAAGAAATTGGGTTACACTCTCGTATGCCGATAAATGGAGATCTTTGGTTTGATAATCACGTTACTTCATCCTATATTCCTTCCCGTGTATATAAGGTAATTCAACAAAAAGATGCTAAGTTAGCAGTGGTTTTCTTACGTAAAGCAAGAGAAGCTGTCCTTCCTTTTAATAAAAATATTGGAAGTGACCATATATTAATTGACCTAGTCAATAAAATTGGTCTCAATGGAGAAGAAATTGTGAAAGAATCATATCTTCCCGCTGCTCAAGAACTTTTGCAAGAGGACTTCACAACGCTTAGTCACTTAGATGTCCGTGGTTTCCCAACACTTGTTTTCATAAATGAAGAGCAAAAAGGTGTGAAAGTTGTAGGAGTTAAATCATTTGAAAGTTATATAGAAGCATTACAGCAGCTACTTCCCGATGAAAAAATTCAACCAGCAAACTCTCCAAATTTGCAAAGCCTTCTTCAAAAGGAAGAGCTATTATTCTCAAAGGAAATAGAAGAAATGTATCGTGTGGAAGAAAAAAATGTAGAAGCATTCATACAAAAGGAATTAGCTGGGCATAGTTATGCAGTGGAAGAAATCCTTGGTGAGAAATACATTAAAGCTCTTATATAAAGAAAAAATGCCCTTTAGCGCAACCATAGCTTGAGGGCATTTTCATTATTCAGGTAGTATTTCATACGCCATTTTACGTATAATTCGTTCGTGCTGTGGATACAACGCTAACAGTTCTTTTTTTGAAAAAAGCTCAAAGTCTTCAAAATCAAAGCCTGGTGAAACCATACAACCAACTAGTGAAAATTCACCATTCTCTATAACAGACGATCCAAAGATTGAATTCTTAGGAACAAGTACTTGAGGTGATTCTCCGTTCTCAATATCCAGTCCTAGTTTATGTTCAGTGTAATTTCCAGTCTCATCAATAACATGAACAATTAATGGACTTCCTCCGTGAAAATACCATAACTCATCTGACTTTAATCGATGGAAATGCGACACATCATCTGCTCCAAGTAAAAAGTAAATACTTGTGAATAGCTTCCGACTAGTCTCAAACGTATCAATTGCTTCATCAGATGTATAAGAACTTTTATAATAGCCACCTTCTGGATGACGTTCTAAATCTAGATGTTTTATGTAATAGCTTGCGTCTTTTTGCATCTTACTTCCTCCTATCCTAAATGCTTCGTACAATTAAATAGATGGCATAAATTTTCATCATCTTGCAGCTCTACTACTGTCAGTGATGTGTTTTTTAAGCCTTTTGCAAATTCACCATGAGGGATAAGTGTTTTTATTAACCTGCCGATAAACCCTCCATGACTAACTACTAATATTCGTTTTCCAGCATGAGCTTGCTTCACATCTTCGATAAAAGATAAGCCACGTGATTTGATTGCCTCGTCTGTTTCATAGCCCAATTCCATCTCACGCCAAGCTGCTCCCCATTTAGCTAATCGCTCTGCTTCTGTTGTTCCTTCAACAATACCTCCACCAATTTCACCTAATCGTTTGTCCACATAAAAATCAATGGTCGGCTGTTTTTCTCCAATAATCTCCGCTGTTTTTTTCGCGCGCAATAATGGGCTTGTGTAAATAACATCCCATTCCTCCGTTTCGATTCTTTCAGCAACTCTTTCTGCCATTTGGATACCTTCTTCATCCAACGGAACATCTGTATTCCCTTGCGCTCTACCTTCTTTATTCCAAGCAGTCACACCATGTCGAACAAAACCAATCGTCGTCATCTAAACCCCTCCCTCTTATTTCTTCATTATAATGAAAAGAAATTAATTGAACAATTTATTATTTACGCTTGACCTTGACGTTACGTAAAGGTTTAAACTGAAATTACTAGGAGGTGATTTCGTGGAATATACGGTGCAAAAGCTTGGTCAGTTAGCAGGAATAAGTACGCGAACACTTCGGTACTATGATGATATTGGTTTACTGAAACCAGCGCGAATCAATTCATCCGGCTACCGCATTTATAGTTCAGCAGAAGTAGATCGGCTGCAACAAATTTTGTTTTACCGTGAGCTTGGGCTGAATTTGGAGAGCATTAAAGAAATAATGACTTCGGAGACATTTGACGGAACAGCTGCACTAAAAGAACATCGGGAAAAACTGCTCGATAAAAGAGCCCAATTGGATTTATTAATCGAAAATGTGAATAAGTCCATTCAACTAACAGAAAGGAAGATTACAATGACGGATAAAGAGAAATTTGAAGGCTTCAAACAACAACTTGTGGATAACAATGAGGATAAATACGGAAAAGAAATTCGAAAAAAATATGGCGAGGATGCTGTGAATAAGTCCAATGCAAAAGTAAAAGGTATGACCGAAGCGCAATATGAGGAAGTGACAAACTTAGAGCAACAAGTGCTAGATAATTTGAAAGCAGCAATGGAAACTAGTGATCCAGCAAGTGAGCTTGCACAAAAAACTGCCGATTTGCACCGCCAATGGCTAAGCTTTTATTGGACGCAATATACAAAAGAAGCACATGCAGGTGTTGCTCAAATGTATGTGGATGATGAACGATTTACTGCTTACTACGACAAAATCCAGCCTGGTGCAGCAGAATTTTTAAGAGATGCAGTTCATGTTTACACAAAAAACTAGAAGGATTGGTCCTTCTAGTTTTTTTGTATGGGTAATTAATGTCCAATTTCTCCCCATTCACGCGATTTTGTGAATTGTTCAGCTAGCTTATTCGCTTGTTGTGTAATAAGTTGTGGATAATCAAGTACTTCAAGAAGTTTAATAGCATTCCTCGTATTGGATGGTCCCGCATGAATTGTATAATCAAAGCGGACTTCGCCATTTTCAATTATTTCTCTGAAATGATAATTCGTATACACAGCACCTGCTATTTCCGTTAATTCTATATCATGTGAAGCAACAATATTCATCCCTTGATGTTCCGAAAGCCACTCCATCATGGATGCCGATGCCGCAATTCGTTCAACCGTATTCGTTCCTTTTAGGATTTCATCAACGAATGATAAACATGGCTTCCCTTCCTCAATTAGTTTAACAATGCGTTTAAGTGATTTAATCTCTGCAATAAAGTAGCTATCACCGTCCAATACGCTATCTTGGATCGCCATTGATGTAGTAATATAACTTGGTTTCATCATCCACTTTTCTGCTAAAGCAGTATTAATCGTTTGTGCTAGAATCGCATTAATAGCGATAGCTTTAATATAAGTGGATTTCCCTGAAGCATTCGACCCTGTTACAAGCGTACTCTTCCCAAGGCTAGATGTATTGGTCACTGGACCTGCAATAAGTGGATGTGCCATCTCCTCAAACAGAAGCTCCTCTTTATCAATAAAATGAGGTGTGCAGTATTTATCAATCGACTTACGGTAATGTGCAACTGCAATAGCAGCATCAAGTTTACCTATAAATCGCCATACTTCACGATATTCCTCTTGGTGATTTGAAATCGTTTTTACAATCTTATTGTAAGAAATAAAATCCAACAAGAATAAAATACGAATATATTCAAAAACAGTATCAAATTCTCCTCCACCTTTATGACCCAGTGAAGAAATATTGCTAAGAAACAAAATCTTTTTTATCGGTTTCATATTTTTCAGAAGCTTGTTTTCATACGAAGTAAATTCTGGTTGATTAACGGATAGAAATCGTTTTCCCGCGTTAATAATGGAAGCAATATATGTAATGGATAATAAATCATATTCCAACATATTTTTATTTCGGTAGTAAATGATTGTATTTATTAAAAATGAGCCAAGTAAACAAAAAATTCCCCATTTTAAATTGAAGAGTAGCAAGGCGATGGATGAAATAGATAAAAGGGCTAGTAGATTGTAGACCAATGCATTTTTGGCTTTTTTACTACTTATGTCATAAAAAAAAGATGTAGAATTCGTATAATTTCGTTTTCCAAGTCCAGAAAGTATAAGGAGGATTTTTTCTCTTAACTTCTGATTATTTGCAAGCAATGCATACAGTTCTTCATCATCTTGTATATGTTCAAGAGATAGATTAATTTCACGAAGCTGATTGAATAAGTATTCCGAGCCAACAGTCGTTTGGGTATAATTTAACTTTTGGAAAATTTTATCCATCGATAAATCATCCCAAGTCAATTGATCGATCCCATCATAATCGTGCATGCTATTTCTTTTATTTGACCAGTAGGATGAAATAGATTCCATATCTTCGCTTTGTCTGATGAACTTCCCCGTTTCCCATTCTTCACGAAACTTTTTAAGTTTTTTCTTCTCTCTCGTTAAGAAGTAGTAAACCAAGAAAAATACTACTGCTATTATAATAATTAGTAGTTTTGACACTTAATCACCTCACTAAGATTAGTCAATTATGTAACTATCCATATATACGGTTATAAGTACCAATTAGTTTCAATTTGACAAAAAATTCAAATTTCACTCATGCATTAGTATACTAAACATTATCTTTTTAACACTTGTTCAAGCATGTGGATATCCTCTGGATAAGCCAAAGGTAACTCCGCTATTTCTTCTAACGATTTCCACGCAATTTCATGAATAAATTCATCTGGATCCTGAATTGTTATTTCGCCACTTATTATTTCTACTAAAAAGTAGTCCACATTATAAGTAATTTTGTGATCACTAATAACACCGCTCTTATTATGTATTTTCTCTCCTGTTCGAACAGTCAAGCCTGTTTCTTCCCAAAATTCTCTTACACAGCACTCTTCAAATGTCTCTCCATCTTCTAAAGTCCCCGATGGAACAGTCCATTGCTTTTCTTCTTCTTCTGGAGCTGCTTGTAGAACCATTAGCACCTCATTCTTTTCATTTATACAAATACCTGCTGCGCCTTGCCATTTAAACATTTTCTTTTCCTCCACTCTTAATCAAATTCGCCTTGGCGTATTTGCGTCCAGATTTTGAATTGTGCTTGTGGCCCACAGGACGCGGAGAGCTTACGTTGCCTTCCTTTTTCACATTTCAAAATCTGTGACATCCGCCGGAGGCTCTAACTTTATTCAGCTTGCATTTAGAAGCTGAATAAAGTTAGATTATATCGACATCATTAATTTCAGGTACATATCTTGATTTCTTTAAATCCACAATCCTATTTGAGCGAAAACATACCCCTTCCGCTTCAAGCATTGTTCTTTGAGAGTAAGCAGACTCTTCATCAGGAATAACTATTTCTCCTTTTATATTAATAACTCGATGCCAAGGCAATGAATGCTTGGCACTCATCGTATGAAGTATGCGCACGACTTGTCTTGCACCTCTCGGACTGCCTGCAACTTTTGCAATTTGTCCATATGTCATCACTTTCCCAACAGGAATGGATTTTATTATTTCAATCACTTTTTCGGTAAAAGGGTTCATCACACTTCATCCTTTCATTACTTCGATTATAACTTATTTAGAATATTTTATTCAGTACCTTGCATAGAATAATAGCGTATGATATATTACTATCAAAGGTACTAATCATTGATTAGTAGTGAAAGGAGTGAAAGGGAAATGAATATTCAATTTAAAAAGGGCGTGTTGAATCTTTGTGTGCTTGTTTTATTGGATAAACAAGATCGTTATGGCTACGAGCTTGTACAAAAAATATCCGATCAAATCGCTATTTCCGAAGGTTCTGTCTATCCTTTATTGAGGCGCTTAACGAAGGAAGGATACTTCACAACCTATTTACAGGAATCAACAGAAGGTCCGCCACGTAAATATTACAAGCTGACGGAATTGGGGAGAACTTATTTACACGAGCAATTAAATGAATGGCAGAGCTTCACTAACGGGGTCAATAAACTAATTGAAGAGGGTGTAAAAAATGACTGAACAACAATTTGTAAATGAACTGGAACTTGCATTAGCTAGACTTTCGTCCGATGAACGAAATGATATTATTTCCGATATAAGAGAGTATTTCACTATTGGTCGAGAAGATGGGAAATCAGATAGTGACATCGCAGCTTCTCTAGGTTCTCCAAAAGCAATTGCAGAGGAGTTACTTGAAAATCATATACCAGTACCTGAGAAAATCGACACAGATAATAAAGTTATCCGTATTCCCGATGCTACCTTCTCGAACGTTATGATGGATATCGACTTCGGTGCTTTAAGCGTCTTTCCTTCTGATACAGACGAAACGATTGTAGAACTAATAGGAGAGCACGATAAGCTCGAGCTAACTGCTAAAGTAGTACACGATACTTTGTCTATTCAATTAAAATCGAAGAAGTTCAAGTTGTTCAGTTTTATCTTCCTTCTCAAAGAACTGAAAGTAAATGTAGCACTTCCTAAAAAGCTGTATACAACGATCATTATGAAAACAGACAATGGCCGCATTCGCGCAGAAAAAATACTTGGTAAGTCCATTAAAGCAACTTCCGATAATGGGAGCATTGGCTTGAGAGAATTTGCTGCAAATGTTTTAGAAGTAGAAACAGATAACGGACGAATCGAAGTGGATAAAGTCCAAGCAGATAAGCTTTCTACGAAAACTGATAATGGCAGAATTGAACTGCGTAACATAGATGCCGAAAAAATTGTTTCTGAAACAGACAATGGACGAATCCTGATGGAATACGTTAATGGAGATATTATCGGGAAAACAGATAACGGTAGAATTTCACTACTGACGTCCAGTCTAGATCGCATGATCCAGTTAGACACAGATAATGGAAGTATCCAAGTCGAAACAGAAAATAATCCCACGGATGTAACGATTCATACGAAAACAGATCACGGTAGAATTAGTGTGTTCGGTGAAAAAAATTCACGCACTGTATTTGGTAGCGGTACGAACACAGTCAAACTTTCTTCTGATAACGGCAAAATCACCGTTATGAAGACTAATGCCAGCGTGTTTAACTAATAAATTGAGGATCTCGGAACGTGATTGACCGATTATCGCGTCTTATTGTCCAATTACAAAAAGACTGGCCTAAAGTCGATGATAGATCGACTTTGAGCCAGTCTTTTTAAAATACTACTTTCTCCTCCAGGTTTCTCCACAAATGATGTGCTTCTCTAGCAATATGCTCCAGCAAATTAGGTGGAGCTGTTGTAACAGCGGCACAAGCTTTAATTAGTTCACTTAACTCCAATTTAAACGCTTCTAATGCCTTCGCTTCCTTGATGACCATTTGGTTAAACGTATTTAAAATTGGTGATATTTCGTTACGTGGATGTCGGATTATTGTTCGAAGTGCATTTGCTTGAAGAAAGAGGTTTTCAAACTTCTTTGTCTTTGCTCTTACCTCATCATGCAACTCATAGTTAGATGCATCTACATAATGACTTATAAAGATAAGATGATCTAGCATTTGTCTTAACCAAAAATAGTTTTCATGGATAGTTGCGTCTGCAGGTGTAACAGTAGCACCCGTTTCTATTAATTTGAATACTTGTTGTGCTTCTTCTGCTTCTCGGATCATATGGTCCAACAGCGATACAGGTGTAGAAATAATAACCTCACAGCGTAATGCTTTATCCATCGTATGGAGGAGTAAATCCTTAAATTCATGCGTTGAACTTTTAGCTTCATTCAGCAAATGAACGATATCTCCTGATTTGGATTCCGCTTGTCGAAATATTCCTCCCATTCTTTGGACCATCTGATGATTTGCACGAGCAAGTTCCATTTCATGGTGGCTTATTTCCCTGTCAAAAAACTCCCCATGCTCAAAGTTGTTGCGCACCCAAAAGTCGATTATTCCAAACGTGTCTCTATCATAATTATCCGTATAAGGCAAAACTCCACCTCTTTCTAAGTGATACCAGCCTAGTATCCTATGATGGGCATTTGCCTTATGTTCCTACAAAATTAATTCTTTAGCTTCAAATGCACAGAGTTGTTCAGTACTTATTACTAATACGTGCGGACCGGCACAATTAATTGCAAAACTGCATCATCGTGGATGGAATTAATTATAAACGGACGCATCGCACCTGCCAATTGAATGGTTACATCCTGTCCATCCAATGCTCTTAATGCATCCATCATATATTTTGCACTAAATGATATTTTTATCTCTTCTCCTACGAATGTCGTTGATTGAATTTCTTCTTCCACTTCTCCAATTTCAGGAGAGCTAGACGATATTTCCACAATATTACCTTCTAATGAAGATAATCGAACAATATTATTGCGTTCTTCACGCGCTAATAAAGAAGCACGGTCTATAGCATGGAATAATGCCTTGCCGTTCATAGTAACCGTTGTTTTGTATTCAGTCGGAATTAAGCGAGATGTATCTGGATAATTCCCTTCTAGTAAACGGGAGTAGAACAACACATTCGCCGTTTTAAATAACACTTGCTGGCTCGTCATGGCAATATGAACAGGATGAGAAGAATCTCCGATGATTTTGCTTAAATCATTTAAACTCTTCCCAGGAATAACAACACTATATTCTCCTTCTGGTAGTTGCTCTAATGTCACTTTACGACGAGCAAGACGATGACTATCTGTAGCAACACAAACAAGCTCCCCATTCTTCACCTGCCAGTGAACACCTGTTAATACAGGTCGACTTTCAGAGGAAGATACAGCAAATACTGTCTCACGAACAATTGATTTTAATAAATCAGCTGGAATAATGAACTGACGATCATCTTGAATTTCAGGGAGCAATGGATATTCAGAAGGCTCTTGCCCAATTATATGAAACTCTGACTTCCCAGAGCGAATATACGTATGACAATTTTCTTTCACTTCAATCTCTACATCACTTGTTGGTAGCTTACGTATGATTTCATTAAACATACGTGCTTGTACAACAATCGAGCCTTCTTCAATAACGCGAATCACTTGATCCCCATTTTCTTCGGCTTTAATAAACGTTTGAATCGTTATATCGGAATCACTACCTGTAAGGCGTAACCCAACTTCCGTAACTTCTAGTTTTATTCCAGTCAAAATCGGGATGGTTGTTTTCGAACTAACCGCTTTCATTACATCATTTAATCCATCCAATAAATGTTGACGCATAATTTCAAATTTCATCCTCTTACCCCACTTTTATACTTAATATGTTACAGATTTTTCACCTTGCTAATTACCCCATCAAAGTTAATGTAACATTATGAAAATTCATTTGCACTACGTTTTTCTAAAATAAAAAGCCCTACCATTAAAAAACTGTGATAGAGCCCCAATGTTCGTTTACTATTAAGTTGATATGAATTATTTTTCAAGCTTCAAATGAACAGAGTCAATAATTTTTTGATATCCAATTTCTTGATAAATTTTATTGGACGTCGGATTCAGCATATCCGTGTAGAGCACGCAAAATTGAAATTCTTCAAGTAATTCTTTACTTCCTGCGGCTACCATTGTTCGAGCATATCCCTTTTTACGCTGTTCTTTCGGTGTAAATACAAGTGAAACAGTTACTCCGTGTTCTGTTGGTCGTGCTTTTTTCATCATCGATACAGTTTCCCCATTATGTTCCCAAAGGAAGACTTCTTGATTGTCGACCATTTGTTTTACATGCGTTTGTACTTCTGCATGATTCTTACTAGGAGGAAGACCAGTATCTTGTACGAATAAGTGATACCATGCTTCTACTAAAACGCGATCTTGTTCATTCGCATAGCGCCATGCACCAGGGCTCATTTCAATCGAATCGTCTACTTGATCTAAACGATATAATCCTTGATCCATCAAAATCGAAGCACTTTGCCCTGTTTGTTCCTGCCATTTTTCTGCAAATGAGTATGCCCATTCCTTTCCACTAATGATAGATTCAACAGGAATAGACTGCTTGATTAACTCGGAAATAACTAGATCAATGCATACTTCCATTCGCTCTTCGTTTACAAAAATAATATTGAGTGGGTGTGGGGGAGTCATTTGAAAAAGAGCGAGCAATTCACCTTCTTCTTCAATCGATGCCATGAAAGGATTTTCATAATTTCCTTGTCGAATTCCTTGAAGCACCCCTAAAAACAAACTAAACTTATCTTCGTTTTTTTCTAAAAAAGGCATTGCCACTTGTGCAAAATCATCTGCGCTGTCATATTGCTGAAAATTCATAATTATATCCCCCTCTTTATCGTTGTATGTTAATATAACCTAAAATACAATTTGATGGGAGTCCTTTTTATGAAAATTGTTTCTATTCGTGATATTCATATTGGAGAAGGCATTCCAAAAATTTTCATCCCACTTATGGGAAAGACAGAGGAACAACTTCTTTTAGAAATTAAAATAATTCAGCAACAAAGTCCCGATATAGTAGAGTGGCGAGTCGATGTTTTGGACGACGTTGAAGATATACATACTGTAATACAGACTCTTTCTTCGATCCGCAAGGTGTTATATCCTACTCCAATACTTTTTACGTTTAGAAGTCATCGCGAAGGTGGAAATAACAAAATCGAAGACGCTTACTATAAACAACTTTTGAAAACGGTTATACAAACAAAAGAAGTTGATTTGATAGATGTGGAAATGTTTTCTGCCGACGTAGAAGACATTGTGCAAACCGCAAATGACCATGAAGTATATATTGTCATGTCCAATCATGATTTTGAAAAAACACCTGTAAAAGAAGAAATCATTTGGAGATTAAGAAGAATGCAGGAGCTTGGGGCGCATATACCTAAAATTGCAGTAATGCCTAAAAATCCCGCTGATGTGTTAACGCTTTTAGATGCTACATACACGATGAAATCGTTATATGCGGACCGACCAATCATTACGATGTCCATGGCTGCTACAGGAGCTATTAGCCGAGTAGCAGGACAAGTTTTTGGCTCCGCTGCCACGTTCGGCTCTGGGGTGGAAGCATCTGCTCCCGGTCAAATACCAGTGAGCGAGCTTAGAAAAATGCTACAGATTTTTCAATTGAACTAAAAGTACTCAAAAATCTCTCCTACTGGAGAGATTTTTTATGATTGTCCGGTTTTATGGCCTTATTGTCCAGTTCTGCACATTGATTGTCCAATCCTTTATAATTGTTGAGATAACCGAATCATGTCCACACAAGCAATACCGTCTTCTACAATTTCTTCTGCATAATTGATTGTGAAGAAGTCTTTGTCGATTCCAGTAATTCGAAATCCACATTTCTGGTAGAGAGCAAGTTGGCCAATGCTTGAGTTGCCCGTTCCTACTTCGATTGTGTCGTAGCCTTGTTGTCTTGCCTTTTTTATTGCATCCATGACAAGTAATTTTCCTATTCCTTTTCCTTGATGCTGCTCGGCTACTGCAATATTGATCAGTTCCACCGTACCTGATTTTGTTGGTAGTAGCACGAATACGCCGACTATTTCCTCGTCCTGCTCAGCAACATAGCATTCCCCTTGCTCCAAGTATTGCTTAACTAACAACTCAGACGGATCTGCCTCTAGCAATAAATCCAGTGGATATGCTTCTTTTATTAATTTTATAATCATTTCATATCCCCCCTACTTCTCTATTTTAACTTATAATGAACCAAAAAGGAGTTGTCCATATATGCTTTGGAAAGAACAAGATGAGCGAATTATTTTATCCGTACCAACCGAATTTAGTTTCCAAAAAAACCTTCAATATTTGGCGAGATCCACAAACGAATGCTTGTTTTATGTGCATGACAATAAAATCAGAAAAGCTATTCCGATAGATACATACACATTTCTTATTGAAATTAGCGAAAGAGATGACCATACACTACTTATCGAATTTTTATCTAATACAAGACCCACAGACAAAAACGTTCGTGAACAAGTTGTTGCATATATTTTGGACTGGTTCGATATGCAAACGAAATTACAAGCATTTTATAAAATGGCGAAAACAGATCCGATATTGCAGCAAGCAATTGAGAAATTTCACGGATTACGAATTATGGGGATTCCAGATTTATTTGAAGCAATGGCTTGGGGTATACTTGGCCAACAAATCAACCTAACATATGCGTACACATTAAAAAGAAGATTAGTTGAAAAGTTTGGACGTTCTATTCCATTTGAAGATCAATTATATTGGGTATTCCCTACTCCTAGTGATATTGCGAAGCTAACTGTGGAGGATTTAGTGGACTTAAAAATGACCGTAAAAAAATGTGAATATTTAATAGAAGTTGCTCAATTAATAGACAAAGGTTTACTCACAAAAGACATGCTAATAGAAACAAATGATTTGAAAAAAGCAGAGAAAATACTAACAAACATTCGAGGAATCGGCCCTTGGACAGCCAATTATGTATTAATGCGTTGCGCGAGATTTCCTTCTGCATTCCCAATCGATGACGTAGGACTGCATAATGCACTTAAACTAGTGACAAATTCCGAACAAAAACCATCAAAGGATGAAATCTTAAAAATGTCCTTTCCATGGAAAGGCTGGGAAGCGTATGCTACGTTTTATTTGTGGAGGTTTTTATATTAAGCATTAATCACAAAGAAAAAGCCAAATTCCATAACTATGTATGGAATTTGGCTTGACATTAAATTCGCTTGCAAAATATAAACGAAACTATTGTTTATTTTTTAGAGGCATAACCAATTCTAATTCTTTTATTTCTACTAAATAGCCTTGACTATCTCTACGACCTGGCTTGAGTGTAAATGATTCAGGTATCGTATCCATTGGGGGCAATGTTAGGATCACATGATGCCCATAATTCCCAGGCATAAAACCATATTGAAATGTCAGTCCTTCATAGACTTTTCCATCACTATCCATCATATAAAGTTCAAACGCTGGCCATTTATCGTTCGCATCCATTTCAACAGGATAATCCACCTTTAGATCTATTCTTGTTGCTAGTGGGGTAAATGTCACTTTATCAGCTGTTATCGTATACACTTTATCTAGTGTAGTTGCTGACACCTGCGGGAAGAATTCGAAAATTTCGCCCTCTACTTTTTCAAGAGGGAATACTACCTCCCACTCGCCCTCATAGCCAAATAAGTTTTCTCCATGGACACCAACTTCAATTTTATCACCGTACTCATCGAAATTAGCAAATGACATTGAATGATGCTCAATAATTGTCTTTGAGTTTATATCATCTTGTCCCCCACCACCACTCGCTACCTTAACAGGCTGTCCATTAATTGTCACATTAGAAAAACTAACATCCGCCTCTCCCCAAGAAAGTGCTTTTTCACCAGTGTAAGCTACCGATACCATTAAACGGCTACCATCATACGCTGCTTCTTTTACAGTCATTGTTAAGCCATTTTGATTATCTTGTTTATCAATTATTGTTGCTAGTTGATTGCTTTCAATTTTATCCGAGGCAATGTCCCTAAAATCCTTATAAATTGGTTTAAGCAATGGAATATTAGACAATGCTTCTGCCATGCCTGTAGAAACAAACCCTGATCCAAGTAGAGATAAACACAACCCACATGCAACTAGAATGGAACGCTTCGTCATGTTTCCTACTCTCCGTTTTTTCTTACCTTGAAATATAGCTTGTTTCTCTCTTTCCAATATCTTTTCAACTGGTACATGTATATTTTTTATAGATTGATCGAATTTTTCTTTATTCATAATAGATAACCCTCCTTTAATATAGGTCTTAGCTCTTTTTTCGCTCTATTCAAATGTGATTTCACAGTTCCTTCTGGATATTTCATGATCGTGGCTATTTCCTTAATAGACAGATCATGATAATACCTCAACAAAATAATAGTCTTAACTGGAGGATTCAAATATTTAAAGGCTTCCGATAAGTCCAATGAATGTGTTATGAAATCAACATTTTCAGGAACGATTAAATCAGCAAAGATTTCCTCATTATCTGTAGTAAAATGGCGAGACTCTTTCCGAATAAAATCAATTGATTTAAAAACTAGAATTTTGGTAATCCAACTTGAAAAACTTTCAGGTTTATTTAATTTTTTTATAGAAGTATAAGCTATATAAATTGTTTCTTGATAGATATCCAAAGCATCTTGTTCATTTCTAACGTACGCATAAGCTGTTCGATACAACTTTTGTCGAACTGAACTAATCAGTTGTTCAAATGCTTCGTCATCTCCCTTTTTTGCTTTTTGCACTATTTTTTTTATATCCATTTCAACTCTCCTCTCCGTTACATAATAAAGTCGAACGAGAAAGTAAATCGGTTGCAAAATAAATAAGCAACATCACTATCTTACAATGCTTAGCCTTCTAAAGCTTTTACAATAGGAGCAGCAGTACTCCACTCCGTAAAACAATACACATACAGGATATGAACACATTTCAGTAAAATAGATGAATGCAGTGAAAAGCGGCGACTTCTGCGGGAATAGCGTTAGTCGAAGACCCCACAACAAAGCGAGGATGCTTAGGTACCGCCCGCGGAAAGCGTCCACTTGTAACGTAATCCATTCTAAATATGTATATAAAAAAATCCGTCCCTCTCAATCGAGAAGGACGGATTTTTCATTATTATTGATTTAATAATTCTAAAATATCTGCTGAAACGTATAATTTATCATCTTTCCATACAGGTACTTCTGCAAATTGGCGTAGGCTTCGGTTATAGCCGTATGCTTTTTGACCATGTGTAATCGTAATTGAACTGTTTCCTAATGTTGCAAGTGTCGTATTGTTTGCTTGATCTGTCTTCACTTCATAACCCAACTCTTCAGCTACTTCACTAAAAGGAATCATCATCGTTCCGTTTGTCATAAAATGATCGTTTTCAATAATCGTTTGGACTGCATCAAGCTCATCGATCCCAATAATTTTAGTTGGAATCGTTATTGCTGGAATACTTCTTGTTGAAGCTGTATAAAATACAATTAGCTCTTTTTCTTGTAAGTCTTTCAATGAAACCTTTTTACCGTTTTCATCAAGTAAAATTGTATTTTTTCCGATGCTTAATTTTAAACTATTGTCTAAACTTAAAAACTTCTTATTAAACTTACCTACCTTTACATTTCCAAACACTTTTTCATCATGTACGATGACAAATTCAGGTGTAACTCTTGGTGGATAAATTAAAAGCATTGGCTTGTTTTTAGCATAGTAAGCATCGATTTTTTGTCCTTTTTTGAAAGAATCCTTTTTCAATGACTTCGTTGTACCACTGTTAAAAATTTTAGTTTCATCTGCAATAGGTAAAATCATCACTTGTGGTTCTTTGTCTGCTGTTTGTACTGTAAGAGTAACTTGATCTTTTTCAGTTACTACTTCTGTAACTTCCCCAGAAAAATTCATGTAATTCGTAAAGTCATTTTGTTCAACTTGTTCTGTTGAAGTATTAAGAGCAATAACTTTATTTGGTGGTGTTTGTGGTGGAAGGCTCATTGTTGTAATTGTATAAAAAACAACTAATTCTTTTCCACTTAAATCAGCTTGTTCGATCTTCTCGCCTTTTTCATTTACTAAAACTGTTTCTTTTCCAAGATTTAGCTTCAATTCTTGATCTAAACTTAAAAACTCACTATCAAACTTGCCTACTTTTACAGATCCAAACTTTTCTGCATCATTTACAATTACTAGATCTGCAGTAATTTGTGGAGGATAGATTGCAAGCATTGGCTTGTTTTTTCCATAATATGCATCAATTTGTTGACCTTTTTCGAATGATTCTTTTTTCACTGCTTCAGTTGTCCCACTATTGAATAGTAATGCATCGTCCGTTACTGTGAAAAACGTGATTTCTTTTCCTTCAGTTTCTACTGTTAGCGTAACTTTTTCTTTCCCAGTTACAACTTCCGTAATTTTTCCTGAAAGTTTCATATAATCTGTTGTTTCTTTTGGCATACTTTCTGCTTGAACTTGCGGTTGATTGAATAGCATTCCGCCTATTAACAAGACTGCTACCATTGCAAATGCTGTTATTTTTTTCATGTTTTTTTGCTCCTTCGCTTTCGTTTCAAAAGATTAGACGCACAACAATAAAAAACGTTACAAAAAAAATGAAACGTTCCTCAAATTAAACACGTATAGTAGAGAGAAAATAAAATATTCATAGAATGGAGTTTACATATGACGTTATCTATTCAACAAGTAACGAAGAAATACCAAAACTTTGTTGCCGTCGATAATCTATCCTTTACGATTGAAAAAGGAGAAATTTATGGATTAATCGGGCAAAATGGTGCGGGTAAGACAACTACGTTTCGCATGATTTTGGATCTTCAAGAAACAACAGAAGGCACTATTACGTGGAATGGTCAGCATATTAACTCGATTAATCGAGATATTTTAGGATATTTACCTGAGGAAAGAGGCATTTTCCCTTCAATGAAAGTGGAAGACCAGCTTTACTTTTTTGGAGAATTAAGAGGAAAGAAACGCAAAGACTTGATCAAAGAAGTGGATTACTGGATTAATCGCTTTGACTTAGAAGATAAGCGAAAAGCTAAAGCGGAAACTTTGTCAAAAGGAAATAAGCAAAAGGTTCAATTAATCGCAAGCTTCATCCACCAGCCTGAGTTCCTTATTCTAGATGAGCCTTTCAGCGGATTAGACCCTGTAAATATGGATTTATTGAAACATGCCATTTTAGAATTAAGGGATAAAGGGACGACGATTTTATTTTCCAGCCATCAAATGGATAACGTAGAAGAGCTTTGTGATCATCTTTGCTTATTGAAACGTGGCGTCTCTTTGTTTACAGGTAGTTTATTAGATTTGAAAAAGCAATATGGAAAAACAAAATTAACGATTCGTACAGATATATCAGCGGATCTACTCCAAAAGCTTGAAGGGGTAAAAGACGTTCATATTAGTAAAGATCAATACATTTTAACACTCGAAAATGAAGACTACGCACAATCCATTTTCGATTTCGTCTCTAATGGAAAATATATTGAGAAGTTCAGTTTAGATTATTTGTCATTAGAAGAAATTTTCAAAGACAAGGTTGGTGGTACAAATGTCTAAATTTTGGCTTCTCGTCAAGCAATTATATACACAAAAGATTAAGGCAAAATCATTTATTCTTTCCATCGTCATGTATGTTGTCATTATTAGTGCCGCAATGTTTTGGTCTGATATTAAAGAAGCATTATTTAAAGATGAGCCTTTGCAAATAGCGTTAGTAAATGAAACAGATGCAAACATTGAGGAATTATTCAAATCTAGTAGCGATTTGGAGTTTACATTCCCAACTAACGCAACAGCTGAAATTGAAAAACAAGTAGTCGATGGTGATTTTGCTGCAGCCATTTTCATTAAAGACCAAGATAAATCGCTCGTTGCAGAAATAGCAACATTCGAGCCACTAACGTTTAATGATCAGCTTAGCTTATCTTCACAGCTTCAATATGCTGGAAAACTATATGAAGTACAACAGCTTAATCTAACTGCAGAACAAGCAGAGAAAATTCTCCAATCGGAAACAGTCATTTCGATGAAAAACTTAAATGAAGAATCCGTAAACGGAAAAAGCGAAGGAGAAAAAGCAGCTGGTATTGGTGCTTCTATGTTAGTTGGGTTTTTAATCTATTCATTTGTCATGACATTTTTATCGATGATTACGACAGATGTTGCTTCTGAAAAAGGTTCACGTGTGCTAGAAGTATTACTTGCGAGCATTAAACCTTCCACTCATTTTATGGCCAAACTGACGGGAACTTTCTTACTTGCGTTAACTCAAATAGGGTCTTTATTGCTCGTACAAGGTCTATTATTTATGGTAATAGATAATGGTTCAAAATGGGATGCAGTGTTAGAAATAATGAATGAATTATCCTTCACCTTTATCGGATATGCAGTTGCCTTTTTATTGCTAACAATTATGCTCTATTTAATCATTGGAGCATTACTTGGCTCGCTCGTATCTAAAGTAGAAGAATCTAGCCAAGCAATGATGCCTGCTATGATGCTTGGAATACTTGGATTCTACGTATTACTTTCTGGAATGTACAGCCCAGATACAATTCTGATAAAAGTATTCTCGTTCATTCCTTTTACATCTGGAATGGTTATGCCACTTCGAATTGGCGCAACCGATATCTCTTCCTTTGCACCTATGCTATCACTACTTTTACTAATTGGAACAGTAGTCCTTATGTTCTTCGTGAGCCTGTCCTTCTATAAGCGAAGTGTCTTAACATATAGCTCAGGTGGTATTATCCAAAAAATCAAAACAGTTTTAAAAATGACAACTTAATACTACTTTTTTCGACGTGAAAGCCCATGCTTTCACGTTTTTCACTGTTTCCGCCAAAATATTCTTTTTTTCGCAATAAGTTCTTGACCATTACATAGCAAGAACTTATCATGAAAAGATAAAGTTATCATAGATAGAATGGAGGGTATTAATCATTATGAGCATAGGAAAAAAATTGTACACTGGCTTTGGTATTTTAATACTATTTTTACTTATAAGTTCGACAGTCGGTTACACACAGTTGAAAAAGATTGATGACGACTATACTTTTATCTTAGAAGATAGTGTTCAGAAGATAAACCAGGCACGTAATATTTCAGATGCCATTTCTGCACAAGGAGTATATGTTCGTTCATATATATTAGAACCATCTGAAGCGACAATCGAAAATCTGAAAAAACAACAAGCAATCATCGATACTATAACAGTAGATCTTGAAAAAATATTTGTTAATACAGAAATGCTTAATCAGCTTCAAAAAATAAAGGATAGTCAACAGATGTTCAATGCAACTTCCGAAGAAATTTTATCTGTTGTAAAAGCAGGTCAGACAGACGAAGCGGTAAAATTACTTTCTAGTAAAGCACGCCCAGCAAATGAAGGACTTCGATCTGCAGTTTTAGCAATTATCGATTTTCAAACTACTGAAATGGAAACTATAAAAACTGAAGCACAAGAATCAGCACGTTTAAGCACGATATTTATTCTTATTATTGCAATTTTTTCTACTATTCTAGCATTCGCTGTAGCAGTGTTTATCACACGTGCTATTACTGTGCCAGTTAATAAGCTATCAGCAGCAGCGGCAGTTATTGCAAATGGTGACTTAAGTCAAGAAGATGTAACTGTCAAAACAAAAGATGAAATTCGTGACCTATCTGCTTCATTTAATTTAATGAAATCTAATTTACACGCGCTCATTAATAATATAGCTACAAATGTTGAACAGACCACTGCTGCTGCAGAGCAATTATCAGCTAGTACGGATGAAGTTGCACTTTCATCCAACGATGTTGCAAAACGAGTAGAAATAATGGCGGAAGGTGCAGCTCAATCTGCTGCAACAGGAAAAGAAAGTTCTGTTGCAATGGAGGAAACGGCTAACGGCGTACAAAGAATTGCTGAAGCAACACAAATGCTTCACTCAAAAGCAGTCGACACACAAGCAGTTGCGAATGAAGGCGAGAAAACATTAATAACTGCTGAAGAACAAATGCTTGTTATTCAAAAGTCTTCTCATGAAACAAATGAGCGCATTAAAAAATTAAGTGCCCAATCTGCTGAAATCGAAAATATTTCAAAAGTTATTACTGCAATTACTGAACAAACGAATCTTCTTGCACTAAATGCTGCTATCGAAGCTGCACGTGCTGGAGAGCATGGAAAAGGCTTTGCTGTTGTTGCAGATGAAGTGCGTAAACTTGCAGAGGAATCGAAGAACTCTGCAAATCAAATTGTTGGGCTCACAACTTTGATCCAGCAAGATACGAAAGAAGTAGAAAATGCAGTAAGTACTACAGTAAATAATGTAGAAGAAGGCGTTACTTTCATCCAAAATGCACAAACTGCGTTTGGTAGTATTATGGGAGCTATTCAAGATATGGCTTCACAAATAGAAGAAGTTTCTGCATCTTCTGAAGAAATTTCTGCAAGCACAGAACAAGTTGCAGCTTCAGTGAATGAAATGTCCTCTGCTTCGGAAAATTCTTCTGAACAATCCGAAATGATTGCAGCCGCTGTAGAAGAACAAACAGCAACTATGCAAGAAATTAGTGCTGTTGCAAGATCATTAAGTACAGGTGCTATGGACATACAAGAACAAATCAACCAATTTAAAATATAATCTATTACACAAAACAACCATGAAAATTCAAACTTTCATGGTTGTTTTCTTATTTATTTTTGTGCATGGCACCCGTGCAGATTCCAACAATTTCTGTCGAACTGTAGGAAGAAACAGAGAATATATTGTTAATCTAAAGTATAAAAGTATAATAATGTTAACCTTCTATCTGAAGTGCTAACAAATCCATAAGTTATATGTCCCTTATTTTGAAAGCGCTATCAAAAAGGAGAAATACTAATTTTGGAGGAGAGAGAAATGAAGAAGAAATTACTAGGTTTTGTCGCTGTGCTTCTCAGCATGATTTTGTTAATGGGTGGTTGTAGTGAGGGTAAAAAAAATATTGCAATAGGACCCCCTGCAAGTGAGACAAACTCGATTTCCAAACTCATCTTGGACGCATATAGCATTGGAGATGATGAATATACTGGTTTTCAAGAAGGATTTGGCGATGCCGCTGATGGTGTACAAGATGGGAACATCGACATTTCTATTGGAATTTTAGGTCTTCCAGCAGCTAGTATCGAAAGCTTACAAGCATCTGTCGGAGATGTTGTTATGTTAAGCCTCTCGGACGATGCTATTGCAAAAATTGAAGAAAAAAGTGGATATAGACATCACACAATTCCAAAGGAAACCTATGATTTTCTGGAGAACGACGTTCAAACAGTTACTGCATATGCGATTCTCATGGGGAGTACAGATACAATCGACGATGAATTAGGCTATGAACTTGCAAAAGTAATGATAGAAAAAGCGAGCGAGAACACGCACGCTCAGGCGAAACAAATGATTTTAGAAAATGCTCTTCGGGGTTCTGAAGGTCTTCCTATCCATCCTGGTGCTAAGCGCTACTATGAGGAAAAAGGTTTAACAGTAGACAACCCTGTTGCTGAACTTACTGCCGATAATGGTAACCGCAAAAAAGAACTAATTTTAGGTACCGGTAGTCAAGGTGGTACTTATTATCCACTTGGAGGTGAAATGGCAAGTATTTGGAACAAAAATATCAATGGAGTAAATATAACGAACACAGAAACAGGTGCATCCGTTGAAAATCTATCCAGTATCCGTGATGGGAATATGGATCTAGGAATGACCGTTCATGTTCCAGCCCTACAAGCAATAAAAGGAGAAGCCGCTTTTGATGGTCATCAAGTTCCAAACGCCGCTTTTATTGGGCATGTCTATCCAGAAGTTATTCAAATTGTTACACGTAAAAACACCGGCATAAAAAGTTTTGACGATTTGAAATAACATCCTTAAAGGAAAGTGTGGTGAGATAATGAATGAACAGCAAACCGTTGACGCGCAGGAAATATTAGAAAAATACGACAAGGAAAATCAATATCGAACTAACATCGGAAAATGGGCATGGTTTGTCACATTTTTAGGAGTTTCTCTTACTGTATTCCATCTATATACTGCTTATTTCGGTACACTTCCTACCCAAAAGCAAGGCGCAGTCCACTTAGGAACCGCACTCGGGGTTATCTTTCTACTGTATCCTTTAAAAAAAGGTATGCAGAAAATCCATAAGACAGTTCCGTGGTATGATGTTTTGCTAGCCTTTACTGCGATGTATGTAACATATCATAAAATTTTTTACTTTGATTCCATACTGCAGAGTAGAATTTCCGGTTATAGCTTACCGGATATTATCATCTCTGTACTAGGTATTGTTCTAGTACTAGAGGCTACAAGGAGAACGGTAGGCTTACCAATTGTTATTGTGGCACTAGTTGCCATGCTATATGCTATTTTCGGAAATTTTGTCCCTACACAAATTCTTTCACATCCTGGTTTTTCATTTGATCGAACTGCAACGACCCTTTGGTATAAGGAAAGCGGTATTTTTGGAACTCCGATTCAGATTTCTGCAAAGTTTATTTTCCTTTTCCTATTCTTTGGTGTAATACTTGTACAAACGAATATAGGGAAATTCTTCAATGATCTAGCGTTTTCCTTAACTGGTCGCTATACAGGTGGAACAGCGAAAACGGCAGTAATTGCCAGTGCATTACAGGGAACCGTTTCGGGAAGTTCTGTGGGCAACACAGTCGCAACTGGTTCTTTCACAATTCCGATGATGAAAAATGCAGGATTTAAACCTGAATTTGCTGGTGCTACAGAAGCTGCTGCATCAACTGGTGGCCAAATTATGCCGCCAATGATGGGTGCTGCTGCATTCATCATGATGGAATACTTAGGCGTTTCGTATGGGGTCATAATGTTAGCGGCTGTTATTCCAGCAGTTCTTTATTTTACGGGAATTTTTATTGGGACTCATTTTGAGGCTAAAAAGTTAAAGATATTTGGTTTACCAAAATCTCAATTACCTTCTTTCCCAAAACTGATGAAAAGAAACTGGTTCATGCTTCTGCCATTGCTAGTGATTATGGGAACAATTCTGTATGGTTTCACTCCACAACGCGCAGCTCTTTTTGGAATTATTTCCGCATTTTTAGTAAGCCTTGTCCGTAAAGAAACAAGAATGTCATTAAGACAGACGGTTAATCTTCTTGAGCAAGGTACAAGAGTTGCACTCCCTGTCATTGCTGCTGTAGCTACTGCTGGTGTCATCGCGGGAGTTGTTAGTATGACAGGTCTAGGTTCAAAGTTCGCTGCTGGTGTTATCGCTTTATCAAACGGTTATTTAATTCTTGCACTAATTTTCACAATGATTGCCTGCCTTATCTTAGGTATGGGACTTCCAACTACAGCAAACTATGTCGTAACAGCAACTATAGCTGCTCCGGTGCTCATCAATGAATTCGGAGTGGCACCAATAGCTGCCCATATGTTCGTTTTCTACTTCGGCATTGCTGCTGATATTACCCCTCCCGTATGCCTTGCAGCTTATGCTGGGGCTGGAATTGCAGGCGCAAATCCATTTAAAACAGGAATGAATGCAGTTAAATTAGCCATAGCAGCATTTATTGTTCCATTTATCTTCATTTACAATCCGATTTTAGTTATGGTTGACGTCGAGCCAGTTATGTTAATATTTTCCGTAGTCGCTTCCCTAATTGGCATGATGGCCGTAAGTAGCTCCATGATTGGATTTTTTATTCGAAACTCAAGGATTTGGGAACGATTTGTCCTATTTGTAGCGGGTATCATGCTAATAGTACCTGAAATTCTAAGTAGTCTAATTGGCGTGGTCCTGATAGCCGCAATATGGCTTATCCAAAAACAGCGCACAGACGATGAATACGAAACAGAAAGCTCCTCAGTCAATCAAGTCTTGTATTAACATGCCTAACACTTAATACCAAACGAAAATAGAGTATATTACACCTAACAACCATGAAAATTCAAACTTTCATGGTTGTTTTTTTGATTCGTCTGAAAGCTCGTTGCATAAAATAATGCATGAAAGAAAGGATGCCGATATATGTGTGGAATAACTGGATGGATTCATTTTAAAAAAGATTTGCGAAACGAATTAGCTATTGTAACAAAAATGACCGAGACGCTAAAAAAACGTGGCCCAGACGACCATAATATTTGGTCTACTATGCATGCACTCCTTGGCCATCGTCGATTAACAGTCGTCGACCCGATAGGTGGAAAGCAGCCCATGGTCAAGAGCTATCACTCGAGCCGCTATATTCTTTCGTATAATGGAGAATTGTACAATACGGAGGATCTCCGAAAAGAATTGCAAAAACTCGGTCATACTTTTTCTAGCCATTCCGATACCGAGGTTTTATTGACAGCTTATATCGAATGGAAAGAAAAATGCGTCGATTACTTTAACGGCATTTTTGCATTTGCAATTTGGGATGAACTGGAACAAAAAGTTTTCATAGCACGAGATCGCCTTGGCGTTAAACCACTGTTTTACACAGAAAAGAATGGAGGGTTTTTATTCGGTTCCGAGTTAAAAGCACTTCTTGCACACCCAGATGTATCTCCTACAATTAGTCGAGCAGGCTTAGCAGAAATAATCGGGTTAGGTCCTTCCCGAACACCAGGTTCAGGAGTGTATCATGAAATTCGGGAACTACGCCCTGCCCACGCACTAACTTTTTCCCGAAACGGACTCCGTATTTGGCGATATTGGAATGTACAAAGTGCAGTGCATACTGATTCACTCGATGAAACTGCCGAAAAAGTACGATACCTTGTAACAGACGCTGTACAGAGACAGCTCGTGTCAGACGTTCCTCTTTGCACATTCCTTTCAGGCGGCTTGGATTCTAGCATTATTACAGCAATCGCCTCCAATTCATATGATCGCGATGGAAAGGGACCTCTTCATTCTTACTCGATTGATTATGAAAATAATGAAAAACACTTCCAAGGAAACGTATTTCAACCAACCGATGATCGACCTTGGATTCAAAAAGTTTCTAATAAGCTAAATACTACCCATCATTATTCCGTTATTAGCCAAAATCAGTTAGCCGAATATTTAACAGATGCCGTTCACGCTCGAGATTTACCAGGAATGGCGGACATCGACTCTTCCCTCCTTTGGTTTTGCAAAGAAATCAAACAAGATTTTACTGTAGGGTTATCTGGAGAATGTGCGGATGAAATTTTTGGCGGCTATCCTTGGTTCCATCAAGTTGGTAACACCGAAAACGGTTTCCCATGGATTCGCTCGAAAAATGAAAGAAGCTCTCTACTAAATGATAGCTGGCAAAAAAAATTAAATATAGATGATTATGTGCAACATGCATATGACAAAACTATTGCCGAAACACCTCGATTGGACGGAGAGTCAGGGGTAGACGCAAAACGAAGAGAGCTCTTTTATTTAAACATGGTTTGGTTTATGACTACTTTACTTGATCGAAAAGACCGGATGAGCATGGGCGCTAGTCTTGAAGTTCGAGTACCTTTTGCAGACCACCGACTAGTAGAGTACGCATGGAATATCCCGTGGGATTATAAAATGGTTGGCAATCAAGAAAAGGGAATCCTTCGAAAAGCTTTTCAAGGTACACTTCCTGTAGATGTACTTTATCGCAAAAAAAGTCCATATCCTAAAACACATAATCCCCATTACTCTGAAAAAGTGCAAAGCATCCTAAACGATCAGCTAAAAGATAAAAACTCAATCCTCCATGAGCTTTTTCATGCACAACGATTATCGGACTTAATCGATTCAAATGGAGATTCCTTCAAGGTTCCTTGGTTTGGCCAATTAATGTCAGGTCCGCAACTACTTGCCTATTTAGCACAGACACATATTTGGTTTAAGGATTATCAAGTCCAACTTGTAGATTAAATTTACTGAAATATGTTACAATTACCATAACAAGTTTGAAGGGATGATGGGTGGACAATGGATAAATAATCTTATTTCTCAGCAGAAGTAATTAAAAACATTTTGCTAAATCGGAAATAGGATTAGTCTGCCCATTTTTCAACTTAATACGGAATATTCACTGCAAAATTGCTATTTTGTCGTGGATTTTTTCGTATTCATTTATGGCCAGTAATCCTTCCGATTAAAATCGGAGGGATTTTTTATTCCTCCAAAAAGGAGTCGGTTATATGAGAGTACACGGGAAATTACATGAAATATCCATTGCCTTTGGAGAGAAAAATATAATAGAAAAAGCAACTGCAGATATTGTCATCGGGACAACTGTAGGAATTGTCGGAGGAAACGGTGCAGGAAAATCATCTCTTCTTTCCGTTTTATCAGGAGAAGAAGAAACTTCTAGCGGGCAAATAGAATGGTTTGGCAATATTCCATCCATCCTTATTTTTAAGCAAGAAGATGACCAGTTTGTTTTGAACAATCTTGCAAAAAATGAATGGGAATACTTGAGCAAATGGCCAGTTCCAAAAGATCGTGCATATGCCGATTTAAGTGGTGGAGAGAAAATGAAAACTAGATTAACGCAAATATTTGCGGCAAAACCGCAGCTACTTTTATTGGATGAACCAACAAATCATTTAGATCAAGAAAGTTTAGCTTTTTTAAAAGAACAGGTGAATTCTTATTCTGGAACGATTATTTTAGTATCCCATGACCGCTATTTTCTAGATGAAGTCGCCGATACAATTTGGGAAATTGAAAATAAAAAATTAACTGTCTATGCAGGAAATTATTCTGCATACCTCCAGAAAAAAGAAGAATTACATTTAACACAGCAGCGTCTATACAATGCACAGCAATCTAAAATACAACAAGTAGGACAACAAATGGCTCAACTAAGGGATTGGTCAACAAAAGCACATGTGCAATCTACCAAAGAAGAAGGTACGAAAGAATACCACCGGGTCAAGGCAAAAAAAATGGATGTACGAATCCGTTCTAAACAGAAACGTCTGGAACTAGAGCTTTCCAAGCTAACGATTGAAAAACCAGAAGAAGAAAAAGCTGTGTTGTTTTCAATCGATGGAAATAAGAAAAAAGGAAATCGTGTCATTGAGGCAAAAGGTATGAGCAAAAGTTTTGGAACTCAATTATTGTTTCAAAATGCTTCTTTTACTGTACAGTCGCAAGAGAGAATTGCCCTTTTAGGCGCTAATGGAAGTGGAAAGTCGACATTTTTCCGTATGTTGATGGGAGAAGAAACTGTGCAAGGAGAGCTTTGGAAATCTAGTGCGATGAATATTGGCTATTTACGCCAAACTGTATTCGACTTGCCTGAGTCCAAAACACCTTTTGAGTTTTTTGGTCCAACTGACTTTACTGTTCGAGGACAAATTCAGACGCTTATGATGAATCTAGGCTTCTCTAAAGATCAGTGGACTCGGCCTATTTCCACAATGAGTATGGGAGAGCGAGTAAAACTAAAATTAATGGAATTCATATTGGATCAAAAGGATGTATTATTACTAGATGAGCCAACAAATCATCTAGATCTTCCTTCGCGAGAGCAATTAGAAAAAACACTCTTTACTTTTCCAGGAACGATTTTATTGGTCACGCATGATCGTTACTTTTTAGAAAAGTTGACAAATAAACTATTAATCTTTGAACAAAAAACGATTCGCAAAGTAGAAATACCTTATAAGGAATGGACAAATAAAAACAACGAATCTTCACGTGAAAAAGAATTGCTAAAATTAGATACCGAACGACAAGCAGTATTAGGAAAACTAAGCTACTTGCAAAGAAATGATTCTAAATACAACGAATTAGATCAAAAGTTTTTAGAACTTACAAAGCAAATAAATGAATTAAAGGATAAGTAACTTTTCTGAAATAAATCGTTGATTTCCGCTGCGACGGACGCTTTCCCGCAGAAGTCGCCGCCTATGCTCTAATCAACTAGTATGGATTTTATTACAAATTACAACTCTCTAAAAATAAGAGGAAGATTATTTAAATCGGAACTAAACTGATTAAAAATTGGACTGATAACAAGACTAACTCTTTTACTCTTTTACTCTTTTTTCTTTGTTAAATAATATCGTTGATTTTACTTCAAATTTATAAGCGTATCCGAAAAAACTCGATTACGCTTATTTTTTGATTGGCAAAAAGGAAGAATCGTTCCCTAAATATAACTTCTCAGTGCAAAACTACTATGTCTATGTCCCAAAGTTACCAAATAGCATCATACCAATACTGAAAATAGTTAAGACTAACAAAGCGAACATACCGAGTGAAGAAATAAGTACCGTAATTATTTTTAAATACCCTTTCACACTAAATAATGCAGTGAAAAATGAACCTACTAGCAGGAATATTAGTATCAATATATCCCATGAATCAGGTAAGGGACTTAATACTTCTAGGGTAATAAAACCTAAAACGATAAATGTGATTATCAACAACAATGAAAGCATGCTCAAATATTTTCTCACCGAATCAACCTCCCTTACATATAAATCTGCAGTATTATTAGATACTATTTACACAAATATCCCAAAGCATCTTTTGTTGAATGCAGTCACGCTTTGTCAATTTCCCGGGAAATATGAATAAAGGTATTTTTCACACTTCACTTAAGCACTGCTTTTTTAAATATAGTTGCATTTATTTCATCAAGTCTCCCTAACGAATGCTTCTCACGATCAATAAAAATTGTTGTTCCGTTTTCTCCAAACCATAGATAATATTCTTCTAATGATTCCGGCATGTTTTTATCCGTTTCAAAGAATAAAACTACTTTTAAATCTTCTTTTCTCGACATTTCAACCTTAACATTTTCCTCCCATTCTATTTCGGAAAATACTTGTTCTAATGTGGCAACTGTCTCTTTCTCTGCGACAATCGTTTCATCTTGACCCGTTTGAAAAACGTCTACTCTAGTTAACTTTTTTATAGTCTCATCCTCACTACAAGCTGTTAAAAATATAATGAAAAAGATAATCAGAAGTGCTAGCCATTTTTTCACGATTAAACCCTCCTCTTTACTTACCTGTATTCATTGCACTTTCACTTATTATTAAGCAAAGTTTTAGTCTACTAAGCCATTTGTCTGAGTCATTGATTTCCTGATTCAGACCATTTATTTCTTCTTGATAGGCAAGCCCGTCTACTGAGCAATAATTTACTTCTTGATTGGCAATCCTTGATATAATCATTGCCCATTCTGCATCTGTCATTTTCTCTTTAGAATATTTACTAATAAGTTCCGCACTTTCTTTTGAAAATGCACAAGATCCGGCTGTTATATCTGCTTTTTTCCCCAATTCTAATGAAAAGATCTGATTCGTAATTTTTTCAGTTTCAATCCATTCGACTGGATGAGTATTCATAGCTCTTTCTGTTCTTCCAATAACTAAATAGTCATGATTTTGTATATCTGTAACAACAGCTTTTAGTTCAGTTAAATAGGTTTGCCCCCATGTCAAAATCCTGTCGAAGTCACAATAATGATAATGTAAACTTTCACTTGTCAAACCGAACTTTACTACTTCTCTACGTGCATGAGCAACTCCATTCTTTGGAATTACTTTAAGGTTAAATTTACTTTTTTCTATTTCCTTTATCAAATCTATAGATGTTTCTTCACTAACTGTGATAAAAAGCTCTTTATAAATTTGTTCAAACTCTCTCTGCAATTCATTAAAAAGTTTTATATTCCTCCCCTTTGGATCATGCGTAACAGTAAGCAGTGCTGTTTGTGCCAAAATTGTACTATCACTCACTTTCACTATTCCATTCTTCCAAGTAAATTATATGGGCTTACTTCCCATGTTTCATACGGAATGAATGTTTTTGCTTTCATTGCATCCAACGTTCTAGACTTCATATGTGGCCTCGTAATATATTGATCGATATTTGATTCTGTTAGCTCTATGAATCCCGCTTCCTTTATTTCACTTGCCTGAATGCTCAAAGTACCACTGACAAATTCGGCTTTGAAAACGACCGATAAAATATGCTTTGTCACATTATAATAAATACCCGTTATTCCAATTGGACGTACAACAATGCCTGTTTCTTCTAATATCTCTCTACACATTGCTTTATCTAAGGCTTCTCCTACTTCGACCTGTCCCCCTGGTGATTCCCAAGTATCTGAACGCCAATGTGTTTTAACTAATAAAGCCTCCCCTTTTTCATTTGTAACGTAAGCAGAAACTGCAATAATATGTTTTGGTGGTTCCATGTTAAATTCTCCTTTTATTATAAAAATAAAACCCTATAAGAACGAGTAATGCGGACGTTGCTGCAACAAAAGGTGAAAAAATGATATTCCAAAAATCATATTTATTACCAGCATATTCACCATCTTTATTTGCTTTCATATACGTACCATCTTTTCCTTGTATCGCAATTGCTTCGTCTGTACTAACCCCTTCAATAGAAAAATAGGAAGTCCCTTTTGGATACACATTTGAAAAATTGCCGGAGTATGTCCCTTCCCTATCGGAATACTTCGTCACATGACCTATTTCTTTATTAACATTTTCAATGGCTTCATCACTTACGACATACACGTCGCCATTCCAAACGACAAATTCATACGCCCAAGATGCAAGTGACTTCATCGGAAATAATATAAAAGCACACGCCAAAAATATGATTGCAACATACGAGAAATACTTCATCTTCAAGTACTATCTCTCCCTTTAAAAGAACTAGACGTTTCACACTACTTTCAGTTCCACTTTTTTCTAATAAAAAAAGTCGTCCCCAAGTAGAAAAACTACTAATGAGACAACCTATTTTTACTCTTATTCCCCTAAGTCTACATTATGATAAACTTGTTGAACATCTTCTAAATCTTCAATTGCATCAATCATTTTTTCAAACTGCGCTTGTGCATCCGCATCTAGTTCAATGTCATTTTGAGCGAGCATCGTAAGCTCTGCTACTGTAAACTCCGTTACGCCTGCAGCTCTTAGCGCTTCTTGCACCGCGTGGAATTGATCTGGTTCTGCATACACGATTACTGCGTCTTCTTCTTCTAAAATGTCGCGAGCATCTACATCTGCTTCCATTAAAATTTCCAACACTTCATCAGCCGTTTTTCCTTCCAACCCAATAACAGCAGTTGCATCAAACATATAAGCAACTGAGCCACTCACACCCATGTTACCGCCATTTTTACCGAATGCAGCGCGTACATCTGATGCTGTACGGTTTACGTTATTTGTTAATGCATCCACGATTACCATAGAGCCACTTGGACCAAAACCTTCATAACGAAGCTCGTCATAGCTTTCTTCCGATCCACCTTTTGCTTTTTCAATCGCTTTATCAATAATATGCTTTGGCACACTATATGTTTTTGCACGCTCTAGTACTACTTTTAATGCTTGGTTTGAAGTAGGATCTGGTTCACCTTGTCTTGCAGCAACGTATATTTCACGTCCAAATTTCGCATAAATACGACTCGTATTTGCATCTTTGGAAGCTTTCTTTTCCTTAATATTATTCCATTTACGACCCATGAAGTCCCACTCTCTTTCGATTAAGTTTCTACTTTTATACTGTAGTATTATACATTAATTTTTTATATTTTTACAGAATTATAGACATTAACTTCCATTGAAGTTTACTTACTTGGATATAAGTTCTGTAAAAACGTAATAGATTGGATAATCAATTCTTGTAAAACAGCTATATCAATATCGTCTACTTTGTTAATATATACGCATCCTTTTCCAGAAGTATGCTTGCCGAATCTTTCTAAAATAGCTTCACGTTCTGTATCACCAGTTGCAAAATAGAGACTAGTCTTCGCTTTACGTGGAGAGAATCCAACAAGTGGAGCGTCTCCTTCATGACCCGTCGCATATTTATAATGATAAGATCCAAACCCGATAATACTCGGGCCCCACATTTTCGCTTCAAAACCAGATGTTTGTTCAAAAATCTCAAGAAGTTTATAAGCATCTTCCTTTTTCTTCATACTCTCGATTTTTTCGATAAATTCCACAACATCGTGATCTGTTTCCTTTGTCTTTTGCTCATATTTACTCAAATTTTATACCCCCTTTAGTAATAACCATTTCACCTGTTATCTTTACCCTTATTCTACAGGCAATTCGAGTTTTTGACGAATTGCTATAAAAAAAGAGCCTTTCCCGATTCCTCGAAAAACGGCTCATCTAACTACTCTATTTAGGTGGTTTCACTAAGAAACCTCCATTAAACCTAGTCGGCTCATATGAAATGATAAAGGCTCTTGGAGATAGTGTCATAATATAATCCTTGAGTTTTAATTCATTTTTCCGCTTCGCTAGTACTTTCATACAAAGTCTTTTCCCGTCTTTTCCGTCTGCGACCCAAGATGTTACACCATAGCCTTTTGCACGAATTTGGATAGGCAGTTCTATTTCCAGTGAATCCACAATTACTTCAAATACTACATAACCAAGTGCTAACCGATTTTCAATAATACTGCCGCAATATACACCTAAACCCCATCCTAAACAGTAGGCAGCAATATTTAGAGGTTTATCTAAATTATCTAATACCATTGTTAGTCCCATCAGATAGATAAATACTTCCGCCATTGATAAAAATGATGCTACTACTCTGTACCCCTTAATAACCAATATTAGTCGTAGAGTAGTTAGTGTCATATAAGCTACATTTATAACAACAATTAGCAATACTATTGATTCCACGATTTCCCCAGTCTCCTATCCGTTTTAGTTTGAAACAATATTACCATTTATCTTAGAAATATTCCTCTCCACTTAAACACTCACACATAAATATCTAAATCTATCTATAAGTAATCTGATATGCCTCCAAGTCAAATCCTACACACCTGAACTATAGTACATATTTCGTTATTAGAAAAGGACCGAGACATAACAGTCTCAGCCCTAAACAATTAAAGTAATTCTTAGATTTTAAATTTACCAACCAATTCGTTTAATTCCTCCGCCATTTGTGCTAAAGATTTAGAAGAACCACTAATTTCTTCCATTGAGGCTAATTGCTGTTCTGTAGATGCAGCAACCTCCTCTGAGCTTGAAGCATTTTCTTGTGCAAATGCTGCAAGTTCTTCTGCAACATCAGAAACAGATTGTATATTCCCTGAAATCCCCATAACTGTGGACGTAATTCCCTCAATTTGTGGGGTAATACTTCTCGTTTTTTCAACTATTTGTACAAATTTATTTGCCGTTTCTGTAGTAATTTCCATGCCTTCTCTGGCATTCGTCATTACTTCACTCATATACTGTACCGACTGATTTGAATCGTACTGAATGCTTGTAATAATTTCTGCAATTAATTTAGTTGACGAAAGAGATTGTTCCGCAAGCTTTCTTACTTCGTCTGCAACAACTGCAAAACCTTTTCCATGCTCACCCGCTCTTGCTGCCTCTATTGCTGCATTTAAAGCTAAAAGATTTGTTTGAGCTGCAATAGCATTAATTACATCTAGAATTTGTCCTACTTCATTAGAACGCTTAGAAAGTGAAGAAATAACTTCGTGCGACTTCTGAACAGAAGCTTGTATATTGCTCATTTGGTGTAAGTTGTCTTCAACGATTTTATTTCCTTCTTCTGCTTCTCTTGAAGTTTCCCTAGCTAATTCAGAAACCTGATTCGTACCTTCTGCAATTATGTTAATACCCTTTAATACATCTTGTAATTCACTTGAATTATTTTCTAGTTTATTTGTAGAATGCTCTGCTCCTATCGCAATTTCTTCAATAGCATGAGCAACGTGATTAGTTGCAGCTGAAGTCTGCTCCGCACTAGCTGTGAGCTCCTCGGATGCTGCTGCAACCTGTTGTGAAGTTTCAGCAACGGTTTGAATGATTCCCCTAACTCCATCAATCATTTTGTTAAAAGATGTCGTCAATGCTCCAAGTTCGTCTTTCGATTGATATCCCCCTTGTACAGTAAAATCACCTGCCTCCACTTTTGAAAGAAGTTCCTTCAGTTCATTTGTCGGATTCACAATCATTTTCATAATAACTAGACCTATTAATACGGAAATAGCTATTCCAATGAATAAAATAGCAACTAACATAATTGTCGCTATGGTAATATCTTTCTCGTTTTGTTGATTGGTTTTTTCTGCATATTCGAGGTTAAATTGTTGAAGAGTCGTCAATAACTCATCGATTCGCTCTCTTTTTTCACTTACTACATTTGTATAAATTTCATATGCTTTTGCATTTTCATTTTTAGCAGCAAATTCAATCATTTGATCTCTTGATACTGTTAAGTCAGCGGTACTACGATCATATTCCTCTAGAGCTTCTCTCTCACGATCGAATAACTCCAATTCACGATACTTATCCATTTGAGCAAGGATAATGTCAATGGAGGCATCCATTTCTTTTTTCAATTGTAAATTTTCAGTTTCATTAGAAGTTAAAGTTAAACTCAATAAATTACTATCAATTCTTCCATTTTCATATTGCACATCGCCAAGCCATTTAGTTGGCTTTAATAACTCATTAAATACCATCTCTGACTTATCAGCCATTTCCTTAACATATTTAAATCCTGTCAAACCAATACATAAAGAGGATAGTGCACCAATTACTATTAACACTAACAATTTTTGAGTAACCTTTAAATTCCGTAAAAAACCCATTCAACATTTCTCCCATTCACTTCTAATATTATTATGTTAAAAACATTTGAAAAGGAAAATTAGCAAATGGGACAAAGACTGTATTTCTATTTGCACCATACTATAATTCACTATTCTAATCATATTAAAGCACAGCTTTACAAGCAAATATATACTTTTTTATTGTAAATAACACCATATAAAAGGTAATCCAAACCACATATTATTATTATTAGGATAGTATTTAGGTATGATTTCAAATTTTCTAGGTATTTCACCTTGATATTTATATAAAATATTACTTTAATTTATAATATATTTTTATTTGAGTACAAAAAAACTTACACGTCTCAAGTTCGACATGTAAGTTTTATTTCAAAGTAATATCCGTCACTATTCTCTATAAATATAGAAACTTACCCATTTAGCGCTGCTTTTCAAGAATAATTTTATAATTCCCTTTATCACTAAAGGTTTCCATATCGTACCTTCCCCATAAGCAACAAATTCATGTGTATGAGAAAAAGAATGAAAAACTCCCTTTACCATGACATCTGTAAATTTTATAGGTAGTTCCATCTCACAAACTTTAGGTGATAATCTTTGACGAATACCGAATGGATATTCCTATTTCGCTTCAGTTCCTATGTTTTTCACCATTTTTTCATATAGAAATAGCAGTTGATTTAATTCCTCATCGTTTAATGCATTAAATAATTCGCCATGCAAATCATCGCCAGTTTTTCTTGCTTCTACAAGTAACTCTTCTCCCTTTGGCGTAATTTTCAGCAGTACATGGCGTCGGTCCTCATCATTATATAAACGCTCTGCGTATTCTTCCTTTACAAGCTTCGTCGATATATTTGTAATAGCACCTGGAGTATATCCTAATGCATTTGCCAATACGGTTTGTTTTTGTGGTCCGTATTTTTTTAATTGAGATAATACGAGAATAGGCGATAATCCAATATTTCGATTAAATGATTTCGTAAATCTAATAATCGCTTCATCTGTATATAATTCCATTGTTCTTATTAATTTAAAAATATCTGGTTTCATAAAAATACCTCCAAAATTTCAACTACTTATACTATTCTAGCGTATTTTCACAAATAGTTCGTCTTTTTTTCATATTTCGTTTATTTTTTATAATAAACCCGCGATATAAGCAATCCAACAACACCAAGTACAATAAATAGAAGTGATTTAATAACGACGGAAACAAATAAAACATCAAATAAAATTATTTTCGCTAACGTTACAAATAATATTCCAACACCTACATATTTACCTTGTTGTAACGAAAACCTTCGACCGAAAAGCATGAACAGAATAGCTGTTATAATCCATAGTGCATTCATCGTAACGCTTTCTGCATTACTTCCCATTTTATCTCCAATCAAACTTGAAGCGTTGGATAAAAAATAAAGAACTATGAATGCAAAATACGGAACTCCAAAATTAGCGACAAGTGTTTTATTTTTAGATTGACCTTTTCCAAGAAAATAAATCCCGTAGCCTGTTACGCTTACAAATACAATCCAGTGCAGCATTTCCCACGAAAACCAGCTCATAATATCTAAACTAAATACATAAAAAAGTGTTATAAAATATGTAATTCCACTAAGAATGGCATGCAAAATAGTATGGAATTTTTTATAAACGAATAAATAAACAAAGCTTACACCGACTAATCCTTCTAGCAAAAGATCGCTCGCCAACATCTGTATAAAATACAACACAGAAATCAATGCGTTAGCAATAAAAATTGGTGCTCGAATAATGTCTTTTTGATACATATATAAGCAAAGACCATAGATGATACTGATAACCCCAAACAAACTAGCTGCTTCATTGCTCGTGAAAACAAAGGAAATCCAAAATGCAGTAGTAATCATAATAGAAAACAGAATAGTTGCTTGTTGGTTTACCCATTCCTTTACCTTCAAAATTCCAACTAGTAAAGCACCATGTTGAATAAATATTGGTAAGATTGCAATCCATCTAAATTCATCTGGAATATCAGTAAAAAAGAAAAATAATACTAACGCTATTTGTAAGAACACAACGGATACATAATATAGTATTCTATGTTTATACCGAAGTGCAATCCATAAAAACAAAGTGAATAGAAGGGATTCATACAAAGAAAAAACAGGAATATTCGGCATAGTATTTTGTATTAAAAAGGGAACAAATACCCCTCCTACCGTTGAAACAACCCCTATCCCTTGCGACTTATATTTATATGTAAAGAATAAACCTAATGCTATCCAAGCTACATTCAAAGCAAAAGATGATATTGGACCAGTCATTTCATATAACTGATGCATTGCAAAAGTGGTCAACATCAAAATCGGTATAGCGCCTCCAACTAACATTTGCCCTAATACTTTTCGTCTTTGTTTTAATTGCCAGATTCCAAGTATAACTAAACTTAATGAGACTACAAAGCCTAGTAACACTTTTACATAATTCGTTAAAATCCCATAATCTGAAACTGCCTTTAACCCCCAAAGAACTCCGATAATAAAAACGATTATAAATAAAGGAGGAAGGATTTTCTGAAAAATAAGTACATCCCACTCGACGGATTTCTTCTCCTGTTGAACAACTGGCCTAGCGGAAGTCACTACGGGTATTTTTGACGGAGTCACGGATAATTTATCTTCTAACAGACGCACACGCTCTTCTAAGTATTTAACCCGTTCTTCTAATGGTTTGTTCTGCTCCATATGCACCTTACCTTTCCACATTCACTCTATATACTATTAGACAAATAATGAAAATATCCTTTATGTTATACTTTTAGAAAAAAACACGTATGGGGGAGCCACATGAGAAATAGAGGAGCGACAGTCATTATAGAGAACGGTAAAGTCGCGCTAATTAAAAGAACAAAGCCGAATAGTGTTTATTATGTTTTCCCAGGTGGTGGCATTGAAAAAGAAGAAACTCCAGAACAAGCTGCCATTAGAGAAACTTACGAGGAAATTGGTGTGCACGTTCGTATCGAGCGCTTATTCGAAAAACTAGAATTCAACGGTATGCAATATTATTACCTCGCACATATCATAGGCGGCACTTTTGGGACTGGCACTGGTGAAGAATACTCGCATACTTCTATTGAAAGAGGAAACTATGAACCAATATGGGTCGACTTAGCGGAACTTCCTTCATTAGATGTACGCCCTAAGGAAATAGTCGACAAGATTATCAGTCCAACGTAAGCACAAAATGACAGGCTAGAATTTAAAACTATGCTTAAAATAAATACAAGGAGTGAAATTAGTGGGCTGGGTAGAATCAATTCAGAAAGCAATTCATTATATGGAAGAACATTTACTAGAGGATTTGTCTATTGAACAAATTGCTAAGGAAGCAAATTCTTCTGTATTTCATTTCCAACGTACATTTGCAATTTTAACCGACATGTCTATTGCAGATTATATTCGACGTAGACGATTAACTTTGGCAGCACAGGAGCTTATAAATACAACAATCAAAGTTATTGATCTATCCTTCAAATACGGCTATGACACTCCCGAAGCATTTACAAAAGCATTCCGCAAACAACATGGCGTTACGCCAAGCGATGCTCGAAAAAAAATTGGCAATCTACAATCATACAATCGCCTAGTAATACAGGTGAATTTGAAAGGGGCAGAACCGATGAAGTATAAAATTTTAGAAAAAGAAAGCTTTCAAGTCGTAGGGATCAAAAGAACATATAATGGTAAAAACGGAGAAAACACCACAGGCATTCCTCTATTTTGGGATGAGGTAAACGCTGATGGTACGGACGATTTACTCTTCCAATTAAACAATGGGGAAATAAAAGGTGTACTGGGAGTTTGTGTTGCCGACGAGAGTTTTAAAGATAACGGCCTACTCGATTACTGGATCGCAACTGATCATAAAGGAGAAGTTCCAGAAAATTTATTAACGATGGAAATTCCTGCTACCAAATGGGTCGTATTCGAAGTCCATGGCCCAATGCCAGATGCCATGCAAAACGCGTGGAAACAAATTTTTTCTGAATGGTTTCCATCCAACTCTTATGAACACGCAGGCGGACCTGAACTTGAAGTATACTCCAGTGAAGACGCATCTAACGCCGATTACTATTCCGAAATTTGGATTTCAATTAAATAACAGTAAAACACCGGAGCCACAAAGCCGCTCCGGTGTTTTTTTGTGTCGAGCCATCCGATTTTCGGTATTTATCGTCCGTCTGATGTAAATTTATCTAAGTTTAATTGCCATGAAACGCCAAACTTATCTTGCACCCAACCAAACTTTTTACTAAATGAGTAGCTGTCCAATGGCATTAAAAGTTGTCCACCATCTGAGAGTTTGGCATAAGCTTCATCAATTTCCTCTTCCGAATCACAATTCACATATAAAGAGATCGATGGTGTGAACGTGAATGCATGCTTAACAGAACTATCTGTACATAAAAACTCTTGACCATTAATGGAGATTACTGCTCGCGACACTTCTCCTTCATTTCCAGGTTCTCCAGCTTTGTAACGAGTAAGATGAATAATTTCTGAGTCTTGGAAGATAGAAGTATAAAAATTAATTGCTTCTTCGGCTTTTCCTTCAAACATTAAAAAGGGAGTTATTTTAGACATAGTAGATATGCTCCTTTGTACTTGTATTCAAAGTTATTTTAACAATAAACATCCCATATATGCTACTGTGTGTATATGAAAAAACTTATTCCTTTAATCATCCTATTAATTATTGTGTTTCTATCCTCTGGACAAACTTCTGAACAACAGTCGATTATTCCAGTACTTGAGAAATGGTTGCCGAACAAACCTTTTGAATCTATATTATCTATGCTCCATATCCCATATTGGGGTATATACGTATCTATAGAAGAACGTGGCTATTATCGTTTTGTTGAATTTCTTGTTCGAAAAGGTACTCATTTTTTCTATTTCGCCATAATTGCGCTTGCCATTTATACTGCCTTACCTAAATTCAAGTTACGAATGGTGATCGCAGCTATTGTTACGATGCTGTTTGCAATCGCTGATGAATATCATCAATCCTTAACAAGGGGTCGGGTCGCTTCTTTTCAAGATGTCATGCTAGATACTGCTGGTGCTATTACTGCGCTGTTATGTTTATATTGCATTCAGCTCATGAAACAAAGAAACTCCGCATAGCCTTTGCGGAGTTTTCTATTATTTGCTGGATTTCTTCCAAATCAAAGCGAGCCCTACTGTACATATTGCCAAAATCCCTAGAATAAAGTTTAAATGAATTACGGGCTTAAACTTCACTTTCTCTGCTGTTATTTCAAAAACACCTACTGGTTTAATAGCGAAATGACCACCCCCACCTTCTCCTTGAGTAGTTGGTGTCTTCTCCGTTTGATCAGAAAATCCCCCTCCACCACCAACAGAATATTGTACTTTGGCAACAGGAAGTACTAGTTTGTTGTCCATTTCAATTGGTTCCCCGTAAACAAACGAAGCATCCTTTTGACGAGAGAACTTTTCAAATATTGTCTGAATAGGTGAATGATAAACAGAAGCTTTATTAGTTGTATTCACATGATCAATTTGCTCTTTAGTTTTCATTGGTGATCTCCTCCTTACATTACTAACTACTTCGACAAAATTGGAATAATTCCTTCCTATCTATTTCAAAATAAGGGTCATATGCTCTTCTGTATAGTATGTATCTGCCAGCTTCAACGCTTTTTCTTCAACACCAAATACTTTGAAACCTAGTTTTTCATATAGACGTTTTGCTTGTTTATTGCTTGAAACGACAGATAAATTTAGTTTTACTAACGATTCTATGCTCTTCGCTTTTTCGATTGCCTTTGTTACTAAAGTATTTCCTACCCCTAAACCACGAATGCTGGGACTAACATACACTGCAAAAATATTTGCTCGATGCTTTAGTTTTAAAGGCTGCTCCACTAGTAATGTCAGCATTCCAACAAGCTGCCCATTTTCAAGTGCACCATATGTATAATTTCCTTCTGTACGCAAGTTATTAGCTACTTTTTCTACCGGGTGCTGTCGTTCAATTGCTTCTTCATAGCTTGTCGCAAAAGCTTCTGGATTTTGCAGCAAAGCTTCTAGCCTAAGCTCCCAATATGCATTTGCATCTTCTGCTGTTAATAATCTAATTTCCATAATTTATTCCTCCAAAAAATAGTGTCTCGAAGCCAAATATGTTCAAATTATGTCACCATATACGAAATTTCTACATTATATGATATATATCACTACTCACTTATTCTATGTGTAGTGTACATTAGCGTTAATAGATAATACTTATTTCAGCGCTAAAACAAATTAAGGGGTTCATTTTATAATGACTAAAAAAATTGCTTGGATTACCGATACCGCTCCGTTGCTAGATAAGGCTTTCATTAAAAAGCATGAAGTGCATATTTTGCCACTAAATATAGTGTTTGAAGAAGGCGCTTTCAAGGAAACGATCGATATGACGCATGATGAGTTTTATGATAAATTACGAGTTGCAAAGCATCATCCAAAAACATCTCAGCCAGCTATTGGTGAAATGGTAGCTCTTTATGAGAAACTGAAAAAGGAAGGCTATGATTGTGCTGTTGCCATTCATGTTTCTAGTGAATTATCTGGTACGTTTCATAGTTCACAATCTGCCTCACTAATGGCGGACTTCCAAGTATATTCGATTGACTCGAAAATCGGTTCATATCCTATGGTCAAAATGATTGAAATCGGCCAAGATATGGTTGATAAAGGACATGACGTGAAAGAAGTAGTTGCATATATTGAAACAATGGCAAAAAACTCTGAGTTATCCTTCATCCCATCAAGCCTAAATCAATTGCATAAAAGCGGTCGTGTATCTGGAACACAAACGTTTTTAAGTAACTTATTAAACATTAAAGTCGTTATCTCATTCGATCATGGAAAAGTCGTGATGAAAGAAAAAGTCCGTGCTGATAAACGGGCAAGAAAATATGTGACCAACTTACTTCGTAGCGATATGGACAAAGCCTCTGTCCCAGAAGTTGCTGTGATCAATTGCAACAATACTAAGGATGCGGAAAACTGGAAAGAAGAACTTCTGCTAGAATTTCCAAATTTAAGCGTCCTCGTTCTCCCACTTAGTGCTTGCGTAGGCGTACATGCTGGCGAAGGTACAACTGGGTTAAGCTGGGTTAAATATTAATTCAGAAAAGAGTAAGCGCCTATGTCTGCCCCGACAGGCATGCTCTTCTGCGACGAGTAATCGCAGGAGCAAAATGGGGAAAAGCGAGGAGGCAGCTCCCCAGCCACCACAGCTTTTTTACATTTGACCCCGAGGGGCTAGGCGCTGAAGCTAGACAATTACTTAGTAGAAAAGTTTATACTTTCTTACCAGTTAAGGAAAGAAGGGTGCGTAAACTTGTACGTACTCTTCTTTTCATTCGTGAAAGATGCTCTAAATTCCTCTTTCACTCTGCTTGTGAGTCAGTTAGATGGTCAATAAGCTCATGCATATTCATCTCCCCAATGCTCCCAACTTTATGTTTCCTCACCGACACAACGTTATTTTCCATTTCTTGATCTCCGATAATTAGCATATACGGATGCTTCTGCAATGCCGCTTCTCGTATTTTCAAACCAATTTTCTCAACTCGATTATCGATTTCTACTCGGTAGCCTACTTCCTCTAGCTGTTGTTTTACTTTTTCTGAATAGGCAATATGTGCATCTGCTAACGGCAAAATTTTCACTTGCACAGGTGCTAGCCAAAGTGGGAAACTTCCTTGGAAATGCTCCAAAAGAATTGCCATAAAACGTTCAATAGAGCCGTAAATTGCTCGGTGAATCATAATTGGTTGTCGCAATTGATTTTCTTCATCGATGTATTGGCAATGGAACTTTTCTGGCATTTGGAAATCTAGTTGCACTGTTCCACATTGCCAACTTCGGCCAAGGGAATCTAAAATATGAAAGTCGATTTTCGGACCGTAAAATGCTCCGTCTCCTTCATTCACCTGATAATCTAGACTCTTTTCCTTCAACACTGTTTCTAATGCCTGCTCCGCCTGATCCCAAGCTTCAACTGCTCCCATAAAATTTTCCGGTCGAGTGGAAAGCTCTATTTTATAATTAAAACCAAATTTCGAATAAAACTCATGAACTAAATCCAATATTTTGTCGATTTCACTCTCAATTTGATCCTCGCGGACGAAAAGATGTGCGTCATCTTGTGTAAAAGCTCTCACTCTTAAAAGACCATTCAATGATCCCGACAATTCATGACGATGTACTAGACCAAGCTCTGCATAACGAATTGGCAGCTCACGGTAACTTCTTTTTTTACTATTAAAAATGAGTAACGCCCCCGGACAACTCATTGGCTTAATCGCATATTTTTGATCATCCACATCGGCAAAATACATATTTTCATGGTAATGATCCCAGTGCCCAGATTGCTCCCAAAGCTCTTGCTTCATCATTATTGGAGTTTTTACTTCCTGATATCCGGCTCGTTGATGCTTCATTCTCCAAAAACTTTCAAGCTCATTTCTCAAAACCATTCCCTTTGGCAAATAAAATGGCATTCCTGGTGCTTCCTCCATCGACATAAATAATTCTAATTGCTGTCCTAGTTTTTGATGACTTACTCTTTCCTCTGCTTTGATTGACATTGTAAATTCCTCCTATTTTTTTAACGTAAAAAAGACCACACCCGTCCCGGTAAAGGGACGAGTGTGGTCGTGGTTCCACCCTAATTTTGCAACACAAAAAAGCATTGCGCTCATAGTAGATAACGGTTACACCGATTACGGATAATGACAATATTGCGTTCCCCATAATAGCTCTAAGGTGGTAAATCATTCTTTTTCTGCAAGGCTTTCAGCCAATGACCTTGCTCTCTTTAAGAAAATAATGAATGATTCATGTCCTTTTCTTCGCTTGAAATATTAAATTTTACATACAAAAAACCACACCCATCCCTGGAAAGGGACGAGTGTGGTCGTGGTTCCACCCTAATTTTGCAACACAAAAAAGCATTGCGCTCATAGTAGATAACGGATTTCCCGATTATGGATAATGACAATATTGCGTTCCCCATAATAGCTCTAAGGTGGTAAATCACTCTTTTTTCTTCAGGGCTCTCAGCCAATGACCCCGTTCTCTTGTAAGAAAATAATAAATGATTCATGTCCTTTTCTTCGCTTTTCAATATTTTTACTAGTATATGCAACTATTTTTTTTTAGTCAAGTAATAATTTTTTACACGTTCTTTTTAAAAGCCCTTTTAGCAACTTGCTGTATTGGGTCCCAAACACCATTAAATGGAGGTGCGTATGCAAGATCTAAATCAAGCAAATCACCCAATGACATTTCGTGAAAAAGAGCTGTTGCGAGCACGTCAATTCTTTTGTCTACACCTTTTCCTCCAATGATTTGAGCACCAAGCAGCAACTGATTATCCTTTCGATAAATAAGCTTCAAATTCATCTTCTCTTTTCCTGGATAGTAGCCTGCAATATCAGTTGCTTGCTGAACATGCTTATCATATGGAATACCCAACTTCTCTACTTCTTTTTCGGAAATACCTGTTCGAGCAAGTGTTAAATCAAAAAATTTCATAACAGAAGTACCTACGATTCCTTTAAATATCGTTTCATATCCCGCCATATTTAAACCCGCTATTCTCCCTTGCTTATTAGCTGTTGTACCGAGTGGAATATAATCATTTTGTTGCTTAACACGATTAAAATGAGTGGCACAATCACCTGCCGCGTATATATCTTTCACATTCGTCTCCATGCAAGAATTAACAATAATAGCACCATTAGAAGCAGTTTGTATACCCGCTTTTTCTATAAATGCTGTGCTTGGCTTTACACCAGCAGCTATTAATACAAGATCCGTTTGATAGTTCCCTTTATTCGTTTCGATCGTTTGCACTCTTTTATCTCCAGTGAACGCTTGCACAGATTCATCCAATATAAGCTCTATATGTTGTTTTTTTGCTTCCTCGTGGATAATCTCTGCCATATCCCTATCAAATATCTTCGCTACTTGGTGACCTCGTTGAATAATTCGCACATTCTTTCCAAGCGAGTGGAAACTCTCGGCCATTTCCAGCCCAATATAGCCTGCCCCTATAATTGTAATGTTGTGTGCATGAACCAAATCAGCCATTATTGCTTCTGTATTAGGAATTGTTTTAATCGTGTGGATCCCTTCCAAATTTACTCCATCCCAATCTGGAATTATTGGTGCTGCTCCTGTTGCAATAAGCAATCGATCGTATGAAATTTCAAATGAATTTTCAGACTCTATTATTCCAGACACAGTTTTCGATTTTGGATCAATAGCAGTCACTTCATATCCTATTTTGGCATCGATTCCATACTTCGCTCGAAATGCTTCAACGCTTCGTGCAATTACTTTGTCTGTAGATTCAATCCATCCATTCACAACATAAGGTAATCCACATTGCCCATAAGAATATATCGTGCCCTTTTCAAGTGTAGTAATTTGAGCATCTTTGTCATTTCGCACAATTTCCATTGCAGCACTCATCCCTGCTGCATCTCCACCAATAATTACATAATGCATATTCGCCCACACCTTTCCAATCCTATTGTTTCCTTATTCATCGACATTAATCTAACCATTTCAAATGATGCAAAACTAATTATTTCTTTCAAACAAAAAAATTATGCAATACTATGCCCATTGTTTTCATTTTTATAATAGTGTATTATATACACTATAAAGAAAACGAGGTGATTGTGTGAGTGATTTGTTAAATTCTCTAACCACCGAATTACGCAGAGGAACATTGACACTTGCGGTGTTAAGTCAGTTAAGCAAACCACAATATGGATATTCTTTAGTGCAGCTTTTGGAGAAATCAGGAATTGTCATTGATCAAAGTACACTTTACCCCCTGCTTCGTCGCTTGGAAAAACAAGAGCTACTATCAAGTATTTGGGATACAACGGAAAGTAGACCTAGAAAGTATTATGTATTAAGTGATTATGGAAAAGAAGTATTTGAAACATTAAAAACAGAATGGGAAAAAACATCTAAAGAGTTATCTTTATTACTAAAAGGAGCTGAAGAAGATGGAACGGATTGACTTGTACATTTATGAAGTAACAAGACGGTTACCCGAAAATTCACGTGCCGATATCGAAATGGAATTACGCTCAACTATTTTAGATATGATGCCAGATGATTATACGCAAGATGATGTGGATGTTGCTCTTACACAACTTGGTAATCCATCTAAACTAGCAAATCAGTATAGAGAACGACCAAATTATCTTATTGGTCCGATGTTTTTCGAATCATATATTACCATTTTAAAAATGGCAGCTGCAATTGCTGTTCTAGTTAATATAACTGTACTAGCAATTGAACATATAACCCTTTTTACTGAAGATGTCACCTTCCTCGAATCAAGTATTTCTTTCATTGTCGATTTCATTGGAAGTATCATTGCCGCTTTAGTCGGTGTTTTCTGCTGGGTTACAGCCATCTTTGCGATATTAGAACGAGTACTTGATGACAAATCAAAAGCTTCTATGAAATCAAAACCTTGGAAGCCAGAAGATTTAAAACATGTTATACCAGTAGAAAAAAAGAAGCGCATTTCAAAAGTAGAAACTTTCATTGGTCTTTTAGGGACAGCTATGTGGGCTACCATTTACTTTAAAGCATCTGATATTGTTGGGCTTTATGAAACAACGGAACCGAATGGCAAACTTCAATTTGTAGCGCCATTATTTAATCAAGATGTATTACTTTCTTTTGGGCCAATAATGGGAGCACTCATCGCCTTTCAAGTTGGGCTACTCCTATATAAGTGGATTGTCGGTAAATGGACAAATAAAATAGCTATTTGGAATATGATTTATCACATTGCTCTGATCATTTTCACACTTTTTTTCATCAATCAAGCAAACTTGTTTAATATGGAGTTTATTCGATATACAGGTGAATTATTTGATGTTGTTAATGATAATGTGTTAATTAGTTGGTGGAATAATTCTATTTGGGGATTTGTGTTCGTTGTCATTATTATCTCGGTCGTAGATATTTTCAGCGGTTTCCGGAAAGCAAAAATATAAAATAAAAGTAAGCCCAGTTGCTATTCTGGGCTTATTTTTATTACTCCGAAAATGCACTTGAATATTCGACAATACCTGAAACATGTTGAAGTGCATTTTTTTCTAGTTCCAATGCCATAAACGCTTCTTCTGGCACCTCAAAAGGAGCATTTATATCCCAGCGAGATGCTTTTTCGAATCCAAATTTAGGATAGTATTCATGATGTCCTAGTACAATAACCGATTGATGGCCGAGCTCTTTAGCTATTTTTAGAGCCTCCCGAATTAACAAGCTCCCTATTCCTTTATGCTGATGCTCAGGAAGAAAAGAAACTGGTGCAAGTGCCAATGATTCAACAGCTGTGTCATTTCCTTTAATAGCAATTTTAGATAAAAGAATATGACCTACTATCCCAGAGTTATCCACCGCCACTAGGGATAACTCTGGGATGAATGCCGTTGATTTTCGAATGCGGGCTACTAACTCATGCTCTGTTTGATCACTGAATTCCATTTTAGTAAATGCATGTTTTACAACAGCTTCCGCCTCTTTATAGTCTTCATAACGCTCTTGTCTAATCGTAATTTTCAATTGCTAACACGACCTTTCTTACTTTACTTGCCCATCTAAATAAGCAAGTTCTTCATTTATCAAATCGACATCCAAACGCTCAAATAAAGGAGTAACAACGTTCAACGTGTAAGTAGATTTCTCCATCACTTCCCACTTGTATTCCTCTAAATTTAACATTTCCTTCACTTTCTCACTAGTAAATGGCAAGAACGGCGATAATAATTGTGAAATATTAACGATAATAAACATACAAGTTAGCAACGTATTATCGCACGCTTCTTTGTCTTCATTAATTTGCTTCCAAGGTTGCTCTGTGTCGAAATATTTATTTGCAAATCGTACAAACTCAAAGACCTCATCAATCGCTCGCTTAAAATGACCTGCCTCGATTAACTCCCCAACCTTACTATATAAGCTTTGTATTTTACTTCGTACTTCTTCATTTACAATTCCATCTGCTATTGTACTTCCATATGACTTCTCGATAAATTTCAACGTCCGATTAATAAAGTTTCCGTATGCTCCGAGCAGTTCCGAATTATGGCTTAATATAAATTCTCTCCACGAAAAGTCCGCATCACGATTTTCTGGTGCATTCGTTGTTAAAAAATATCTAATCGAATCTGGATTATACTTTTCTAGAATATACGGTACCCATACAGCCCAGTTTTGGCTTGTGGAAAGCTTCTTTTTCTCAAGCGTTAAATATTCATTCGAAACAATATGTGTTGGTAATGATTTCTTATTAATCCCTAATAATATCGCTGGCCAAATAAGGGAATGGAAAGGAATATTATCTTTCCCATGCACGTAATAAGAAGTTGTATTTTCATCCCAAAATTCTTCATCGTTTAAGTTGTGAATAGAAGCCCATTCTTTACTTGCAGATAAATAACCCGAAACCGCCTCTATCCATACGTAAACCTTCTTGTCTTCGTAGCCTTTTACTGGAATGCTAACCCCATTCGGTAAATCCCGTGACACTGCGCGATCGAGCAGTCCTTCTTGAAGATATCTTTCCGATAAGTTCAACGCATTTTCTCTCCAAGCCCCAGTTGCTTTTGCTTCCCTCACATAAGATTTTATTTCCTGTTGAAATTGACTTAAAGCAAAATAAAAATGCTCTGTTTTTTTCACAGTTGGTTTATTCCCGCATATTTTACATTTTGCATCAATTAAATCTAGCGGATCTAAAATCGTTGAACAATTATCACACTGATCTCCCCTAGATGGATGTGAACAATTTGGACATATGCCCTCTACATATCGATCCGGCAAAAATTGTTTATCGTATTCACAATATGTTTGATCTATTTCTTTTTTATAAATATAGCCGTTTTCTAATAAGGTTAAAAATATTTTTTGTACCACATCATGATGAAATTGCCCGTCCGTCCTTGTATATAAATCATACGTGAATCCTAGTTTATTAAAGCAATCTAAAAATTCCTCATGGTAGCGATCTGCAATTTCCTTTGTCGTTACCCCTTCTTGGCTAGCTCTAATCGAAATTGGCGTCCCATTGCAATCACTGCCAGAAACATATAATACTTTTTTTCCTTTTAAACGATAATACCTCGCTAATACATCACCTGGTAGCAACGCTGCAATATGTCCTAAATGTAATGATCCATTCGCGTAAGGCCAAGCTCCACCTATATAAATACTCATTTCTTTCTCTCCTTTTATTAAAATAAACACAAAAAAAACCCGTCCTTAAAAAAGGACGAGGTTAAACTCGCGGTACCACCTAAATTTATAAACAACTCACGTTGCTTACCTTAGTGAGTATCAAATATAATACTCCGGCTTTTATAACAAGTGCCGTATCTTGTCGTAGCTTACTAGTCTAGTCAATAAACGTTCAGTACGAAGCTCCGAGGTCATTTTCAAATGAGTATTTTTTGCTTCTTTTCAGCAACCGAAGCTCTCTACAAAAAAACAACATCATTTTACTTTTCTCTTCATAGCATGTAGATATATTGTGTTCATCAGAATATATCAAAAAAGAATGCGGAAGTAAAGCAGATCATACTTATTTACTTGTTTCAGACGCAATTGAGCCTTTCCACAAAATAATTTTCATATACAATAACATGCCTGTTGATTAACCATTTTATTCAATTTTATATTTTCGTTCGTTTTCTACATAAAGTGCGTCTCAGTAGAGAGTTTCCGCTGGGATTTACGCTGCAGGGAGGACGCTTTCCGTGGGGCGGGCGGTGAGCCTCCTCGGTCGCTAGCGCCCTGTGGGGTCTCACCTGTCCCGCTTAATCCCACTGGAGTCGCCTCCCTTTCACTTCAATCCACTAGAGCTGGCTACTTAGTTAGAATGGTGGAGCCATTTCTTAAAAAGAGAGAGCAAATGAATGCATTTCCAACTAAACCCTCCATTTTCCCAACTAAGTAGAGGGAAGCTAGATGAAAGTGTAAAAGCATTGAGAAGAGGCAAATTCTTCGTCACTTATTATAGATAAGCTCAAATCTCCATGAATAATAACCTATATAAAAAGCGAAACACTTGTTGCCTTAGCGCGTCGGGCCGCATGAGCCGAAGTATGAGACCCACTTGGGCGCAGCACAAGTTGGCTCATGCAAGGTGCGGCAAGCGCGGAGGCATAGTGGCTATTCATTAAGACGCACTTTATGTAAAGTATGAATGAGTGCGCTTTTCTTTCCTATTAGCAAGAATTCCCAAGAAACTGGACAATCCACAGGCGTGATACAATAAAGATAATAATTAATTTAAAGGAGTGGTATTTTGAATTTAATCGCTTGGACGATTATTGCTTGTGAAATTGGTTTTTGGGTCGTTATATTACTAGGACTTATTACGCGATACGTATTTAAACGTGAAAAACTTGGCTTGTTCTTCTTGGCACTTACTCCTGTTATTGATCTCATTTTGCTCGCTGTTACGGCAAATGATTTATATAATGGGGCAACTGCAACAAGGGTACACGCGATTGCTGCAGTTTATCTTGGATCCTCTATCGCCTTTGGTAAGAGCATGATTCATTGGGCAGATGAAAAATTTCTGTATTACATTCAAAAACAAGGAACGAAACCTGTTCGTAAGACAGGAATGGAGTATGCAAGACACTCATTGAAAGGGTCATTCCAACATCTTCTTGCATATATTATTGGAGGAGGGTTACTTTTTGCGTTAATTTACTTCATCAATGACTCTTCCAGGTCTGAAGTTTTATCTGAAACATTGAAAATATGGGGAATCATTCTTGTTATCGATTTTGCCATTTCCATTACTTATTTCATTTGGCCACGGGGTACAAAATCAAAATAAAAATAAAAAACAAATCATACAATCCAGATTAAAATAATATGAATTAATATTGACTTCTCATTGTTTAGAAAGTACAATCAATTTCAACAACTTCATATTACTTATCAAGAGAAGCGTAGGGACTGGCCCTTTGATGCTTCAGCAACCGCCTACTTTTATGGTATGGTGCTACTTCCAGCAAGAAACATCTTGAGAGATAAGTGTAAATACTACTACATCTTACTCTTTTCGTTTTGGGAAAGGGTTTTTATTTATCCATAAAACCAACTATTCCAATATGATTAACACATATAATTAAGGGGAGAATATTTCATGAGCAATTTGTTTATAAAAAATGAAAACCAGCAACAATGGATTGACCGTTTGTATGAGTTGGAAGAGAAATTTAAAAGTAAATCGGCAGAAATTGACGAGCTCTCTATCTTTCCAAAAGAGAATGTACAGGAATTAGTTAAACTCGGCTACACAAGCTCTACATTACCAAAACAATTTGGAGGAGAAGGACTTTCTGTTTACGACATGGTTCTTTTACAAGAAACGTTAGCAAGCTTTGATGCAAATACAGCACTTTCTGTCGGATGGAGTTTAGGAGTTGTTGGGGAATTATTTGAAAAAAAACTTTGGCCCGAAGAAAAACTAAACTTTTTTGCCAATGAGGTTATAAATGGCGCTCTTGTAAATCGATCCGTTAGCGAAGCACAAACTGGAAGCCCGACTCGTGGAGGACGTCCTGGGACGACTGCTATTAAGAACGCAGATACCTGGGTGTTAAACGGAAGAAAAATTTTCACGACAGCTTCCCCAGTGCTCACCTACTTTTTAACTTCTGCATGGATAGAAGAAAAGCAAAAAATAGGATTTTTCCTCGTTCATCGAAGTTTAGATGGGGTTTCCATTGAAGAAACATGGGATGTTGTATCGATGCGAGGAACTAGTAGCAATGATTTAGTACTAAACAATGTTGTCGTACATGAAACAGATTTAGTAGAACTTCCTGAGTTTGCAAGTGGCGGTAAGATTAATGGTTGGATGCTTCATATCCCAGCTACTTATCTGGGAATTGCCCAAGCAGCTCGCGATTATGCAGTTCATTTTGCTAATACACATGCACCTAATAGTTTGAATGGACCAATTGCACAATTACCAAATGTGCAGCAGTTAATTGGAGAAATTGATTTGGAGCTTACAAAAGCAAGATTTGTCATTTACGGAGTTGCATCTGCCTATGACCATGAAGCAACACGGGATTTATTATCAAATGAAATTGGAGTTGCCAAACATATCGTAACGAACTCAGCTATAGCAATTGTTGATAAAGCGATGCGCTTAGTCGGTGCAAAAAGCTTACAACGAACCAATCCATTACAACGCTATTATCGAGATGTTCGAGCTGGGCTACACAACCCACCAATGGATGATATGACGATAAAAAAACTTGCATTGTCTGCACTTGAAGAAGAAAAAATAAAAAATCTAGTGAACTATTAAGGAGAGTAAAACGATGAAAAAACATTTAAAACTAGCAGTATTAGGCTTAGCGACAATTTCAATTTTAGCAGCTTGTAATTCAAGTGAGGCTTCTAGCCCCTCTGAGGATAAAGCACAAAAAGTAAAAGTGGCATACGATCAAGCTTCTAAACCAATCTCTTGGGTAGATGAAAAAGGAAATCCTACTGGTTATGACGTAGAGGTCATGAAATTAGTAGATGAGCTATTGCCTGAATATGAGTTTGAATATGTTGGAACAACAAGTGATGATTTATTGATCGGCGTGGAGCAAGGCAAATACCAAGTGGGCGTGAAAAATGCATTTTGGACACAAGAACGTACGGAAAAATTTATCTTCCCTAAAGAATTTCTTGGTTTAAGTAGCGCTGGTCTTGTGTTGAAAAAAGAAAATGCACATATTAAATCACTCGCTGATTTCGCGTCTGCTGACTTCTCTCTTGCACCTATTGCCGCAAACAATGCTCAGTATACAATTATCGACGAGTACAATAAAGAAAACCCAGACAATCTAGTAAAACTGCAGGCTGGAGATGCATTTTCAGTGGATGTTGTGCAATGGGTCAATGAAGGACGCGTTGACGGTGGGGTAATTATCGAAGGACCATTTCAAAAACAAGTGCTCGCTGAAGATGGACCTTACTACAACATAAAAGATGAAGTTGTTTACAATGAATTCGCAGTTATAAAGACATGGCCATTATTCAATAAAAAAGAGCAGGCTTTTGCAGACGCATATGACAAAGCGATTAAACAATTACAAGAAGAAAAGAAAACAAATGAGCTTAGCAATGAATTTTATGGTCGTGATCTATTTGAAGTGCTAGAAAATGTAGAACGTTAATATGGATAAATACTTTGATGTGTCCTATATATGGAATTCATTTCCAGCACTACTTCCATTTTTGAAAGTCACTTTCTTAGTTGCAGGATTATCGATTATCTTTGGGATATTTTTTGGTTTTGTTCTTGCTGCCATGAAGCTCTCCAAGAGCAAAGTAGCTCAAAGGCTAGCAAACTTTTATACGACGATTTTAAGGTGTACCCCATCCATCGTCCTGCTATTTTTAGTCTATTACGGGCTGCCTGCGTTAGCGGAAAATATCGGCTTGAATTTGCATAATTTGAATACGGCTGTATTTGTAGTCATTACATTTACACTACAATTCGCAGCCATTATGTCTGAAGTTATTCGTTCGGCCTATGAATCTATCGAAAAAGGTCAATTTGAAGCGGCTGTTAGTGTTGGTTTGAGCCCTTTTCAAGCATATCGACGCATTATTTTTCCACAAGCACTTGTTGTAGCACTCCCTAACTTTGGAAATGGCATGATTGCACTGCTACAAGAAGGTTCTCTAGCTTATACAATAGGGCTGATCGATGTTGTTGGAAAAGCAAACTTAATCATTGCAGCAAATTATAATACGCATGCACTAGAGATATTTATCTCATTAGCCGTAATTTACTGGACATTATCCATCGTAATAGAGAAAGGCTTTTCTAAGCTTGAGAAAATATTTAGTAAAGGTAAACAATCAATTAACGCTACGTAAGAGGTGAAAAAGATGGCGGAAGGTTTAAATTATACGTTTTTATTTGATACATTTTTCATTGCATTATCTGGTGTGCCGATTGCATTGTTCGTTACCATTGTATCTATGCTCATCGCACTACCTCTCGGGTTTTTATTGGCATTAACACGGATTAATCAAGTACCTGTACTCAATCGATTTTCACAAGTATACGTATCATTTGTACGAGGAACACCTATTATTATTCAAATTTTTATCGTGTATGCGAGCATTCCGTTAATCCTCTCTTCACTGTTCGAAAAGTACAATATGAACATCAATGTGTATGATGTGAATCCTATTTGGTATGCTTTTATCGTCTTTTCATTTAGCACAACTGCCATTTTGATCGAAGTGTTCCGATCTGCGCTAAACACGGTAAATAAAGGACAGTTGGAGGCTGCGCAATCTATTGGATTATCCAATTTCCAAGCATACCGACGAATTGTTATCCCTCAAGCTCTAGTAGTAGCGTTACCTAATATTTGCACGGCGACGGTGAATCTAATCAAAGCAACATCTTTAGGTTATGCCATGTCTTTACCCGAAATCACGTTAAAAGCAAAAGTCGCTGCAAATGTAGGCTACAACTACGTAGAAGCATATATCGATATTTTCCTTGTCTACATTATCTTATGTAGTGTCGTGGAATATGGGTTCAAGCTGTATGAAAAACGACTGCGAAAATACAAATATATTGCAGCATGAGGAGGATGTCAGTATGTTAAAAATTAAAAATATCCATAAATCTTTCGGGAAAAATGAAATACTAAAAGGCGTTGATTTGACGATTGATAAAGGAGACGTAGTAGTTATTCTTGGCCCTAGTGGCTCCGGCAAAACAACGCTATTACGCTGCATCAACTTTTTAGAAAAAGCCGATAGCGGAAATGCTTCTTTTGGCGATTTACACGTAGACTTGCATGCTGCATCAAAAAAAGATATTCATAGCATCCGTCAAAAAACAGCTTTCGTGTTTCAAAACTATAATTTATTTAATAATAAAACAGCTTTGGAAAATGTAATAGAAGGCTTAATCGTTGGTCGAAAAATACCAAAGGCGGAAGCAATTGAAATTGGCAAAAAAGCACTCGAAAAGGTCGGATTATCCGATAAATATGATTCTTATCCAAGTCAGTTATCGGGTGGTCAGCAGCAACGAGTTGGAATTGCTCGAGCTGTAGCATTAAACCCAGACATTATTTTATTTGACGAGCCGACTTCTGCCTTAGATCCTGAGCTAGTAGGGGAAGTATTGGAAGTCATGAAAAACATAGCGAACGAAGGTACAACGATGCTTGTCGTAACACATGAAATGTCTTTCGCAAAAGACGTTGCGAAACGAGTTATTTTCATGGACGGCGGCGTTGTAGTAGAAGAAGGCACACCACATGAGATATTCGTTAGACCAAAAGAAGAACGCACGAAGAAATTTTTAAAGCGAGTACTTCCAGAGGATTATACGTTTTATATCTAGCCATAAGAAAACCGGATGAAGACCCCCTCATCCGGTTTTCTTTATTGTTATCCCATAATATTATATCCAGCGTCTACATACACGATTTCCCCAGTTACCCCACTTGATAATTTACCTAAAAGAGCTACCGTCATGTCTCCCACTTCTTCTTGCGTTACGTTTCGTTTTAGTGGTGCTGTTTCTTCAATTTTACGCAAAATCGTATTGAATGAAGAAATTCCTTTCGCCGCTAACGTACGTACTGCTCCAGCAGAAATAGCATTCACTCGGATATTATTTTTTCCTAAATCTAATGCCAAATATTTCACAGATGCTTCAAGCGATGCTTTTGCTACTCCCATCACATTGTATCCATCTAATACACGCTCTGCTCCTAAATAAGTCATTGTGACAATTGAGCCGCCTTCCGTCATGAACGGTGCCGCCTCTCTTGCTGCAGCAATTAATGAATAGGCACTAGTATCTTGCGCAAATGCATAGCCTTCTCTTGAAGTATTAATAAAACCATTCTTTAAATCCTCTGCATGTGCAAACGCAACAGAGTGTACTAATCCGTGGATCACTCCGACTTCATTTCCGATTGCTTCAAATGCAATTTTCATACTCTCGTCGCTATTTACATCGCATTCAACGACTAATTTAGCTTCTAAATTATTATCTGCTAATAGTTTTTCAATCTTCCCTAGCGAACGCTCCTTACGATAAGTGAAGATGACGTTTGCTCCTACTTCAAATAGAGATTTGGCTACTCCCCATGCAAGACTACGCTCATTCGCTACGCCCATAACAACCACATTTTTATCTTTTAGTTTAATTAAATCTTTCATATGAACCTCCAATTATTATCCGTCTATACTGTACCTATTATTAGTACCAGTTACTAATTTTATCATATCATATTTCTTCTCTTTTTACCTAGCTAAAAAATAGAAGACTCCTTTCGTTTTCAAGATAAAGTGCGTCTTAGAGGTTTCGGCAAGGATTTCCGCTGTTGGAAGCTAATATGACCCACTTCATCTAGAAAACGAACAAAAATATAAAATTAATTCACTAATAATCCATAAATACGTATTGACAAAAGAAAGCGTTTCCAATATTCTAAATACTAATTAGAGAAAACGTTTTCGTAAAACGTTTTCTCTAACATAAAGAATAGGTGATCTTATGGAGAAGGTAACGATTAAAGATATCGCTAGAGAGGCAGGTGTTTCAATTACCACCGTTTCACGCGTGTTAAACAAAAAAGAAGAAGGCATGTCTAAAGAAACGCGTGAGAAAGTTCTTCGTGTCATAGAAAAAGTTAACTATCAGCCAAATCAATTAGCACGCAGTCTAGTAACGAAACGGTCCAAAATGCTTGGATTAATCGTCCCAAACATCTCTAACCCTTTCTTTCCCGAACTTTGTCGCGGAGCTGAAGACGAAGCAAATAAAAGCAATTATAGTTTAATCATTTGTAATTCAGACGACCAATCTGAAAAAGAAGAAAATTACTTGCGTCTATTAAAAGAACAACAAGTGGATGGAATTTTACTTTCAAGTAAAGACCAATTATCCCAAACTAGCAAAATACAATTACAAGAAAGCAAGACTCCTTTCATCATATTTGATCGGGGCGAAGAAAGTAATCAACATCCTGGCGTTTTTCTTGATAATGAAAAAGGTGGATATCTTGCTGGTCAACATTTAATACAACTTGGTCATACACAAATTGCTTGTCTAACCGGACCAACTAATATTAATAACTCACAAAAAAGGCTTGCCGGCTTCCAACGAGCATTAAAGGAAGCCTCTATCGAACTACCGGAATCATTCATATTAACTGGTGACTTCCAAATGGATACTGCGCATCGGATAGCAAGAGAATTTCTACCGAATAATACGGTAACCGCAATATTTGCTTGTAATGATTTAATGGCCTGTGGTATTTATCAAGCAGCCCATGAAATAGGTATTCAAATACCTGAGCAACTATCCATTATTGGTTTTGACGATATTCCTTTAATTACTGCTTTAATCCCAAAACTGACGACAATTAGACAAAACACTTATGAAATGGGAAGAAAAGCAATCGAATTACTCATAAATGAAATCGAACATAAACCTTCTGAAGGAGTAATTTTTGAACCTACTCTAGTCGTTCGAGAAAGCACAAAAAAAATCAACTGAGGTGTAGACACATGACAATTCCAGTAATAATCGACTGTGATCCTGGTATAGATGATGTAATGGCATTAACACTTGCTTTTGCACATCCTGAGCTGGACATTAAACTAATTACAACAGAACCAGGTAACCAAACCCAAGCAAAAACGATACACAATGCATTAGCTTTCACTAGCTATATGAAGCAAGATATTGAGATTGCTAGAGGATTGGATGCTCCTTTCTTCCGCAAACTTGAAATTGCAGCTGAAGTGCATGGTGACAATGGACTTGGGGATGTACAATTTCCAGAACCAACTATCCAATTAAGTAATCGAACTGCAATCGAAGCGATGAAAGAGACTTTAATAGCTAGCGAAGAACAAATTGTTCTTATTGCAACAGGTCCACTTACAAACATTGGGGCACTATTATTGGCTCATCCCGAAGTAAAATCAAAGATTAAATATATCTCTTACATGGGTGGCGCAGCTGTTGGTGGGAATATGTCACCTACTGCAGAATTTAATGTATATGTTGATCCACATGCAGCAGAAATTGTTTTCCAATCTGGTATTCCAATTGTAATGAGTGGGCTTGATGTAACACATAAAGCATACGTTACATTAGAGGAACTAGATCGCATTGAAGCAATTGGCTCTGATTTTGCACATAAAGTAGCGGCTATGCTTCGTTTTTATGTACATGCCGCTAAGCAAACTGCATTCCATAGTCCAGAATTCGAAAATCGTATTCGTTTACATGATTTATGTGCCGTGTCCTATGTTTTAACACCAGAATTATTTGAAGGGGACGACTGCTACGTTGCAATCGAAATAGAAGGAAAATATACTGCTGGAACAACTGTTGTCGACTATGAACAACGCACTGGGCTTCCGCATAATGTAAAAGTATTACACACTGTTCACAGAGAGAAATTCGTTGAACAATTTATGGATGCCGTGAAAGTAATGAGCCGTCACATCGGCTAAAAACGATAAGGGGGAGAATAAATATGAAACGTAGTTTTAAAGATGATTTTAATATGATGGCAATGTTACTTATTCCTATTGCAGTAGCTATTAACTTGGTAGGATTTCAATTAGCCAATGTACTTCGTTTACCAATTTTCTTAGACACAATAGGAACAATTTTAGTTGGGGTAATTGCAGGTCCTTGGGTTGCACTGCTTGCTGGACTTATTACTAATTTGATCAATGCCATTTTTAACCCTGTGTACTTGCCTTATGCATTAACATCAATAGCAATCGGGGTTGGAACTGGTTATCTTTCTAAATCTGGATTCTTTAAAACAGTACCAAAATCAATTATATCCGGTGTTATTATTACGTTTATCGCAGTAATCGTTTCTGCTCCAATTACTGTTCTTGTATTTGGAGGAGCAACAGGAAATACTTCTTCTCTTATTACAGCAACATTCCTAGCTTCAGGTCAAGAGCTATGGTCTGCAGTATTTTCGTCTACTTTTATTACTGAGATAGCAGATAAAGTTGTTTCTGTATTAATCGTATTCTTTGTTGTTAGAAAAATGTCGGATCGCTATTTATCTAAGATGAACTACGGTCATTTATACATGAAACGAACGAATAAAAAATAATTTATACTCTTCTCGTTCGATCGGTTGAGCGAGAAGAGATTATTTATTTAAGGAGGCAAATTTATTATGAAAAAGAACGCTCTACTTCAACTTCATCCAATGACTAAATTCTATTTCTCTCTTTTCATTTTAGCAATTGTACTTGTAGTTCCTGGGCACTTATTTGCATTTGCTATGTTCCCTGTTCTAGTGCTTGTTGCAATATTTGCAGGTGTAGCAAAAGAGTTTCTCAATATTGTATTAAAAGCGCTGCTAAGCGTGCTAATCATCGTTTTTATAATGCAAATGTTTTTCTACCCAGGAGAGCATGTACTTTGGAGTTGGAAAGTATTCTCTATAAAACAAGAAGGATTAAATTATGGACTTATATTAACCTCTCGAATTCTTGCGATAGGTTCTGCTTTTATCCTATTTTTCCGCATGACTGAAGTTCGCGATTTTGTTAAGTCGTTAGAAGACAAAGGTTTACCACCAATGGGGGCTTATGTTGTGTTATCGACGCTACAAATTATTCCAGAAATGAAGCGCCAAGCAAATACAATAATGGAAGCGCAAAAAACACGTGGTGTCGAAACAGAAGGTTCTTTATTTATTCGAGCGAAAGCTTTCATACCAACATTAACGCCTCTTATTCTATCCTCTATTGCGGGTACGGAGGAACGTGCCATTACTTTAGAATCTCGTGCATTTTCTGCACCGGTTAAAAAGACGAGCTTACATAAACTTACGAAAAGCTCGGCAGATCGTGTACTACCAATTATGTATGTAATTATTTTCGTAGCTCTATTAGTATGGAGGGTTTTCTTATGACAACTATGATTGATTTGAAAAATGTATCGTATCGTTATCCTGTCAGTGATGATTTCGCTTTGAAAAATGTTTCATTTTCGATTGAAAAAGGAAAATTCACTGCGATTATCGGAAATAATGGTTCGGGAAAAACAACATTATGTAATACAATTCGCGGCTTTGTTCCGCACTTTTACAAAGGTGATTTAGAAGGCGATGTTATTGTTGACCAAACGAACATGAAAGATTATCAACTTGGACAACTCGGAGAGAAAGTCGGCTATGTATTCCAAAATCCTTTCATTCAAGTTTCGGGAGTAAAAGACAATGTCTTTGAAGAAGTAGCATACGGTTTAGAAAATCTTGGAGTTCCTGTCGAAGAGATTAAAGTACGTGTAGAAGAAGTGTTAAAGCTTGTAAAAATCGAGCATTTGCGCGAAAAAAATCCTTTTGAACTTTCAGGTGGACAAAGACAGCGCGTTGCATTAGCATCTATTATCGTAATGGACCCAGAGATTTTAGTTATTGATGAGCCAACTTCACAACTAGATCCAATCGGTACGGAGCATATATTTGATATTATTCGATTAATGAAAGAACGTGGAAAAACTATTATTTTAGTTGAACACAAAATGGATTTAATCGCGGAGTATGCAGATAATTTACTTGTTATGCACGAGGGACAATTAGTTATGCAAGGTCCTGTTAGAGAGGTGTTTGCTAATCCAGCATTCGAACAATATCAGATTCAATATCCACATGTGACGGACATTGCGCTTCAATTACAAAAATCCGGCATACCTCTTTCCTTCCTGCCGATTCGTGATGAAGAATTAGCCGATGCATTAAATATGACTGGAGGGGTTACACATGACTGAACTTCGTTTAAATAATGTAAGCTTCTCCTATCCAGATGGAACAAAAGCGCTTGAAAACCTTACATTATCGATTACAGCTGGAGAACGTGTTGCCATTGTGGGACAAAATGGAGCTGGGAAAACAACCGCTGTTAAACTAATGAATGGTTTACTTAAGCCTACAGAAGGTACTGTACTCGTTGGAGAGTTAGATACGAAAGACTATACAACTGCAAAAATCTCGAGAAAAGTAGGTTATGTTTTTCAAAATCCAGATGATCAAATTTTTCATAATGATGTAGAATCTGAAGTGCGTTTTGGTCCAAAAAACATGGGCTTCGATCCAGAGCGAGTAGATCAACTTACAAATTGGGCAATGGAATTATGTGGAATTGCTAATTTTGCGAATGAAAACCCATATAATCTCCCTTACTCGGTACGAAAATTCGTCACAATCGCCTCTGTTCTTGCAATGGATTCGGATATTATTATTTTGGATGAACCTACTGCTGGACAAGATAAAATAGGATTAGAAGTATTAGGTAACTTACTTCAAGTACTATCCGAAAAACAAAAATCAGTTGTGACAATCACGCATGACATGGAATTTGTAACGGATTATTTTGAACGAATTATCGTAATGGCAAATCGTCAATTAGTTTCAGATGACAGTGCACAACATATTTTTTATAATACGGAAGTTTTGGAGCAAAGTATGTTAAAACCACCGGCTGTTGCTCAAATGGCGAAGTTACTTAGTTTCCCATCTGGAATTTTATCAAAAGATCAATTAATTCAAGCAATTGTAGCACAACAAAAGAAGTGAAAGGAGCGGTACAATTCATGAAAATAGCAATCGTTGGAAGTACCAATATGGATCTTGTCTACCAAGTTCCCCATATTGTTAAACCAGGTGAAACATTACACAGTACAAAACATGAGTTGTTTTTCGGAGGAAAAGGGGCAAACCAAGCTGTCACTGCAGGACAATTAGGTGCAAATGTACACTTTATAGGAAATGTCGGAGCCGATAGTTTTGGAGATCAAATAAAGCAAAACTTGCAAAATAAAGGCGTTAATACAGAAGCTATACAGCAAGTTGGGATGACTGGTCAAGCAATTATCCAACTTTCTAATTCAGGTGAGAATTCAATTGTTTTATTTCCAGGTGCTAACTTCCTTGTAACAACGGAACAAATACAAGATTATAAAGAAAAAATCGAAACGAGTAAGGTTCTTCTTTTACAATTAGAAATTCCAATGCAAGCAGTGGAATTCGCTGCAAATATCGCTGGTCAAAAAGAGGTACAAATTATTTTAAATCCTGCTCCTGCTCAAGCAATAAGCGATTCGCTATTAAGCAAAGTTTCTATTTTAACACCAAATGAAACCGAGTTGGAAGTACTAACTGGGATGAAAACAAATACAGAAGAAGAATTGATACAAGCGTGCTCCTCCTTACTTAGTAAAGGAGTAAAAGCAGTTGTTGTTACTTTAGGTGAAAAGGGTGCTTTCTACATGAATGATAGTGAGCATGGTCATGTACAAGTAAGTAAAGTAGATGTGAAAGATACGACAGGCGCTGGTGATGCATTTAACGGCGCACTAGCAGTAGCATTATGCCAAGGAAATTCGTTGAAGGAAAGCATTGAATACGCTTCAAGAGTTTCTGAATATGTTGTTACACAAATGAGTGCACAGCCAGCTATTCCTACAGCCTTTCAGATGAATAAGCAATGAAGTCTTATGTCTATTTAATCATCCTTAGCTTACTATGGGGGTCTTCATTTCTTTGGACAAAAGAGCTGTTAGCGGTTTTTGCTCCCCCGACTATTGTTTTTTTCCGCTGTTTGTTCGGGTTAGTTGTACTAGTACCTTTTTTATTTTTGAAAAAAAATCGGATAAAGCTGGAAATTCGTCCTTTTTTTCTATTCGTTTTAGCTTTAGCAGCTGCAATCCCATGGAATATCATGGCGTTTTCTCTGCAAGGGCTTGATACAGGCCTGACAGGAATATTAAATGCGACAACTCCTCTATTCGCTTTGTTATTTTCTATTATTATTTTGAAAGCAAAACCTCTGTGGAACCAAACAGCAAGTTTAATCATTGGCTTTGTAGCTGTAACTATTTTGATGATTTTTTCAGGGCAAGCAACTGGTAGTCAGTTTTCAATTTTCCATGCGCTGCTTATGTTCGCAGTTACGATGTGCTACGCTTTAAATTCCATTTGGGTTAAAAAATATTATACGAATATCCCTGCTGTACTATTAGGCTTTTGGACGCTTCTCATATCAGCTGTGATTAATGGAATTATGAGTATCATAATCGAACCACAAGCTTTTATTCACATTGGTTCATGGGAAATATTCTTATCCCTTCTCGTTCTAGGATGTTTAAGCTCTGGTCTCGGCTATGTTATTTTCTATCAAATCGTTTCAACAGGAGGACCTCTCCTGGCATTAATGGTTACGTTTATCGTTCCCTTCATCACCATTGCATTAGGCATTTTCTTTTTACAAGAACCGTTCCATCTTGGAATTGCAATCGGATTACCATTAATGATTGTAAGCTTGTTCATTATGAATATAGACTTTTTCAAAAAAAGGAAAAACATACAATAATATATTCACATTTTTCTCACTACTAACGCGACTTGTGTTATTATAAAAAATAAAATTATTTTATACGCAAGGAGTGCTTTTAATTGAATATCGAGCCATCTAAAAAAATGTCTATATTTGAACCTGCTATTTTCGGTGATTTAAAAGCTGCTGCTGCGGCTAAAAAAGCAGAAGGCTATGAGCTATATGATTTAAGCTTAGGTAGCCCTGATCTTCCACCAGATGAAAAAGCAAGACGTGTTTTATCAGAACAAAGTTTTTTAGCCAATACATATGGATATACACTTACTGGAACAATGCGTTTTTATGAAGCTGTAGCGGACTATTACAAACGTCGAACCGGCGTCATATTAAACCCAGAAACAGAAGTAATTCAAACATTGGGCTCACAAGAAGGACTCGTCCATCTTCCTTTAGCATTTTGTAATGAAGGTGATATCGTACTCACAACCAACCCTGGCTACGTTGCATATGATGCTGGTATTAAACTAGCAGGTGCTGTTCCCTACTATATGTCACTAGTAGAAGAAAACAATTTTTTACCTAACCTAGATGCAATTCCAGAAGAAGTTGCTTATAAAGCAAAACTAATGATTTTAAACTTACCAGGAAACCCTGTTCCAGCAATGCCAAATATAACGTTTTTCGAAAGAGTAGTTGCATTTGCCAATAAATACAATGTCATTATTTTACATGACGCTGCCTATTCAGAGTTTTACTTTTCAGGGGATTCACCAAGTAGTTTCCTCACCACTCCTGGAGCAATGGAAGTTGGTATGGAAATCAACTCACTATCTAAAAGCTTTAGCTTAGCAGGCGCGCGCATTGCTTATATTGTAGGAAATGCTGAAATGATAAGTATCATGAAACAGCTAAAATCCAATTTGGACTACGGCATTTTTGGACCTATTCAAGAGGCTGCAATTGCTTCGTTAAATAACGCTGAAAAAATTACAGATCGTCTACGTAAAACTTTTGCAGAACGCCATCGAGTGCTAATGCAAGGTTTGACCGCTATTGGTTGGACAGTCGCTCCGTCCAATGGTGGCATGTTTGTATGGGCAAAATATCCTTATGACTTAAATGATAAGAAATTTGTTTTTGAAGTTATCGCTCAAACAGGAGTGGTTATGGTACCCGGTACTGTATTCGGCTCAGAAGGCGCAGGGTTTGTACGAATTGCACTTGTGCAAGATGTAGAAATATTGAGACAAGCTGTTGAGCAATTAAAAAAATTGAATTTCTAACACAAGAAAAGCTAGACGCATATCGCGTCTAGCTTTCATTTGTTCCTTCTTTTCTATCAGCAGGATGTACGAGCGCAAATTTCTCCCATCTTCTGCCCTTCCATCTGAAATACATGATAATCGCTCTCGTCCACTCATCGGCCGCAATTGCCAGCCAAATACCCGGGAGCCCCATATCCAGCACAAACACTAACAAATACCCAAGGGGCAAACTCATCATCACCATGGATAATGCACCAATTGCTACTGGAAATCTTGCATCCCCTGCTGCACGTAAAGAGTTAATAATAACAATATTCATCGTTCGACCAGTTTCTAATATAAAACTTAACACTAATACAGAAGCACCTATTTTAATAACTTGTTCATTATCTGTAAATAAGCTAATAAGCGGCACTCGGAAAATGATTACGATGGTAACCATTACTACTGTAAATAATAATGCCCATTTCACACTCGACCAAACAGATCGATACGCTTCATCTTTTTCATTTGCCCCAACGAATCTACCTACAATAATTGCAGTTCCCATTCCAATAGCAATCGCAAATAAATACGTAAACATCGAAATATTTACTGCATATTGCCTTGCCGCTAACGACTCTGCTCCTAAATATGTAACATAGTACAAGAACACAATTTGACAACCTTGATACAAAATTTGTTCAAACGCAGATGGGAGACCAATCTGCATAATTTTACGAATATATTCCTTGGAAATCGTAAAATAATATTTCACTTTTACTCGGTATTCCATTACTCGATACAATAGCCAAAAGAAAAATAGAACTGCAACAAGTCGACTAAGAACAGAAGAAATCGCTGCACCCTGTACGCCTAATTCCGGAAATCCAAACTTACCGAAGATTAATACATAGTTTCCGACAACGTGAATAATATTCATTCCCAAAGAAACGAACATCGTCTCCTTTGTATATCCATGCACACGAATAATTGCGGCTAACGCATTAATAACCGCCTGTAGGAAAATACCTCCCCCTACAATCGTTAAATATTGGTGCGCATGAACGAGCACTTCTCCTTGCAAATTCATCGCAACCATCATGCTTTTAGAAAACAATAAAAACCCAATACTTAATAAAATACCGACTCCTAAATTCAACGTCACCGCTAAACCGGAAATCTTCGACGCTTCCACATATCGCTTAGAGCCTAAATATTGAGACACGACTATTGCTGCACCGTTCCCAACTACTTCTAATATTAAAATCGCAATATGGATATACTGATTTGCTGCTCCAACTCCTGACACAGCATCATCTGATAATGCACTAAGCATGAACGTATCAGCAATACCCATCATCATAAACAAAAATACTTCTAAAAAAATAGGCCAAGTTAAAGAAAACAAACTTAACTTTTCCCCTAAACCTTTTTTCCCATTAGCAGCGTCCATATATCTACCTTCTTTAACAATTCATTTTTCAAATAAGATGAATCTTACCATATTTTGAGATATGGCGCTAGCCATGTTTATACTTGGTCTTTCTTGAAAAATTATGATTTATACAGTATAATTTGCATTAACTATATAAACGAATGATTTCTAGGGTTCCGCAACTACTTGTTGGTCTGGTCCGAGAGGAATCTCACAGCTATTGCTGTGTCACGGAAGGATAAAAGCCTGGGAGATGACTGTATATATGTCGTTCCTTAGGCTTTTTTATTTTCAATCAAATTTTTTAGAGGAGTGGAAAATAGTTGAACAAACATTGGATTATTGTATTTGTTGCTGCATTTTTTGAAATATTTTGGGTTATTGGTTTAAAGCATTCGGATAATTGGTGGAGTTGGATTGGAACAATTATCGCCATTGTCTTCACTTTTTATTTATTACTAATTGCAGGTAAAAATTTACCAGTCGGAACTGTTTATGCTGTTTTTGTTGGTTTAGGAACTGCTGGAACTGTTTTGGCAGATGTTCTTTTCTTTGGTGAACCAATTAGTGTAGCAAAAATATTATTAATATCTCTTTTATTAGCTGGGGTTATTGGATTGAAATTAGTAACAAATGATTCTAGTCAAGAAGAGGAGGTAAACTAATGGCTTGGGTAGCATTAATTATCGCGGGATTATTAGAAGTTTTTGGAGTTGCCATGATGAACAAATGGCATAAAGATCATAACTGGAAAGCAATCGTTTTCTTAGTACTTGGATTTGGGCTCAGCCTGTTCTTTCTTTCCTTCGCTATGAAAACATTACCTATGGGAACAGCTTATGCAATTTGGACAGGTATCGGCGCATCAGGAGGAGCCTTAGTAGGTATGATATTTTTCGGCGAATCAAAAGACTGGAAAAGAATTGTTTTCATTACAATGGTACTAAGTGCTGCTGTCGGGTTAAAGTTAATATCGTAAACAATAAGGTCAGGCTTTTAAAGTCTGATCTTTCTTTATAAACAACAGAGCATAAAAGCTAAAAAATGTACTCCAATTGCCATTCCAACATATTTCACTTTTTCTTCAGAACGAGGTATAAAAAAGTATTTAATCGTAAACCAATATAAAAAATACATAAATGCAATAATAGTCGTAAATGTTAGCAATTGTACTGGGTCTCCATCTGTCGGTAGGGGCATAAACATAAATAATAATCGAAAGGTTATAAATGCCATAGAAAACAAACTTAAAGTAAAAAGTATTAATCTCATGATAGCCCTCCTAAAATATTATCCTCGTTGTTAAATTCTAATCCACCTAGTATACATCCTCTCAAATATTCCTTATTTTGTCACCGTAAAATAGAGTCGTATTTTCCGCAAAAACTATTGCGGTACGCTTTTATTTCTTTCTAAGAAAAAAACGGGCAAAATGACGCCCGGTCCCTTAAAGCAAAAACATCTTAGTGACGCAGTTTCCGGCTCGCTCTAGGCTTCCCATTGGGCTATACGATGAACGGTAAAATTTAGAAAGCTTGTTGGAAGTGGCTGCGCCGCTTCCAACAAGCTTTTTCGTCGGTCATCGTATAGCAACTGTTCGCCTTCCGCTCGCCAGAAACTTCAGTGCCACGTAGTTTGGTACTTTTGGGAATAGGAGAAGCAAGTCTCATTCTATATCATTTGAAGGCCGCCAAAGATACAATTTTGGCAGCTCTTTGAAGGATTTTATAAAGGGACACCACTACATTTAGCTATAAAGTGAAGAGGAGATGGCAAAATTACATCGTATGAAAATTGTCGGTCTATTTCTAACTAGAAGTGTTGATGAACTTTTTTCTCTTCCTTTTAGCTTAAGTAGAAGGAACATGAATACATTCCTATAAGCAGGATGGATGTAGTGAAAAGCGGCGATACCAACGGGATAAGCTTTAGTCGAAAACCACGCAGTAGAGCCGCTAGCGACCGAGGAGGCTGAGGCAACGCCCGTGGTAATCGTCTGCTTGTAACGAAATCCACTCCATTCATTCCTATACTTTCTTCCTTCCCTTTTTATAATGTAAACCCTGTGTTCATGGAACATTTTTATATACTTTCTTCAAAAAAAAATGACTCCCTTTTATAAGGAGTCATCTTTGCTCAGCTAAAGTGTTCATTATTTATTCGTTCAACTTGCAAAAGTCCAAATTCCTTCGCTTTCAAAAAAGCTTCCATCCTCGACTCTACACCTAACTTTGAAAAAATCTTCGTTAAATGATGCTCTACGGTTCGTTGGCTCATAGACAACTCATTCGCAATTAACTTATTCGTATACCCTTTTTCAACTTTTCTTAAAATCAACTGTTCCTTTTCCGTCAAACGAAGATTCACCAATGGAAATTCCTCTCCTAATTGACTCTTTACTACATCCACACGCTTCAATTGCTGTAACAGGGACAACGGAACAACTACTTCTTCTCTCAGCGCACAACGAATCGTTGTAATGATCTGTTCGCTCGTTGCTGTTTTGCTCAAAAATCCAGACACTCTTGCTTCAATTAACAAATCGTAATGAACTTCTATATCAAACCCTGTATAAATGACAATGATGGAATCTGGATCCTTCTGACGTATCATCTGCAAAAGTTCTAAACCATTCGGCTCCGGCATATACAAATCGATTAAATACACATCATAATCCGCATTTTCTAAATGCCCCATAACAGTTTTACTATCCGTTATTACCGTTACATTCATATCTAGCTCTTGATTAATAATCGCCTTGGTTCCTTCGCTCACTGAAGGATGATCATCAACAATTAACACTTCAATCACTTTAAATCACCTTCCATTCCAACATCTATCGTTACTTTCAACCCTTGCCCTAATGAAGAAACAATATCTATATCCCCTTGTATACTTCTAATTCGTTCTTTTATACCAACTAGCCCCATTGAGCTAAACGAATATCCTTCATCATTTATCTCAAAGCCATCCCCATCGTCTTCGTATATTAAATGAATGGACTCATCCGATTGATATAACTTTAAGTTAACCGATCTGGCATTAGAATGTTTCATCGCATTATTAAACAATTCTTGCACAATACGATAAAGAATAAGCTCTTTTTCCTTATTCATCTTAATCTTTTCATCTAAAGAAGTATGAAGAAGAAAGCTGCTCCGTAGTTTTGTTTGACGAATCAATTGGTACAAAGATTCCATTAAACCTTGTTCATTCAAAAGCGGTGGTCTTAGTTCCATACACGTTTCCCGTATTAAATGCACATTATCAAGCATTTGCTCCTTAATAACATTTAGTTTATCTTTTAAAGTTGTAGAGTCAGCCATTCTTTCTAAGTCTTCAATTTCTCGTAAAAGCTGTAGTTGCTCCTGCAAAATTGAATCGTGCAAGTCATTAGATAAACTAGCTCTCTCTTTTTCAGAAATTGTAAATAGTAATCTTGATAGCCAAGTTGGATGCTGATTCGTTTCTTGTAATTTCAGATTGCTAATTTGAACGACTAATCCTTCAATCAACTTCATATTTTCCAAAACAATACTTGAAAAGTATGCCATCATTTCAATCCAAATTTTCTCTTCCACATTCAAGTTCGTCCCAGATTTCTTTTCGTCACATAAAATAATTTGCCTCATTCCTACTTCACTACCTATGACAACTGCGAATCCTTTTGGAAAGAATATTAATGTTCCAATCGTCTGAGACTCCCATTTTACTTTTTCGAGTTCCATTGAATCGATGAATATCTCGGATGAAGCAGTATGCACACGCCAATTGCGGGTTTCTTCATCTTGCTCAAGCTGGATAAAAATTGCTTGCTGTATCTCTAAATTTTCTTCCATCTCACTTAAAATACGAGCGACAATACCTTGCACTTTATTTTCCTCTTGTGTCTTATGAAAGAACGTATATAAATTCGTTTGTAAATCACCCTTGGAAGAAAATAAATACTTTCGACTTTTATAATCAATCCATTCTTTCCAATATAAAAATAAAATACTGCTTACGAAAGTCCAGATTAGTGTAGTTCCAAATGGAATTGAAAATAGATCATTATTTAATATAAGGTTAATCCCGCCAGCCAAAAGTACCGAAAAAGGAAATGCTAGCATTGTATAATACTTTAACCGGCCAATGATATAGTCAATATCAAATAACTTCTCTGCTAACTGTAAATAAATAAAACCAATTGGGATCAACAGTAAAAATATGACGGCAATTTCAGCATTTAAAAAATACTGATTAAAAAGAATCGAAGGCACTGCATACAATAAAGTAAATGGACTAAAAGCTAATGCAAATATTAGAACGAGCAATTTGATTGCCTGACTACCTGGTTGATTCATGTATTTTGAATAATTTTTAATTAATAACGTAATAATAACAATTAACAATAAGCTAAATACGCCCAATTCAGTGATCGTTTGGATATTACTTAATGCTGGTATAAAGAAAAGCACTACATTTTCAACTAAAATTAATACAATTAACATGTAAAGCTTCCATAAGTGAGATTCCTTTATAAAAGAAACTTGAAATCGTTTTAAAAAGATATTTAAAAAACGTATGTATAATACTAAGCATCCAGTAAACGTAACGGCGTTGACAAACCTAGCGATTAAATCCCCACGGCTTGATGCTCCAGCACTGCCATACGCTAATGCAATACATAATAGAAACTGGATGAGCACGATGACTGATACATCATGCTTTTGTTTTCGATACAAATAAAGTGAAACATAAATAGTAAGAATAGTATAAGCGATAGGTAGGAAAAAATGGGAAACAAGCTGACCGATCTCTGTCTGATAGGAAACGATATAATGTTTCTCTTGCCCATTTCCATCTAATAAAGTAAGTGACTTTGCAGTTCTAATCAACTGTGTTTTGATAATTTCGCGATTTTCACCAGAATACTCCCCATCAATTTCTACAATAATATCATCTACATGAATATTTTGATTGTATGCCCATCCATTTTCAAAAACTTCATCTACAATCCACTTTCCGCCCTCTTCCTTTACTGAAAAACCTACTAATGGGGACTGAATCGTGATATAGGACACATACGAAATAAATAGCAGCAAAGCTACTATTGGTAGGAGTATTTTTTTGTCTGGGAGTCGCATATTTTCAACCATCTTTTTTGTTTTATTTTAGTAAATTAGTTCCAGTAAACTCCAAGTTCCGATGCGTCTTTTGAGTATGTTTCTAAGATAGATTTTGTTTCACTTTCACTTACTCCAACTAAGCATACTTTCTCTTCTTTCAAAAGCTTTAATAATTGTGGTTGTTTATTTAAGAGTTGAATTGTTTTTAACATGTGCTATTCCTCATTTCATATATTGTTGTAAAAACTGTATTTGGTTTTCTGTATAAGATAGCCTTTGTAACTCATCCATTATTTTGTTACGCAGTACATTTCTTATGACTAATGCATACTTAATCGCATCCGTATCGACTAGCTTTTGCTGGATGATGTCTTGATAGCTTAGAAAAACTTCTTTGCTCATGCCGCCTGCATAATAGTCGGTCATAAATTTCAGTTCTTCATCGTCATATTCAAGCAAGTAAATGATAGGCAATGAATACTTTTTATTCATCATATCATTTTTTTCATGCCAACTCTTCAAATCCATAATATCATTATTAATTTGCCCAACTACACCCATCCACTTTGAGTAGCTTTCTATTTCTGGCAATACATCCCCATTTGCAATGACCGAGCCTACAGAACAAGCCAAGCATACTAACGAACCCGATTTTTCTTGCATCATGTTCATATAATCATTTTCATTTTGACAAATGTTTAATAGGTCCTTATGCTGCCCTTGAATAGCGTTTAATGCATACTTTTCCATAATAGCTATCGCTTGCTCTTTATACGAAAACTCCGTTTGGCTGATTGCACTCGTACATAGAAACAGCAATGCAGTAGAAGCATTTAACGATAACGCTGGGTGACTAGACCACGGCTTATCAATAACGTCACCATCTTCTATATCATCTAATATATCAAATGATAGAATGAGTAGTTCAATCGCAGCGGCAACTTGATAAATTTCTTTATCAAATGAAGGTGCAAACTGCTCATAATGAAAGACGCATAACACCCCAAAAGGATAATGATCCTCCACTTTATGCTGCACAAAACTTAAAAGTAAACGCTGTAAATCTTGTTGCTGAATTGTTTCTTTAATAATACTTTCCATCGACAAACGTATTTCTTTTGACTCTATATTTACCATGCTATCCCCTACTTCTCTAGTACACTATTCTCACATCGTAAAGATAGCACAATTGTCACCACATTTACCATTGCGGCATCACGCGTTTTTCGTTGCGGTAGTTGATTAACCATTCTATTCAATTTAGTAGTATCGGCAGGGATTTGCTCTACAGAGTCGAACTCTTTCAGGCTATCTCTCTATCGAAATTTTTTCCAAATAAATGCGCTAAAATTCCAACTAAAACGTAGAGTGACAGCTGGGAAAATAAATGTAAAAGCATTGAAAAATAGAAAATGGATCATCACATTTTATCGTGAAGCCCCATGATTACTAACCTATATAGATAGAGATTTACAACGCGTCGGTCCGCATGAACCGAGTATGAGACCCACTTGGGCACAGCACAAGTTGGCTCATGCAAGGTGCGGCAAGCCCGAAGGCATGTGGGCTATTTACTAAGACGCACTATACGTAAAGTACGAATGAGGACGTAAAGCAAGTCGAAAACGAGTGTTATTCCGTTTCTATTCTAGCGCTTTATTGACAGCTTCTTGTGCATGTATAACGGTTGTATCAAATAAGGGAACCTTCGAATCTTCTTGTTTCACGAGAAGACCAATTTCTGTACAGCCCAATATGATCCCTTCAGCACCATTTTCTATTAATCGCTCAATAATTTGCTTGTATGCTTCCCTTGAAGCTTGTTGAATAGTTCCTAAACACAGTTCATCATAGATTATTCTATTCACTATTTCTCTATCTTCTTCACTAGGAACCAATACTTTGATTCCTTTCGATTTAATGCGGGACTTATAAAAGTCTTGCTCCATCGTATATTTCGTTCCTAGAAGCCCAATTGTGCTAATCTTAGATTGCTGAATTTGATAAGCTGTTGTATCGGCGATATGTAAAATAGGTATAGTAATTTTTTCTTCCATATATTCACTTACTTTATGCATTGTATTTGTACAAATGACGATAAATTCTGCTCCAGCTTTTTCTAAAGACTGTGCAACAGTTGCCAATAAATGCCCCGCACTTTCCCAATCACCATCAGCTTGATACCGTTCTACTTCCGCAAAATCAACACTATATAAAATACACTTTGCAGAGTGAAGTCCTCCTAATCTATTTTTCGTTTCCTCATTAATAATTCGATAATATTCAAGGGAAGACTCCCAACTCATTCCACCTATTAGTCCAATTGTTTTCAACCCTATTCTCCTCCATCCACTTGCTTTACATTATTCGTTCTCCTTATGTGAAAATCCTTTATAATGAAATAAAAAGGGGCGAGTAGACACGTCTTGCCGTCTACTTGACCCTTTTTTCTTTTGAAATTAATGGACATGTTGCACAACGCTTCTTCATATTAGTTAAATGCGAATAGCAGCAAGTGTCTCTTTTCCGAATTTCTTTACCTAACTTCTCGACATATAGTCGCTCGTTATAATACCTTGTGATCGGGTTCTCAACATAGTTCCCAAACATAGTACCTGAAGCCTGAAAAATGATAAACTGAAAATCTTCCTTTGCACGATGCTGAATCTCTTTCGGAATATCCTCTCCCATAAAAACTGCTTCGTATAACCAAAAAAGATATACCGCAATATTCTCCCATAAAATAAGCTTCGACACTTTTGTAGTGTAATAAAGACGTTCTATTAATGGAGATATATGATCATTGAATAAAGTCTCTATACACTCAATTCTCCACTTATCCCTATCTAACTCGAATTCCTTCGTATCCAAATGATTGAATCGGATACCCGGTAACCACAATTTTTCATCATCTTTCGTTTCTAACGATATGTTACCGTAGGATACATCTAGTTTTTCATTCCACGCGGTCATGGCATACAAATAAATAACTGGTAAAAATGCATACCGTTTCATAAAAATAGATGCAGTCACTTTAGCGTTAGAAGCATCTAAATGTTCACCAAGCAACTTTAAATAAGCTTTCATTGCATGTTCCGATAATATTTCTTTCATCTTCACAGAAAGGGACGAATCCACTTTTTCCATAGTCAAACGCAGTTCGCGGAGTTTATCTAACTTCGATTCCACCTACACTCCAACTTCCTTTAAAATGCAACGTCCTTTCCCAAAAGGGATACAAAGGGGCGTTCCAAACAATGGATCCGCTGTAATCTGACAATCCATTCCAAACACATTTTTCACTAATGGACAGCTAATAATATGCTCTGGTTTTCCTTGAGCATAAACTTTTTGATCTTTTATCGCTACAATATTGTCTGCATATCGACATGCTAAGTTTATATCATGTAACACCATCACAATCGTTCGCTGCTCTTTTTCGTTTAAATCATAAAGTAAATCGAGAATTTCGATTTGATGTGTCATATCCAAATACGTTGTTGGTTCATCTAAAAGAATAATATCTGTATCTTGCGCTAAAGTCATGGCTATCCAAACTCTTTGGCGCTGTCCCCCCGACAATGTATCTACTGGGCGATCTTTTAAATCTTCAATAGCTGTTGCCTTTAAAGCCTTCATTACTTTTTCTTCGTCTTCCTCTGTCCACTGTTTTAACCACGTTTGATAAGGGTATCTACCTTGCTTCACTAGCTGAAGAACTGTTAGACCTTCCGGTGCAACAGGCGATTGAGGAAGAATTGACATTTGTTTTGCAACATCTTTTGTAGACATTTTGGAAATTGCTTTCCCCTCCAACAACACTGCTCCTGATTTCGGTTTTAACAGTCTAGCAATAGAACGAAGAAGCGTGGATTTTCCACATCCGTTTCCACCGATAAAAACTGTAATTTCCCCTTTAGGAATTTGAAGGTCTAATTCTTTTATTATAATGCTGTCCCCATATGAAAGAGTTAAGGCTTGTGTTTCGATCGTTTGAACCATTTCATTCGCTCCTTTTATCAAAAATGAATAGCAACTAATTAGCGACTGCGAGTTTTAAATAATAAATAAATAAAGTAAGGAGCACCTATTCCAGCTGTAAATACACCTGCTGGTATTTCTAATGGAGAAAATAATGTTCTACCGATTAAATCAGCTAACATAACTAAGATCGCGCCGATAAATGCAGAAACAGGTAATAATGCTCCAAATGAAGAACCTACAAGTCTTCTCGCCATATGAGGAGCCATTAAACCTACAAATCCAATTCCTCCGGCGAATGCTACAGAACCCCCAACAAGAGCTGTACTAATCAATAATAAGAAAAAACGCTGACGTTGAATTTTTCCCCCAACACCTGTTGCAACTTCATCTCCAAGCTCTAGAATATTAATACTCTTGACCATGAAAAACGCGATCAAAATAAAAGTCACTGTCCAAGGTACTAATATCGCTACATTACTCCAACTCGACCCATATACAGTACCTGTAATCCAAATATTAGCCTGGCTCGCTTTATAAATAGGTCCCATGATCATTAGCATGGTCGTTAAAGCCTGCGTAAGAGCGGAAATTCCAATACCTATTAATATAATCCTTATCGGAGATACTCCACTTTTCCATGCTAAAAAGTACACAAGTAATCCAACAATTACTGCTCCAGAAAAAGCAGCGAGAGGCATCCATTTTATACTCACAGTCAAAGAATGGTTGCTATCACTAAAATAAGCTAGAAAACTTACAACAGCGACCGATGCTCCTCCTGTAATTCCAAGAACATCAGGTGAAGCTAGAGGATTTCGAATCATTCCTTGAAGAATACCACCAGCAACTGCTAATGCCATTCCTACCATCAGTGCAACAATAATTCTTGGAAGGCGGAAAGATTGGACAACAAGTCTTTCCATATCTGTCCCACCACCAAATAGTACTTGTAAAACTTTCAGTGGGCTTAACTTCATATCACCCATTCCTGTACTCAAAACGAAGACTGCTCCTGCTACTAGCATCAAGACCATTAATACAACCGTTGCTCTTTTATCTAAAAGAAAGGACACTTTTCCTTTCATCATTCTAAAATTCTTATATTGATTCATCGAGCATTAAACCCCTTTCTTGCAATGTAAATGAAGAATGGAGTTCCTATAATAGCAGTCATCACGCCAACAGGAACTTCCTGCGGCATAATAACATACCTTGCCACAATATCCGCTGCGAGCAAAAGTATACCACCTAAAATTCCTGCAAAAGGTATGAGCCAACGATGATCGATGCCAACGATAGATCTCGTTATATGAGGAATAACAATGCCAATAAATCCAATAGGACCTGCGATTGCAACAGAACCCCCAGCTAAAAAAATGACGATGATTGCAACTATTATTTTTAAAATTCCAGTATTTAATCCTAATCCCTTCGCAACATCTTCGCCCATGGATAAAACATTCATCTTAGAAGCGACGATAAGGGATCCTACCCAACCAATGATTAAATACGGTAAAACAGTAACTAAAATCTCTATTTTCCGTCCTTCAACAGAACCTGCTAGCCAAAATAACACTTGCTCAAAAGCTGCTTCATTTATCACTAAAAAACCTTGAGTAAAAGAAGCAAACATTGCAGAAATTGCAGCTCCTGCTAAGGTTAACTTCATGGGTGTAAGTCCTTCTCTTCCTGAGGAACCTATTACATATACACTTATCGCTGCTACAGCTGCTCCGAAAAAGGAAATCCATGTAAACGCTTGAAGATTTCCTACTGAGAAAAGAGTAACTGCTACAACGACCGCAAATCCAGCTCCAGCGTTTACTCCAAAAATTCCAGGTGATGCAAGAGGGTTTTTCGTAAGTGTTTGCATTAACACTCCTGAAATAGCTAGACTACTTCCGACCGCCGCTGCTATTAAAGCACGAGGCAATCTCACTGTTTCGATAACTATATGCTCATTCGAACCATTATTATTTTGAAAAGCTTCTAATACCATCTTCCATGTTGTGTTTGTATATCCATAAACAATGCTTAAACACATTAAAATTAATAATAAAAAAATGGCAATTACAAGACCAAGCACTCTTTGCTTATTATTTTTTAATAACATATATAAAAACCTTTCTAACATCATTTTAATAGAGTGAATTTTACACACCTAAGTCTATTCTATCCTATTACATACTGTCAATGAGTTTGAAAATCATTTTCATTTAGAAGTTGACATAATGACAACATAGGCTTTATTATAAGACTTGCATTGAAAATGATTATCATTGGCAATCACATTTAGGAGGAACTATAAGATGAAATCTTTTAAACTTTTGTTCACGCTTATTTCTATCATGAGCATTTTATTTTTAGCTGCGTGTGGAAATACAGAAGAAAAAGCTGAGAATACAGAGGATACAAGCAATAAAACAGAAGATACAAGCTATACTGTTGAACACTCAATGGGATCAACAACAATAGACAAAACACCTGAAAAAATAGTCATTCTTTCAAACGAAGGGACAGAAGCACTTCTTTCATTAGGAGTAACTCCAGTTGGAGCTGTTCAATCTTGGCTAGGAGACCCTTGGTACGATCATATTACAGATGCGATGAAAGACGTAGAAGTTGTAGGAACTGAGGGAGAAGTTAATTTAGAGAAAATTGCTGCATTAAAACCAGATTTAATTATAGGTACTAAAATACGTCAAGAAGCTGTGTATGATCAATTAAGTGCAATTGCTCCAACTGTCTTTTCTGAAACTTTAAGAGGCGACTGGAAAGATAACTTCAAATTATATGCAAAAGCTTTAAACCTTGAAGATAAAGGTACGGAAGTATTAAGCCAATTTGATGTCCACTTAGAAGAAGTGAAGCAAAGTCTTGGTGATAAAGTTAATCAAGAAGTATCTGTCGTTCGATTCATGGCTGGTAAATCTCGCATTTACTATACAGATTCCTTCTCCGGAGTTATTTTCGATCAACTTGGATTTAAACGTGCTGCTCAGCAAGCTGAATTATTTACTGCTGACAACAAATTAGGGAATCTTGCTATAGAAGTAGGGAAAGAGGTTATTCCTAAAATGGATGGCGATGTTCTATTCTACTTCACATACGCTCCACAAGGTGACCCTGCTGCTCTTGATACAGCAAAAGAGTGGACTACAGATCCTCTTTGGAATAATTTAAGTGCTGTGAAGAGTGGAAATGTTCATGAGGTTAGTGATGCTATTTGGAACACTGCTGGTGGAGTATTGGCTGCTAACTTAATGTTAGATGATATCCAAGCTATTTTTGAGAAATAAAAAAAACATCTTAGCGATAAAATTTTTAAAGCTTGTTGGGAGTGGCTGCGCCACTTCCAACAAGCTTTTTCTTCGGTCATCGGATGGCATATGTTCGCCTTCTGCTCGCCAGAAACTTCCGTGCCAGATAGTTAAATACTTTTGGCAATAGGAGAAGCAAGTCATTTCTATCTACTTTGCAGGTCGCCAAAGATGCAATTTGGGCGACTCTTTGTAGGTTTTTAGAAAGAGACACTTCTACATTTGGACATAAAGTGTAGAAACAAATGACAGATTTACTTCATAAGAAAATTGTCGGACTCTTTCTGATTAAAAGTGTTGATGAACTTTTTTCTATTCCTCTTTCATGAGTCGGCTTAAGCAGGAAGAGCATGAATACACTCCCATAAGCTGGATGGATGTAGTGAAAAGCGGCGACTCGAGTGTGAACAGCGGATGTTTTCTGTGACGAGTAACCGCAGGAGCGTCTTTTTGCTACGAGGAGATTGAAGCCGTTCCCCACGGAAAGCGTCCGCTTGTAGCAAAATCCTCTCTACCGAAAACCCTGTGTTCATGGTACATTTTTATATACTTTCTTTTTTGTCGTTCAGACTTCTGCAAGTGTTTCTGGCTTTTCATAAACTACATCGAAAAGTTCTACTGTCACTTCCACCATTTCTTGCTTCTCCAACGGTTTATCATTTTCACCTGTTCGCACATTCGCAATTCTTTCTACTTCTTCATACCCTTCAATTACCTTACCAAACGCGGCATATTTTCCGTCTAATCGAGCCGCTGGTTTGTGCATGATGAAAAATTGTGAGCCAGCCGAATTTGGATCTCCCGCTCTTGCCATTGATATGACACCTTCGACATGCTTTATATCATTAGGATGCCCATTTTCTTCAAATTCACCTTTAATGCAATAGCCTGGTCCACCTTCACACGTATTAAGTGGATCTCCACCTTGAATCATGAATCCAGAAATTGTTCGATGGAACGTTAAACCGTCAAAAAAGTGACTATTCGCAAGGTCGATAAAATTTCTTACTGTATTTGGTGCAACTTCTGGGAACAGCTCCACACGAATTTTATTGCCATTGGACATACTAATTGTTGCAATTGGATTTTTTTGCTCCATTACTATTCTCTACCTTCCACATAAGCATTTCGGAAATAAATATTACCAAGAATACTTCTATTCCAGCCCTTCACATGCTCAGCCATCATCATTACATTTGTACTATGATAAATAGGAAGAATTCTCATCTCTTCTATCAAAATATTTTCTGCATTATGCATCGCTTCAAGTGATTTTGCTGGATCTAATTCTCTTTTAGCAAGTTCTAGGTATTTATCATATTCTTCACTTTTCCAATTCGTTGTATTATTTGGACTTTGTGAAGCAAATACATCTAAGAACGTCATTGGATGCGCATAATCTCCGCCCCATCCCATATTTCCAATAGCATAATCATAACTTGAAATCTCATTATAATAAACCTTCCATTCAGCAGATTTCAATTCTAAATCAATATTCAAGTTTTTCTTCCACATTTGTTGTAACGCTTCTGTTACTTTTTTAGCCGTATCATTTGAATAATACTTTAAAGATAATTTAGGAAAACCTTCGCCATTTGGAAAACCAGCTTCAGCAAGTAATCTCTTTGCTTCTTCAATATCTCCAGTTTCTGTTAATCCATAAGATCCGCCTGCTTCTCTAAAGTCTTCCCCTTCCAAAATCATGCCATTTGGTACGAGAGCAAACGCTGGCTGTTGCCCCCCTTGTGTGACATTCTCAACAATTTCTTTTCGATTTAGAGCTAAAGATAATGCTTTTCTAACTCGTTCATCATCTAAAGGCTTAACTTGATTGTTAAACAAGAAATAAGTAGTACCTAGTGCAGGAAGAACAATTAAGCGATCATCACTCGATTTTAATCTAGCTATTTCCGCTGTAGGAACTCCGTTAATACCGTCCACGGTGTTTGATTCTAGAGCTGTAAGGCCAGTTGCTTGCTCTGGTACAATACTGAATTTAATTTCTTCAAGCTTCACGTCATCTTTACCCCAGTAGTTTTCATTTTTAACTAAGATATACGACTCTCCGAAGTTTAATTCTTGCACCTTAAAAGGTCCATTACTAACATAGGTTGCTGGGTTTCTATGCCATGCTTCTGGATCTTTTTCAACTGCACTTTTCTGAACAGGAAAATAGGAAGAAAAAGCAAACATTTGCATCATATAAGGAACTGGAGATTCTAACGTGACCTCCAATGTCGTGTCATTTACAACTTTAATACCTAATTGATCGGCCCCTACCTCTCCGTTGAAAAACTTTTCTCCATTTTTAATGTACGGATACATCATGAATGAATAGTCAGAAGCAGTTGCAGCTGTCATTACTCTCGTCCAAGAATAGAAAAAGTCATTCGCAGTCAGTGGAGTTCCGTCCGACCACTTAGCATCTTCTCTAATATTAAATGTGTATATAAGACCATCATCACTAACTTCCCACGACTTCGCCACACCTTCAATTGGCTCGTATTTATCATTCACCTGTACTAATCCTTCAAACACATTCGACAAAATTGGAGAAGCATACGTTTCTGCGGTAAGCCCTGGATCTAGCTTATCTGCTTCATTGTTGAGTACATAAACAATCTTTTGAGAATCCTTACTTTCCACTTCCCCAGTATCCGGTGCAACTGGATCTGGTGCCTTTGTTTCCTCTTCTTTTGTTTCTGTTTGAGTTGAACTACATCCTACAATTAACATAAAAAGAATGACATAGAATAATAAAAACTTCCCTCTCTTTTTCATCAACTTCCCCTTTCAATTTTTAATATAAATGGCAAGCTGCCATATGTTCCGTACCTACTTCTTTGAGCTTCGGTTCTTCTCGTTTGCATACTTCCATTGCATATTTACATCTAGAAACAAATCGGCATCCCTTTGGAGGATTTAACGGACTTGGCATATCTCCATCTAATAGTGCATCTTCTTCTCTTTTCAACGCTTTCGGATCCAAATAAGGTACAGAAGATAGTAATGCTTTTGTATAAGGATGTGCAGGATTTTTATATACATCTTCACTATTTGCAATTTCAACTAGCTTCCCTAAATACATTACGCCCATACGATTAGATATATATTTCACCATCGACAGGTCATGTGCGATAAATAAGTAAGTCAATCCCATCTCTTCCTGCAAATCTTGTAGCATATTTACTACTTGCGCTTGAATCGAAACGTCTAGTGCAGAGATTGGTTCATCACATATTACGAAACCTGGGTTAACTGCCAGAGCTCTTGCAATACCAATTCGTTGTCTTTGTCCGCCACTAAATTCATGTGGATATCTAGTCGCATGCTCTTTTTTCAACCCTACTTTATTCAATAAATTTTCGATAATATCCATTCTTTCATGTCTAGAATTACTTTGATGCACTAAAAGTGGTTCCGAAATGATGTCCTTTACTGTCATTCTAGAATTCAAGGAAGCGTATGGATCTTGAAAAATCATTTGCATTTTTTTCCGATGGGATTTTAATTCCGTTTCCTTTAGATCAGTAATATCAACCCCGTCTAATACTATTTTTCCTGACGTTGAATCGTGAAGCCTAATAATTGTTCGAGCTATTGTCGACTTACCACATCCCGATTCGCCAACCAATCCAAGAGTTTCACCTTTCTTAATTGAAAAACTAACATCATCTACCGCTTTTAATAAAGTAGGCTCTTTACTAAATAGCTTCTTGCCCATATGAAAATACTTTTTCAGCTGATGCACTTCCAACATATTTTCATTAGACATCCTTTGTACCCCCTGTACTCACGAAGTCACTTAAAGGTGCTTCTTCGTGTAAAACCCAGCACATAGATCTGTGCCCCTCTTGTATATACGTATATTGTGGGCAAGAAATGGTACATATTTTCATAGCGTAATCGCATCTTGGTGCAAACGGACATCCTTCAGTGGGATTTATCAAGTTAGGTGGAGAACCTTTAATTGGTTCAAGACGCTTGTTTTGATCCATATCTAACTTAGGTACTGACTTTAAAAGCCCTTGCGTATAAGGATGTTTGGAGTGGTAGAATATATCCTCTACTGTCCCTTCCTCCATAATCATGCCACCGTACATAACGATTATTTTTGAGCATATATCCGCTACTACACCAAGGTCATGTGTAATAAGCATGATGGATGCATTAAATTCCGACTTAAGACTTTTCATCAATTTTAAAATTTGTGATTGAGTCGTTACATCAAGTGCAGTCGTTGGTTCATCAGCTATAAGTAATCCAGGATCACAACAAAGCGCTATCGCAATCATTACACGTTGTCGCATTCCTCCACTAAATTCAAAAGGGTAATCAGTCATTCGCTTTTCAGCATCTGGTATCTTCACCATTTTCAAAAGCTGTAACGCCTTTTCTCTTGCTTGCTTCTTATTTAAAGACTGATGTTCTAAAATTGTTTCAATAATTTGTTCACCTACCGTAATTAAGGGATTTAATGACGTCATTGGGTCTTGAAAAATCATCGATATTTCATTCCCTCGTATGTTCCTCATCTCTTTCTCCGATTTACGAGCCAAGTCTTCACCTTTGTAAGTGATGTTGCCATTTATGATCTTTCCGGGATGTTGAAGCAATTTAAGAATGGACAAAGCTGTTACACTTTTTCCGCTTCCTGATTCACCTACAACTCCAACAACCTCACCTTTGTTTATAGTGAAATCAACATCCCTAACTGCTTTCACTTCACCAAAGTGTGTAAAAAACGATGTTTGCAAATGATTTACTTTAAGTAATGGTGTATTTTCATTCATTGTTTGCTTCATGCCACACCTCCTGAATTAAGTGAAAACTATTTACGAAGCTTCGGGTCCAAAGCATCTCTTAAGCCATCTCCCATTAGATTAAAAGCAATCATTGTAATACAAATTGCGATAGAAGGAAAAAACAACTGATAGGAAAATGACCGAATCGATTCTAACGCCTCGTTGCAAAGCGTTCCCCATGAGGCCATTGGGGCAGTGACACCTAGTCCTATAAAACTCATAAACGCTTCCGTAAAAATGGCACTTGGAATAAGCATCGTTAATGTAACGATTATTGCTCCCATAGCATTTGGTAAAAGATGAGTTGTTATTATTTTTAGTGGCTTCGTTCCAATCGTTTTAGCGGCATAAACAAATTCTTCCTCTTTCAAAGAGAGCATCTGTCCACGAACTACTCTGGCCATATCAACCCAATATACAGATCCTAGAGCAATTATGATGCTTAATAGCCCAGAATTAAGAACAACCATTATTAAAATAACGTATAAAGTTAATGGAATAATACTAATAATATCCACGATTCTCATCATGATATTATCTACTTTTCCCCCGAAATAACCTGCAATTCCTCCATACATCATTCCAATAACAAAATTGACCAGTGCAGCAACTACAGCTACAAGAAGAGAAACCCTTGCCCCATACATAATTCTCGTTAATAAGTCTCTTCCTAAATGATCCGTGCCCAATAAATTAGTTTTGTTCGCAACGTTTTTATAACTTTCAAAAGTGGTTCCATTTTCATCGATGAGCGTTAATATATTTTTTGTGCTGTAATCAATTATTAAATTGCCATTTCCAACTGCATAAATAAGTTGTTTTTTAAACAAATCTTCACTATCTTTTTCTAGCATTTTAATAATACTTCCATCTTCCTCCGTCAAATATAATTTCAGGTTTTTATGAAGATAAAAATACTCGTTATTCACTTTATATATTTCGTATCTCGGTGGGATATTAGACAAAGTTAAAGTTCCATCATCATATGAATGATTGGTCAGTAATGGCCCAATAAGTGCAAATAGAATAAGAGCTATGATGATAATTAAACCGAAGAGCGCTCCCTTATTACTCCTTAACCTTCTCCAAACATCCTGTGAGTAAGTCAAACTAATATGAGATAGACTCTTTTCATCCTTTTCGATTTCCAAAAGTTGGTTCCATAGGGAAGGATCTATAACAGGCCGTTTTTGAGACATCGCATTTTCTATTGAATCTTTTGCCATATCACTTCGTCCCCTTATTTAATTTAATTCGGGGATCAATTAATCCATAGATTAAATCCACGATAAATATGATGACTACTAATATAACAGCATAAAATATAGTAATTCCCATAATAGTTGTGTAATCTCTATTCGTTATACTTTGTACAAAATGCCGGCCAATCCCAGGAAGTGCGAAAATCTTTTCAATTACGAATGAACCCGTAAGCATAGCGGCAATAAGTGGCCCTACTACCGTCACTACAGGTATTAAGCCATTTCTAAGACCATGTTTCACAATAATTTTGGAAGTTCGTAACCCCTTTCCCCTAGCAGTTCGCATATAGTCTTGCTGAAAAACTTCGATCATGCTTGACCTAGTCAATCTAGAAATAAAAGACAGTGAGTATCCTGAAAGTGCTACAACAGGTAAGATATATCCTTGCCATTGGTCAATTCCATAAGCAGGTGTCCAGCCTAGTTTTAGCGAAAATACATAAAGGAGTATTGTCCCAACTACAAATGAAGGAATCGTGACACCTAATGTCGCCAGTAACATTGCCAACGTGTCAGGCCATTTATTTTGATAAAGGGCCGCAAAAATTCCAATTGGTATACCTACCAATAAAATAAGAATAATGGAGAATAACCCAACCTTTGCTGAGACAGGCAAACCAGCCTTTATTAACTCATTGACAGTCATTCCTTCGTATTTAAAAGAAGGCCCTAGATCAAACTGCGCTACACTTTTCAAATAATCGACATACTGTTTCCACAAAGGGTCGTCCAAATGATACTTTTCGTTTAATGCTTTCATTACCACTTCAGGAACATTTTTCTCTCCTGTAAAAGGACCACCAGGAATAGAATGCATAAGAAAGAAAGTCAATGTAATAATCATGAATAAAGTAATGACGATAGCTACTAACCTTTTAACGGTATACAGTCCCATACTATAACTCCTCTTAAAGTAGTTTCCTAAAAATGAAATAACACTTTAAGCTAGTATATTAAACTTAATTATTATTATTCTTTTCATTAAATAATTAAAAACACCATTCATAATTTCTGAATGGTGTTTTCTACCTGAAGTATATTCGGTTTAACAAGCGTATAAATAATTCCTCCAAAAATAAGTGCAATCCCAACAGTTTGTAAAATAGACGGGCGGAAATCTAAAAGCAGTGTATCGAGTAATATCGCTACTACTGGATCAACAAAAACCAATGCGGAAATAATAACGGTCGATAGTTTTCTTAAACTATCAAAAAATAAATAGTAAACAAAGCCTGTATGTATCAAGCCTGTCCCTAATATGTATAACCAATTCGACATGCTTAATCCGTTGAAAACATCATAATTCATAAATGGGAACAGCATTAAAATACCCATCGAAGTTTGCACAAAGGTCATTGCATACGCACTTAATCCTTTAATTCCTTTTCCAAGTATCATCGTCATCGCATAGCATACAGCTGATAGCAGTGCCCAAACAAATCCAGAGCTCATGAAACTTGATGGCGTGGTGAAGTTTTGAATGCCTATTATGAATATACTTCCAAGAAAGCATACTACGATAGCAAACAATGATGTCATCGTCATTCTCTCTTTTAAAAACAAACTTCCGATGATCAAAACAAATATAGGTGCTAAATTATAAATAGAAATCGCAATTGTAATAGACATTTCTTCAAAAGCTTTAAACAAAAACACCCAGTTCAATACTAGAAAAACACCACATATCATTGTTTGTATAACTTCTCGTTTGTTCCAAACTTCAACTCTGTGCTGACCAGTAATAAACCAACATGCCCCTAAGAAAAGAGTTGCACAAATACATCGTACAAACACTAGCTCAGCTGCTGGAATACCCGTTTTCACTGTAAAAAAGCCAATGGATCCGAAAATAGCCATCGATATAGTCATTTTCAGCATGGCAGAAATATTCATGAACATCCTCCTTACTTATAAATACTTCTAATATAGTAGCAACTTTATATTCGTAGAAATTTTTTACACAAGAAATCAAATACATAATAAATTAAGGAACATACCATTCCACATTTAAAAACTATTCCTGCATACATAAAAAAGTCCTCTTCGATTACAGGATAAAAGATTAAAAAAGCTACTCCTGTGAAACAGACACCAAAACCTATATGCAATAAAAACAGTATAGGCTCTATCGTAGCTTCACCTTTGCGAGCAATACGATCCGCTAAAATCGAAGTAAAAATTCCATACGTAAAGATAATAGGAACCGTTACAATACTCACAGCAAACGCTACTTCAAAATAAGTACCATATGGCTGCATAATAACAAGAGGCAATAGAAAGTAAGACAATACAGAAGTAAGAAAAGCAGCGAATAATTTTCTATCTATCATTATCCCTTCCCCTTCATTCAAGAATATCGTTTCCTATACAAGCTTAATATTATATTGAGCTAATAAATCCTGTAAAGCAGGTCTTTCATTGCCATCTCTACCAACTACATGCGTTGCAGTTACTAACGAATTCAGTACTGCCTCTTCAATTGCCTCTCCAACTGCTCGAAATGCTAAGTCCATATCTTCTTCATGAATCGTTGAGTAAGACAAACATTCCGAAGGCTTATCATGCGGAATTTTTGTTGCTGTTGAAAAACCAAAAACAACTTCCCCACTTCCAGTTGTAATAATCGAGCCAGTTCGTGATAAACCTGTCACCGTTCTTTTTAAAATTCGATTCAGCTGTCTTTCCGATACTGGGAGATCTGTCCCAACAACCATCATAATAGATCCTTTATCTTGCTCTTCCTTCGTTTGCAAAATTGCCTCTTTCAACTCTTGTCCAACTGCTTTTCCATTCACACGTAAATCACTTAAAATACCAAAATTCGTAACAACAAGTACTCCCATCGTGTATGTTCCATGATCCATTTCCATCAGCCTAGAAGCTGTCCCAATACCGCCTTTTAATGAATAGCAGAGCATGCCAGTACCTGCTCCAGCAACGCCTTCTAGGAATTCTGTTGATGTGTTGTTTAATGCTTCCAATACATGCTCTTTTTCTACAAAGCGCGCTCTAACGTCATTCAAAAACATATCATTACATTCACCAACAATAGGATTTACGGTTCCAGTCGTTCTGCCGATTTCTGGATTGTCTTCTAGCATATATTCGATTAGTCCATCAGCTGCTGTTCCAATGCTTAATGTATTTGTTAATAAAATAGGCGTTTCCAAAGTTCCTAGTTCATTAATTTGGATTGTCCCCATCGACTTTCCGAAACCATTGATCACATGCGAGGATGCAATTAGTTTTTCCTTAAATGTATTTCCTGGATGTGGAATAATAGCAGTTACCCCTGTCTGCATATTTCCCTCACTTAAAGTAACTTGTCCAACTGTAATACCTGCTACGTCTGTAATGGCGTTGTATTTCCCCGTTTCTAGTCTACCTATTTGTACTCCGTAGTCTCTTATTCTTTTTTGCCCTAACATTTTGCTTACTCCACCTTTCGTGCATTTCCATATATATTAAAAATACCACATTTTCCACAAACGATCGTTACTTTATTTTCAGAAAAATGTGCAAATAAATAATAACTATTTTAATATCTAGGGATATGTCTGTTGATTATTCTATTTCTTGAAAATTTACGCTAAATAGTTTGTCATAGTGAATAGCCACTATACCTTCGCGCTTGCCATACCTTGCATGAGCCAACTTGTGCTACGCCCAAGTGGGTCTCATACTTCGGCTCATGCGGCCCGACGCGCTTCGGCATGAAGTAAATCTCTATCTATATAGGTTCGTAATCATAGGGCTTAACGATAAAATGTGATGGTCCATTTTCTATTTTTCAATGCTTTTCTATTTTTATTTACTTCCCCATCTGTCACTCTGCGTTTTAGTTGGAATTTCAGCACATTTAGTTGGAAAAATTTTCAATAGATAGATATACTGAAAGCTTCTGACATGCTCCATTGGACTGGAGCGAAAGAGGCGGCGACACCAACGAGAATAGCAGATGTTTTCTGCGACGAGTAACCGCAGGAGCACCGAGCTGAAGACTCTGGACCGAACTTCGGCCGAAGCCATTCCCGCGTCCGACTCTGTAGCGCAAATCCCTGCCGAAACAACTAAATTGAATAAAATGGTGAATCATCATGTGTATCTAGTTATAAAATTTGGTCTCTATGATAATGAAGAAGATCTTCCATAGATTTTTCAAACGGTATAAGAGGATTCCACCCAGCATCAAAAAGTACCTTAGATGAGGTGATAATATTAATATTTTCTATAGTGTCCTCCATAGTTTGTATCGTGAAATCTACATTGGATAAGGTTTTCAAAGTATCTGTAATTTCCTTTAAATACCTTGGATGACCAGAAGAAATATCATAAACTAATCCCGATTCTCCTACTTTGAAAATTACCTCATATGCACGAATAACATCCCTCACATCGATAAAATCTCTCTGTGCAAATAAATTATTCACAACAAGTACTTTATCTGCATTCTTTAACTCCATCTCGGAAACTTTCTTTGCTAAAATCGAACAAACACCATTTGAAACTCCAGGACCAATTAAATTAGTAGGCTTTGCAATCATAATTGTCATTCCATACAATAATTCCCAAGACTGCGCAACTAACACTTGAATAGTTTTACTTAGACTATATGGATGTAGAAGAGAGCTAATCTCGCCTATATCGAATTGAAGAACAGAACCAACAATAATTACTTTGCAGTTGATATTCACTTTACGGATTGCATCGACTAAAAATACTGTAGACATCACATTCGCTTCAAATGATGTAATAGGATCTTCCCAAGACTTTTGAACATGATTTTGTCCAGCAAGATGAAGTAAAATGTCTGGTTTTGTTTTTTGTATTAGGTCGTTCACTTGATGTCGGTTAGTTAGATCACAATACTCCAAATCAATACCTTTACTAGATGCACTTTTGGAAAAAGTTCTAGAGACAGCTATTATTTCATACCCAGCGTTCTTAAAGTAATCGCAAGCATGAATACCAGTAAAACCATTTGCTCCTGTTATCATTAACTTAGGCTTAATTGTCATAACTTCATCCACTTAGTTAAGAATTTATGCCCTATCAATACCCTTCCTCCTTACTCATACCAACTTTCCCTATTCATCCAATTCATTATGATAAGCATGTGTTTCTTTTAATCCTTCTCCTATTTTGTAAGCAGGATTCCAGTTCAATAACTTTTTCGCTTTTTCATTACAAAGGCAACTGTGCTTAATATCTCCTTCTCTTGCATCTGTGAATTCTTTGTCCACGGAAATACCATAAGTATCCGTTAACAGACCTAAGATTTCATTAATAGAAGTTCTTTGTGAGGTACTGACTTGTATTGTTTCCTGCGCCCCCCGATCTAAAGCTGCAATATTAGCCGCCACTATATCTTTAACATAAATAAAATCTCTAGTTTGTTGTCCATCCCCATGTACGTGAATATGTCCACCTTTTTTAATTCGGTCGAGAAAAACAGCCACTACTCCGCCTTCCCCTTTAGGCTTTTGCCTAGGTCCATAAACGTTTGCATATCGAAGAATTGTATACGATTGTCTATAAAGCTCATAAAAAAGCCTTATGTAAGACTCCGCAGTCATCTTAGAAAGACCGTAATAAGATGCAGGTATTGAAACATCTTTTTCTGAAAGGAGATCTTTGCTCAAGTTTCCATATACAGCCGAAGTGCTAGCAAAAATAAATTTCCTCACTTTTGCCTGTCGACATGCTTCTAACATATTAATCGTTCCAATAATATTTACATCAGCATCATACTTAGGATGCTGAACAGATTTCCCCACATCGGCTTGTGCTGCTAAGTGGAAAAATGCATCTGGCTGAACATCTACTACGATTCTCCTTGCCTCTTCACTACATATATCAACGACATACATATGAGCATGTGGATTTACCTGTTCGAGCTTTCCAGAAACTAAATTATCCAAAATATGGACTTCTACCCCTCTTGAAATAAGTTCATCCACGAGATGTGAACCTATAAAACCAGCTCCACCTGAAACGATTACCTTCATATTTAGTCTCCTATCCAGTTTTCCATATTATATGCACTACTTAGGTCAACTTATGGGACACATACCAAATCGAAGCTCTACTCTTTCAAAAAAAGATGAATGAATGGTTTCTTTCACCAGAGCTCATTCATCGAAATAGATTTCTAAAGTTAAAAAGATTTGTCTAACTGAGGTGTTGCTGCCGTTGAAATATAACTATTACCTTGGGGAGGATGCACAAGTAAATTAGATTCAGGATCAGGGAGACAATAATTCTCTGGAAGGTTCGTCAAAATTTTTTCCCAAATTCGATTATCTACAAAAACTTTTGGTGCTCCTAGCGGACGTGTGAACAGGCTATCATAATACTCACTGCCCATCGGTTTCAACGTTTTATCAAAGAGCGGACTCGGTAATACGTAGTTTCCCGGTAAGTTTTTCTCAATTTCATTCCATACATCACGATCTACATACATTGCAGGAGCTGGGGAAGGTTTGTGAAATAACATGTCATAGGAATCTGCTTTCAGAGATGAAAAGAAATCCATTGTATCAGGGTTCGGAAAAGTATATTTTTCCGGTAATACATCTTTTACTCGGTCCCACACCTTTCCAGAAACGAGTATATCCTCCTCTGTTTGAGACTCGGAAAATAAAGAGCTGTATTTGGCTGCTGATACATCTTCTTTATCTTCTAATTCTTCTTTTTTCCCAAAGACAGTATTCCATATCCTTTTACAAAAAGCCTTTCCTTTTTCGAACCAAGATAAGAATAAAACTTTAAAGAATTGAATCATTCGGGACATCTTGTTCACCATTCTTTCTCATTGAAATGGCTTCTTGATAAACTTCTAAAAGACTCTTTATTCCTTGATCAATTGACCAATGTGTCATTCCCCATTTTTTCGCATTAGATCCCAAGTTTTTACGAAGCTGTTCGTTGCTTAATAACAAATTCAAGTTTTCATACAGCATGTCAGAATCAGCAGGAGGTGTTAACAAGCCTGTCACTTTATGTTCTACCATTTCAGGAAGCCCTCCTACATCACTTACAATGGCCGCCTTTCCTGCTATTTGTGATTCAATAAGTGATAAAGGCTGGTTTTCTAACAATGTTGGTAAAACATATATATCTGACTTTGCTAGTAGATATGGTACATCATCACGTTTTCCTAAGAAATGCACATGGCTTTCTAACCCAAGAACCTTGCTTTTAATGCGTAGTTTCGATTCCTCAGTACCTGAGCCAATAATCCAACATACCCAATCTTCTCTTACTTTTTTTAACTTACTTAATGCCGTAAGAAGATATTGTACGCCCTTCAAATCAGTCAATCTCCCTGTATAAATAATAATTTTTTTATTTCTCGGAGATGATATATGAGACTTCACTTTCATTTGTTTAATAAAATTCTCCGTATCAAATCCATAACGGAGTACTTTTATTTGTTTATCAGCCACTTTAAATTCATCTGTCAAAATATTTTTCAACCAATTATTCGCTACGATTGTAATTTCAGACGAAGTTGCTCCATTCTTTTCTATCTCATCATAATAAGCTTTTGCAATATAAGAATTAGCCGATTTATGAATAGTGGTCAACTGATGGTGTATTTCATGCGCCACCGATCCATGCAAAGTAGCTACAAGTGGGATATGACGAGGACGAATTCGATCTATACATGCAGTAGAAATAACATCTTGTGTGTGTATCAAATCATATTTATCTAATCCAAAATAAGCTGCTCCAAGTTCAAAAATATACCGTTGAAATTCTGTATACTCGACCAGTTTATTCTCATAAATCTCAGGATAATTTCTTGTATTCAATTTAGCCTGCAATAAAGGTAGCAACTTATCTCTAGAAACCTTCTTCCCTTCATTGACTAGATAAATATCTAAATTTTCTTCATCGTAACCAAGCATATCCACTTCATGTCCGAGCAATTCCAACTTATTTTTAAGCTGTGTCATGTAATTCCATACTCCACCAAGATGCGGAATAGGCCAATACGTCGCTAGCAATATTTTCAAAATATACATCTCCCTGTTTTAACCGTATACCCTATACTTATTTTAAACATAGGAAAAAAGATTGGGCGATTCCGGTATTTCATCAAATACTTCTCAAATTGTAATCATCTGTAAAATGATTGGGCACTCTTCCGATGGAATATCTTCAGTCAATAGCACGATCTTTCCTTCTGTAACTTCATAGTTCACTTTTGGTTGCAAAATACCATTTATAAAAAGATTCATATAGGAGACCGTTGACGGATCCAATATTTTTTGAATACCATATTCACTAAGTGCGTCACTCTCCGTATAAATCCTTTTATTTCCGTCTGATAACACAAAAAATTCATGACTGCTTGCTTCTTTCAAATGGGTAACTTTTGACTCTACTCTATTCACCGTAAGTGGGATAATCAAAGGCTTCGGGAAATACATATTCGTTTTATGCGGTACATATGGTTGGTTTTTCATCCTAATCCTCCTGTTATTTGAAATGAAATAGGAACCATTTTCAAACTATAAAATCATTGTATCCAAGCAAAATAAAATATGTGTATGAACTAGGTCCTTGTTCTCATTTTCAAGAACTTTCTTGTTTCTGTATAACCTCTTCTACTTAGGCTTCATATGTTGTTAGATGCCGCTTATCTTAAAAGGAGGAAAAAGTTTGTCATTAAAAATTATTAAGCTTTCTGTAATCCCTAAACAAAGTGTGTCAACTTCACCGATGGTTGCTCGTTTTTTTCATGAAGTGCCCGAGACCATAACAGAAGTGAGTTCGTATAAGATTAATGCATCCGAGTTTTTAGATGACCGTGGTGAAATTGTTAAAGATTTGCCTACACTAAATTTAAATAATAGTTATTTTAATGTATATATTAATGGTGTATTACAGATGGACGACAATTTTGCATACACAGCAGGCGAGGATGGAATTGGTTCGTTACTAATATCGCTAACAGAGGATTCTGAGATTCCAGCAGCGACCCCAATTATTATGGAAGTCATTAACTTCAATCCAGAAATAAATATATTAAATACATGATTTTTAACTAATAATCTTTTTAGTGTTGCAGTTTCCACTCGCTCCAAGCTTCATATTAGTCTATAAAACAAACAGAAAAATTTAGCTTGTTGAAAGTGGCTACGGCCCTTCCGACAAGCTTTTTATAGTCGTTCTTCAAATGAAAAATGTTCATTTGTAATGGAATCCATTCTATTAACTTATATACTTTTTCACGCCTGTTGATTAACCATTTTATATTATCGACCGGTTTCTAGATAAAGTGCGTCGTTTCCGCTGAGATTTTCGCTACAGGGGTGGACGCTTTCCGCGGGCGTTGCCTCAGCCGCTTCCTTCGCATGCGCTCAGTCCAGGGTCTTCGACTAACGCTTTTCCCGCCGGAGTCGCCACCCCTTTCGCTACAATCTAATGGAGAATGCTCCTGCGGTTACTCGTCGCAAAAAAGAATACTACTTATTTAGAATTGAAAATTATAGTTGAAAATGAACGGTAAATGAAAAGCTAAAAGTATGTAACAAGTGCAAAGTGCAAATTCTTCGTTACTTACAAGATGGTATATCATACATTTTATAAATGGGCTGCCATGATTAAAAACCTATATAAATAACGAAACACTTGTCGCCTACACAGCAAAGATATAATAGCTGTTCGTTAAGAAAGTCTATTTTGCTCGACATAGAAGTATGATCGTTTCTCCTTGCAAAAATAGGGCTTTCATTCTAGCTAAGTAACCTGCACTAATGGATTGAAGCGAAAGGGAGGCGACTCCTGTGGGATTAAGCGGGACAGGTGAGACCCCGCAGTGGAGTGATAGCGACCGAGGAGGCTCACCGCCCGCCCCACGGAAAGCGCCCTCCCGGCAGCGAAAATCCTAGCGGAAACTCTCTACTAAGACGCACTTTACCTAAAGTACGAATGAGGACGTAAAGCAAGTCGAAAACGAGATTTTTTTTTAAGGGTGCTCTTTTTTCCTATTAACACAAATTTTCAAGAAATAGGATAATCAAAAGACATGATACTTTTTTATAAAACTCCCTTTCTTGACGTGAAAATTTTTTATAAGTAGGAATCTAGCCCTTTCTAATTCTTTTTTTCCGCATTAACTACTAAACAAGGAGGATGATTTGATTCCACACTTGTGAATTAACTAGTAGGAGGTGAAAAAATGGAGTTAGCTCAACTTAAAGGGAATTATGATGCGATATTCAGCTTAGGAGATCTTTGCTTGGCATCTATACAACTAAAAAAGCATAATCTAAGGCCCTATTCTGGAGTACTTGACTGGCTAGCAAGCCCAGAACTATCAGCAGTAAGCTTAGTACTTGAAAATAGATTCCTTGGATTTATGGAATATGAAAACTTACGTGTCATAGGATATGCAGATGATTTTATTTGTGTATCCGACGATGGCTATAATTTTGTTTCCAACCATGACTTTGATGGTGGGAAAAATACACTGAAGAACTTAGATTCCTATTTCGAAGTAATGGAAAAATATGAACGTAGAATTCAACGGTTCCTTACTGCAATGGAATCCTCTAATCGTATATTATTTGTTCGCACAGAAGGGGATTTAGAAGATGCAGCAATGCTACAAGATGTTTTATCAAGATTAGTAAAAAAAGATTTTAGTGTCTTACTTATCAATCATACTTCTGTTAGTGGGATGGTAGAGAGACATTGTCCCTTAGAAAAAGTATGTTCAATAGAATTCCCGAACGTGGATAAATGGGAGGGCAATCATAGCTTGTGGGAAGCGATGTTAAATGATATTCATTTAACAACAAAATAATGGGAGGAAATATTGTGTTTACAAATTCAACGATACTGGTAACCGGGGGGACAGGCTCATGGGGTATTGAGTTAATAAAACAACTTTTATCTTTCGACCCTAGGAAAATTACAATATTATCACGAAATGAGAATAGACAAGTTACAATGCGTAGAAATTTTGATGATACAAAATTAAATTATTGCATTGGAGATATAAGAGATAAAGAGGCTATGAATTTAGCTTGTTCGGGAGTAGACTACGTTTTTCATTTAGCAGCATTGAAACATGTGCCAATATGCGAGGAAAATCCGTTAGAAGCAATCAAAACAAATGTACTAGGAACGCATAATATCATTGAAGCATCTATCGAAAATAAGGTAAAGAAAGTAATTTATGTATCCACAGACAAGGCTGCTGACCCAGCTAACACCTATGGGATGACAAAAGCACTTGGAGAAAAACTAATCCTTCATGCAAATGAAGCAAATTCTACCACAAAGTTCCTATGTCTCCGAGGTGGAAACGTACTAGGTAGTAGTGGAAGCGTGCTACCATTATTTTTAAAACAATTGGAAGAAAAAAATCAAATTAGTATTACTGATAAAAGGATGACACGCTACTTCGTTACACCCCAGCATGCTATAAAAACTCTTCTCCAAGCAGCTGAGTTAGGAACTGGCGGAGAGATTTTTGTCATGCATATGAACGCTTGTAAAATTCTCGACTTGGCGGAAGTTTTAATAGACTTCTTCGAAAAGAAAGACGTTAAAATAGTGGAGATTGGCGCAAGGAGTGGAGAGAAAATTCACGAAGTATTAATAGCTGAAAACGAGGAACCGCTAGCAAGTGTTTTTAATGAAGATTTAATTCGAATCTCTCCAAATTTTTCTAGTAGTACCGTCTCAGCATTGCCTACTAATTTACTAAATGCAAATCAAAAACTAATGACCAAGAAGGAAATTTTAGATCTATTAACTGAAGGTGGATTTTTGAATAAGCTCAATTAGATTGCTCCGGAAAGCAATTTAATGCACATTATTAGGAAAAGCGCGTTCTAAAAAGCAGGATTAAACCGAGCTTTTAGATCACGCTTTTTTCAACTACCAGAGCACAAAACATCATGCTCCAATAAACAATGTGCACTGACTAATTGCTATAAAGAATGCGGCATGCTGAATCGGAGAATCTTCTGCTACTTCTAGCTGCATTCTAAACTCATCACTTATTACTTCTGCCTTCCATCGAGCAATTTCCTTATCATTTATCGTAAAGCGTGACCAATCTTCCATTTCTTTATGTATTTTAATCTGGATCTTCCCATCTGAAATCATCAAATCAGGGACAAGTTCTTTCCACGTATCGTAGGCAATCATATACTTATGTTCATGCACATAATCGACTGCTTCGTAGTACACTCTGCCCTTTCTTGAAATCTTTTTACACATAAAAATAAGCTGATCATTTGTATCATATACGTGATAACGTAAAAAATAACGAAAATCCATTAACAGCTTATCAAAGAATCGCTTCACGCCATTGCTATAATGCCGTTGAAACGTATAAGCAAAGGCACCATTATCATTATAAACAGATGTCATTGGTGTTGTTTCAATCGAAATAGGCTGTTTGTAAGTATAAATTTGCATATGAATTCTCCTTTTATTCTATATGAACAGCTACCGTTTCGTAGTAGTTATATCTTCATTCACGCTTGTCGATTAACCATTCTATTCAATTTAGTGGTTTCGGCAGGGATTTGCACTACAGATGCGGACGCTTACCGCAGGCACGGCTTCAACTGCTTCTTTCACTTCAATCCAATGGAGCATGTCAGAAACTTTCAAGCTATCCCTCCATTAAAAATTTTTCCAACTAAACCTACTTTTTTTCCAACTAAATGCGCTAAAATTCCAACTAAAACGTAGAGTGACAGATAGGAAAGTAAATGAACATATAAAAGCATTGAAAAATAGAAAATGGATCGTCACATTTTATCGTTCAGCCTTATGATTACGAACCTATATAGATAGAGATTTACTTTATGCCATAGCGTGTCGGGCCGCATGAGCCGAAGTATGAGATCCACTTGGGCGCAGCACAAGTTGGCTCATGCAAGGTGCGGCAAGCGCGAAGCCATAGTGGCTATTCACTTAGACGCACTGTTTAGCATGAGTTTTCAAGAAATAGGATAATTAACATACGTGATCTTCATTCATTTTATGCAAATTATTCAATGTAATCAACATCTACACCTACTGATCTCACTTTTTGGTTTAAACGCATTTGAATATCCGACACATAATAGTTTTGAGATATCGTCAGCATTTCTCCATCTTTAAAATAAAACTCATAATAAGATAATCCGTCGTCCTCTTTGTCTACAACATAATAAAGAAATTGATCGAGTTCATTCCAGCTATATGTTTGTTCTTGCTTAGAAAATAGCGTTCGATAAGAAATTTCTTCATCAGACAATGTCACGTGTGGGAAAGATGCCATATAAAATAATACGCTACTTGACAACAAACAAACGACACTTATTCCAATTGCCACTTTTTTTACGTTTAACAGCCAAAGTAATGCACATGCCAATACGATCAAAAACATGGCTACACCAACTACAACAAAGCTTTCCTTCGGTGTATATGTAAGCCATATCTCCTTTTGATAGTACAATATTTCAACGAGCGCTAAAGGTACAATAAGTACAATGATTGGAGAAAAGAATAAAACACATATGCCAATCGCCATAAAAATATGCCTAGCTCCATAATTTTTATACAATAAAAAAACTCCTTTTTACACCATATTAGTTAAAGCACTCAAATTTTCTATACCTTAAGAATGTTTATTCGACAAAGGAATTATTAATACCTTTAAAAAAGCTCCTCACCCAGTTGGATGAAGAGCTTCTTTACATATTACGAAATAACTTGATCAATTATCCCATAGTTTAGCGCTTCTTCCGCCGTCATGAAATAATCACGATCTGAATCGTTTGCAATTTTATCTATTGATTGACCTGTGCGCTCTGAAAAAATCTTATTGATCCGTTCTTTCATTAACAAAATGCGCCTTGCACTAATTTCAATATCACTTGCTTGACCTTGTGCTCCCCCGAGTGGCTGATGAATCATGATTTCACTATTCGGCAAAGCAAATCGTTTTCCCTTCGTACCAGCAACTAATATCGTAGCCCCAAATGATGCTGCTAAACCTGTGCAAATCGTACGTACATCTGGTTTAATAATTTGCATCGTATCGTATATAGCAAAACCAGCACTTACTGAACCACCAGGACTATTAATATACAAAGAAATATCCTTTTCTGGATCGTCTGCCTCTAAAAACAGCATTTGCGCCACAATATTATTCGCTACAACATCATTAATTTCTGAGCCTAGAAAAATAATTCGATCTTTCAGTAACCTCGAATAAATATCATACGAACGCTCTCCATGACTTGTTTGGTCCACTACATACGGAATAAGATTTGACATATTATTTCCCCTCTCTATGCTACTGCTAAAAATTCCTTTTGCTTCAACCATGCTATTTGCGACAATAAAACAGCTAGCTCTAATTGATAAAATGGAATGAATAGAACCCCACCATTTTTCTTCGAAATGGGGATAAGCACATAAGAAGTATTGCTACCTACAAGAGACTGAACCATTGGAGTTGAAGAAAATACAGACTTATTTTTTCCGTCCTGCATGAACGGTTCTTGCATTTCTTTTCGATAAAGACGTACGACAGCATCTGGATCTCCACTATTCAAAGCAGTTATATAAGGTAGTGTTTTTTCTTCATCTAGTTCGTTCAGATAGCTATGAATGTTTATACGTTTGAAACCCTTTCGAGCACGATGAAGTGCCGCTTTAACAGACCCTTCACTAACAGAAAGCAACCCTGCTGTTTCCTTTGCTGTATAGCCAAACCCGAAAATGAACAATATTACTGCTCTTTGCTTGGCAGTCAGTTCGCTCAATAAATTACTGATTACAGGAACGACCGACGCCACTACAAAATCATCTTCCCGTTTCAATTGACTCAAATCCCGATTCATATCTTCTTCTATTTTTCGTTTGCGGTGTTTATCAATCCATGTATTAGAAGCAATGCGATATAAATAAGCCTTCGCCATTGGTTTAGGTGTCTTCATCCAGCTTTTATACGCTTTTACGAGAGTTTCCTGCAATAAATCTTCTCCATCCCACTTTGTTCTCGTTAAGGATAGACAGTACTTTCTTAGGACGTGCATATATGGCAAAACAGCCATCTCAAATTCTTCATTCATTTCATCGGGAGTCTTTTCAACAAGCGGCCGCATGTTTTTCCCTCCTCCATATTTGTCTTTCATTTATATAAACGAAAAAAAACGTCGAAAAGGTACGGGCATGAAGTATTTTATTACTTCTGACTTTCCTCAAAATACTTTGTTAAAGGGATTTCTCGACCTTTTTCATGCCATTCTTTATATAAACTAAATATATGATGAACATTTCCATCCGCATACTCAATTAACGATTTTACTTTAATATAGCTTCGCCAGTAGTCGAACATAATACTCGAAACGGACCCTTTGTAAGAAGCCATTCCAAATTCATCTAAGCTATGCATGCCGTAATCCTCTACAAAACAATTAACCAACGACTGTTCAATGTCTGTTATCTTTTGGAATTCTGCTTCAGACAAGCAAAATTTTCTTGGCAAGTAGAAGCACATTCCTTCTTCGAACCAAATACTATCATGTCTTTCATCATCAAACTCATCTACAAATAGATCAATATGATGCGTCAATTCGTGGGCAAGAATAATAAAGAGATGCTCCTCACTAAAGTTCTCATAAAATGCATGAATTTCATCCATTTCCTTACTTTCTAATTGGGACACCAATAAACTTTGCCAAACCTCTAGTTGTGGAGACATATAAATAAAGTCTTCTCTCGTAAATGCAGGTATTGGTATATTCGAAAAAGTCGTTGTTGCTAATAGATCATTTGTCCAAATAACGCCTTTTGGTAATGTACTCAACTGAAAATGTTGCTCTAGATGCTGCTGATAGCTTATTAGCTTTCCCATCATTTCATTTGTTAGTTCTTCATGCGTAAACGCCTCTTTAGATGTTTCAAATGCCAAAATACTTTTCAAGTTCATCCCTCTTTTTTATTATGCCTGGATTTCGAAATAGATTTTCTTCTCTTTTCTTTCGAAATTCAAAAAGCCTTACATCTGAAATGTAAAATGTACCCTATAGAATAGACACTTTGAAAAAAGTCTATTCTATAGGATATATTTTAAAGTTATATAGGATTTTTTCAATCTAATTTTCACTATTTCCAACACCACCTTTTATGGAAAGAGCAAGTTCGTATACCTCTACCACTTTTTTTACTCCCGCTTCTAGAGACCAATGCACCATTCCCCATTTTTTAGCATTAGAACCTAGTTCTTGTCTATAAGATTCATTTTTTATTAATGATTCCAGATTGTTGCATAAACTCATTACGTCTCCCACTGGTGATATTAACCCTGTAACTCCATGCTCCACCATCTCAGGCAATCCTCCTGCATCACTAACAATTACAGCTTTCCCAGTAATTTGTGCTTCTATTACGGATAAAGATTGGTTCTCAATCAGACTAGGAAGAACAAAAATATCCGTATTAGACAGTATTTTAGGTATGTCCTCTCGTTTTCCTAAGAAAAAAATGTCGTTTTCTACTCCCAAGGCTTTACTTTGTACTTGTAGCTCTGCTCGCTTTTCTCCTTCTCCAACAATCCAACACACCCAATCACTTCGAATTTTTTTAAGATGGCTAAGAGAAGAGATTAGATGATGTACCCCTTTAAGTTCCACAAGTCGCCCTGTATATAAAATTGTTTTTTTATCAACTGGACGCTCCACGGGGTGCTGAAGTTGAATAAAAGGTTTTTCCTTTATTTTTTTCAGGAAATTTGCTGTGTCATATCCATAGTTAAGTATTTTAATCTGTTCATTTGGAACGTGAAATTCATCCGTTAAAATATTTTTTAACCATTCATTTGCGACGATGGTAAATGTAGCGGATGTGGCTCCGACATGCTCAAGTTCATCAAAATATGCCTTGCACATGTAAGAAGTAGGGGAGGAATTAGTTTGAAGTCGCATCTCATGAGCTACACACCCATGAAGGGTAGCTACTAATGTGGGACCTATAGGTTTCACTCGATTTAAACATACTGTTGAAATGACATCTTGAGTATGGATAACATCATATTTTTCTAAACCCAAATAGGAAGCGCCTAACTCATAAACATGACGTTCCGTTTCACAATGTTTCACTACTGGATCGGCATAATTTTCTGGCTCGAGTTGAACGTTCAGTTTATCATTGACTAGAGGAAGCAATAAACTTCTTTCTACTTTTCGAAATTCATTTACAATATAAACGTACTTATTCCCTTCACCGTACCCAAGTATATCTACTTCGTGACCAAGAGACTCAAGTACTTTTTTTAGTTGACTCATATAATTCCATACTCCACCTACATGTGGAATAATCCAAAACGTTGCAAGTAGTATTTTCAATAAAAATATCTCCTTTTGTTCATATTTTAGAACTTTGATTTTGATTCTTCCTTATATATATATTATAGAAACAGAACAATGGTATAGACGATGTCCTTACTGAAGGGAAATACTTTTTACTATCTGTTTTAATCTTTCATTTATTAAAATCAGAAGGTTCTATGTTTCTAATAAATGTTCTTACTAGAATTGGTACTTTGTCCAAGTAACATTTAGTAAAGTGCATAATATAAGATTATGTCACCTGTTGACAAATATATTTTGAAAGGAGGGAATTTATATGCCATTAGCTTTACAAGCTTTTACTACACCTTCTAATACTAATGTCGTAGCGGATACAGCAGCACCACCAGCTAGTCTTCCAACTCCTGCGGTATTCACAACACCATCTACACCATTAATCAATGGAAATGGAAACTATATTTGGTCACCGAATACTGCATCTGGTCAAACCGTAACATTTAATACTCTGTTTAACCTTCCAGGTCTGCCAATTATTAATTTAGGTTTACCAGTTAGTGTTTTCTATGCATTTGCAGGAAATGAGACGGTAACAGTATCAGCCTCTCTAGAAGTTGTTAACGTATTAGGGATAGTTATACTGACTGTGCCTTTATTTGTTGGTGCAAATGGTTCAAATCCTGAGAATGTGGTAACTCTTTCAGCAGACACATTACTTGCGCTAGCTGTACTAGACACTGTCCGTATTAATGTAACAACGACAGTAGTTGCACCTGTAACATTGCCATACGACCCAGCAAACACAGGACGATACCTTGGAGAAGTTATCGTTCGTACGATTATCTAATCTTCATGTGTTTACGCTAAACAAAACAAGACCTTGGGATAATCTTCAGTCCCATGGTCTTGTTTTACATAGAGATGATAGTTACTAGTTTGTTCAGCAAACCTAACTTTTTATAATAATATCCGCAGTTTGTAACGGGTTTTCTTTTTCAAAATAGTAATCTTCTGCTATCCAATACCTTCTTTCATATTTACTTATCCTTTCATTCATATCACCTATGTATGCATCCCGCTGTAAAACCCTTTCGTATCTTGTCTCTTTTGGACAATCTAGATAAATCATATAATCAAAAAAGGTACTCCACTCTTTTCTTTGGAGAAAGATTCCTTCGATTAGTATCAAAGTACATTGCGATAACTCCATTCTTTTCAGATTACATTGGTCCTTTTCCGTTTCATAAAAGTTTAAATTGAGATGATTTTGATTTTGATGTACTGCCCCAAATAGATTTTCCTTAATAAATTGCACATCCCATTGCAACGTATAGTATTCATACCATTCTGGATATCCTGTGTTATATCTTTTCGCTCGTTCCACGATTAAATCATCGATATGAATAACTATTAATTTATATTCTTCTTTCGTCAGCTTTTCTTTCATTCTTTCTGCTATCGTCGTTTTACCGGCGCCACTTAATCCATCAATGCCAATAATGTAGGGCCGATCTATCTTCTGTAATTGCTTGATTCCTTCTATTGCTTTTTGCATGTCCGTCATAAATTAATCACCTTCTCTTTCCTTCCCACGACTAAAACTTTTTCCAAAGTGCTTTTGTATACGCTAATTTGAGACCTACCCGTTCCATATTTCGATGGCTGACACTTCCGAAAGTAGCTTCACTTGTTATATACTTGGCACCTTTTTCAATAGCTACTTGAGAACGCTTGTGAAGTAATGCCGATTGTACTCCCATACTACAGTATTCTTGTAATGTTGCTGCTGCAGCTAAAGAAGCAATTTCATCTTTAACAAATAACACGGCAATTCCAGCAGGTATGCCCTTTACATATGCCACATAAAATTCCCATCCAGGCACCTCAAAAAGAACTTCATTATTTTGCTTAATACCGTTTTGAATAAAGGTTGGAAGACCAAAAGCTTTCACATAAATAGAAGCAAATAAATCAAATTCATCTTTCTTTAAAGAATGGACCTCGACATAGGCTGAACTACTAATCTCTTTTATTTGCGAAGCTTCCCCTACAAAAGATGCATGAAAGCCATACTGAAAAAACTCTTTGTCTATTAACGCTCTGAATAAAAGCTCTGAACTATTTGGAGGCGTAATTTCGATTCGAAAGTCAATCGATAACTTGTGATAAAAATCTAGTATATCCACTAAATATGGAAGGTCATTTTCTCTTAAACCTCGTACTGTATTAAATGCTGGTCCAGGAATATTTTCCGCTGCAAAAACATATGTATTTCCTTTAACTAATTGATACACCCCCATCGGATTTCCTTCTATTGTTTGAATTGAGGTAAGCCTTGACTGCAATGTTTGGTTTTCAGCTCGCTCTATTATAGATAAATCCATTCAAATCCCTCCTTTTATGAAAGTAAATGTTCATAACAATTAATTCGTCATGAGTTGTTTATTTCCTTTATCTCCTTTGCTTTTTACAAACTTTTCCCTACAATAATATAGATGGAAATTGGAGGAATGGTGATGAAAAAAGGATATTTAGCGAATGGATTGTTTGGTTTAGGAGATAGATTGGTGAACGAATTGGTTGCCAAAGAAGTACGAGCAACGATTCCAGGAGTCGAATTATATGTGCCGCAAGAAAATGGGGCTATTAATGATAAGTCGGCTTATGCAGATAGTTTAGCAATTGCTAATGCTGACATTGCTGCATTAAAGGAAAGCGATTTTTTAGTCGCTATTATTGACGGAGTTGAAATTGATGCTGGAGTTGCTGCAGAAATCGGAGCATTTTCTATGTTGAATCGTCCAATATTCGCACTCTATACAGATACACGTCAACAAGGGCGAGACAACACGAAAAAAATAGAAGCACTAGTAGCTGATGGAACTGAAAATCAATTTATGTACCGAAATTTATTTGTAGTTGGTTTGATCAAACAAAATGGGATAATCGTTAGCTCTGTTGAGCAATTATGTGAAGCATTGAAAGACATTAGGTTTAACTATTCAGAATAATAAACTATAATAGTATCTATCTAGTTGAGAGGAGTGTTACAAATGAAAAACTTATTAATGGTGATTGAAAAGTAACAGGCATACGCCATCTCTTTTCAGTCCAATAGGGTGATTTTTAAATTATGACATGAAAAGAGGAATTGAATGTTTTATCAAGATAAAGAAGTAATTATTCGACCGATTCAACTGGAGGACTTACCTCGATTATGGGAACTAATGTGTAAAGACGAAACTCCTGAGTGGAAAAAATGGGATGCGCCTTATTATGAATATAAAGCTGTTCCTTTTGATGAATTTATGGAAAAAGCACATTCCTACGTTGAGCGGGAAAACTTTTGGGCAGTTGAAGTAGCCGGAGTTGTTCGTGGAATTGTTTCATATTATTGGGAGCACGAACCTTCTAAATGGCTTGAAATGGGCATTGGACTACATGAAGCCCCAAGCTGGGGACAAGGTATTGGAACAAGGGCTCTCACATTATGGATGAAACATTTATTTACGACAATGCCACTCGTTCGTGTCGGTTACACAACATGGTCTGGCAACGAACGTATGATTCGCGTTGGAGAAAAGTTAGGTATGACGATGGAAGCACGCATCCGCAAAGTACGTTTGTATAATGGTGTATACTATGACTCGATCCGAATGGGAATTTTACGTGAAGAATGGGAATTAATTTAATCATAATTGCCTGGTTAGGAACAATCTAACCAGGCTTTATTTCACTATCCACCTGCCAGCTTTTTTGAAGCTTTCGAATGTAGATAATTTGTCCAATATGATATGCATTGTGGGTAGTAACATTTCCAAGCACCTGCCACCAGTTGACGGACTCTGAAAATCCCACTACTTCACTTTCTACCTTTTCTTTTGTGAGTAAATCACGCCATTGTAGCAACACCTCAAGTAATTGCTCTGCTAGAGCATAAAATGTTTTTCCTTCTGGAATGATAAAACTTTTATCATTATCCCCTATAGATGGCACTGCATTTACATGTGATTTCCTATACCTTGTTTGCCATGTTTCATTCCAATAAAGTAAATGGTACACAATTTCAGCAATACTTTTACTATCCTTATTTGGCCTCCAAAATGCTTCTTCCTCAGACAAACCTTTCACTGAGTCCGAAAATGGTAAATACCAACTTGGATCATTTGCATTTGCTAGTAGCTGGTCCGATAAAACATCCTTCGCATGACACATATTTTCCACACCCTTCTTTTAATTTTTACTGTTATTTTATCACGTTTGTTGATTATCCTGTTTATTGGGAATTTGTGCTAATAGGAAATAAACACTATGCCTCCACGCTTGCCGCACCTTGCATGAGCCAACTTGTGCTGCGCCCAAGTGGGTCTCATACTTCGGCTCATGCGGCCCGACGCGCTAAGGCAACAAGTGTTTCGCTTTTTATATAGGTTATTATTCATGGAGATTTGAGCTTATCTATAATAAGTGACGAAGAATTTGCCTCTTCTCAATGCTTTTACACTTTCATCTAGCTTCCCTCTACTTAGTTGGGAAAATGGAGGGTTTAGTTGGAAATGCATTCATTTGCTCTCTCTTTTTAAGAAATGGCTCCACCATTCTAACTAAGTAGCCAGCCCTAATGGATTGAAGCGAAAGGGGGGCGACTCCGGCGGGAACAGCGTTAGCCGAAGACCCTGGACTGAGCGCATGCGAAGGAAGCGGCTGAGGCAACGCTCGCGGAAAACGTCCACCCCTGTAGCGAAAATCCCAGCGGAAACTCACTAAGACGTATTTTATGTAGAAAACGAACGATAATATTAAGTGGTTAATCAACACGCGTGTTATTTTATATTCTCTTTTTTAATAGAGATTCCTTTTTTTCAAAGATAATAAATCCAAATAGCTTTTATTATATATAAATGCTTGACAGTTTTTATAATAGGGTGTAAATTCACTATTATAAGAAAATGCGATGAAGAGAAAAAGTAGAATGGCAGAATTTCTTTTAGAGAGCTTCGGTAGCTGAAAAGAAGCAGAAAAACTCCGTTTGAACAATGGCCTCTGAGCACTACATTGAACACGCACATTGTTGCGCTTGAAATGTAAGCGGGATTTGGTACCCGTTATCAATACCACAGTCTAAAATCCATCACGAAAGGATTTTGTACTTGTTGAGGTTACTTATGTGAATAAGTAACGCATAAAAGGTGGTAACACGAGTATTATTCTCGTCCTTTTCAATCTATACGATTGATGAGGGCGGGATTTTTTTTATTCAAAAAAATTAAAATCAACTAGGAGGATGTTAACATGAGTGAAGGTTTATTAGTTTTACAATCAGATTTTGGTATTAGTGATGGTGCAGTTAGCGCAATGCATGGAGTGGCAAATTCGGTACAACGCGGCTTGCCGATATTCGATTTAACACATCAAATTCCACAATATAATATATGGGAAGCTTCTTATCGACTTCTACAAACGATTAATTATTGGCCCGAGGAAACGGTATTTGTATCTATTGTAGATCCTGGTGTTGGCTCTGATCGAAAAAGTGTCGTCGTGAAAACGAAGAAGAACCAATATATTGTTACTCCTGATAATGGAACACTAACGCATGTGTATAAACACATTGGCATTAAAGAAATCCGTGAAATTGACGAAACTGTAAATAGACTGCCGAATTCTGGCGAGTCCCATACTTTCCATGGTCGTGATATTTATGCCTATACTGGTGCTCGTCTTGCAGCAGGTGCCATTCAATTTGAAAATGTTGGACCAATTCTTTCTCTAGATTCTATTGTTGAATTACCTTTAAAAGAGTCTACACTTGAAAATGAAGTCATTACTGGTGTTGTCGATGTAATTGATAGCCCGTTCGGAAACTTGTGGACAAATATTAGCCGACTGCAGTTTAAACAACTAGAAGGAGATTATGGCGATTCCTTCAAAATTTCTATTACAACAGATAGACGTACAATTTATGAAAGTACATTAGTATATGGTCGCTCTTTCGCTGCTTCTCAAATCGGGGTCCCTCTTTTATATATAAATTCTTTGGATAATATCGCTATTGCTATTAACCAAAAATCCTTTGCAGACACTTATGGCATTGGCACAGGAATAAATTGGATTGTGACTATTCAAAAAGTTGAAAAAGTTGTATATAATTAATTGTTCCACAAATTTATTAAAAGACAGGGGAAAACGAAATGAAGAAATCTATTTTTTCAACGAAGACAATTGTTGCAATTGGTATTGGTACCGCAATATTTTTTATTTTATCTAGATTTGTTGCAATTCCTTCAGGTATTCCAGATACAAACATCAACACTGCATATGCCTTTTTAGCACTTATTTCTATTCTATTTGGTCCTATTGCAGGAGTATTTGTTGGCTTTATCGGTCATACATTAACTGATTTACTAATGTACGGTTCGGTTTGGTGGAGCTGGGTAATCGTCTCTGCTTTCATTGGACTTGGAATTGGTTTATTCTACAAACAATTTAATATAGAAAACGGCGAGTTCGGTACAAATAAAATTATTACGTTTAACATTGTGCAAGTAGTCATTCAAGCAATTGGTTGGGGTCTAATTGCCCCTATTTTAGACATTATAATTTATGCTGAACCTACGAACAAAGTTTTCGCGCAAGGTATCTTTGCAGGACTAAGTAATATCATTACTGTCGGTATTCTTGGTACAATCCTTTTAGTAGCTTATGCAAAAACAAGAACTAAAAAGGGAAGCTTGAGCTACGAGGAATAAGTAGATAAGGAGATTTACATGAAAAAACCCGTTATCGAGTTTAAAGATTTTTGCTTTCAATATAATAGTCAATCAAAACCTACACTCCACAATATAGATTTAACTATTTATGAAGGAGAGAAAGTTTGTATTGTCGGCCCATCTGGGTCAGGAAAGAGCACGCTCGTTCATTGTTTGAACGGGCTTGTTCCTTTTGCGTATAAAGGAAATATTACAGGCAGCCTCAAAATTTTAAACGAAGAATCGCAGAATCTTGATCTCTTCGCTATTTCACAAAAGGTAGGAACAGTTTTACAAGATACAGATGGACAATTTCTTGGGCTATCTGTAGGCGAAGATATTGCCTTTGCATTAGAAAATAATGCAGTGCCCCTTCCTGAAATGAAAGAACGTGTGAAACAAGCAGCAAGTCTAGTTCATATGTCCTCCTTTTTAAACGCACGTATACCAGAACTATCTGGTGGGCAGAAACAGCGAGTTGCACTAGCGGGGGTACTTGTGAATGATATTGAAGTTGTATTATTCGATGAACCACTAGCGAATTTGGATCCGGCTTCTGGAAAAGAAGCAATGTTGCTTATTGACGAGCTTCAAAAAGAATCGAAAAAGACGATTATTATTGTGGAGCACCGTTTTGAAGATGTTCTATCACAACCATTAGATCGAATTATATTGATGAACCATGGAAGAATCGTTGCAAATATTACACCAAATGAAGTGCTTGCCAGCTCTCTATTAGCAGAAAATTGGATAAGAGAACCGCTTTATATTAAAGCATTGAAGTATGCAGGCTGTGAATTATCAACTGATATGTCTTTAACAAAAGTGGAGAATATATCGAAGCCACATTTTCGCGAAAAGCTAATTCATTGGCAAGAAAATGTACAAGCTGTTTCGCATAAAGTCGATACTTCCGAGGCTGTACTATCTCTTAAAAACATAAGCTTTCATTATCCAAATAAAGAAAACACGATTAGTGATGTTTCTTTTACATTACATAAGGGTGAAATGATCAGCCTGATTGGAGCAAATGGAGCGGGGAAATCCACCCTTTCTTCCCTCATTTGTGGATTCGAAAAGCCGAGTGAAGGCTCCATCTTCTTTGGCAACATTGATTCAAAAGATGATTCGATTAAAGCCCGAGCAGAACGTGTAGGCTTTGTTTTGCAAAATCCAAATCATATGTTTTCCGAGCAAATCATTTTTGAAGAAGTTGCTTTTGGATTAAAACAAAAAAATATAGATGAAGAGGAAATTAAAAAACGAGTAGAAGATACGCTCACAATTTGCGGTCTCTATCCATTTAGAAACTGGCCAATTTCTGCACTTAGCTATGGACAGAAAAAAAGATTATCAATTGCATCTATCTTAGTTTTAGAACCTTCTATTCTATTGCTAGACGAGCCAACTGCTGGACAAGATTACAGACATACGACAGAGCTAATGTCATTTTTAGAACAACTTGCTCGCAAAGGAATGTCTATCGTACTTATCACGCATGATATGCATTTAATGACAGAGTACACAGATCGCGCAATTGTGTTATCAAATGGAAGCATTCTAGCAGATGATTCTCCTGCTCGTATCTTATCTAATACAGATCTTATTCGCACAGCGAATTTAAAGGAATCTTCTTTATACGAGCTAGCAGAGCAGTTCAACATGGTTGACTCTTCCCATTTCGTAGAGCAATTTATCCAATATGACCGGGAGGTGCGTGCGGATGAGCAACGGGCTACTGAGTTATATTGAACGTGATTCCATTGTTCATCGTTTAACTGGGGCTACTAAATTGATTTGTTTTCTCCTTTGGTCGTCTGCAGTAATGTTCACATACGATACTCGTGTATTATTCGTTATTTTAGTTGCAAGTATTGTTGTGTTTTTTATATCGAAAGTAAAACTAAAAGAAATTAGCTTTATACTTGCATTCATCCTGTTTTTCTTATTGTTAAATAATGTTGCCATCTACTTATTTGCACCACAGCATGGCACTGTTATATACGGCACTTCGCATGCAATTACAGGATCGATTGGTCGTTATTCAATTACACTTGAGCAGCTTTTTTATCAATTTAATATTACACTTAAATACTTTGCGGTTATTCCACCTGCTTTATTATTCATCGTAACGACACATCCGAGCGAGTTTGCCGCTTCTCTTAATCGAATTGGCGTAAGCTATCGACTTGCTTATTCCGTTTCTATTGCGTTACGATATATCCCAGATATTCAGCGTGATTTCAAAACGATTGCTCGCTCTAAACAAGCCCGTGGTGTTGATCTATCAAGCAATGAAAAATTAGGTAAGCGGTTTAAAAATATGATTTCGATTATGTTCCCACTCATTTTTTCGAGCTTAGATCGCATCGAAACGGTAAGTAACACAATGGATTTACGAGGCTTTGGAAAGCGTAATAATCGAACTTGGTATAGCGCTAAAAACTTTGTAAAAAGAGATTATATCGCTATCGCTATTACATTTCTTTTATTCGCATTAATGGTTGTCTTTATGTTCATCAATGGTGGACGTTTTTACAATCCATTTGTTTAAAAAGAAAGGTGGAAACAACATTTTTTCGTTTATATTAACCTTAAAACGATTGATAAAAGCACTATTTAAAGCCTTTAAGGAACCAATATTTTTGTCTTTATTTACTACGTTGTTTTTTATCATTCTTTCAGGTACTATCTTCTATACAACAAAAGAAGGTTGGAGTATACTAGACGCTATTTACTTTTGCGTCGTTAGCCTTATCCCAACGAGTATGGACACAAATCTTTCACCCGCTACTAGCCTTGGCAAAGTATTCACGATGTTTTACTTAATCGTCGGAACTGGGGTTATGTTTGTCGCATTACTCACGCTTGGTAAGACGATGATAAATACCGAAGCATTAGAAGACAAAATGAAAGACCGACGAAATCGAAAAGCGTAATAACAGATTAAAAAAGCGTGTTGTAAAGGCTTAGCCATTTACAACACGCTTTTATTTTAAGATGGACTCGTACAATTCACTTGCCATTTCCGAAGGAGTAATACCGATGTCTTTATGCAATGTAGACTTAAAGTTAGTATAAAGCTTTATCGCTTCTCCACGGTTACCAGCCTGAATATACCATTGCATAAGCCGTTGTACTGTAGAATCGGAATATGGGCTATGGTAAATAAGCAATTGTAAGTATTCATGCTGCTTATTTGGCATATTTCTTTGAGTATAGTAATCTATCATTTTTTCAAGAGATGATAATACTTTATGACGAATAGGCTGTTTTTTTATCAAAGCCCATTCATAATCATTCTTCGTCATATAATCTCCTGTGTACAAATGCATAACTCGTTCCAGCTCCGCAATATTATATTCATTAACATCCAAGCAACGATCAAGCACTTCTTCTAACTCTATTACATCACAATGAAAATTCTCTAATCTTAACGAATAACTTTCATTTGAAAATGCTAATACACCTGGATAACCAACCGCATCTAATGTTTTTCGTAAATAAGAAACAGCCGTATGTAATTGTACTTTTGCCTTTTGGTAATCCGTATGAGGCCAAAGATTTTCAATAATAATATCTCGATTAATATACGTTTGTAAATGGGTGATGAAGAAAGCAAACAGCTCTTTTGCCTTTGTAGTTCTCCACTTAATAGGCTCATTATTACTGTATACAGTAAATTCTTCGAAACATACTACTTGTAACGAAGAAATAACAGGTGTCGTCACCGAATCTGGTGTTAAATCTAATTGTTTCTCAATTCGTTTCAATGTTAATTCAAGCCTATCTTTCAGAATTGGCTTCAACAAATAGTCAATCGACTGAAGTTCGAATGCTTCAATTGCATAGTCTCGATAAGCTGTGACAAAAACGATGCAAGCATCATTTTTCTGCGCTTTAATCTGTTTGGCTAAATCCAATCCATTTACACTTGGCATTTCTATATCTAAAAAAGCAGCATGAAAGTCGAGTTCGTTTAGCTCGTCTAATAAATCTAAGCCATTTGAAAAAGTCTTAACAACCTCAACTCCGGATTCTTTTAACTTCCGCGTATTAGATTGTAAAGAAAGTAATTCATCATCTATCACTATTGCCCGAATCATGAAAACACCCCTTCGAGTTTCTCAACTTTTACTGTCTAAGGTTAGTACAATTTGAAAAATACTCCGATTAATGAGTACAGAATAACTGTTGAGAATAGAACCGTCATATGAATAAGCGAAAAGATAAACAACGTTTTTGCCCATTTCTCCGAGTCTTTCTTTTTATAACCAGTAATACTTAAAACAAGCCAGATAATACTTAAAACAAGCGCTACTAGTGTAATTCCTATACTTAAAGACCAAAAAAGAAAACTAGCAGCTATTAAAATAACTAAGTAAACATTTGTTTGTATATATGTTCGTCTAATCCCCTTTACCACAGGAAGCATCGGAACATTAGCGGCTTTATAGTCATCATGTTTGCGAATTGCAATTGCATAAAAGTGAGGCATTTGCCAAATAACTGTAACTAAAAAAAGTCCTATAACTGCAGGGTGTGTTACATCTGGATGAATCGCAGCCCATCCTATTAGTGGAGGCATTGCCCCGGAAATACTGCCTATTTCCGTATTATAAATCGTTCGACGTTTGCTCCACATTGTATATGGACCTACGTAAAAAAACAAACCTAGAAATCCTAAAAATCCAGCTAATGGCGTCGCTAATGCAAGAATCCCTATTCCTGAAATAGCCATTAAAATACCGAGCCATAATACAAACGTTGGATTGATCTCCCCCGTTACGGTTGGTCTATTTTTCGTTCTCTCCATAATGAGATCAATATCACGGTCGTATAAATTATTAAAAGACCCTGCTGCCGCTATTACTAATGCTGAACCGATAAAAGCAAATAACACTTCTGGAATTTTATCAAAGGGATTCATTTGGTACGTATACAAAGCCAATGTTAAACCTGCAAACATTGGAATAAGATTTGATTTAATAATTCCCGTCTTCACAGTTTTCGCTAAAATCGTTGACCACGCTTGCTTTGATTGCGTAGATGAGTCCTTCTCTATATTATTGTCTGTTTGCATGATTTCTGTTTCATTCCTTTTCTTATGCTACTCTCTATCATACAATCTAAATGCATATAAGTAATTTAAGTTGACCTTCTTTTTCACACTTCTTTAATAAAGTTCACAAATATGTACGTTTCTTGCCAAATTCCGTATTAGTTCCCTTTAATATATACTTCGTCATCTTCTTCGTACTTTTTCATCTTTTTCATACAAAATTTTCTTATTTTATCACGTCTGTTAAAAATTTGTGCTAATAAAAAAAGAATATCCTTTAAAACTAAAACACTCATTTTCGACTTGCTGTACATCCTCATTCGTACTTTACATAAAGTACGTCTTAGTGGTTTCGGCAGGGATTTGCTCTACAGAGGCGGACGCTTACCGCGGGCACGGCTTCAGCCGCTTCCTTCACTTCGTTCAGTCCAGGGTCTTCAGCTCGTGCTTTTCCCGCTGGTGTCGCCGCCTCTTTCGCTCCAATCCAATGGAGCCAGCTACTTATTTAGAATGGTGGAGCCATTTTTTTAAAAGAGAGAGCAAATGAATGCATTTCCAACTAAGCCTTCCATTTTTCCAACTAAAACGTAGAGTAGCAGATAGGTAAGTAATTGAAAATGTAAAAGCATTGAAAAATAGAAAATTGACCGTCAGATTTTATAGGTAAGCCCTATGATTACTAACCTATGTAGATAGTGATTTACTTCATGCCGTAGCGCGTCGGACCGCATGAGCCGAAGTATGAGACCCACTTGGGCGCAGCACAAGTTGGCTCATGCATGGTGCGGCAAGCGCGAAGGCATAGGGGCTATTCACTAAGACACACTACTTGGAATAAAACTCTGAAAAAAGTTAATCAACGGATGTGTATTTTATATACTTTCTTAAAACAAAAATCCCTCTCTGCTCGACTGAACAGAAAGGGATTCTACTTTTATTATTAAGCCTTAACAAGCTCAGCAGATAATGATTTTGCAACTGCAGTTACTTTTTCAAGACCTTCTGCAATAATTTGTTCTGCTTTATCTGGCATTGCGTTATGTCCTTCGATAATTACTTCTTCAATTGACATACCGAATACGCCACCAATTACATTACGCATATAAGTAGCAGCCATTTCCATTGGTGCAGTTTCTGGAGTTGAGTAAATTCCACCACGTGCACTTAATAGAATTGCTTTTTTCTCAGGCATTAGGCTAATTAATTGACCTTCTGGGCTATATTTAAATGCAAATCCAGCTTGGTATGTGTAGTCGATAAAAGTTTGTAATTTCGCTGGAATTGTTAAGTTCCATAATGGGAAAGCAAAAACTACTACATCTGCAGCTGTTAAAGCGTCCATTGCTTTTTGCTTAGCAGCTAAAATACGTTGCTCCACATCTAATAATTCTTCTCCGTTTTGCATTTTTCCAAATGCGTTGAACAAATCTTGACCAAAGTATGGCATATCTTCTGAGAATACGTCGAAAGTAGTTACGTTAAGACCTTGTGCGTCTTTAACCCCTTCCATAAATGTTTCGTACATTTTACTTGAAACAGCCTCTGCAGCTGGACGATTGTTTGCTTTTACTACTAATATGTTCATTTCTTAATTCCTCCGAGTTGTATAATTCCTGTGATTTTTATTCTCTTGTCTCACAAGAAATGATTCTAGCACAGCAATTAGTTCGAACTCAAGTGATTTGACTTGAAGGCTTTTTTATTTGTTTTAAGCTAATAAAAGCATAGTAAAATTATAAAGCTAATCCAAAAAAGTTAAGAGCAAGTTTTTGACACATTAAAAATAATCCCCAAGCTACACAACCTAATACGATTGCTACACTTAAATGCCATGATTGTTTTAATACAATATGTATCACAACTAACATGACTGCTGTTGCAGGGAGTCCCATCAATACACCAATTATGAATTTATTATTATGTTGAGCATCCCCACCTTGAATCGTTAGCCAGATGATGCTCAAAATACTGATTAGTGGTAGTGCTGCCAGTAATCCACCGTATGTTGGAAATCGCCTTGCAATCTCTGTCACAAAGCCAATAATAAGTCCCGAAACTAAAATTTTCACAACTACATACATTACTTCACAACCTCACTTAGCAATCGAAAGCCTTCCAACACTTTTTGTTGATCTTCCTCCGATAGCTTTGCCAATGCATTTGTTAATTTTCGTTCATCCAACTCCGTATTCGCCCTCAACATAATCCAACCATCCACTGTCAAAGATAAATACACTTTACGCTGATCTTCCTGCGAACGTTCTTTTTGTACCCACTTGCTTTTCTCTAGTTTTTTCACATGTTCAGATGCTGTGTTATGTGAAATATGAAGATGCTGCGCTACATCTTGAATTGTGACATGCTGTTGCTTTTGAATCAATTGTAAAATCCGCACACTTTGATGTGAAATTATTTCTTGCTGGCTGGGATGTAAATAAAAATAAATATCCGTAAAGTACTCATTTATATTTTTTATTATCATGCACCTCTTTATGTCGTATAAACAGATTATATCTGCTTACACGACATAAATCAATCTACTATTTATTGTGCTTCATAATTTCAGACCCTATTACACCTATTATTAAAATGATAAGCGAAACGATACTATAATCTGTAAAAAAAGTGATAAATGGAATATCAAAAAATCTAAACGCTAGTGTAGTAATCCTTCCTAGCAATAACAACAACCCTATTATTAACATCCAATTAAATACCTTTTCTAAAAAATTCATATAAATCTCCTTCCTATTTAAAATTCTGTTACACAGTCGCTTTCTAAACTTCCTTATATTTACTGATAAAATCTCCTATGTTAGTATAAAATAAATCCGAAATACATTCCAGAAGATTCAGACTACACAATTAAAGGATGTGCGATATTGTTTATAAATAGTGATTATCCAAAACGCGAGAATCTGCAAGCTGATTGTGAGAATTGCTTCGGACTATGCTGTACTGCACTTCCCTTTGCAGCTTCAGCAGATTTTGCAATCGATAAAGAAGCAGGAAAGCCATGCCCAAACTTGCAAGCAGATTTCCGATGTAACATTCATAAAAGCCTTAGACAAAAAGGTTTTAAGGGATGTACTGTTTTTGATTGTTTCGGTGCAGGGCAAAAGGTTTCTCAACTCACTTTCGAAGGAATCGACTGGCGTGAAAGTCCTGAAATAGCAAAAAACATGTTTCAAGTTTTCCCGATTATGCAGCAGCTTCATGAAATGCTTTGGTATTTAACAGAAGCTCTAGCCTTAAAAGTGACACACTCAATTCATAAGGAATTGAATATCACCATAGATAAAACGAAACAACTTACTATGCTTGATGCTAATTCACTTATAGAAATAGATATTCCGTCACATCGAGCAAATGTAAACTCTTTACTTTTACAAACTAGTGAACTAGTGCGCAAAGAAGTACTACAGCTCAAAGATTCCAAAAAGAGAACTAAAATTGATCATCGTGGAGCTGATCTTATGGGAGCTAACTTGAGAGGAGCTAATCTCATAGGCGCTAACTTAAGAGGAGCGTTTCTTATTGCCGCAGACCTTCGAAATGCCGACTTAAGATTTGCTGATCTCATAGGGACTGATTTCCGTGATGCCAATCTTAGTGGGGCTGATTTCACAGGAAGCATCTTCCTCACTCAAGTTCAGCTTAACTCTGCAAAGGGAGACGTGCATACAAAATTACCTAGCGTACTCACTATTCCAACACACTGGTCAGTGTAACAAAAAATCCCAAACTCTTATTTATAAAAGATAGTTTGGGATTTTTTCTTTCTATAATGACTAACCGATAAAGATTGAAATTGCACTGTAAGCTAATAACAAAGCCATCGCTACATTAAATTGACTTCTATACTTCGATAGAAACGTCTGAAAAACAGAACCAAACAAACTCCAGCAACTAGTGCTCAGAAAACCAACAAAAGCTAAAAATAATGAAAACAGTAGTAGACTAATATTGGACGTATAACTCGGTAGGATGAAAGTTCCTACAACTGTTATGCCATACAAAATACCTTTCGGATTTACAAATTGTAAAAGCATCCCCGCCAAAAAACCATTATATTTCCCTCCATCATCGTCTTGATCACTAGCCCTACTAGTAATTATTTTAAAAGCAAGAAACAACATATAACCTGCTCCTAAAATCATCATTGGAAGTTCAATTTTCGGAATGAAATTATGAAGTACTAGATTAAAATAACTAGACAATATCATTATGACAAAAAATCCTGCACCAACTCCAAAGCAAAACTTTATTGTCTTATTAAATCCGTATTTATTTGCAAATAGCATTGCCATAATGTTATTTGGACCTGGCGTAAAACTAGTTATAACAACATATAACAAAAATGATACTAGTGACATATTGAACCTCCCCATCCTGATATATGTTACAATGTCTAAAACAGACGTTATAACGATTACGTTTTATTGTACATTACTGACGTTATGATGTCCAACAAGAAAAGGAGTGTTTTTGATGGAGGAAATACATCTCATCCTTGCAAGAAATTTAAAAGCTTTAAGAGAAAGCAAAAAGTTAAGTCTTGAAAAGGTAGCGGAATTGACTGGAGTAAGCAAAACAATGATTGGCCAAATTGAAAGAGGAGAATCGACACCAACGATTACGACGATTTGGAAAATAGCAAATGGATTGAAAACTTCTTTTAGTACGCTTATAAATGCTCCGCAATCAGATACAGAAATTATTTTGGGAAGTGAAATCCAAGCATTATCCGAAGACAATGGAAAATACCGAGTGTATCCCCTTTTCCCATTCGAAAATGAAAAGCGGTTTGAAGTGTATTCGGTCGAAATCGAAAAAAATGGATTTCTAAGTGCTGATGCACATTTAGAAGGAACAGAGGAGCTTATAACTGTTTTCGATGGTGAACTTACAATACATGTAAATAACGAGGTTTACACGATAAAAAGTGGCGATTCCATTCGCTTCAAAGCTGACAGACCCCATACCTATCATAATCCTGGAAAAGTATTAACTCGGTTGAATATGACCTTGTACTACCCAAATTAAAAAGGAGGATTTCAATGATACACTCTTTGACAGACCATCTTGGCAGACAGTTGAACATTCCTGCTCCACCAAAACGTATTATTTCTATTTGCCCAGCAATTACGGAAACACTTTTTGCTTTAAATTTGGAAAATGACATAGTTGGTCGGACAAAATATTGTATTTTTCCTAAAGGAACTGTCGAAAACGTGCCGATTGTGGGAGGAACAAAGGAAGTAAATATAGAAAAAATTATCGAACTAAAACCTGATCTTATCCTTGCTGAAAAAGAGGAAAATACAAAGGAAATTGTTCAAGTACTTGAAAAAATTGCCCCTGTTTTCGTTATGGAAGTACAGTCGATAGAAGAGTCATATCGACTAATAAAAACGCTAGGCTCATTAACAAATAAAGAACTAGTAGCAGATCAACTTATAACTTCCAGCAAGACAGCATTTTCTGCTCTTCTTCCTAAAGAGCATGTAAAAGCAGCATACGTTATTTGGCGAAAACCATATATGGTTGTTGGAGGCACTACTTATATTAATAATGTCCTGCATACACTTGGTTTTGATAATCCATTCGTGCAAGGTAATTCTAGATATCCCGCGGTGACGAAAGAAGAGTTAGCTGCTGCAAACCTTGATGTGCTCTTACTTGCTTCCGAACCATTTCCTTTTCAAGAAAAGCATATAGCAGAATTTCAATCCTTCCTTCCAAATACGAAAATAGTATTAGTAGATGGTGAAATGTTTTGGTACGGCTCCAAAATGATCGAGGCCGGACCCTATTTCAAGGAATTAATCGAACGCACATTATAGACTACTGAATTTTCTGTATTTCATTAGTTAATTAATGATAAAATAAAAGATAAATACGCAAGATAAAAAGGAGATAAGCATGAACATTTCAATTAACTATTCAGGAGATTATTCACAACTCCTTTCACCTGAGCTTGAACAAAAATTACAAGCTATCCACGAGGGTATTCAAACGAAGTCTGCAAAAGGTGCTGACTATTTAGGATGGACAGATTGGCCGAGCACTATTAGCGAGGAACTTTTACAAGACATTAAAGGAACTGCTGAGCATATCCGTTCCACTTCGGACGTATTAGTCGTTATTGGAATTGGTGGCTCTTATCTTGGCTCGAAAGCAGTTATCGAATCATTATCTACTCCGTTCCAAAAATTAAACGGTGTAGAAGTTATTTTCGCAGGTCATTTAGTAAGTGGTACATACTTAAAGCAACTGATGGCTTATTTAGATGACAAAGAAGTTACGTTGAACATCATTTCTAAATCAGGAACAACGACTGAGCCTGCTATCGCATTTCGCTTTTTACAGCACTATATGGAAAAACGTTATGGCGATCAAGCGGCTGCTCGTATATTTGTCACAACAGATGAAGAAAAAGGTGCTTTGCGTTCATTAGCAATCGAAAAAGGGTATCCTCGCTATGTTGTACCTGGTAATATTGGTGGACGATATTCCGTCTTCACTGCAGTTGGTTTATTGCCTATTGCAGCTGCTGGGTACGATATCGAAAAGCTAATTAATGGAGCAAAAATAGCGGAGCAAGAATTCGAAGTGTTTGATACAAAATCCAATCGTGCTATTCAATATGCCGTTATCCGCAATCATTTATATAACGCTGGATACCCGATAGAAATTATGGCAACATTCGATGACAAGCTGAGCTATGTGCAAGAATGGTGGAAGCAATTATTCGGAGAAAGTGAAGGGAAAGAAGGAAAAGGAATTTTCCCAGCATCTGTCCTTTACTCGACTGACTTACACTCGTTAGGGCAATACATTCAAGACGGAAAGCGCATGTTATTTGAAACATTTTTAAATGTGGAAAAAGCAGTAGACGATCTAACTGTTTTTGAAGCAGAAAATAACGGAGATGAGCTGAACTATTTAAGTGGTCTAACACTTCATGCGTTTAACTTAGCATGTCATGAAGCAACGTCTTCTGCACATCTCGATGGCGGCGTACCGCAAATTACGCTTACGATGGAACAGCTAGATGAGCAGCATTTAGGTCATCTTTTATACTTCTATATGAAGGCCTGTGCATATAGCGCTTATTTACTCGACATTAACCCATTCGATCAACCTGGTGTGGAAGATTACAAAAATAACGTCTTTAAGATTCTAAACAAACCAGGATATTAATAGTTTTAGTAAGTAAAAAAACGTTTTGTCCGAGGACAAAACGTTTTTTTACATTACTTTATATATTCTTGCCTCATACGGTGCAAGTTCTAAACTCGCTAGTTCTTCATGCTCTCCTACTTCTAAGTTCGCCAACAAAAGGTTCTCGCTCTTATAGAAAATACCATCTACCTCATCTACTGTTACTAATTCATCAGATAAATTACTTAACACAATAACCTTTTCTTGACCTAATGTGCGAGTGTACGCATAAATCGTTGGATGTTCCTCTAGCACTAAATCATATTTGCCATATGTGAAAATATCCTGTTGCTTACGTAGACGAATCATCTTTTTATAATAATTTAAAATGGAGCTTGCATCTATTTCCTGCGCATCTACATTAATTTTTGTATAGTTTGGATTTACACCTAACCATGGTTCTCCTATTGTAAAACCTGCATTTTCATCCGCAGACCATTGCATTGGCGTTCTTGAATTATCACGACTCGTCGCTCGAATAATTTCCATCACATATTCATGTGAGTTCCCTTGCTCTATTCGATGTGCGTATAAATTTTTAGTTGCTACATCATTATAATCTTCAATAGATGCGAATTTTACATTCGTCATTCCTATCTCTTGTCCTTGGTAAATAAATGGTGTCCCTTGCATGAAAAAGTACATCGTTGCTAATGCTGTTGCACTTTCACGCCAGTATTCTTGATCATTCCCCCAAGTTGAAACATTTCGAGCTTGATCATGATTTTCTATAAATAGCGCATTCCAACCGCTTCCTTCTAACGCTTTTTGCCATCTCGTTAAAACTTGTTTAAGTCCTGGTACGTTCAGCTTTTCCTTTTTTTCTGCATCCCATAGGCTCAAATGCTCAAACTGAAAAATTAAATTAAACTTGCCATGTTCCTCATCTACCCAGTCATGAATTTCATCAATACCAACACCATTTGCCTCGCCTACCGTCATAATATCGTATTTTGCAAATGTTTCTTTTTTTAATTCCTCTAAAAAGGGCATAATTCCTTGCACATTCATATATCGACCCCACGCTGGAACGTGCGCAAGCCCTGTTGGGTTCGGCATATTTGTGTATGAATTATCTTTTTTGATATGACTAATAGCATCGACACGGAAGCCATCTATCCCTTTATCAAGCCACCAATTCATCATCTCATATAAAGCACTTCGTACGGCTGGATTCTCCCAGTTTAAGTCGGGCTGTTTCTTTGAAAATAAGTGGAAATAATATTGCTTCGTTTCCTCATCAAACTCCCAAGTAGATCCATTGAAAATACTTCCCCAGTTATTAGGTTCTTCTCCATTTTTACTATCTTTCCAAATATACCAATCACGCTTATCACTCGTTTTAGAAGAACGTGATTCGATAAACCAAGGATGTTCATCACTTGTGTGATTAATAACTAAATCAATAATAAGCTTCATACCACGGCGATGTACTTCTTGAAGTAGTTCATCAAAGTCTTCCATTGTTCCAAACTCTTCCATAATGGCTTGATAATTACTAATATCATACCCATTATCATCATTTGGTGACTGATACATCGGACAAATCCAAACAACATCTATCCCTAAGTCTTCTATATAATCTAACCTTGATAGGAGTCCCTTCAAGTCCCCAATACCATCACCATTGGAGTCTTGGAAGCTGCGAGGGTAAACCTGATAAGCAACCGCTTCTTTCCACCATACTTTTTTCATATCGTCCCTCTTCTTCTTTTTAGTATTTATTAGCCAAATCCATTTATATTTCTACATGATTCACGCTCAATAAGAGTTGTTGGTACAAAATGATGCTTCACAGTTGCTTTTGGATCTTGCACTTTTTCAAGTAAGAAATTGGTTGCCTCAAACCCTAACTCAAATATCGAAATATCGACTGAAGTTAAAGGTGGCTTCACATAAGCCGATAATGCGTGATTATTAAAGCTCACAATAGAAACATTCTGTGGCACTTGAATGGAAAGCTCTTCTAAATATCTAATGACCTCATACGCTACTAAATCATCATGTGCAACAATTGCTGTTGGTGGCTTATCAAGTTTCATCAAACTATAAATACTGTTTTTTTCCTTTGATTTAAAAGCATTGTCATGTATAAAATATTCGTCTGCATAAGATAGTCCCGCATCTTTTAAAGCCTGCTTGTAACCTCCTAAACGATCCATTGAAACGACAAACTCAAGATTTCCTCCAATGAATGCAATATGTCGATGCCCTAATTGAAACAGATAGTCCACCACATCATGAGCAATTGCCCTATTATCATTATCGATATATGTAATTTCACTTTCATATTTATAAGGACGCCCAACCATCGTAAATGGGAATTTCGAATCTTTTAAATATGTCATCGTACGATCATTCACACGGGAGTAAAGCAGAATAATTCCATCTACCTTTCTTCCTTGCACCATCGATACAACTTCTTGATAAATTTCTTCTTCGGTAGCCCCTGTAGACAAATAGATGCCATACTGGCTAGCATGAGCACTTGTACATATCCCACGAATAACTTCTGGGAAGAACGGATTTTGAAATGCTAATGAAGTAGAATGAGACATAATGACACCGATTGTCTTCGTGCTTTTTGCTGCTAAATTCCTTGCTTGAAAGTTAGGGTAGTATTCTAACTGTTCCATTACCTCTCTTACTTTGCGCTTTGTCTGTTCACTAATTCTTGGGTTGTCTGCAATAACCCGAGAGACTGTAGATGGAGAAACATTCGCTTCTCTTGCCACATCAATAATTGTAACAGTCAATAAGTCCCCCTCCTTCCAACATTTATTTTACGGCTCCATCGGATACACCTTTTATAATTTCTCGTTGAGCAAAGAAATAAGCAATGATGATCGGAATAATGGCTAATGTTAATCCAGCAAGTGCTAGATGCCATTGTTTTGTATATTCTCCGAAGAAAAAGAACATTTTTAACGGTATTGTCTCCATTCCTTTTTGATTAATAACAAGAGAAGGGAGTAAATAATCATTCCAAATCCAAATCGTATTTAAAATTCCTACTGTTACAGTTATTGGCTTTAGCATCGGAAATATGATGTACCAAAACACTTGAAATCTATTTGCTCCATCTATTGTAGCAGCTTCATCTAAAGTTTTTGGAATCGAATTTAATGCACCGTGGTATAAAAAAATCGATAAGCTAGCACCAAATCCGATATACATAAATATAATACCTACTCGATTTAACATTTCAAACTTACCGAAAATGGTGACGAGTGGAATCATAACAGATTGAAACGGAATGAGCATAGCTGCAACAAACAGAAAGAAAATGACTGTACTGATTCGACTTTTTGCACGTGAAAGTGCATATGCTGCCATTGCTGAAAAAATAATTATAAGGACAACACTAGCCCCTGTAATGATTAAAGAGTTTGCAAATGTTCTAAAGAAGTCTAACTCTGAAAATGCCTGCACATAGTTATCGAATGTAACGGAACTCGGAAGCTTTAAAGTATCTTCAAAAATTTCACGCTTCGTTTTTAAAGAGTTTACTATCATTAAATAGAACGGTGCTAACCAAAGGAGAGCCAACAGTACTCCTAATATCTCAAGTGGAATTAAATACTTTTTACGCATTACATTTCCACCTCACGTTTCTTAGAAATATAAACTTGCAATAACGCTATGATAGCAACAATTACAAAAAAGATAACAGCTTTCGCTTGTGCATATGCCATATCATATCGACCAAATGCTGTATTAAATATTTCCATAGCCACCATTTGAGTTGAGTTATATGGACCCCCTCCTGTTAAAGAAAGGTTTTGATCGTATAGCTTAAATGTATTTGATAGTGTTAAAAACATACTAACAGTAAAGGCTGGAGCAACAAGCGGGAATACTATATGACGAAATCTTTGAAATGCATTAGCTCCATCGATTTCAGCTGCTTCAATCAATTCCTTTGAGACTCCTTCTAAGTAGGCAATATAGATGACCATTATATACCCTGACATTTGCCAACTCATCAAAATGACAAGTCCCCAAAAACCAGTAGTAGGAGTGGATAACCATCCTTTTAAACTTTCAATACCTACAATTGAACCGAAACCTGCGAATGCTTTTGTAAAGATAAACTGCCAAATGAATCCCAGTATTAACCCACCAATTAAATTTGGCATAAAGAAAATAGTACGTAATAGCTTATTTGTTTTTAATTTAGCTGTTACGAGAAGCGCAAGTGACAAACCAATAAGATTGATCAGAATGACAGATACGACGGAAAACTTCGTTGTGAACCAAAGTGAATCAAGGAAACGTTCGTCTTGAAGTAATGCCATGTAATTATCAAACCCGACGAAGCCTTTCGTCTGAATTCCATTCCAATCGGTGAAAGAATAGTAAACTCCTAATAGTAAAGGAGCTATAACAACTAATGTTAATGCAGCTAATACAGGCATTAAAAATACCCAGTAGGATAAATCTCGTGTACGCATTTGCTCACCTCCAAAGTGGCAAACATGTCCCTTTTACCCCTGAAAAGGTAAAAGGCCATGTTTTCTTTCTTCTTACTAAACAAAGTAGCACGGAGGCTACTTTGTTTCAAAACCAATTATTTTATTATGGACGTGCAGCTTCCCAAGCTTTCTTCGTTGCATCAACAACTTCTTCCCAACTTGCTTCATCGCTTAAATATTTTTGGATTTGAACACCTAACTCATCTTGGCCCCATCCAGTCGGATACCCCATGAATGCCCAACCAATTGTTTTGCCTTGCTCTGCATATTCATAAACATCTTTTGAAAGCGGATCAGAGATTTTAGAAGAATCATACCCTTCATATGCAGGGATGAATTTAAAATCATTTAACACAGTGTCTTTTCCAGTATCAGAAGTATATAACCAGTCTAAGAAATCTTTTGATGCTGCTACAACTGCATCATCCGCATTACTGTTTACGCCCCAGTACATTGGAATTCCAACTGGAATGTTATCTCCTCTGTATCCATCAACAGGAATCGGTAAAATGCCGATACCGTTGTTTGCAAACTCCTCATCAATTCCTGCGATTGAACCATATACCCAGTTACCTTGTTGAATCATTGCAACTTTTTGAAGAGAGAATAACTCCTCTACTTGTCTTGAATAATCTAGACTTACAGTCGGTTGTACAGAATAGTCATTTTGAAGATCTAATACTTTTTTGAATGCATCACCATATTTGAAATCAATCGTTTTTGAATCAAAAGCCGTTAATACATTGTTATCAAATTCTGGAGCAATAAAAGTATTGGATAAATGTAATCCCGTTACCCATGTTTCTTTTCCTGGTAAAGCAAATACAGCTTCAAGACCTAATTCAGCTTTTTTGCTATCCAACTCTTTTACTGCCGCTTCTAAAGAGGCAAGATCTTTAATAGAAGCTGGATCAATTCCTGCTTTTTCAAAAACGTTTTTATTATAAATTAAACCATATCCTTCTTGGTTATATGGAAGACCTAATACTTTCCCTTCCACTGAAACTCCTGCTAATGAACCGTCTAGTGCTGCTTTTGCTGCCGCAGTATCTGATAAGTCTGCTAATTTATCTAACCAGTCTGCTACATCTTGTGGTCCACCAATATTATAAATTGCCGGTTCCTTACCAGACGCGAATTTTGAACGTAGTGCCGCGCCATAATCTTCCCCACCACCGACAGTCGTGATATTGATTTTCACGTTTTCGTTTTCCTCTTCGTACGCTTTCGCTACTGCTTCAAACTGATCTTTAAACTCTACTTTAAATTGAAAAACATCTAAGGTTACTTGCTCTACTTTTGGATTGTTATCTTCTGGTTTCGGTTTTGATTCTGAACCAGTGCTTTCTTCCCCTGAACTACAACCTGCTAATACTCCTGCTAAACCTAAAGAAGCTGCTAATATACCCGCGCGCCATTTACTTTTCATACGTTCTCCCCCATGTTTTTATTTTTGCGAAAACGTTTGCACAAACTATCAAAAAAAATCAATAGCGAAGCCTATGAAAACGTTTGCACAAATATTTATTAAATTTATCCTAACACACCATATATATGAAAACAATACTTAATTGATACGCAATTCTGTTTTTTTTAAAAAAAGTGCATTCACTTAATGGAATGCACTTTTTCCCAACTTTTAGCGTTTATTCGAGTAATCTTTTGAATCAATAACAAGCATAGCTGCTCCTAGCATCCCTGCTTCATTTCCAAAGATAGCACGTTTCAATTCTAGTGGCTTAAGCTTTAGTGGTTCTACTTTCTCCAGTAGAAGTTCCCACCAATCATCTGCTGACTCTGAAACCCCTCCACCAACTACAACACAGTCCATGTCCAATATTGCTTGAAGATTAGCAATAACTATCGCAAAATCGGACAAAAAGCGATCGCGCGCTACTATTGCACTTGGAACACCAGCTGTAGCTAATTGAAAAAGATCCTGTGGTTTCACAAGTTCTTCTGTTTCTGGATGAAGAACATTTTCTTCTTTAATCAACCTTTTTAATGCAGTCCCTGACACATACTGCTCACTGCATCCAGCTCTTCCACACTTACAAGGAATTCCATTTGGATATAAGATAAAATGACCGACTTCACCTGCACCACCATGTGCGCCGTTCATAATTTTCCCATCAAAAATAAGCCCTCCACCTAACCAAGTGCCAATGGTAAAACAAACAACTCGCTTGAATTCAGATGCTGCTCCTAATCGTGCTTCTCCTAATGCTGCACAGTTAGCGTCGTTGTTAACCTCTACACGCAAACCTGTTGCTGCTTCTAATTGAGATTTCACCGCTGTTCCTTGCCAGCCTTCTAGATCTGTTTCGAATGTTATAACACCTGTTTCAGCATCAACCATTCCTCTTGTACCAATACCAATACTTGCAAGATCAGGAAAATCTGCTTTTACTTTTAAAATCTGTTCTTCTAAATAAGGATATAACGGAACAATTGTAGGAATTGTTATGTCGGTTATAACCTCACCAGCCTCATTTACAACACCCATCCGTATTTTGGTTCCACCAATATCAACACCTAATACTTTCTTCAATCTTCTATCTCCTTTCAAAAGCTAGCACAAACGCCTCATACGGACGTATTTCTAAAATTTCCCCATCTATTTTAGGAGTTTCATAGTTAGCTATCATAATTTTAGCATTTTCTTTTTTTACATTACAGACGTTCCACTCAAGCTGTTCCGTTTGATCGGAAAAATTCGTTATGATTAACCATTCTTCTTGCACTGTTTGCCGTTTATATACAAAAAGATTCGGATGATCAGGCACTAATAAATTGAAACTACCGTTTGTAATAATATCGTATTCTTTTCGTAACTGGATAAGCTTTTGATACGTATAGAAAATAGATGAGGGCTCAGCAAGTGCCTGTTCCGCATTAATATATGAACTATTCGTATTCATTTGTATCCAAGGTGTTCCAGTTGTGAATCCACCATCAGCTGTCCATTGCATAGGGGTTCTTGCATTATCTCGACCTTTCGCATAAATACTCGACATAATCGTTTCATGCGCAATTCCCTGCATCTTTTTTTCTTCGAATATATTTAGTGTTTCAATGTCTCGATAATCACTAATCTTATCAAGCTTTATATTCGTCATGCCCAGCTCTTCTCCCTGATAAATATAAGGAGTTCCTTGGAGCAAGTGCAGACAAATTGCTAACATTTTAGCAGACAGCTCACGGTATTCTCCGTCATTACCAAAGCGAGAAACAATTCGTGGCTGATCATGGTTATTCCAATATAGGCTATTCCAGCCCACTTTATGTAGTGCATGCTGCCACTTTTCAAAACTTCGTTTCAAATCAACTAAGTTTAGTGGTTGTACGTCCCATTTTTCATAAGGTCCACTATCTAAATCCATATGCTCAAATGTAAAAACCATATTCATTTCTTTATTGTCAGGATTCGTATAAGCTGATGCATCTTCTGGTGTAGTCCCAGGCATTTCTCCAACAGTTAGGACATCATAATGACTTAAAACCTTTTCGTTCATTTCACGCAAATAAGTATGAATTTTTGGCCCATTCATAAAATATGGGCTGCCATCTCCATATACTTGGTTAGGATGGATTACTCCGTCAGGTAATTGCTCATCTTTCGATATGAAGTTAATGACATCCATACGAAAACCGCCAATTCCTTTTTCCAACCAGTAAGTCATCATATCGTAAATTTCATTTCGCAAGGGCTCGTATTCCCAGTTCAAATCTGGTTGTTTTTTAGAAAATAAATGCAGATAGTAGGAATCCGTGGCATCATCTTTTTCCCAAGCAGATCCCGAAAATATAGAACCCCAATTGTTAGGCAGCTGTCCTTCATTACCATCTCGCCATACGTAGTAATCACGATATTTAGAATGCTTGGAATTTCTTGATTCCACAAACCAGGCGTGTTCGTCCGAAGTGTGATTCACTACAAGGTCCATCACAATTCGAATTCCTCGTTGCTTCGCTTCATTAATCAATTGCTCGAAATCATCCATAGACCCAAACTCTTTCATAATTGTTCGGTAATTTCGAATATCATATCCATTATCGTCATTTGGAGAATCATAGATTGGACTTAACCAAATAACATCTATACCGAGTTTTTCTATATAACTAAGCTTAGAAACAATTCCTTTCAAATCACCAATGCCATCACCATTGGAATCCATAAAACTTCTTGGATAAATTTGATAAACGACACTTCGCTTCCACCAGTTTTCTTTGTGATTTACCATTCTATATCACCATCCAGCCTATCATTTGTTAGAACAATATTAATATTTCGAATAGTATAATACAAGCGTTTGCACAAATTAATTAATAAAAAAGCATATAGAAATGCTTATATACTTTCTTTTTTAAAAAACTAGCCCTTCTAAATTAAGAGGTAGCTAGTTTTCATTGTTATATTTTTTTAACAAACTCTGATTTTAATTTCATCGCACCAAATCCATCAATTTTACAATCAATGTCATGGTCCCCGTCGACTAGACGAATACTTTTCACCTTAGTACCAATCTTCACGACAGATGAAGTTCCTTTTACTTTCAAATCTTTAATAACAGTTACAGAATCACCATCGTTCAAAACGTTTCCATTCGCATCTTTTACAATCTTTTTATCATCACTATTTTCATTTGCTTCTAATGACCACTCATGGGCACATTCTGGGCAAACGAAAAGACTTCCATCCTCATATGTATATTCTGACTTACATTTTGGGCAATTTGGTAAAGCTGACATACTTTATTTCCTCCGTTCAGTATTATAGTGTTCCTTATACGCTTATATACTGCCATAGTCTAAGCATATTAACAAGCTTGTTTAGCCCGAAACCGCCAAAGTAACTATTGAATACCCCAAAGAACAATTTGAAACCCCCAAAACCAACGTCGAAACTCACAAAAAACCTGCCCTTCGCAAAAGACAGAGCTCCTTCTTATATAACATTCAAATCCGTCAAAACAATTACATTCGGATGATTACAAAGGCTTGTTACTGGAATATCTTCTGTAACTTCCCCCTTTACTAATGCTTCAATTGCAGCTCTTTTTTTCTCACCAACCGCGATTAATAAAATACAATTCGCTCGTAAAATTGAAGAAATCCCCATCGTAATCGCTTCTTTAGGCACTTCATCAATTGAGTTAAAAAAGCGTGCATTTGCTTCTCTAGTTGAAGAAGTTAGCTCCACAACATGTGTTTCACTAGCAAACGGTGTACTTGGCTCATTGAAACCAATATGTCCATTTTCTCCAACGCCTAGTAATTGAACGTCTAGATTAAGAGATTTTAATAGGCTTTCATAACGATTCGCTTCTTCATGAACATCTGTTGCTTCGCCATTTGGTAAATTAGTTGTTTGAAACGGCTTTGCCTCAAACAGTTGATTTTTCATAAAAGTGTAGTAACTTTCTGAATGATCTTGTGGAATGCCAACATATTCATCTAAATTTACACTTTGACAATGAGAAAAGTCTAGACTGCTATTTCTTAATTTTTTATAAAGCGGAATCATCGTTCCACCAGTAGCTAGTCCGAATGTCGTAGCCCCATCTTGTAACTGCGTTGAAATGACATCAACTGCACGGTTATATAACTCATCTGGATTTTGCCATACCTCAAATTTAATAGCCATTTTACACCTCTGTTTTCTTATTTTTTTATATTAGAACAAAAAGGATTGGGCAAGTAGATACCATGCCCAATCCTTTTTTCATCAATTAAATGATTTTGTAAAACCAAAGGATTCCCATGGTTGAATTTGTTCTAGTAGAAAACGTTCCTCCGCAACTACTTTCGCTACAATATTTGTACAGCCTGCGTTTGGTATTTCTTTTAACGCTACTTGTAGCTCCCCTTTGTAACGAATATCTAAATCGTTATCGATTGTTATGTCGCCTAATTCAATGCTTTCTACATCATGTGCTGGAAAGGGTTCATTTTTGTATTTAACACGTGACTGTGTGCTACGAATAACATACTCAGACACATCACCGCGGTTAAAATGCGGCTCTTCAAAAATTACTTTCTCTTCCAGAGCAGTTGTTTCAGCTGATGTTACTACAGCTAACTCTAACTTGTTTCGATTCATACTACCCAATGCCTTTAGCTCTTCCTCAGAAGCATACATATTCCCAATGATTAAATCATCGATTAAACCTGTATGCCACAGATCTTTCGCTTGAACAGTAATCGGTAGATGACGATGCTCTTCTAATGTTGGTAACCCGTGCAGTGTAACTTCCCAAGGACCAAATGTAGCATGTCCAGAAGAAATCATTGCCGCTGTACGAATATGATTATTTTTAAAGAGCTGCGAAGATGCTAAAAACTGCTTGCGTGAAAGACCTGTATATTGTCTTGGATAAAAGTTATGACAACCGATAATATTTGCTCGGTTTGGCATATACGATAATATATTTTCTACATATTTCGTACCATTACTAATATTCAACTCTACTTTCAGATTAGAAGCGTCCAATGACATGAACGCCTCCTCTTGACCAGAGAATCCCATATCTAAGCGTAAAGCGTCTAAATAGTAATGTTCCTTTAAATAAGCAATATCTCGGTACGTTAAACCTAACTCTTCAAACACTTGCGGTGCAATATCGGCGGAAATATCAAAGCCAAGTTGTTGTGCAAATTGATTGATTTGTTGAAGTTTTTCTCTTTCCTCATCACTTTTCATAGACATTAGACAAGTGAAGATACGATCAAAGCCATTATCGTGCGCTAGCTGAATATAGCTTTTCATTTCTTCCATTGTACTGTGTTGAGGATAAATTGAAATTCCTAATCTTCTCATTTGAATACCTCCGCTTATTGCACATGCATATGCTTATTTTGATGCTGCTGCTTTTTCTTCCTGAATTTTTGCTGTACGGTTTGCCATTGCTACGAATGGTAAGTAAATACAAACCGAAAGTACAATAAGGAATAAACTTAGTGCCGCTCCTGCCCATGATTGTGTAACTAAGAATCCATTTATTACAGGTGGCGTTACCCAAGGTGCTGCAATAGTTGCTGCTGGAACCAACCCAAATTTTGTCGCAAAGTATGCAATAGATACGTTAACCATTGGTGTCATGATAAATGGAATAACTAATAATGGATTTAAAACTATCGGTAGACCGAACAGCAAAGGTTCATTGATATTGAAAAGTCCAGGACCTGCTGATAATTTACCTACAGTACTATACTGTTTATTCTTCCTAGCGATTATGAAAATTGCGATAACTAACGCGATCGTTGTACCCGATCCACCCATATTAACAAATGCATCAAAGAATGGTTTATTGATAATGTATGGTGCTACATCTCCACTTGCAAGTGCTGCAACGTTTGCATCAATTGCTGGTAGATTAATAGTTTGCATAAATGGATCGATAATATTCGCACCATGAACACCTAATGTCCATAAGAATGCTGGAATGAATGCTAATAGTAATGCTGCAACCCATGTATTCGTTAAGCCCATAAACGGTTCTTGAATTGCTGTATAGAATGAACCAATAATATCTGGAATTTCGAAACCTGCTGAAATAATTGTACGAATTAAAGCAATTGACCCTACAGTAATAATTGCTGGTAGTAATGCTGCAAATGATTTTGAAACTGCTGGTGGTACACTATCTGGCATTTTTATTAATAGTTTGCTATTACCAGATAAACGGGAAAATATTTCTGAAGAAACTAAAGCTGCGATTAAGGCTACGAATATACCGCCTGTACCCGTTGTTAAGCCTGATAAACCACCTTCGCCAAAAGTACCAAATGTCATATAACTCGCTAGACCGATAACCCCTGCGGACAATCCGTCCTTGTCATAGCTTCTTGCTAAATGATAAGCAACTGTGAATGCTAATAAAAGTGAAATAATACCGAATGATGCACTCCACATATTGCCGCCCCATTGCGTCCAAGTACCATGATCCCAAATCGAATCTAGTGCATTTTGATAGAACTTAATAGGTAAGTTGTTAATTAATACCGCAAACGACCCAAGAATAGTAAGCGGCATGATGGAAATAAAACCGTCACGAATTGCTACTAAATGACGCTGACTACCAATTCTTGCTGCTACTGGCACAAAATTTTTCTCTAACCATTGGAACATTCTACACACTCCCCTTTGTAATATCTTTTTTTATATAGTTAACATCATTGCTGATGTTTTCCCCCCGGTAAACGTTCGTATAAATCAATCATTTCCTTTGCTAAATCACGGAAAGTAATTGAATTCATTAAGTGATCTTGCGCGTGTATAAGTAGAATCGAAACTTCTACTTTTTCACCTCTAGCTTCTTGTGTCAGTAAAGCTGTTTGAGAATGATGCGCTTCTACCAGTGACTGATTTGCTAATTCAATTTTCTCCTTAGCCGCACTAATTTCCCCTTTTTTCGCTAATTGAATAGCTTCCATACACTCACTCTTTGTGTTGCCGCTATGCAATATTAACCCCATAATTGACTGCATTAATGCTGTATCTTCCATATTTAACACTCCTTATCCAATTAACTTTAAAGCATGTTCCAGGACATTCGCACCGTTCATCATGCCATAATCCGACATGTTGATGACATCGATAGGAATATTTTTATCTGCATATTTAGTTTCAAAAGATCCTTTTAAATAGCGTATTTGTGGTCCTAGTAACATTACGTCTACACTTTTACTTCCTAGAACTTTATCTACTTCACCTTCTGCTATGGCGAAAATTTCGGCTTCTACATTTTGTTCCTTTGCTGCTTTTTGCATTTTTGTTACAAGTAAACTTGTACTCATCCCTGCCACACAAACTAACATAATATTTTTCATTGTCAGCACTCCTCTACAAGTTGTAATCGCTTTCTTAAAATGAGAATATCACTTATTGGTATATACCACAACCACTTTTTAATCATTTAATTTCCATTAAATGAAGTAAAAGTAATTGGACTAGCTCGCAAATACTAGAAGTTTCAGACTATAACCCTGACTGGTATAGTCCAGTTTAAAGTTCAAAATTTTTTATTAACTCAAATAAAGTTAAAAATACTCGTAAAATGTCGGCTGTTCATTTCGGACTGCTTGCATCCAATTTTCTACCGCCTCTTTTTTTAAAGTATAGTTTGCATACAATAATGCTTCTTTCACCGATAGATAACCAACGATCATCGAAGAAAATATTGTTATCGGTAATGATAAGATATGTTTCGTTTCTACTAAACTTTCCTCCATTATGTCAATTTCACCAAATTTATTTATGTGAAAAAGTTTTTCATTCCAAGGAGCGAAAGGATCTTTAATGGACACATATAAAGATTCTTTTAAGTTATCCCATGAATACTGTTGGAGAAAAGGAAGTACGTCCACGATTCTTACCATTACTTCTTGCGATACTTCTTTTTTAAACTGCGGTTGATCAAAATGGAAACCAAAATGACTAGCAGCAGAAGTGTCCCCTTCGATTGTATAAACACTTGCCTTATGAGACGTTACAAAACGCCAAAGCGCCTGTTCAGCTAACGTATCTAGCACCACAAAATCTTTTACGATAAACGTTAAATTCTTTATGTCGTATCGAATATAGCCAGCTAGTGTTTCACCATCAAAATAAGCAGCAAAATGGCTATCTGGATCTCTTCTAGCAATTCGATTCCACCATGCTGTATTCCTACACATGCCGCCGTTATTGGTCATCGCATGCTCATTATGAAAATGCTGAATGGCCTGAAAAACTTCTTCGTTCATCCATTCAAAACTAAAACGTTTTATATTATCGATTTTATTCCCAAACTGCGGGAAAGATTCGGATGGAATAGAATAATGTAGCTTATCAAAAAATAGTTCCCAACCAAAATGTCGATAGAATGATACGGAAAACGGCGCTAATACAGATATGTATTGCTTATTTTGACGCATTTTTTCTAGCGATTTAGTCATTAGTTTTTTCATAATTCCCTGATTGCGATATTCAGGATATGTTGCTACAAAACCAATTCCACCCATGTCGTAATTCACACCATGCACAGTCATATTTAACGGTAGCACAAGTAATTGACCTACTAGCTTTTGCTCATCATAGGCACCTATTGTCGTACTATGTTCCATCCAATACTGAAAATCATCCCTTCGAGCACCTTTATACTTACTGGGAAAACTATAATCTCTTAATCGGTGGACTTGTTCATAGTCCTTTTCAGGTACTAATTGAATTTTCATCTGAGTGCTCGCTCCTTTGAAATTACATGTTGCCCTACAGGTTTTGCTCTACATATACCTTTACTTCAGCTGAAGTTGGTAACATTAATAGATGATCCATATGCTTAGCCAATTGTTCTTTTGATAGCTGTGCAATCTGAGCACGAGCTTTTAACATCGATGATGCACTCATTGAAAACTCATCCAACCCTAGTCCCAATAAAATAGGAATTGCAACTTCATCTCCAGCCATTTCACCGCACATTCCTACCCATTTACCATTGCTATGTGCAGCATCTATGACCATTTTCACGAGCCTTAAAATGGCAGGATGGTATGGCTGGTACAAATAAGCAACTTTTTCATTCATACGATCTGCTGCAAATGTATATTGTATTAAATCATTTGTTCCAATAGATAAGAAATCTGCTTCCTTTGCAAACAAATCAGCAATTACAGCAGCTGATGGAATTTCTACCATCATTCCAACTTCAATTTGATCCGAAACTGCAATACCTTCATTTTCAAGCAATTGACGCTCTTCTAAAAGCAATGATTTCGCTGCTCTGAACTCGTCTAATGTTGCAATCATCGGAAACATAATTTTCAAATTCCCGTATACACTTGCTCTTAATAATGCACGCAATTGCGTACGGAAAATATCTTGTTGATCCAAACATAACCTAATAGCTCGATAGCCTAAGAACGGGTTCATTTCGGAATCAAATTTTAAATATGGAAGTTCCTTATCCCCACCAATATCTAAAGTGCGCACGACAGTTGGTTTGCCGTCCATTTTCTCTAGAACTGTTTTATAAGCAACGAATTGTTCTTCTTCATTTGGCAGTTCTTCTCGTTCCATATATAAAAATTCAGTACGGAATAAACCTACGCCATCTCCGCCATTCGCAACAATTGCATCCACATCTTCCGGCTTACCGATATTTCCAGCGATTTCTACATGGTGCCCATCTGCACTTACGCTCGGCAAGGCAACATACTGCTCCAGTAGTTCGCTCTCTTGTTCAAAATCTTTTTGAGAAGTAATATAGAAATTCGCTACTTCTTCTGTTGCATCTACAATAACCTTTCCACTTGCACCATCCATAATAATTGACGTGCCATGTGGAATGTCTAGCGTTGCGGTTTTAGCTCCTACAATTGCTGGAATGCCCATTGTACGTGCTAAAATAGCCGAATGTGATGTTCTTCCACCGATATTCGTAACGAAGCCTTTTACATACTTCTTATCCAGCTGTGCTGTCATAGAAGGTGTTAAATCTTCTGCAACGATAATAACTTCTGTCGATAAGCTACTATAATCTAATATCTCTACACCAAGTAAATGAGATAATAAGCGTTTCGCAACATCTTGAATATCTGCTGCGCGCTCTTTCATATACTCATTATCCATCGCTTCGAACATACCAATGAACATAGAAGATACTTCATGCAATGCAAACTCTGCATTCACTCCATCTTGAATCTTTGTTTCAATCGAAGATAGCATTTCCAGATCTTCTAATACGAGAAGGTGGGCAGAAAAAATAGCTGCCTTCTCTTCTCCAAATTTAACTTTCGCTTTTTCACGAATAGCTTCTAGCTCTAGCTTTGCTTTTTGAATCGCTTCTCTTAATCTTGCTTTTTCTTCCTCTACATTCGTAATGTAAGTCTTCTCAAAGGACAAATCTGGTTCTACTAAACAATAAGCACTTGCAATCGCTATACCATCAGAAACAGGAATCCCATGAAGTTCTAGCATTCTTCGCCAATTCCTTGAGAAGTAATTACTTCCGTTACTTTAGCAATTGCCGCTTCCTCATCATCGCCTTCAGCAGAAATTGTAACTACTGCTCCAGGAGAAATTCCTTGCGCCATAACACCCATAATAGATTTCAAGTTTACTGTGCGTTCATTGTAAGTAAGTTGAACATCCGATGTAAACGCAGCCACTGCTGATACTAATAATGTAGATGGTCTAGCATGTAACCCTTCAGGTGTTGTAATTTTAAATGTTTTTTCCATTAATAAAACCTCCAATTTTTTTATTCAAAGTTGATACGATTTCTATATTTGGCAATCATAGTATCATTATGTGCTGAACTACTAGAAACATTCGCGCTTTCAAACACTGGTAAGACATCCATTTCTTCGCCTAATGCATGTATAACCTGACAAAATAACTCAGTCAGTATAGTAGCACCAATAACAGTAGAAGCCGGTCCATATTGCATACCTTGATGATTCATCAAACCATCACCAACTGGTATATGCGTATTTAACGTAAAATCAGCGACTTCTTCTAAGCGTTTCTCACTACTATGTCTGGATAATTGTTCCTTGTACTCTAAAGATTGTAGTGAAATAACTGGAACACCTTTTTCTTTTGCTAGTAGTGTAACATCAATAGGTGCTGCATTGCGTCCAGAGGTCGAAATTACAATTAGTACATCATTTTCATTAAAATCAAAGTCTTCCTTATGTCTATCTATAAAAGTTGGATCCTTTTCATTTCTCGAAGATGTTAATGCACCTTTATGAAGCATAAGTGGTTCGATGGATATCGGTCGTACTGGTACAAGTCCACCAGCTCGATAATATGCTTCTTGAGCTAACAGATGAGAATGCCCACAACCAAATAGTTGAATAATACCACCTTTCCGAAGACTTTCTATGACAATTTTCGAAGCTTCTTCAATATGATCTTGTTCCTTCGTCATTACATTTTGCAATAAGCTTTGGATTTCCTGAAAATAAGATTTCATATCATCACCTCTGAATCTCACTTATGAATTTATAACGATCTGCACGGTACGTACTACGTACCAATTCGAATGGAACACCATCGGTTAAAAAACTTATTCTTTTGATGATTAGTACAGCAGAAACATTATTAATTTGCAAATATTTACTATCTTCTTTTGCAACAATAGCTGCTTCCATTTGTTGAATGGCATTTCCGATTTTCTGATGATACTTTTCTTCAATTAAGGCATAAAGTGATCCGATAATTTCCTTTTCATCTAAATCTGGAAACACCTTAACAGGTATATACGTTCTTTCAATTGCCATCGGTTTCCGGTCAGCATATCTTATTCGTACAACATAGAAGACTGCCTCTCCTTGCCCTAGTTGCAAATCCCTTGCAATATCAGTTGCTGGAATAACCTTCTCAAAACGAACAACTTTGCTACTTGGCTCCATACCCCTTGCTTTCATATCCTCTGTAAAACTAGTCAACCCATTCAACGGCTGCTCTAGCTTAGGATTAGCAACAAATGTGCCTCTCCCTTTTTCTCTGTACAGCAAACCGACATTTACTAAGTTTGTTATAGACTGTCTTACCGTCATTCGACTAACACCTAATTGCTCGGATAATTCTCGCTCAGAAGGAATATTTTCACCGATTTTATAATGTTCTTCATATATACGTTGCTTTAGCAACTCTTCTATTTGAACATATATTGGTACATGAGAACTTTTATCTATCAAATCGCTCATTCCCTTTCGTTACAGCTCCTACTAGTTCTCAAATACTAAATTACCTCGACAAATTGTTTTTTGAACATGTAACCCTTTGTCTAAAATAACTAAATCTGCATCGAATCCTTCTGCAATATAGCCTTTATTTGCAAGGTTTAATTGCTTAGCTGCATTGAAGGAAGACATGGCAACAAGTTCTTGCAATGAGCATCCCGCAACTTTTTGTATATTGCGCACTGCTGCATCCATCGTAAGTACGCTACCTGCAAGTGCACCATTAGAAAGATGCGCACCTTGCTCTGTTACATGCACAGTTTGTCCACCTAAATCATAATCACCATTAGCTAGCCCTTTTGCCCGCATTGCATCTGTAATAAGAATTACACCAGAAGACTTCTTCAGTAAATACGCCATTTTCACAGCATCCGAATGACAATGGATAAAATCAACAATAATCTCTGTTTTTACACGTTCCTCGATTAACACTGCTCCTACAACACCTGGTTCTCGGTGATGAAAAGGACGCATTTGGTTAAATAGATGAGTAGCTTGCCTTACTCCTGATTTCACTGCCTGCTCTACTTCCACTACCGTTGCATCAGAATGCCCAATTGATACAACAATACCTTGCTCACTTAGCGATTCCACAAATGACAAACCATTCGACAATTCTGGTGCAACTGTTATTTGTTTGATCTGATTCCCACTTAGTTGCTGCCACTTGTTAAACTGGTCTATAGAAGGGACAATCATGTGCTCAACTGGTTGTGCCCCCCCTCGCTTTGTGGAAACAAAAGGTCCTTCCAAATGAACACCTAACAACTCCGCTTCATCTGCATGATTTACAAAACGCGCAATATTTTCTAAAGCTGCGTCTATTGCATCAATTGCCTGCGTCATTGTCGTCGCTAAAAAACTGGTCGTTCCTTCTTTTACTAATGAATAAGCCATTCCCCTAAGCGCTTCTTCTGTCGCATCCATTACGTCGAAGCCTGCTGAGCCATGGATATGCATATCGATATAACCTGGCACGACAGTCCATTCTTTAGAAGAAGCATCTATTCGTACATCTGCTTCTACTAATAAATTCTGACCGACTTTTTCTATTTTTCCATCCTTTAGAAATAAATCACCAATAAACTCTACTTGGTCATGATTAACAATTGTAATGTTTGAAATTAGCATTGTTTTCATCACAAGTTCCACCTCCTTTAAATTGGATTCTTTCGTTTTGTTTATATGTGTTTATTCTCCTCGGTATAGTGGTCTATACCAATTATAAAACGTTTTCATTTAAAAGAAAAGAACTTTTTCAAAATAGGCAGTATCCTCACTCAAAATAAATCCGTTAACAGCAATAATGCTGTACACCATATAAAAACTGCGGAGCATTTATTAAAAGCGTTCATAATAGCACCTGATCCATCCATCTTTTTTAAAGTAGCTCCCACAACAGTTAAACCTAAAAACCAACACCATGATACAGTTATACAAGCTACTGTGAAAAGTAGTTGTTCCGTATTTACATAACGTAAAGCACTAGTCCCTATGACTCCAATTGTATCTAAAATAGCATGTGGATTTAATAGTGATACGGACATTGCAAACAGTATTTGTTTTTTCACCGTCATGCTCTGACCTGTTTTTACTGTGGATGCCTTTGATTTCCATATGGAATACCCCATATAAAGCAAAAACAAAATACCTACGACCATCAAGCCAGTTCGTAGCCACTCAAATTGCAGCACAATTGCAGACAACCCAAACACCGCCAATAAAATCAATAACGTATCACAAAGAGCGGCAGTTATCGTTGCTGGTAGAGCTTTAAAAATATTCGGTTGTGTTGCCCCTTGCGTAAAGATAAAAACATTCTGTACACCTAGCGGTAAAATCAGTCCAAACGCTAATAAAATACCATGTATCATAGCTTCCATATGTAAAACCCCCTTCCCTTCTAACTTTAACTATGATAAAACTAAAAGAAAACAACCAATTGGATGGTTTTCTATCCAACCAATTTAAAAAGGATTAATAATTATGCAATGGAAGCCAAATCGCGCATCACATCTTACACTTCACGAACAAATTTATGACTGGATCAGCACGCGCATTCAGCAAGGCGAATGGACAATCGGCACAATACTACCTTCTCAGCGAAAGCTCGCAGAAACGTTAGATGTAAATCGTAGCACTATCATACAAGTGCTAGACGAACTTAAAGCAAATGGCATACTTGAAACGAGAATAGGAGGCAGTACTTACGTATCCAATAGCAGTTGGAACTTACTTCTTCAAAAAGAGCAAGCAAATTGGCATCACCATATTCACGCAAGTATTCATGAAGCAAATATTCATACGATCCAGCTAATTAATGAGTACGAGCAAAACCAAACTATTATTCGGCTAGGTACTGGGGAGCTTTCTCCCGATTTACTTCCAACCACATTACTGGAACAATCTTTTCGTAACCTTACTATACAAGCTAGAGATATTAGCTATTCAGAACCAAAAGGCAGTAAAAAATTACGAATTGCATTAACCGAATATCTACGAAAAAGAGGGATTAATACTTCACCTGAAAGTATCTTAATCACCTCTGGGGCAATTCAAGCATTACAGCTTATTTCTGTAGGCTTACTTGAACAACAGTCTAATATATTTTTAGAGTCACCTTCCTATCTCCAGTCGATTCAACCTTTCCAGTCAGCTGGTATGCGTGTCTTTCCAGTGAAAAGGGTTCGACAGCTTATAGAAAAATTGCAAACATTGAAGGGTAAGAAACAATCACTATTTTATTGTGTACCTACGTTGAATAACCCATCTGGCAATATTCTGTCGCTTGATGAAAGAAAAAAATTACTAGAACTATGCACTTCATTACAAATACCAATCATTGAAGATGATGTTTACCATGAATTAGCGTTTGTAGATACTCCACCAGCAATGAAATCCTTGGATCAAGCAGGGCAAGTAATCTATATTGGCAGCGTGTCTAAAACATTGAGTCCCGGCCTTCGAATCGGCTGGCTCGTCGCACCAGAACCTGTCATTCATCGATTAGCCGATGTTAAAATGCAAATGGATTACGGGTCAAGTGGCTTCTCACAGCAAATCGTTGCACATTGGCTTACGACAGACTTATATGAAAAACATTTGGAAAAATTGCGAGAACAATTAAAAACACGTGCTAATTTCGTAATAGAAATTTTGCTACAATATTTTAAAGAAGTTGCTACATGGGAAACACCAATAGGAGGCTTTTACATTTGGTTACGATTCAATGAACCAATTGTAAACAAAGCTTTTTTTCAACAGTTAATCAAACAAAATGTCCTGATTAACCCAGGGTATCTTTACGACCCAAAAGACTTCCATCATATACGTCTTTCATACGCCTATGCCACATTAGAGGAATTAAAAGAGGGGCTACAGCTAGTGCTACAAGTAGTGAAGCAAAAAAATCAATAGAAATAGCAAAAGAGCCGTCCAAATGTTACTTTAGGACAGCTCTTCTTTCATATTTGACACTTTTGCTTCTTCTGTTTTACCGCCAAATTTAAAAACAATAATTCCGCCAATAATTACTAGCACTCCTAATAGCTGTTGGAATGTAAAACGCACTTGTTCAAGACCTAACCAACCAAGTGAATCCCATAATAACGCAAAACAGAGTTGAGAAGTGAGTGCAATCGCAATGGCATAAGTAGGTCCTAACAACTTAATGCTTTGCATCAAACAACTGACAACTCCTACTCCGATAATTCCACTAAACCAATACCATGTTTCCATATTTCCAAAATTAATAATATGCTTCCCTTCCACGATGAAACCAATGAAAAGAGAAGACAAAAATCCCATTCCCAATATAAGTGCCGTTGCAGCCCAAGGACCTGTTCGTTCATTCACTTTACTATTAAAAATGTTTTGTAAGCTTAAAAAAACTCCACCAATAATCGCCATCGATAACCCTAAACCCATCATTTTCACTTCCTGACTTAATCATTCATAAATATTATGGTGAGCCAGTTCGCTCAGCCGTTTCGAATCTTTAACAAATATAAACTCTTTCGTTCGCTCAATAAGTCCAGCTTCGCATAACTGATTAAGCACACGATTAAGATGTCTATAACTTGTGCCAATTAAGCCAGCTGCATCTTTTAAATTAGCTGTGCTAAGACGCCCTTGGAAATCAGCATTTGATTCATCAAAAGATATGGATAATAAATAACTTGCTAAGCGCACTTCCACTGGATACATCAAGTTAAAAACAAAGGAATTGTTCTTAATATGAAACTTTCTTGTAATAACTTTAAGTAAAAATTGCAAGAATGGCGGATGGTCACTGCCGTATTTATTGAGCCAATCGTAGTGGATACGAATCATCGTAACAGGAGTGACAGCTTCAACTGTATTGATCATTTCAATATTTTGTATGAACTCAATATCCCCTACTATTTCAAGTGGAGACTTAAAAGAAAGAATAAGCTTATTGCCTTCTGTTGAAGTCGTAAAAATCTTTATTTTCCCCTTCACAAGTATATACAAATGACTACGAGGATCTCCTTGCGCACAAATAATTTCACCTTCGTCGAACTCGCATAATGACAAATGCGGTAGCAATGCCTCGTTGAATACAGGTTCAATTTGATGAATACGCAAATAATTATGCAACTGCTCCTGATCCTCCACTTGCTTCATAAGCCTTTACCTCCTATCAAAGTCCCAATATGACTACGCCAACTACCATCATTGCTAAACCAATAAACTGCGGTAGCTTCATTTTCAGCTTCGTTACCCCAAACCATCCTCTGCTATCGATCAAAAACGTCAAACTGAGTTGAGCGATCAAAATAGCAGATATCGTAAGTGTTACTCCTATTTCATGAATAGCTGTAACATTGCTAAAAATAATAATTGCAGCAAATGCACCACCAGTTAAATAAAGTGGTTTAACTTGCTTAAACGCTTGCAATTTGCCATCTCGCACGAACAGCACGATTACCAGTGCTAGTATGAATCCTGTAAATTGTGTCAGACTTGTTGCTTGCCAAGTACCGATGTCCTGACTAATCCTCGCATTAGCTACTCCTTGAAAAGTAATAAAGGCTCCTCCTAATATCGCAAATATGATTCCTTTCATTTTCATCGCCTCCATTTATAACGTTCTCTCTATTAAAAGATAGATTCATACATTTCGAAAAGGACATATGTCCCTAAAATTCATCACTACCCGTATCCCTAAAATACATCGGATGAGTTTCATTAAGCTCGAGTAAATCCCATAGGTTTCCGTATAAGTCTTTAAACACCGCGACGATTCCATACGATTGTTCAGTTGGTTCTCTCACAAACTCTATACCTTTAGAAACCATTTCTTTATAATCAGTCCAAAAATCATCTGTTCTTAAAAATAAAAACACGCGCCCACCAGACTGGTTTCCGATGAAAGCCTCTTGCTCATGGTTAGAGGCTCTAGCTAATAAAATTGCCGTTCCAGAACCCGATGGTGATACTACTACCCATCGTTTATCCTGCTCCGGCTGATATGTATCCTCTACTAGGATGAAGTTCAGCTTTTTCGTATAAAATTCTATTGCTTCATCATAATCTTTCACCACTAAAGCCATATGTAATATTGACTGCGCCATTTTCATTCCCCTTTTAACTGTTTTAAACTATTTTACACCATACGTGACTTTGTTCTATATGTCTGCAAAACAACTACTCTAAACTTTTATAGTTAGTAGTTCAAAACACCTGTTTGCCACATACAACGAAATTAACACCACATAAACTCACTTAAAGCACACATAAAACGCCATGATCGCCACATAAACCCGCTCCAACTACACATAATTACAAAAAAAGCCCTACAAGATGATTTTTCACCTTGTAGGGCCAAAAGATTAGTTTTCTTGTTCTTCTTTACGGTTTTTCTTGAAAAGCTTAGATAATAGTTCATAAACGATTGGCACAACAATTAACGTTAATAACGTTGAACTGATTAAACCACCGATTACTGTAATACCAAGACCTTTCGAGATTAAACCGCCTCCACCGCCAGAGCTAACTGCTAATGGAATCAACGCACCAATCGTTGCGATTGCTGTCATTAAGATTGGACGCAAACGCGTTACACCAGCTTCTAAAATCGCTTCACGCATAGTCATACCATCACGTTCCATATGAATAATACGATCCACAAGTACAATAGCGTTCGTGACTACGATACCTATTAACATCAACAGACCCATCATTACTGATACCGAAATTGTTTCACCAGCGATCAATAAACCAACAAATGAACCAATTACTGCAAATGGTAATGAGAATAGAATCGCAAACGGTGCGACACCTTCACGGAATGTTACAACTAGGATAAAGTACACAATTGCGATTGCGGCTAGCATTGCCACAGCAAGCTGCGTAAATGTTTCTGCCATATCTGCAGCTGCACCAGCAACACCGATCGTAACTCCTTTAGGTAAATCTAATTTATCAATCGCTTTATCTACTTCAGATGTAGCTTTCGAAATATCAGCACCAATAATTGTTCCTGAAACAGTTGCGTAATATTCACCTTTACTTCGAGCAAGCGTATTTAATGTCGTTCCTTTTTCAACTGAAACAAGTTCAGAAAGCTTCATCGTCGTACCAAGCGCAGTCGGTATTTCTGTTGCTAAAATATCATCGACTGACTTCGGTTGCGCAGCTTCTTCTTGCTGTACGATTACTTTTAATGTGTTACCATCTTTTTCAACAGTTGTTAATACATCTTGCGTTTTTGATGGGTTTAACATCATAACAATTTGTCCTGTTGTTAAGCCATACTGTAATAATTCATCTTGCGCTACTTTGAACGTGTATTCTACGTATGCATCTTCGGCACTCGAGGACACGTCTTCTATACCTTTATTTTCATTCATAACGCCTTCTACCATTTTTACAGCTTCATTTAGTTTATCTAAGTTTTCACTGTAGAACGTGTAGCTGACTTCGTTTGTAGCCATCGACATGGAAGTGAAATTTTGACTCTTCCATTCGCCTGATTGACCAATATTGAACACATACTCTTCAATTTCTTCACGAGCTTTCGGGAAGTCCTTCATGTCTGGGTCAAAGATTAGGTACATTAAAGCACCACCTGTTCCTCCGCCCATCATTGCTGACATCGGGTCGCCACTTTCCGTAACAGATAATTGAACAATATCAATATCGTCACGTTTTAATAGCTCTTCTTCTATAACTTCAATATTCGCTAATGTTTCATCCTTTAATTCGCCTGTTTCTGGCGTGTACGTTAAGTACATCACTTTCTCTTCTTCACTACCCATGAAACTAAAGCCGATCAACGGCATTAACGCAATACTTCCAGCTAATAAAACAATCGAAATGATACTAGTAATCACTTTATGATTTAACGTCCATTTAAGGATACCTTTGTACCAAATAGCTAATTTACCAGCCTCTTTATGACTACTTTCCGTCTTCTCACTATATAGTTTTTTCTTAAATAAGAAGTGAGATAATGCAGGAACGATTGTAATCGCAACAATTAATGAAGCAATAAGCGCGAATGCCATCGTTAATGCGAAAGGCATAAATAACTCACCGACCATACCACCAACTAACATAAGTGGTGCAAATACCGCAACCGTTACTAATGTTGACGACATAATTGGTTTGAACATTTCAAGTGTCGCTTCACGTACAAGTGCTCGACCTGTTAATTTCTCTGATTTTAAATGTAGACGACGATAAATATTTTCAACTACTACAATGGAGTCATCAATTACCCGACCTATGGCAACCGTTATAGCTCCTAGCGTCATAATATTTAACGTAATATCTAGCCAGTTTAATAACAATAAAGCCATGAAAATTGAAACCGGAATAGATACAATTGAAATAATAGTTGATTTAAAATCACGTAAGAATAAAAGAATGATCAATATGGCAATTAAACCACCGAATAATGCTTTTTCAATCATCGTTGAAACAGATTTTTCAATTGGCGCACCTTGGTCAAGTGAAACATCTATAACAAGACCATCGATTGTCGCTTCTTCCTCTTCGATCAATTTCTTTACAGCATTTACTACATCTACCGTGTTTGCTTGCTGCCCTTTAATAATTTGAATAGCAATTGCATTTTCCCCGTTTGTACGAGAAACCGATTGTACTTTACCAACTACTTCAATTGTTGCAATATCGCTAAGTTTCACAAACGGCGATGGATTCGTTGCTGAAGGTGTTGCAGGAATAAGCATTTCCTTTAATTCATCAGCTGTCATGAACTTACCGTCAATTGCAACAGCTTGTTCTCCTTCTTCAAACTCATAAAGGCCTAATGATACAGCTAGATCACTCGCTTGAATCATTTGTTTCACTGCATCTTCTGTTATACCAAGTTCAGCCATTTTAGCTTCATCATATGTAAGCTGCACTTCTTCAATATGCTGACCTGTAATAGTTGCAGATGCTACACCGTCTATTTTCTCAATTTTCGGAAGTAATATTTCTTCTACTGTTGATGTTAATTCAACAATATCCTCTGTTTCACTACTTACACTTAGAGCAATCACAGGCATCATGTTCATGCTAATCGCTGTAATTGTCGGTGCTTGAGCTCCCTCTGGCAAGCTCAATGCTTCAAACGAAGACGCTAATGCTCTCTTCGCCTCATCCATATCAATACCATACTCGTACTCTACTTGAATACTTGCCATATTCGAATACGAATTAGAATAAACAGACTTCACGTTTTCTAAATTTTCTACCGCTTTCTCTAATGGAATCGACACTTCTTCCATCACTTGTTCAGGAGTTGCCCCTGGATAAACGCCCATTACCATTAAGAATGGAATCGAAATATCCGGCATTGTTTCTGTTTTCATTTGTGTACCAGAATAAATACCAGATACCGTAATAATTATTGTTAGCAGCCAAACTGCTAATTTATTTTTCAAGACAAAATTGACTAAACCTTTCACTATTACACCTACCCTTGATTGACTTATATAACTCAATTATTTATACTAATGACTAATTGGTCAGTTGTCAACAAATACGTAGGAGCGATTAAATATGATTAAAAAACAATTAATTATGGAAAAAGCACTAGAACTTTTTGCAAAACAAGGATTTGAAGCTACCTCTATTCAACAAATAACAGAGCATTGCAGCATTTCTAAGGGAGCTTTTTACTTATCATTCAAATCAAAAGAAGAACTAATTTTAGCATTAATCGAATACTTTATGACAAAGTTCATTTCAGATATTGACCACCAAGTCACAGAGGCGGAAAACGAGGAGCTTTTGTTCACATTTTATTATGCAATATTTAATTCCTTCTATGAGCATTCGGATTTCGCTAAAGTTCTTCTAAAAGAGCAAACACAAACTTTCAATGAATCATTTATTGTAAAAATGCATGAGTACGACCGTTTATTAGATAAAATTATTTTGACTATGATAGAACGTTTATATGGAGAAGAAGTTACTTATACAAAATATGATCTAGTTTATTGTATTAAAGGATTTATAGGAAATTACTCGAAGTTGCTTTTATTCTATAGCACGCCAGTGGACTTGAATTTATTAGCTAAATCGCTTGTCGAAAAAACAAACTTACTCGCGAAATATACTACGATTACATTCATTTCACAAGAACTTATCGAGTCGATGAACTTGCCGATACACGGAGAAGTAACGAAAGAGAAAATCCTTGAAATCATCGAACAAAAAATTGTTGAAATGGAAGAGTCTATTGAAAAAGAGTCGTTAGTTTTGCTAAAACAACAACTACTCGAACCAACTCTAAATCCAGCTATCGTAAAAGGATTACTAGGAAATATTCAAAATCACCCACATTGTAAATGGGTTTCTTACTTACTACGTAATTATTTTGAGTACTAAAAAATTTCCTTTAACACAAAAACGCCACCTAATGATTCAATCATCAGGTGGCGTTCTTATTATTGCATTTCTTTTGTTGGCCCCATAACACCAGGTACAGTTAGTCCCGCCTGGCGTAACAACACTGTCATTTGACCGCGGTGATGCGCTTGGTGATCAATTAAAGCACGTAAAAATTTACCGCGCGCTGTTGGTCCTGTAAATCCATTAATTTCTTCCATTAACATTTCGTCTGTCAGTTTAGTTGCTTCAGTTTTATATGCATCAACAGCTTTTTCGTACGCTGCTACAAATTCAGATACTTCCGTTGGCGCAGCTTCATCTTTACCTGGCCCAGGAATTTGTAAACCTGCAAAATGACCAAATGCTCCAGCAGAACCTACTAAATGCCAAGCTAACCAACCAAGTGTGTTATGTCCTTCTACAATTGCTTGATCTAATTTATCGTTTGTCATCGCTTTGAATACATTTAATGTACCCGCTGCCGAATTTGACCAATCTTCTATAAAATCCTCTACTTTACGATACATTCATATCACTCCTGTTTTCATTAAGTTTAAGTTTTTATCATAGCGAACGAATATACTTATCGCAACAATAATAGCCTATATCGAGCATTTATATAGCAAAGTTTCAGTTCACATGTGCTAAAATTATGAATGACAACAAAGTATGGGGGAGAAAATAATGTTAGCTAATTTTGAAAGTAATTTACAGAAATATGCAAAACTTTTAGTCGCAAAAGGAATCAATGTTCAACCTGGCGATTGGGTAAAAATGACGATCACTGTTGACCAAGCACCATTAGCACGTTTAATCACAAAAGAGGCATATGATTTAGGTGCTGAGAAAGTGATTATTAAATGGGCTGATGATGAAATTAGCAAACTAAATTATCTATACCAACCTCTTGAAGTATTAACAGACATTCCAGATTATGAAATTCAAGAATCGGAAGATCATGTATTAAATCATCATGTAAGCCGTCTTTCTATTATCTCAAGTGATCCAGGCTTACTAAATGAAGTAGACCCTACAAAGATTGCCGCTTATCAAAATGTGGCAGGAAAAGCATTCAAAGCACAACGCATAGCAACTCAAAACGACGACTTGAAATGGACTGTTGCTGCAGCAGCTGGTGCTGGTTGGGCTGCACAAGTATTCCCTGACCTAGCTACTTCTGAAGAACAAGTTGATGCGTTATGGGATCAAATCTTCAAAACATGCCGTGTCTATTCAGAAGACCCAGTAGCTGCTTGGGATGAGCATAAAAAAACGTTAAATGAAAAAGCTGCAAAATTAAATGAACTTCAGTTTGATGCTTTACACTACACTGCACCAGGTACGGATTTAACTTTAGGCTTACCAAAAAATCATATTTGGGCTTGTGCAGAAAGTTATAGTCCAAAAGGTGATGAATTTATCGCTAACATGCCAACAGAAGAGGTTTTCACTGCTCCTGATACACATCGTATGGATGGTGTCGTAAGAAGTACAAAACCACTTAGCTACGCAGGTACACTAATTGAAGGCATTGAAGTGCACTTTAAAGACGGTAAAATCGTAGACATTTCTGCTGAAAAAGGCGATGAAACAATTAAAAAATTAGTTCATGACAACGAAGGTGCAACTGGCTTAGGCGAAGTAGCACTAGTTCCAGATCCATCTCCAATTTCTCAATCAGGCGTTACTTTCTTTAACACTTTATTTGATGAAAATGCATCAAATCATTTAGCAATTGGATCGGCTTACCCAACTACGATTCAAGGCGGTACAAAAATGAGCCAAGAAGAATTATTGAAAAACGGCATGAACACTTCTATCGTTCACGTAGACTTCATGATTGGTTCTAATAAGATGGATATTGATGGTATCAAACAAGATGGCACGATTGTTCCAATCTTCCGTAATGGCGACTGGGCTTTTTAAGTTCTTTTTAGCGACATCTTTTTATTAAGAAAGTCCAAGGGATTAAGCTTTTTTTGAAGCTGTTTCCTTGGACTTTTTTATTTTAAGTTTTTATACTTTATCCTCTCTTGATTGAAGCAAACCAAACAATTCAACTTCTTTAATTACTTCGAAAGATAGTCTTCAACTACCAATAATGGGATTTCCAGAAGATCTGAGACTTCCAATGGCGACATTCCTTACACACAAAAAGTCCTCCTATACTGGAGGACTCTTTACATTTTATGCCGTTATATCACGCTTCGTAAACGTTACATAACTAATCACAAGGAACACAAGAAGATAAACGGAAAGAACAGCAATTGAGAAGCCCATCGTGATACCTTCCACAATTCTGAAATTGGATTCATATATCGTCAAATCCATATGGGTAAAGACAATATACTTCACCACTTCATATTTCGAAAGTAACATGACAACGGTACTACCCGTGAAGTAGCTGAATAAAGAAAGACCAATCGCCAGTGAGCTAGAACGGAAAACACTCCCAATCATAAAAGCGAATGTTCCTGTCACAAAGACATTTGCAAACGACAAGAGCAGCATATAAAGCCCTCTTCCCCAAACGGATACCTCTACTACCTCTTTACCATTCCACGCAAGTTCTTGACCACCTCCAGATGGAAAGATGACAAAGGCAGAAATAACGGAAACACCAAAACCAACAAGCATAAGAACGATGCCAAACAAAATAACCGTCATATATTTCGACGTAAGGATCTTCCATCTTTTCACCGGACGGGACAGCAACATTTTAATCGTCCCTTGAGAAAACTCAGACGCCACAATCCCTGCTGCAACAATGACTACCAGCAACACAACAATAGAGCCAACACCTGAAGAATCCATAATCATTTTTTCACGGCTGTTGTTATCCAATGGCTCTATTGAATTCGCAAGTCGATATTCGAGTACTTTTACCGTACCTTCGAGCCGTTCGCGTGCAGTGTCAGCAAGTGTTGGTGCTTTAAGCTCCTCCTTTGTATCCGTCAGTTCTGCTTGCACAGATGTTTTCCAATCTGGTTTTTCAAAATTATTCGTCGTTTCTATCCACTTATTTAACCCGAACATTCCGACAATCATAACTACAAGTAGGCCTACCATAACCCACGTACCTTTTTTACTCCATAACTTCATCCATTCATTTTGCATGAGCTTCAGCAATTTGGCCACCTCCTGTCATTTCTAAAAATTGATCTTCAAGTGTTTTGCGATGCGGCTGGATAGCGAACAATTGCATTTCTTGTGCCGTCATCTGCTGAACAAGTCCTGGAATTTGCGTTTTTTCCGCTTTGATAATAAAACCTTCTTCGTATGCTTCAAACGTGAATCCTTCTGCTTTCAATATACTTTCCATTCTATCCATCGGAGCAGCTTCGATATAATAAAAAGAATCCTGCGTTTCTGACATTTCTCGAATATCAATTAATTTTCCGTTCTGAATAACTGCAATCCGATCGCACATTAATTCAATTTCCGACAACATATGGCTCGATACGAATACCGAAACGCCTTCTTTCTCTGCAATGCTTCTAAGATAAGTTCGAAACTCACGAATTCCCGCTGGATCAAGGCCATTCGTAGGTTCATCGAGGATCAAAAACTTCGGTCGATGTAAAAGCGCTTGCGCAAGTCCTAAACGTTGTCGCATACCAAGTGAATACGTCGATACTTTCTCATGAATCCGATTTTGCATGCCTACTTGATCGATAACCTCATCAATACGAGCTTTCGTTACGCCATCATGCATGCGAGCAAAGTGCACGAGATTTTTATAACCAGACATAAACTTATACATTTCTGGATTTTCAACAATAACGCCAACTTTCGAAAGTCCTCCTTCAAAATCGTCTGCCAGTGAAACTCCATCAATGACAACATCTCCACCAGATGGCTTCATCAGACCCGCCATCATCCGAATCGTCGTCGTTTTCCCCGCCCCGTTTGGTCCAAGAAATCCTGTAATTTGCCCCGGATACAACGCCAAATTCAAGTTATGAATAATCTTTTTCTTACCAATCGTTTTCGATAAACTTTTCAATTCTACTACTGGTTTCATTTCCACGTCAACATTCCTCCCTAAACAATGACACCATCCACGTGGTGGCATCTTTCCCATACAAAGACTTAAAAAATAGTAAACATCGAAAAAATAGATGCTAAGGCATTAGCACAACCATGAAGCAACCAACTTGAAAGGATGGAACCACCTGATTGTTTTTCGTTAATCCACCCCATTAACCACCCTGCAATGCCAGTCATTAAAATAATGACTAGTGTTCCAAGTAAACCAGCTAACGATACAAACATTACGCCATGTACCAATCCAAATAATAAACCTTGAATAGCATTACCCATGTTGAATCCAAATTTCCCTACAAGCCTCTTTGTTAGAAATCCCCTAAAGAATAGTTCCTCTGAAAATCCTGTTTGTACAAAAGCGTAAATTAACACAGGAATGATAACAGCAATACCTGCTCCTTCAAATTGTGAGGTTGCCAGATCAGAACTATCCACAAATAAGGGAACGACCAAAAATGAGACAACAAATAACAGGACTAAAGACAACATGAAAGTAATTATAAATTTTTTCTTATCTTGAACAACCGGAATTTTAATTCCTATCCAATTTAAAAAACTTGATTTCTTTCTACCGCTAAAAAACCACCAAATAAAAGGGATAATTGAAAACAATAGAATCTGCAAAATGGCACTTATTATTAAATTAATACTTTGCATCTTACATTCCCCCGCTATGAGTCGGTTCCACGTCAACATTCCTCCCTAAACAATGACACCATCCACGTGGTGGCATCTTTCCCATGTAAATCTCGGATTTCATCCACCGCCTCATGTGCGATTATCCGGCTCCCTTTAAGTACTACGATTTCGTCGAGCAATGGTTCCACTTCTTTTATTTCATGCGTTGACAGTATAACGGTTTGCCGCTCTGGATCCGTAAAACGGATAAGCCCTTTTGTAATATCAGACCGCACCATCGGATCGAGCCCTGAGAACGGTTCATCTAACAAGTAATAAGCTGCTTCGCGGCCAAGCGTCACGGCAATTTTTACTCGTCCCCGGTTACCTTTCGATAAATGCTTTATTTTCGAATCAAGTGACACATTCAAAAACTGTGCAATTTCCTTTGCTTTTGCTGGATTAAAATCAGCGAACTGTGACTCATAAAACTCAAATAACTGACCTACAGTAAAATAAGGATAGAACAGATCAGCATCCGGCATATAAGCAATATTCGTAGCCATTTTTCGCGTTATTGGATTCCCACTAAACGTTGCACTCCCTGAGTTTGGCGTCAACAATCCCGCTATCATTTTCAACAGCGTCGTCTTCCCACTGCCATTCTCCCCTACAAGGCCAATTATTTTCCCATGCGGCAACGACAGCGTGATATCCTCCAGCGCGCTCTTCCCACCATATTTCTTCGACACATTGTTCAACTCAATCACATTTCCCACCCCGCTCCTGTAAGTGTTGCACGATTTCAGAAGTCGTAAAACCAAGTGCCTCCACACTTTGAATGAACGACGATACCAACTGTTCTTTCATTTCATCTCGAAGCACAGCAATCTTTCCTTTATCTTCCGTTACAAAAGATCCTTGCCCCCTCTTTGTTTCAGTAATCTCCATCTGCTCCAGCTCCTTATAGACACGCTGCATCGTATTGGCATTGACACCGGCTTCAATCGCATAATCACGAACGGACGGTAATTTCTCCCCTGGCTTCAACGTTCCTCGAATAATTTCACCCGTAATCCGGTCGATGAGCTGCTGGTAAATTGGTTTGTCTGGAAGAAAATCTATGCCCATCGTTAGAACCTCACTTTCTTTTCAAATAATATTGATCCAGCAATAAAGTATATTGCAGTCATGACACCGTAAAGACATATACTGCCAATTGTTAAAATCGTTCCCCCAGGGACAATATAATTGCTATGCATTAAAAGATCCATCATCGCATGCGACCCATAAAAAGGTCCCATCTCCTTTACCTTTTGAAATCCCTCGCTAAACCAGACAAACCACCATGCATACAGCCAAACATTGACTAAGACAATCACAATAACTACAGCAGCTAGCCAACCAATGCGTGAACGAAACACTTGATAAATTGACCAGAAAAAATAACCGAGTGCCATTATATAAATAGAGTTCAACAAAATGGCTAAACCTACACGAAGGAACTGAACAATAATATCTACAACAGAAATTGTTCCACCTCCAACATAATAGAAGCCACCTATAACTATTCCACATAATAAAAGCGAGCAACTAATGACAAAGACAACAAATACACCTTTCACTCCAGCAAGCTGCCACATCGGTGCTGGGGAATGAAGCCAAATGTCCGACCGCTTCATGTCTTTACCAAGACTATCAAAAAACATTACCAGTGCATAAATCCAGTGGATCGTAAACAACATGCCGATAGTAAGCTGGATAGAAGTAGCAAACTCTTCAGGTACTCTGTAAATTAGGTGGCTCACATCTAGCACTACAATTGCAACAATGATAAAAACAAGGATGACAATTCCCCACTTCATCAGTGCCCACTCTTTTCGAAATAACCCTTCCCATCTTTTCATACGATTTACAACCTCACTTTCTTCTCAAAAAGAACAGTTGCCACAACGAACATTATCGTTATGAAAAATATACCAAATACAACTTCCCCCATATAAAAAGTCGTCTCGGTCAGCGTAAAATAGCCGTTCCCGTCATCAAATATATCTTTTTTTAGTGGCAGTAAATCAATTCGACCGACATTGACCATCTTGCTGTATATCTCCGTCCTTCCAATTCTTTCGACCACCAACAATGAAAAGCAAAACAAAAGTATAGTGATAGGAATTGAGAACCCTATAAGATAAGGCTTCAACAATCGATATATGACCCAGAAAAAGTATCCGATAGCCATGATTGAAATCGAACCTCCAAATGATACGACGACGAAAATACTGCCGTAAAATAACAATGCATCGATCGTCATAATAGATGGCGCTAGCAATGCGTATTGAACTGCAAGAACCATTGTGGGGATTAGTAATCCAACAGCACCAATTAGCGTTGCAAGAAACACTTTCAATCCAACCAGTTTAAAAATGGAAGCATCGGAATGTAACCATACATCTGGACGCTTCATATCCTTCTCCAGCATTGTAAATAAAGCAACCCCTGGCACAACTACAGTTGCGCTCGCCCATATAAAACAGATAACAATTGTAAATTCAAAAATACGTTCTTCGGATCCAAAAGATTTGGATAGTAGTAGAGGAAGAAATGACATTGCAATAATTCCAAGCAATGCACTAGCAAGTAGCAAGCCCCTCATCGACAACCACTCTTTTTTCAATAACCCATTCCACTGTTTCATTATTGTATCTCCTTTTGTATCAGTGTATTAGTTAGATGGTACACTGTTGATTAGAAGTTTGTAAAGGGATTTGTTGGAATAATTTTTTAGTATAATTTGCGTTTATGTATTGGTATACAAAAAAGATCATAGCATTACGAAAAAAGGTGTGCCATCAGTGATCTTTCACTTGGTACACCTTCTTGCTATATATGGAAATCGGTAGTGGGAATTTCACTTCATTCAGTAATTATGTAGCCCTAGAAAAAAAGTGAGAGTTTTAAGTCGCGAGCTTCGATATAGTTAGTGAAAAAGCTTTTTCGAATAAATAAAGGAGTGGAAATAATGCGAAGTACTTCTAAAAATTTCGTTATACGTTTGCAAAAACAAAAAGATGATGCACTTGAATATGTGATTGATCACTACTCTGCTTTCGTAAATGCTATTGCTTATAAAGTTCTCTCTGCAATTAATCCCGATTCTATTGATGACTGCGTGAATGATGTTTTTTTAGCTGTATGGCAAAATGCAAGTCAATTTAAAGGGGAACCAGAAGACTTTAAAAAATGGATAGGTATGATGACGAAATATAAAGCCATTGATATCTTTCGGAAACTCGAAAAGCAACAAGCACGTGAACTGAGTGATGATTTACTGGAACAAAAGTCAACATTCGAAGACTTACAAGAGCAACTTGTGAAAAACGAGGAAAAGAAAGACTTATTATTCGCTATTAGCAAGTTGGAAAGCATCGACCGCGATATTTTTATGATGAAATACTATTTGCAGCTATCCGCTATTGAAATTGCAGAAGCACTTAATTTATCAAAAGCAGCCGTTGAAAATCGACTATACCGCGGGAAGAAAAAGTTGGCCACTACGATTCAACTAAAGGAGCGATTCATATGACGAAGAGCTATAAAGACTGGTTAAATTTAGATGTAGAAAATTTGGAACCTATACAACTGCCCAAGTCTAAGAAGATTGACATTAAAAAAAATATACTTGTAAGTCATAAAAAGAAACCTTTTATGCGATTGCGTCATCTATCTGCCGCAGCTATTTTCTGCATTAGTGCAGTTACAGTAATTGGTTTTACTTTCCCAACTGTTGCTTCACAAATTCCGTTTATGCAAAATGTCTTTTCCTATTTCCAAGATGATATGGACGTTGATTTTGAGAAGTATGCGACAGCCATTGGTCAAGTTCAAACAGATAATGGCATTTCCGTCATGATTGACAACGCCATTTATGATGGTACAGCAATTACCGTGTCTTATGCAGTTGAAACAGACCAAGAGTTAGGAGATCGCCCCCGTGAAGAGAACTTTTTTGATATTGAGAAGTCAACAGGATGGTCAGCAACAGGTAAACCTTTTAGAAAAGTAAGCAACACGACATATGTTGGACTTGCCAAGATAACACCAAAATTCGCAAATACTCCCCCAAATGAAGTAATCCTTTCTTGGGAGCCATACTCATTTACCAACACGGAAACGAATACAGAGTTTAAAGGAGATTGGCAATTTGAGTTCAAACTAACAAAACTAGAAAGCAATTTCCAACTCATCAATGAGTCAATTGAACAACATGGCGTAACAGTAGTCATCAAAACATTCGAAACAAACGACATGTCTACCGTCATTCACTATGAGCAATTTATAGATGCAGACACTTTGAAGAGCTGGGATTCCGTCACAGCTCAGTTCGATACCATTCAAGATAATCTCGGAAACACGTATCTATACAGTGGAAATACCAGCACTACCAGTGATAATGGGCGATCCTGGATATCGAGCGGCTCCATTCGAACTATAGATCCAAATGCGACATCACTTACATTTGTGCCTACCATCTACTCTTCACTTGGTTTAGGCAAAGGGGTAGAAACGAAAGATATGGAACCTATTGTTATCGATTTACAGAAATAAAAAGAAAAGTCCTTTGTGCAGATATATACACAAAGGACCTTTTATTAAATTTTTTTCAACTTCCTTTATCTAAACATCAATTGTCCTCTATTTGAAAATATAATTCCTCACTATCACTTACAACAGTTATATCCCAATAGTCTCCATCAGAATGATAGGTTATTTCTTTTATGACCGGTATTAATAAATCTTCATGATTATTTAACAATACTTGTATAACATCTTTTTCGGATAAGTCCGCTTTCCGAGGTTTAGTAGACTTTGAACTTGTAATCCGCTCACCCTTTGCTTGACCGGGATAAGACTCTTCAATATTTTCGTAATATGCCTCTACTTTTTGTCCCAGTTCATATTTTTTATCATTGGTAGATATCCAAACAGCAGGATAATGGTCAATCAAGTTATTTGAATCACCATAAGTAGTTGCTTCTGGACTTACCACGAGTATCCGACCTTCTTCTTTATCAACAATATACCCTTCAATATTCGAACAACCTGTTAATAGCAGTGTAAGTAAGATAAGACTCTTTTTGTTCATAAGATGATCAAGAGAAAGATTAAATGTTTGAGCGATTTGGACCACCATTTGCAAATCAGGTAAATTTCGATTGTTTTCCCAACTAGAAACAGTTTGTCTTGATACATTTATTTTTTGAGTAAACTGTTCTTGAGTTAACTTATCGTTAGTTCTTATCTTTTTAATTTGTGTTCCAAAATCCATAGAATCAATTCTCCTTGTCAACTAATTTATAAATGGAAAATGCTTATTTTTAAAGATTGAGTATCAAGCAATAGCTATAAATCCGTGCTTGCGTAACTGTCATTTCCATATTTACATAACACTCATTATAGCAATTCGATGTTTAATTTGGGTCAAATGCACTTACTTAGCGGTTGAGATAAGAAGCAAATTTAGATTGACAACCTCGCTGCACCCGAACGACCCTCTTGCATGTTTCTCACGACGAGGCGTGAGAAACATGCAAGAGGGTCGTGGATCTCCAAAGAAACAGAGAATAGCAAAATGTTATCTTCAAAAAGATGCACAAATAAAAAAGAGTAGCTAAGCGCTACTCTTCTTTAATCATTTAATTCATTGTTTCATTCTTTTAATATCTCGTCGTGCCTTCACAATCTTTCTAATAAAAATTACAACCATCACCGCAAACACTATGAACAAAATCGTGAATACTACATCCGGCCAATTAACACTAAACAAAATACAATCAGTCCCTACTTTTTTAGAATGACACCGTGTAAGTTACAGGATTAGAATACCCTACTTCTTGTCCGACAACGTTTACGCCATAAAATTTAGTGCCTTTGATAGTTGCAGTACCACCTGTCTTACTAGAATTCAATGTATAAAATGTAGTAGTTTCAAGATATTTGATCGGAACATTTATACCTGATTGGTCACTCCAAACATTTACATTTGTAACAATCCCCTTACTATTTCTTGTAACTTGTGCATAAGAAGTGATGACAGAAACACCAGTATACTCTTTATATGTATACGTCTTTGTAGTATTCGCTAAACTCATAACCTTTTGGGAAAGTTGGGCTACTTCATTCAATTCCTCACTAATATTATTCTTCTCTTGCTCTGTTTTTAAAAATACTTCAAATTCCTCGATAGAATCAAAATTCAATGTAGCTTCTGTTGAAATATTTTCATCAGAAACAGCCTTAAATCCATATTTTTCAGCCAAATCATTAGCCTTTTTTACAATCTCATCCCCACTTGATTTTTCACTTGCTTGAGCTTGAACGTTACTTCCTAAACCACTAATAACAAATAACAGCAATGCAAAAGTAATGATAGTAGTTACTTTTTTCAATTAATATTCCACCTTTAGTTTATTTTAGTTCTTCTTAATAGTAACATCCTTTTTGGGAATATCAAAGAAAAATTGGTTATAATGACCAATATATATATTCATTTATTCCTTTCAATCCTTCCAACAACAAGACTTTTCAATATGCAGTATACTCGGACTTTCTTACTTTTGTTGGAATGTTTGATGTGGTCCTTACCTCTCACTTATTCTGCTTTCACAGGAGATAAAAAAAAGAGTAGCAAAAGCTACCCTCATTCCACTTCGTCATCTTCCTCGATGTACAAAGCTCGCTTATTAAATTCTTCAAACTCCAATAGGGTTAATTCTTGTAATCTATTTTCATACTTGGAACCTTTCCACAAAGCTTTTAGCAAATGCGTATAGACGGCTTCATCTTGTTTTTTGAATCGATCCAATTCGCCATTCTCATACTTTTTGGCATAATCTTTCATCATTCCAGAAAAAACAAGTAACTGTCGTTTTTTCAATGCGATATAAAATGTATCAAACACCGCTTTGCTATGATATAGGTACATGAGGATTGTATGTATTGTACTGGGGGTTCGTATCTCCAACTTTATAACCCCTCATATCAAAATATCCTTTTTTACGCTTGTACAATTCTTCGGTGATATATGGCTCTTGATTTCTCCTCTTCTATGCAAAACGGATCCTTAAACTAATCATATACAACAGTGTTCAAGCATACAAATTCACACCAAATATCCAACTTTTAAATCGATGTACCAAAAAATAATTTGCTATTTAATACTAGAATGAACTTATATTTTATGAATTACGAGAATTTGTTAATAACTTATGGAGAACAATTTTATAATTTGAATAAAGTTAGTTATTATTTTCTTTTTTTCGCTATTATGAAAAATTGTGAATAAGATGTGGGCTATTTTAAAAAATGGTGCCAATTAAGCAGATCCTGTTGATAAAAATATTCTTATTTTATCTTTAGGACGAGAAGTTATTCTTTTTGGGGATAATGTTGGGGATAACAAAATAAAAGAAGAATCCAAAAAACTCTTCGATGTAATTTTGTTATTATATGAGAAATTATTGTGGATATTAAAGGATTGCTCTGACAGGTTAATGTGCATCTACACAACCCAAAAATACCATATTTCTACCAACACAATCTAGGTATTATCTCATAATTTTAGTTTTAAAAATCTTATTCCTTCTCATTCAAGCTATTACTTTTTTTAAGTTCAAAATGCAATGCGTTAAACTTCATCTTGAATTTTTTTTATGTTAAAATGCTTTAGAAAGGTTTAAATATCGGGCTTTGTGATAAATTATATATTTTTCAAAAAATACCCTCCTTTCTCTCAGGATTGAGTTGTTTTATTGTTCGTAATTTTTATAGGAGGATTTAACTATGCATTTATTGCCGCGAGAAATTGACAAACTTATGATAGTGGTCGCAGCAGATCTTGCAAGGCGCCGAAAAGACAGAGGATTAAAACTAAATCACCCTGAATCTGTCGCCCTCATTACTTATGAAGTAATAGAAGGAGCAAGGGACGGAAAAACTGTTGCCGAACTGATGGAGTACGGAGCTTCGATTTTGTCACGAGAAGATGTCATGGATGGTATTCCTGAAATGATTAATGATATTCAAGTTGAAGCTACGTTTCCAGATGGAACCAAATTGGTGACTGTTCACAGCCCGATACGATAACTAGGAGGGATTGCAATGTTACCAGGTGAATATGTTTTAAAAGAAGAAGAGATTATTTGTAATGAAGGTAGTGAAGTATTTATTGTTTCTGTTACAAATACAGGTGACCGTCCTATTCAAGTAGGATCACATTTTCATTTTTATGAAGTAAATGAAGCACTCCACTTCAATCGAAAGGAAGCTTACGGAAAGCGATTAAATGTTCCTGCTGGAGCAGCCGTTCGTTTTGAACCCGGAGATGAAAAAGAAATACAGCTTATTAATTTCGCAGGAGAACGCCGGATTTATGGGTTCAATAATAAAGTAGACGGAAAACTAGAAAGCGAGGGTTCATTATGAGCTTTAAAATGTCCCGAAAGCAATATGCTGAAATGTACGGCCCAACTACAGGTGATTCTATTCGGCTTGCTGATACAGATTTGTTTATTCAAATTGAAAAAGACCACACGACCTATGGAGAAGAAGTTGTCTTTGGCGGAGGAAAAGTCATCCGAGACGGCATGGGTCAACACCCTCTTGCAACACGTAAAGACGGCGTAGCAGATACTGTTATTACGAACGTCATTATTTTGGATTACACAGGAATTTGCAAAGCTGATCTAGCTATTAGAGACGGTAAGATTTTTGGAATTGGTAAAAGTGGTAACCCACTCATTATGGATAATGTCGATATTATTATTGGTACTTCCACTGAAATCATTGCTGGAGAAGGGTTAATTGTTACAGCTGGAGCCATCGATACACATGTTCATTTTATTAATCCTGAACAAGTACAAGTGGCACTAACTTCTGGTACAACAACATTAATCGGTGGTGGTACTGGCCCTGCAGCAGGATCTAAAGCTACTACAGTTACACCAGGCGAATGGAATATACACCGAATGCTTGAAGCAGCTGAAGGTCTCCCTATTAATATTGGTTTTACAGGTAAAGGGCATGCTGCCTCCATTGAACCATTGGTCGAGCAAGTGAAAGCTGGAGTTATCGGATTAAAAGTTCATGAAGACTGGGGAGCTACCGGTTCATGTCTTGACTATGCTCTACAAGTAGCGGATGAATACGACATTCAAGTTGCCTTGCATGCAGATACATTAAATGAAAGCGGCTTTATGGAAAATACAATGGCTGCAGTAAAAGATCGAGTACTTCACATGTACCATACTGAAGGCGCAGGCGGTGGCCACGCACCTGATCTAATCAAATCGGCAGGTTACCTTAACATTCTGCCATCATCAACGAACCCTACCCTCCCCTATACAATAAATACTATCGACGAACATCTTGATATGGTCATGGTTTGCCATCATTTAAATCCTTCTGTTCCAGAAGACATCGCTTTCGCGGATTCTAGAATTCGAAAAGAAACAATTGCTGCAGAAGATATTCTTCACGACATGGGTGTATTTAGCATGGTAAGCTCGGATTCCCAAGCAATGGGTCGTGTAGGAGAAGTTGTTCTACGCACTTGGCAAGTAGCAGACAAAATGAAGAAACAACGAGGCACCCTTTCCGGAGATAGCGAACATGCCGATAATAATCGAGTGAAGCGCTATATCGCAAAATATACAATTAATCCAGCAATTACACATGGAATTTCAAAGCATGTAGGCTCTATTGAAGTTGGCAAAATGGCGGATTTAGTTCTATGGAATCCAAAGTTTTTTGGTGTGAAGCCAGAATTAGTGCTTAAAAATGGACTTGCAGTAACTGGTTTAATGGGAGATGCGAATGCTTCTATCCCAACTCCACAACCTTATATTTATCGTCCAATGTACGCACAGTTCGGAAAAGCTTTAGCTAAAAGTTCAGCTACCTTCATTTCTCAAGCAGCCTATGATGATGGGGTCCATGAAAAACTTGGCCTTCAAAAAATAATTTTACCGGTCGGTGGAATTCGCAATTTAACAAAGAAAGATATGAAGCTGAATGGAGAAACACCTAATATTACTGTAGACCCACAAACATATGAAGTAAAAATAAATGGAGAATTGTTGACATGTGATCCGGTTGATACGGTACCAATGGGCCAACGATATTTCCTATTCTGAGGTGAAAGAATTGATCATTGAAAAAATCGTAACAAACTTAGACAAAATGGACAAAAGTGAAATTGAAAAACGGCATATGGAAAAAGTATACCTGGAAAGCGCTCATTTAATGAAGCGTATCCAACGGGTTAAAACCGATCACGGAAACGAGCTTGGTATTCGCTTGAAAGACCCCAAGGATCTTATTGCTGGTGACGTATTATACATGGACGATAAAAATATGATCGTCATAGATGTGTTAACCGATGATTTACTTGTCATTCAACCTAGAGACATACAAGAAATGGGAACAATCGCTCACCAACTTGGTAACCGCCATCTTCCTGCTCAATTTGAAGAAAACAATATGTTGGTACAATATGATTACTTAGTAGAAGAATTACTTCAACAACTGGAAATTCCATATAAACGTGAAGATCGAAAAGTAAAACAAGCATTCCGTCATATAGGACACAGTCATGAATAGCAATATTCTTTCTTTGTTTCGGCTCTGCGACTCTAATTTTCCTACTGGATCTTTCAGCCACTCTTTCGGCTTAGAAAGTTATATACAGGAAAATAAAGTACATGACCAAGAGACATTCTTTCAGTGGCTAAAAGTGTATTTACATGAGCAGCTCATCTATACAGATGGGCTTGCCTCACGTCTTGTTTATGAGGCTCTCATGGAAAATGATATTGAGCAAATATGGCAACTGGATCGCCTATTAACTGTCCAAAACTTGCCAAGGGAAACACGGGAAGGAACCCAAATGATTGGGGATCGAATGCTAAAACTCACTGATTCACTGTATAGTATGCCAATCCTTGCACAATACAAAAAAGAAATTAAAAGTAAAAACGCATTCGGCCACTCCGCTATTGTTTTTTCGATGGTAGCCCATGGGCTTGGGGTAAATAAACAAGAAACTATCCTCTACTATTTGTATTCAGCTATTTCCAGTCAAATTCAAAATGCGGTACGAGCCATCCCTCTTGGACAAACGGCAGGACAAATTATTTCTCATAAGTTTATATTAGAATTAACGCAAGCTGTGGACAGAACAATGGAACTGACGAAAGATGATTTCGGTATTGTTTCACCAGGTATTGAACTGTCTCAAATGAAACATGAACGTGTGAATATACGAATATTTATGTCTTAATTTCATAAAAGAATTAGAAAAGGAAGTGTTTTAATGGAACCAATCAGAATCGGTGTTGGTGGACCTGTTGGTGCAGGTAAAACAATGCTTGTAGAAAAATTGACTCGCCATCTTGCAAATGAAATAAAAATGGCGGTTGTTACAAACGATATTTACACAAAAGAAGATGCAAAATTTTTAATTCAAAATGGTGTTCTTCCAGAAGATCGAATCATTGGTGTAGAAACTGGCGGCTGTCCTCATACTGCCATTCGCGAAGATGCTTCCATGAACTTCGCAGCTATCGATCAATTAATCGAGCGTCACCCAGACCTTGAACTTATTTTCATTGAAAGTGGCGGCGACAACCTTGCTGCAACCTTCAGTCCTGAATTAGTGGATTTCTCTATTTATATCATTGATGTTGCGCAAGGAGAAAAAATTCCACGAAAAGGTGGACAAGGTATGATTAAATCTGACTTGTTTATCATCAATAAAACTGACCTTGCTCCTTACGTTGGTGCTCGCCTCGAAGTAATGGCGGAGGACACTAAAATATTTCGTGGTGACAAACCATTCTTCTTTACGAACTTAAAAAATGATGATGGCCTTCCTGATGTAATTGAATGGATTAAGCAGCATGCTTTATTAAAAGGTTTAGAGTAAGATGACAGATTGGACTGGCGCTTTATCTTTGGACCTGGAAGACCGCAAAGGAAAAACTGTTGCAAAGAGAGTGTACTTTCAAGGGGCACTCAAAGTTATGCGACCAATTTACTTTGATGATTCAGGACAGGTTTGCTATTACCTTCTAAATCCTGGTGGTGGGTATTTAGACGGCGATCGATACAAAATGGAGATTTCCGCAACTGAAGGGGCTAAAGTTACTTTAACTACGCAATCTGCAACTAAAGTATATAAAACTCCGAAAAGCTTTGCTTATCAAGAAACAACCATTAATTTAAAAAAAGGAAGTTACTTAGAATACCTTCCGGATCCACTTATTGCTTATGAAAATGCTCATTATAAGCAGAAAAATGTCATTCATATAGAAAGTGGAGCAACGTTTATTTCCACAGACATTCTAACTCCTGGCTGGTCGCCGAGTGGAGAAAAATTTAGTTACAATACTATTCAATTACTTACCGAGGTTTATCTGGACGGTAAACTTGGTATGTTCGACCACATTAAATTAATGCCGCAACAACAGTCCATGTCTGGTCTAGGATTTATGGAAGGCTATACTCACCTAGGCTCTATGATCGCAATCAGTGAACAAACGAATAATGCACTACTCGATGAATTGTACGAAATAATTCAAAAAGAAGAAACGAATTTTACATTCGGTATCTCAAATTTAGCTATACCAGGATTTAGTATACGAATCCTAGCAAACTCTACACAAGTCATTGAACGAATCCTAAACAAGTGTCATAAAATTATTGGCGAAAATTGGAATAATCGTACACCAAGCTCTTTACGAAAATATTAATACACTTGTGTAAAACTAATTTTAGTAGGTAATTAATAGATCACTCCGATAATCCAGGAAAAATGTTTTAAGTTGAACTTTCATGAGAGGGGATACATTATGCCTGAAAATAAGAATTCAAAACCCAAACTTGAAGATTTTGAGGTTGAAACGGTGTTTGAGAATCGTGTGCACGAACGTCTTGCATTCACTTTTAAAATTCAAGGAGATGAATTTAAGGGACATTTCCACAACGATGAGATTCTTTGGCTTCACCCTCACCCAAAACAAATGATTAGTGAATATAAAGTGAAGAAAATTGAAACTACCATATACTCATTAATGAGACATTATGGAATTTCAAAAGAAATTCAAGACCTAATTATAAAACCAGTATTTGAAGATACTGCACATGAACGTCAGCAATTCTCTTTGCAAGTGCAGGGAGAGCAATATAAAGGGTTTATTCACGAAGGAGATATTCAATGGTTCCATCCTCAACCCCAACAAATGCTGGAAGATGACCTTGTACAGGTACTAGAATCCGAAATCCATGAAAAAGTAGCGCAACAAGAACGCGACAATAAAGAGAATGATTCGAGTGAAGAATCTAACTAATAAACTCTAAAATACAGCATCTGGAGACAAACGAATTGTTTTCTCCAGATGCTTTTTAATGTCTGTTTAGATAAATTTGCATTTTTGCACAAAATAAATAAAGGACCATTGCAAAAGTCGTAAAAGTGACTTTTGCAATGGTCCTTCTCTAATATTATTTATTAAAATCAATTACGCGATCGCAAAGCCTTTGCATTAACTTCGATTCATGGGTGACAACTATTATCCCCATCTCTCTCTTTTTAGCAATTTCAGTGACAGCATGCCAAATTTGAGCTTGCGTGATTGCATCAAGCATTGTTGTCATTTCATCTGCAATTAGAAATCGAGTATTCGGCCCCAATGCTCTGGCAACACAAAATCGTTGCAATTCTCCTCCGGATAATTCATGAGGCCAACGGGTCAACCATTCCTGCTCAATTCCAAGTAATTCTAACAGCTCATTATCGGGTTGATATCCTTCACGAAGAATTTTATGCATCTTCCATCTCGCATTAATCGCTTTTTCTGGATGCTGAAGGACCATTTGGACAGGATGATACCCCTTCTTTGGCAACGGGGAATCATTAAAAGATACTGCTCCCCCAATTGGTTGCTCTAATCCGGCTAATATACGACCAAAAGTTGTTTTTCCTCGTCCACTTGGACCTGTAATTCCAACAACTTCTCCTGGCTCTACCGTCAAATCGACCCCTTGAAACAACCATGGACCATTCTCATATCGAAATCCGACATTCTTTGCTTCAAGTTGCATGTATACACCTCACCATTCCATCCCTAAGTTCCCGCATTTCTGGCTGGACCTTCCGACATTCAGGTGTAGCCATTTCACAACGTGGTGCAAACAAACAACCAGGCGGCAATGAACTCGGGTGAGGTTGAGAACCTGAGATAGGGGTAAAGTCATTTTGAGGTAAAGCTCTCCACAAAGCCTTACTATAAGGATGCCTTATTGCCTCCCCTTTACCTGTGAAATCCTCTACCCTTGCTATCTCAACAGTCGTTCCCGCATAAAATACCGCAATTTTATCAGCAATTTGAATTGCTGATTCTATATCATGCGTTATCAACATTACTGCACAACCTTGATCCGCAAATTCTCTTAAATTATTTAATGCTTCTTTTATAACAACTGGATCAAGACCTGGAGTAGGCTCATCCGCAATAATTACCTTCGCTCCACTTACCATAGCAGTCGATAGCAGGGTCCTCCTCGCCATACCTCCAGAAAGTTGAAACGGATACATACTCTCCACCTCTCGTCCTAGGTGGAAGCGTTCAAAAACCGCTCTTTGTGCTTCAACAGCATCGCCTTTTTTAACGGATTCGCGGACTTGGCTTCCAACGCGCATAAGTGGGTCTAGAAAGTTTACTGATTGAGGGATAAGCGCAATTTCCTTTCCTCTTATTGCCCTTTGCCGAACAGGAGTAAGTTCTTCACCCTCATATTTAATCACGCCACTCATACTAGCATTGCTGGGGAGTATTCCTAAAATAGCATGTGCGAGTAAACTTTTTCCTGATCCACTAGCTCCAACAACAGCTAGAATTTCACCTGCTTTAAGCGTTACATTTAAACTTGAAATAACCTTATGATTTGTTTGTTTAAGTCCAGCTGTATACTGTTTAAAAGATACTGATAAATTTTCTACTTCAAGAATAGACATTTGTTAACTCCTCTTCCTATTGAAACGTAATATATGTCATTAATCGTGATTTCCGGTAGAATCCATGAGCAATCGAAGATATTCTCCAATCTGATCAAACGTTCTTACGACAATCAGCAAACAAAGACCTGGGAAGAAGGCAAGCCACCACATACCTGAAGATAAATATTTCATTGATTCTGATAAAATGATTCCAATCGCAGGTTCATGAGGAGACAGTCCTAAACCTAGAAAGGTTACTGCTGCCTCATGTAAAATAACTTGTGGAAACATTAACAAAAAGCCAATTATAAATTGCGGAGCAACATACGGAAGAATATGTCTCAAAGCAATCCACCAACTTGGTTTCCCCATCTTCTTAGAAACCTGTACAAAATCTGCTGATCGAATTTGCATAACTTCTGCTCGAATGACCCGTGCAAGACTTGGCCAATGGGTTAAGGCTAATCCAATTACGATACCTTTAAACCCTCCTCCTAATGTAAAAGCTATAAGAATAAGAGTTACTAGATGAGGTACGCTCAGAAAAAGATCGATCAGCCATGAAATAACTCGATCAGCCATTTTTCCCATCGTTGCCGCTGCCATTCCTAGAAAAAGTGCGATTGATGCACTTCCAATTGCTCCAATCACTCCAACTCCTATGCTCAAAGAAAGCCCCATTACCGTTCGCGTAAACATATCACGGCCTAACCAATCAGTTCCAAAAAGGTGATTGAGAGAAGGTGATTTGTTTCTATCAGTAAGGTTCGTTATAATTCTTTCCTCATCTAGTAATAAACCACCCAATACAACAAAGATTATTAAAGCCAAGGATAGTAGCACTTTAATAAGTGCCCATTGCTTCTTATTCAGAAGAACGCTTTTATTTGAAACTTTAAGGCTTGGAATCATACTTTCCTCCCCTCTCTCGTTCTAGGATCTAATAAGTGATAACTTATATCCGCCAGTAAATTCCCTATAAAAACAAAGATTGTACTAAATATAACAATCCCTAATAAAAGAGGAACATCTCCTCTCAATCCAGCCTCTACCGTAGCTTGTCCTAAACCAGGGTAAGAAAAAACTTGTTCTGCCAACACTGCTCCACTAAACAATCCGCTAAATGCAGCAAACTGTAAGGTAATAGCAGGTAGAGCGACATTTCGTAATCCATGTCTCCAAAACAGCAGAAAACCTTTTTCCCCTCTTGCTCTAGCAAATAATATATAGTCACTAGCGAGGACATCAATAAGCTTTTGTCGCGTATGTAACGCTACATTTGCAACGCCAACAACGCTTAGCGTCAATACAGGTAGAACGAGATGTTGGATCCGATCCATTATCGTTACATTTTCCGCAAGCACTCCAGCTGGAACTCCCATTCCAATAGGGAACCAACCTAACCATACAGCAAACACAATTAAAATGAGGAGCCCCATCCAGAAAGTAGGAGTAGAAGCCATTGTAAAACAGTACCACTTGATTATTCGATCAATCCAGGTTCCTTTTTTCATTGCCGCTATTACTCCCATAGCAAAGCCAATCACACCTGTTAATATCCAAGCTACCACCATAAGCACCAGAGAATTTAAGAACCTTTCACCAATAACTTCAATTACTGGTCGACGATAAATCATGGAAGTTCCTAAATCACCCGTTAGCACAGCAGAACCCCAATTGAAAAACTGTGTCATAACTGGTTGATCTAATCCCCAATATTCTGCTATTTTCTCTCTTTGTTCAGGTCCTACCTTCAACATATCTGCACCAATATAAGCTTGAATTGGATCGATAGGAGAATTTTTCACTAATAGAAAGGAAATAAAACAAATGGCGACTAGTAAAGTAACCATCCTTAGTCCTTTCCAGAATATGAATAGGCCAAGCTTTTTATTTATATATTTACCCACTGTTATTTAGTCCATTTCCATTCAACTATGTTATCTGTTGAAGGCCAGCCATTTCCATGAACATGGATTCTTTGATCTCCAATATCAAGTCCATCTTTCACTAAATACAAATGATTAATATTCACTAACCAAGCCCAAGCAGCATCACCTTTTGCGCTTAATCCGGTTGTTCCATCCCACTGCGCTTTTTTCCAAAACTCAATTGCTTCTGCTTCACTCGAAGCTTGGAGAGCCTTGTTAAAATAATTATCTACCGTCTTATTCGAATAATAACCAGTATTATAGTAATCTACACCAGCTGCTTCACTACTATAAATATTGTACATTTCATGCGGATCATGACTTCCCCATCCCATAAGGACCGGGTTTGAATACATTTCCGTAGAAATGATATCCCAACTTCCACCTTCTAATTTAATATTAATTCCTAATGGCTTCATCATATCTGCAACAGAAATTGCCAGCGATTGTCTTATACCATCAGTTGCTAAGTAATAAAGAGTAAACTCTGCTTTCAAAGAGTCTTTCTCAACAATTCCATCTCCATCTGTATCCTTCCAACCAGCTTCCTTCAACAGCTTCTTTGCTCCATCCAAATCCCCATCTTTTATAACTGTATCGGGATTCCACCAAGGAAGGCCGTCTACAGAAGTATAAGCTGGTGTGCCACGCCCTTCTAAAACTCCATCAACAAGCGCTTTTCGGTCTACCGCAATATTAACGGCATGACGAATGGCCGGATCTGCGGTTACATCATTACCAATTGGATAGCCATCTTTCGTAACGCTACCTGATTTAATAAACGGAAAAACAATCCCCCTATTATCTACTGTTTGTATTGATTCTAACCTCATGCCGGGCACTTTTTGATTACTAAAAGCAGCTGGTATATAGGCAAAGTCAACAGTCCCAGCTTGTGCAGCTGCAAATGATGCATCCTCGTTTAAGAATAAAAAGGTTATCTTTTTAAAATAAGATTGCTTATCATAATATTCCGGATTAGCTTCTACAATCAGCTGTTGCCCTTTATTCCATTGCACGAGCTTATAAGGTCCCGAACCTATAGGATTCTCAGCATATTCTGTACCATATGCATGCTGTGGGACAATTCCAGTTCCTATTAATGTATTAATAAAAGTTGACTGAGGTTGTTTTAATGTGAATCTTACCGTGTAGTCATCTACCGCCTCAACTTTTTCCATACTATTAAGGTCCACAACTGATCCATTGCTACTTGCCGTTTCAAATGTAAAAACGACATCAGCTGCAGTCAATAATTGCCCATCAGAAAATTTCACATCATTACGTATCTTCACTGTCCAAACCTTCCGATTACTACTTACTTCATAACTTGTTGCAAGGTCATTAACAATATTAAGCTCATTGTCTCTTTTTAAAAGCGTACTTTGGAATAATGGTGAGCCATAACGCCCCCATCCTGTCGTTGGATCAAAACCTGTTTCAGGCTCAGATCCAAAAGCAACCACAAGCTCGTCCTTTTTCCTTTCACCGCTCTCGCCATTATCACCAGATTGATTCGTTTTAAATAAATTACAACCCGCTAACATCAAAGAGGATATTAAAACGACTAGTATAAAAGACCCTACTTTTTTTTTCATAATCCTCACCTCATATTAAAATTCCTCTCGAAAAAAACCCTTAACCATTAGTGGAGTAAGGAGTAATTTGACAGGTAAACCCATTAATCAATAGAAAAATAAATTGACAAATAAGTAAACATAAAAATTTTATTCATTTAACCAAGCTACACAAAACAAAGATGTCCATAAATTCTTTCGGATAGATGTGTTATAGGAGGTATTACAAATTGTGCCTACATCGAAGGTAAACACGGAATGAAAAGTGCGGAAGATAATACATAAAGTAGTATAAGACATAAAGAAGAAACTGTTGATTGGATATCCATTTACGCCTATACCTATCTTAATAGCTTACCTAGTAGTAGGCAACTTTTATATCTTTGAATACTTCTTTTTATTTGAAAGAGTAACCTAAAAAAGGCGGAGAAACATGAATCGTTTCTCCGCCTTTTCATTTTAAAGAACTATTAACAGTCCTACTATTTCTATTACTGAACTATGGGCTCCATTATTTCTTATCTAGTTTCACTCGTTGTAAACGTAATGCATTCAACACAACTGATACCGAACTAAATGCCATTGCGGCACCTGCAATCCAAGGTGCAAGTAGCCCTATCGCTGCAATCGGAATCCCAATCGTATTATAGGCAAATGCCCAGAACAAGTTTTGTTTTATGTTGCGCATTGTTTTACGACTCATAATAATTGCATCCGCAATACTATTTAAGTCACCACGAATCAGTGTAATATCGGCCGCTTCCATTGCAACGTCAGTTCCTGTACCTATCGCCATCCCAATATTAGCGGTCGCTAATGCTGGTGCATCATTAATACCGTCCCCAACCATTGCCACTTTTTTACCTGCTGCTTGTAATTTTTTAATTTCATCGGCTTTACCTTCAGGAAGTACTTCCGCAATGACGTGGTTGACACCAACTTCTGTGCCAATCGATTTCGCTGTACGTGTGTTATCTCCAGTCATCATAATAACTTCAATACCCATATCTTGCAGGCGACGAATAGCTTCTTTCGATGTGTCTTTAATCGTATCTGCTACAGCTACTAATCCTGCGTACTTACCGTTAATTCCTGCAAGCATTGCAGTCTTTCCATTTTCCTCTAATTGTTCCATTGTTGGCAAAATCGACGTAATGTCGATACCATATTGTTGCATTAATTTACGCGTCCCAATAACAACAGCTTGACCCGAGATTGTTGCTTGAACGCCGTAACCTGGAACTGCTTCGAAATATTGTACATTTCCTAGTTCAATTCCTTTGTCTTGAATACCTTGCACAATCGCTTCTGCTAACGGGTGCTCCGATTGTTTTTCTGCTGCACCAATTAATGATAAAAAGCGTTCTTCGTCTTGCCCATCTGCCACTAAAACGTCTGTTAACACTGGTTTACCATGTGTTACTGTGCCCGTTTTATCGACAACTACTGTATCAATGCTTTGGGTTTGCTCTAAGTGCTCCCCACCTTTGAATAAAATACCAAATTCAGTTGCACGACCAGATCCAGCCATAATAGATGTAGGTGTTGCTAATCCAAGTGCACACGGGCATGCAATAACAAGTATCGTAATCAATACTTCAAGTGCTGGTGTAAATTCACCCGGTTGTACCCATAAAAACCATACAAAAAACGTAATAATTGCAATACCAACAACGATTGGTACAAAAATCCCAGAAATTTGGTCTGCCATACGTTGGATAGGTGCTTTTGAACCTTGAGCATCTTCCACTACTTTAATAATTTGCGCCAATGCTGTATCACGGCCAACTTTCGTTGCTTTCATTTGAATGAAACCATTTTTATTAATCGTCGAACCATACAAAACGTCACCTTGTTTTTTATCAACCGGAAGACTTTCCCCTGTTAACATCGACTCATCAACAGCTGAATTTCCTTCTAGCACTTCTCCGTCAACTGGAATTTTTTCACCTGGCTTTACAAAAATAGTGTCGCCTATTACAACTTCTTCTAACGGAATTTCTATTTCTACACCATCGCGTAAAACAATAGCTGTTTTCGCTTGTAAGCCCATCAATTTTTTAATCGCTTCTGATGAACGTCCTTTTGCTTTTACTTCAAATAATTTCCCTAATAAAATTAACGTGATTAATACTGCACTTGTTTCAAAATATAAATGTGCGGCATGGTGATTACCTACTGTAATAATCGCTTGATAGACACTGTAGAAATACGCTGCAGATGTACCTAAAACAACTAACACGTCCATGTTCGCACTTCCATTACGAAGCGCTTTATAGGCACCAACATAAAACTGTTTACCAATATAAAATTGTACCGGAGTTGCTAATAGCATTTGTATCCATGGATTCATTAGGAATTCTGGAACATATAGAAATGATGTAAATGAAAAGTGCCCAACCATCGTCCATAATAAAGGTAACGATAAAATAGTTGATATGATAAATTTACGCTGTTGCTCTTTAATCGCTTTTTCACGATGATCCATTGTTTCTTTCTCATCTACTTTTCGGTGTGCTCCGTAACCTAGCTTTTCAACTTTCGCGATAATATCTGCTACAGCTAAATCAGATGGATTAAATTCAATCGTTGCTTTTTCAAGGGCTAAGTTAACGTTTGCCAAAGATACGCCTTCCATTTTGTTTAACCCTTTTTCAATGCGAGTTGAACAAGCTGCACATGTCATACCTGTAATATCTAATTCTACTTTTTGCTTCACAACACCATATCCAAGTGCTTCGATTTTCTTTTCAAAATCTGCTTCAGTTAATTTTGTCGGATCATATTTGATAGAAGATTTCTCCAACGCTAAATTTACATTTGCCTGATCTACTCCATCCATTTTACTTAATCCTTTTTCTATACGTATTGCACACGCTGCGCAAGTCATACCTGTAATTTGATGACTGATCTCTTTCATTTCCGTACTCATTTTTTTCTTCCACCTCTCACCATACCTTATAGGGGTATATATTTTTGAAAATAAGAGAGTGCATAGGAGCACTCTACTTCGATTATTTTACTTCGTAACCTTGTTCTTCAATTGTTTCTTTAATTTGATCTAGTGATACTTTCGCTTCATCAAATGCGATTTCTACTAAACCTTCAGCTAAGTTTACTTTTACTTCATTAACACCAGCTAATTCACCAACGCCACCTTCTACTGCTTTCACACAATGACCACATGACATACCTTGTACATTTAATGTTACATTTTGCATATTTATTTCTCTCCTTTAAATTAAATTTTTTATTTTTTCATTAGTTTTTGAATCGTAACAACAAGCTCATCTAACACGGCATCGTCGCCTTCTGAAAGTCGATCTACTACACAACCTTTTAAATGACCTTCCAATAAAATCTTTGCTACACTATTTAAAGCGGATTGCGTTGCTGAAAGTTGTGTAATAATATCATCGCAGTAAACATCTTTTTCAATCATCCCTTTAATGCCTCGGATTTGACCTTCTACACGATTTAATCGCGTCGTCAAATTCTTTTTAACATGTTCAGGGTGATGACTTTTTCGACAAGATGTTTCGCCATCTGAATGATGAGTAACTTCTTCTAACATATCCTCCATAAGCTCATCTCCTATCTTATTTTCACTTTACCATACCTCGTAGGGGTATGTAAAGGATAAAGTTTCACATTGATTTTAATGGTGGTGGTGATGACTAGAAGGCTCATTTTTTATATTACAAAGGATTGACTCATCGTGTTTATGCGCAGTAGTTTCTAATTGAATCGTTACATGCTGAATACCCTTATGCTCTAGATTATGTTCAATTTCGCGCAATATATGCTCACTTTCCTCAATCGTTAACTTCTCATCGACAACCGCATGACAAGAAAGTGCATTTAATCCACTTGTTATGGACCAAACATGGAGATCATGAATACTTTTAATCCCTGATGTTTCTTCGATTGTTTGAATAACGTCTTGCACTTCTATATTTGAAGGTGTTCCTTCCATTAGCACATGAAGCGATGCTTTTGTAACAAAATAACCACTTCTTAACACTAATATCGCAACAATCACACTCGCAAGAGGATCCGCCCATCCCCAATCAAAAAATATCATCAATAAAGCAGCTGCAATTGCACCGACAGAACCAAGCATGTCACTTAATACATGAAGATATGCTCCCCGCATATTTAAGTTACCTTCTGTATCACCACCACGCATCATAATCCACGCAACAAGAATATTAACTGCCAATCCGATGCTACTAATAATAAGCATTCCCGTTGTAGCTACTTCCGGTGGGTTAGCAAATCGTTGGATTGCTTCATAAAAAATAAATAAGGCAATCAGTATTAAGGTAACTCCATTTAGTACAGCTGCTAAAATTTCAAATCGCTTATAACCAAATGTTTTACTCTTACTTGCAACCTTTTCTCCTAATTTAAATGCTATTAATGCAATTGCTAACGAAATAGAATCACTTAGCATATGACCTGCATCTGATAAAAGGGCCAAACTATTTGTTAAAAACCCTCCAATCACTTCTATTATCATATAACTTGTAATTATGATGAATGAAATGAGTAATACTTTTTTATTTGTACTGTGGCTATGATCATGGTCGTGTCCCATTATAATCCTCCTCTTTTTTTATTTAGACTTAGTTATGTTTAGCATGTTCAATTGCTTGTTTTAATAAATTCATAATATGGTCATCATCTTTTGAATAATACAACGTCGTTCCTTCACGTCTAAACTTCACTAAACGTAAGTTTTTTAAAAAACGTAATTGATGCGATACAGTTGACTGACTTAAGTTAAGACTTTCTGCCATATCGTTAACGGAATGTTCATCCGAGCATAGTAAATTTAAAATACGAAGTCTTGTTGGATCACTCAGTGCTTTAAACGTTTGAGAAACAACAAATAACGTTTCTTCGTCCAAATGGCCTTCCATCTCACTTAATAATTCCTCTTTGTTCAATTCCTCACTCATTGTACCCACTCCAAACCCATTAATGTATATATGAGCATATGTTCATATATACATTAATATACTCACTGAATTTGAAATTGTCAATGACATAGCATGCATATTTTGCCAGCTCATTTCAATAAGAAGAAAGCCTTCTCTTCTAAAAAAATAAAGTTTCCCGCTTTACATACCCTACAGGGGTATAGTATTATAGTGTCGTTAGGAAGTTTATTGGACATAGCGCATTTAAGTATGCCCTTATTTTTTATTGTCCATATACCCCCCTACCGTAAAAAACATTTAAAAGGAGCAAATATATTATGGAAAGTGTAACGTTCAACGTACAAGGTATGTCATGTGGTAGCTGCGGAAACAAAGTTAATGGAAGTATCCGTAAATTAGAAGGTATCGAAGATGTTCAAGTAAATGTAGTGGCTGGTGAAGTAGCTGTTTCATTCGACGAAGCACGAGTAGCAGTTGATCAAGTTGTAGCGGCAATCGAAAGCCATGGTTACGCAGTAGTTGAATAATATAAGAGCAGCTAAACATGACTGGATCATGTTTAGCTGCTCTTTTTTTCATAAAAAACAGGAGTAGCACAAATGTATATTAATCGCCAAATGCAAAAATTAGTTCTAACTCACAAACTATTTCTCCATCTACAGTTGCTGTACCCTTTCCTTTTCCGATAGGACCTTTTAAACGAGTAATTTCAACCTCTAAACGCAGTTGCTCACCTGGTCGTACTTGTTTTTTAAAGCGGCATTTATCTATGCCAGCTAAAAGCCCTAGCCTTCCTTTATTTTCATCTTTAGTTAGCATAATAACCGCGCTTACTTGAGCTAATGCTTCTACAATTAATACACCTGGCATAACTGGATAACCCGGAAAATGGCCATTAAAAAATTCCTCATTTATCGTAACGTTCTTTATTCCTACCGCTCTGTTTCCTTCTTCTAGTTCCAAAATTCTATCCACAAGAAGGAGTGGATAACGATGTTTAATAACATTCATAATTTCTTGGGTATTTAACATACTATAAGCCTCCATTGCCAACCGGCTATTTTTTATTACTTCATCCTAGTATCAGATAATAACATATTTTTATTTTATCAAACATGTTATTTCTTATAAACCCCATTAAGTTAGTAAAGCCTGTTTCTAACACTTTTTCAAAAACAAAAAGGAATTTAGCTGTTTGATTTAGAATTTAATTGACATGGATAAATGGAAGGGCGTGTCTTTTATTTATATTGAATCTAGAAAACAAAGAGAAGAGGAAAACAGTTGAAAAAATATACGTCTATCTTTTTACTATTTTTAATCCTAGCTGGTTGCAATCCACTGAATGGTCCTAATGAAACCCAAATTCCTCAATCCGGTAAAGTCCTTGTTGAAAACATTGAATATGAAATGACAGGGGGAGAGTATAAATGGATTGGGAAAAACGCAGAAGCTAGACGACTCGATGTCGCTCCTCCGAGTCATCTTGCTGATGAAATAGAATCCATCCTAACAGAGAAAAACAGCCAAATAGAAATAGTAATAGAACTAACCCCTGAGCTTACAGTTTACCTATGGAACGAAGACGAAAGATTAAAAGAGATTACTCTAAAAGATAATCAATTTACTGCTCCATCTGCTGGCGGTCGTTACATATATGAAGTAAGAAGTAAGTGGATCAATGGAGAAGCATCATTTGTATTTGTAATAGAAGTAAATTAAACACGTCTGTTGATTATCCTATTTTATGCTTATAGGAAAGAACATCCCCTCATTCGTACTTTATATAAAATGCGTCTTAATGGTAGCTTCCGCTGGGATTTTCGCTACAGGGGTGGACGCTTTCCGCGGGTGTTGCCTCAGCCGCTTCCTTCGCATGCGCTCAGTCCAGGGTCTTCGACTAACGGAGTTTCCGCCAGAGTCGCCACCCCTTTCGCTTCAATCCAATGGAGCTTACTACGTAGTTAGAATGGAAGCACTATTTCTTAGAAAAGAGAACAAAATGCGCAAAAATTCCAACTAAATAGAGGGCAGTAAATGAAAGTGTAGAAGCATGGAGAAGAGCAAAATTCATTGTCACTTTTTATAGATAAGTCCAAGTCGCCATGAGTAATAGCCTATGTAAATAGTCAAATACTTATTGCCGTAGCGCGTCGGGCCGCATGAGCCGAAGTATGAGACCCACTTGGGCGCAGCACAAGTTGGCTCATGCAAGGTGCGGCAAGCGCGAAGGCATAGTGTCTATTCACTAAAGCGCATTTTATATAGAAAACGATAGAAAATTGAATAAAATGGGTAGTCAACAAGTATGTAAATGAAAATTACTTTTTGTTTTACTTAACAAAAAAAGTATTCAAGTGACAAAATATCACTTGAATACGCATTTAACTTTCTGATCTCTTTTCCATCACATTTGCAACTTCATGAGAATTCGGATCTGCTTCCTCATTTAGCTTTTCAATAATATGACGATAGTCTTCGTCATTTCGATTCTGACTTAATTTATAAGCTGCTTGGATTTCTGTTACTTTAATCTTAAATCCAACAACACCTTTTAGCTCTTTTTCTAAAAGTTCCGGAGAAAGCGTATTCCATAACACTGGATTCTCACGATGTTTTTCATATTTTTCTAGCATTTTTGTAAGATCTTCTTTTAACTCTTCTTCACTTAAAATGCTCGCTACTCCATATACATGTACAGCTTGATAATTCCACGTCGGAACGTTTTCATGTGCATACCAAGAAGAGGAAATATAAGCATGTGGCCCTTGATACATAACGAGCACTTCTTCATTCGTTTCAAATGTTCGCCATTGGGGATTTCCATACGCCATATGCCCTTTTATGTAGTAATCATCCCCTACTTTACTAAGATCAAACGGTAAATGAGTCGCAATTGGTCTACCTTTTTTCGTTGTAACAATCGTTCCAAATGAGTTTTGTTGCATAAAGTCTCTTACTTCATTTACATCTGTTACTTTAAAATATTTAGGAATAAACATGATTCTCCCCCTCATCAATCTGACTATCTGTTTTAATAAAAGAATATGCTACAATCGAGAAAACAGCAAAAGGAGTGGGCTCCATGTGCCGCAACATAAAAACATTATTTAACTTCGAACCCCCAGCTACTAATGATGAAATTCATGCTGCTTCACTTCAGTATGTGCGCAAAGTCTCTGGTTTCAATAAGCCTTCGCAAGTAAATGAGGAGGCTTTTAATCGGGCGGTTCAGGAAGTTGCTATTGCCACACAACAACTATTTGATACATTCGTAACGAATGCTGGAGCTCGTGATCGTGAAGTAGAAGCAGAGAAAGCTCGAGCGCGTTCTGCAAAAAGATTTGGCACGGAATAATTTTTCACTTTATTATTAACGAAAAGATCCTTAGCCTTGAAACTAAGGATCTAACGATTAAATTACCAACTTCCGCTATTGATGAAGCGTATTTTTTATAGCGCTGATAACTTCCTCATCAATCGGGTACATAAAGCTTCTATTTATTCGAACAGCTGAACCGAAATGCACCTCTTCCAGCCCTGTTGCTGTAATTAGTGGTGATAATGTTTCTGGGCTCATACCATTCCCCGCCAAAATTTGAATAGATGTGTCCTTCGATTTATCCACTAATTTTTTCAACTGTTCGGCCGACTCCGGCGCTGGTGCCTGTCCTCCAGAAGTTAAAATTCGTTGAATCTGTGGAAACGTAGCTATAACCTCTAATGCCTCCAGCTGATCGGCTATTTCATCAAAAGCACGATGGAAAGTAATATTCATCTCTCCACTCTCCGCCAATAAACGAGAAAGGACTTCGGTATTTACTTTATTGTTTTCATCTAATGCTCCTATTACGATACCCGCTGCTCCAGCTTTTTTAATATGACGAATATCTGCTAGCATGACCGCTATATCCTCCTCATCGTATTGGAAAGTTCGACTATGTGGTCGGACAATGACATGAACTGGAATATCTACACCTTGAACGACCGCTTCGATCAACCCTAAACTTGGCGTTAATCCCCCTTCAGATAGCGCTGCACAAAGCTCTAATCGATCCGCTCCAGCACGTTCTGCTGCAATTGCATCCACTAAACTTGTAGCTATAATTTCTAACATCATCTAAAAATACCTCCCCCTATTAAACTAGTTGAAATACAGTCTTTCTTTCCCCTACCTCTTCCCCATTATCATTGATAATTACTTTAGACGATAATGCATACAAGCGATCAATCGTTTCGCGATTTTCATAACCAATCTGTTCTAAAATAGTCGCAACAATATTCGGCCAAACTAGCTCGGACCCATCCATTACTTTTAACGCAAAACTCAATCGTTCCTTCTTCAAAGCAAAACCATATACACCCTTTGCTCCACCTTTTGCCACAATATTAGGATCTTCCAGCAATACCGTACAGATAAAATCATGACTAGCAATCATCTCAGGATGCGCATTCATATAATTTGCAACCTTCACAACTGCCTCTCTCATTTCTTCTTGTTCAATCAAATCTGGACAAGCTAGCTTCAAATATGCTTTAGCAATATGTTGAAGTGGCATCACATAAACAGGGAATCCACAGCCATCAATACCGATTCCAATGTCTTCCTTTGGATAATTCGCCATATTAGCCATTGCCGCTAAACTTAGCTGCTGTACGGGGTGTTCCATCTTCCAATAACCATCTACCTCATGCCCCAATACTTTCGCTAAAGTCATAAAACCACTATGCTTTCCAGAACAATTATGATAAATTTTGCGTTTCTCTCCGTGCTGTCGATGGTATTCCGCTTTTGGTTCGTCATTCAATGGATAGCTTGGACAACAATAAAATGCTTCTTCATCAATACCAGTTTTACGTAAAATCGACTCCAACGCTTCCAAGTGATAGCTTTCTCCACGCTGTGAAGCTGCAAATAATGCCGCCTCCTCTGATGTCAGTCCAAACTTGTCATCCACTCCATTTTGAATAACCGGAATTGCTTGGAAAGGCTTTGCCGCAGAACGCAAAACAGTCATATGATTTTCATCACCAACCTTATAAATAGCCTCACCTTTTTCATTGATACCACAAATAACACCCATATGTATGTTTTCTAACATGCCACCACGATATTCTTCTACTAATACTGGATAGTTCATTACTTTCATCCTCTTCTTTCTATACTTTTTCTAGACTAATATTAGAATACACTAATTATTCTAACCTATTTTGATTTTCTTTATCACACATGTTGATTAACTACTTTAGTCAATTTTTTATTTTCGTTATGTTCCTTATGTGAACTAAAAAATAGCACCAATTTCAAATTTATACCATTAAAAATATCAAACCCATCCATACTTGAAACATTTTTATTACTCAAATCTAATGTTAAATACCACCTTTGTTTTTTTGTCATGTACATGATAGATTTCGAGACTTATTTGCGAAATTGGTCAAATCTAGTTATTTTTTATCTATTCTCAATTATTATAATAATCATTTAGACCTAAACTTATCCTATAATTAGTCGATAGTCATTTAGTCTAACTATTTTAAAAGACTGAAAGGGAAGGTGCCATATATATATGTTCAAATCAGTAAAAACAAAAATCATCTTAACTGTTATGATTCTGTTTTCTATCGGAATAATCGCTATGACAGTAACAAGTAATACACAGGTAAAAAGTACAACTCAAAAAAGTGCAACTGAATCCAGTGCAGCACTTATGAATGAAATTAGCCTTGCCATTCAAAATTTTCTTGGTCAATACGGTAATGCTATTGAACAAATGTCTACTAATGCAACCGTAAAAGAATTTGCTACTCCTGGTACAGACCCTTTAACAAAAAACTCTTCTGTCCTTGAAGAAGAATTCAAAAACTTCCTAAACAACTACAAAGAAACAACTTCTATTTATATAACTCTTCCTTCAAAAGAAGTAGTAATCATGCCACAAGCTGACCTTGGTGCGAATTTCGATCCAACAATACGTGAATGGTATCAAAATGCACTTGCAAATCCAGATACGGTTCAATGGTCTAAACCTTATACAGATTCTGCAACTGGTGAACTAGTTATCGCTGTTTCTAAAGCAGTTGTATCAAATGGTAGAGTTGTAGCTGTTCTTGCGCTTGATATGGAACTTACAGCTTTAGCAGAAGAAATTGAAGCAAGTGATGTAGGTTATGAAGGTTTCCCAATGGTACTTGATACAGATGGTACCGTAATTGCTCATCCATTCAGCAATGGCGAAAACTTTATGGAAATGCCTTTCATCAAAGCAATGTATAATGAAGGAAACGAAAAAGACATTTCCTTTTATAGCTACGAAGGCGTTGACTACGTCAATGTACACACGACACTACCTGATCTAGGTTGGAAAATTTCTGCTATTTATGAAGAGAAAAATATTAATGCTGTTGCAAATGATTTGCGTGTTTCAATGATAGTTGTTGCGCTTATTACATTGCTTATTATTTTTACTTCATTGTACTTCATCATAAGCAAAACAATTAAGCCCATCGGTACGTTAAAATCACTAATGGATTCTGTATCACAAGGTGATTTAACTGTTCGCTCCGACATTAAGACAAGCGATGAAATTGGTGAACTTGGTAACAATTTCAATACGATGATTGATAATATGAACGCGATCATTACTGTCGTTAACGAATCAGCATCAAATGTTCGTGCGAGCTCTGAAAGCTTGAGTGCAGTTGCAGAAGAAACAAGTGCATCGAGTGAACAAGTTTCATATGCCGTTACTGAAATTGCACAAGGTGCATCGAAATCTGCAGAGGATGCAGAAACTGTTACAGAACGCGCTAACCTTCTTGGTCATCAAATTAATGAAATTACAGCTAAAGCAGGTATCATGTCCGATATCGCAACTAAAGCCGGTGAAATGAATACAAATGGACAAGGTCAAATGCAACAATTAAAGCAATCATTCGGTGATTGGGAAACAAACTTACACTCTATGTCGGATGTAATTAGCACGCTCGAAAGCAAGGTAAAAGCAATCGGCGGAGTGATGGAAACGATCACTCAAATTTCATCACAAACCAATCTTCTTGCATTAAATGCTAGTATCGAAGCTGCACGTGCAGGCGAGCACGGAAAAGGATTCGCAGTCGTTGCAGACGAGGTTCGCAAATTAGCAGAACAATCCGCGCGCTCGACAGAAGAAGTAAAAGTGACTGTTCAAGAACTACAAGAAGAATCTAGACTAGTTACACAACAAATGAATGACACACGTGAAAACTTCCAACGTCAAGGAGTAGTTGTCAACAACACGGAAACTACATTTGGAGAAATTTCAACATTAATGGGCAATATGCAAGATTCAATCGACGCAGTTTATGTAGAAATTCAAAAAGTCGCATTGCATAAAGACGATGTATCAGAAACGATTCAAACGATGGCTGCTACTTCTGAAGAAACAGCAGCTGCTTGTGAAGAAGTTAGTGCTTCAACAGACGAACAGCTTCGTGCTATCCAATCTGTAACAAGTGCAGCTGAAACATTAACAGAACTGAGCGAGGAATTAAGCTTAGCAGTTAATCGATTCAAAGTTTAGAGTACTAAATAGATTAAGCCGCATCTAAGTTCAATTAGATGCGGCTTTTCTATTACCACTGAATGCTTTCTGCAATTTGTATCATTTCTTTTTCTATAAGGTCGAATGACTGTTCTTCATGATTTTGTAGAACGAAAGAGCTGATGACTATTTGCCATTGGTCATTTTCGAAATAAATGGAACAACTATTCATTTCCTTAATTCCTAATAATGTTGCGGCCTTGCCGTTAATGAAGACCTCTTTTTCAATAGCAGTTCCATCTTCTGTTGTTGCCTCGAATGCAGGTAGCGTACTCTCAATATTAGTAGCCATAACATCGTACATTTTATCTACCGTCATAAGGGTATACTGATAAGATAGGAATTTACCATCTTCATCAATTCTTGCACCATAATTTATTGCTTTAGAACCTTCCTCTTTCAACAGTAAATCGCTTGGAAAAGGAATATGAAATGGATAGGAATTTTCCAAATCCTCTAAAGAATCATATGGTACAACATCTGATCCTGCTACCGCTTCCCAAAAATAACCGTAGGAGGTCCCTTCATTAGGCGTATCCTTTTCAAGTTTTTTCACTTCAAATATCCCATTAATCGCTGCCTGTCCCACAGGTGTGAGCAGAATGCCGAATCCTATTATTGTAACCACAGCTACGGCTAAGAGAGGATTTTTGGATTTTCTTTTCGGTAGTTCCGCTTTTGCTTTTTTCACACCTAGTATGGATCGCTCGTGCAGATTTTTTGGAACGTCTATTTTGTTGATCTCTTTCTTAATTTTATTGTCCATAAATCCCAGCCTCCTTAGTTTGTTCACGTAATTTTTCCAAGGCACGATATAAAATAGACTTTGCCGTTCCTAACGGGATTTCTAGCAGTTGTGCGATTTCTTTGAAAGTATTGTCGTTGTAGAATTTTAGTAGCACAATACTTTTTTCATCGTCATCCAATGTATTGAGTAAATCTTGGATTGTTAATGAAAGTGAAATATCTTCATCATATGAGCCGATAAATTCCTCAAACTCGGGTCGTAATGGAACCACTTTTTTCGATTTTTGTAGATAATCAATTGCGGATGTAATGGTAATTTTGATCAACCAAGTTTTGAAGTACTCCGGATTCTTTAATGTTTTGATATTTTTAAAGGAACGGTACGCTACTTCTTGTACAATGTCTGATGCATCATTTTCGTTTTTGACATACATAAAAGCTATTCGATATATATCTGCTTCGTATTGCTGAAGCAGTTTTAAAAAAGCTTTGTCGTTGCCTTGTTGTGCTTTTTTCACCAATTTAATTATTTGGAGTCACCCTCTCTATCTTTTAGTGCCTATGTATATTAGACAGTTTAATCTTTTATTTGGCTTAAAATTATGTTTTTTTATTTTTGTATGATGAAAATCAGAAATACTAGGTTATTAGATAAGAGCCTAAGAAAGCTCCTTTTATCGGGTAATAATCCGATGAAAGGAGCTTTCTCTTTTTTTCTATTTAAAAAGTGCTACTACTTTATCTAAAATTCCCGTTATATCTATAAACACGATAAAAATTACAAAAGGAATCACGTACTTCATTATAAAGAACCATATATTAAATGCAGTAGCACCTAAACGAGAATGTCGTAATATTTCTTCTCGAAGCGTACTTTTCTTTATCTTATGTGAAACGAAAATAGAAATTAAAAATACGCCCAACGGCATTAAAATATTACTTACTAAGTAATCAGCAGAATCGAAAATATTTTTCGAGAAAATTAAAACATCATCTAAAACACTATAAGATAATGCGGAAGGAACACCTACTGCGAAAATTAGTGCCCCGATTATAAATGCATACTTTGTTCTTTTCTCTTCGTTCCCTTTCACAATAGCCGCTACAATTATTTCTAGCATTGAAAAAGCTGAAGTTAATGTCGCAAATAAAAACAAAGCTAAGAACCCTAATAAGAATGCTTCACCAAAAATAATTTGATCAAACACGGCTGGTAATACAACGAATAACAAACCAGGTCCTTCCGCCGGCTCTAACCCAAGTGAAAACACAGCTGGGAAAATTGCTAATCCTGCTAATAAAGCAATTAATAAATTCAACGAAACAATAGAAATAGCCGGTTGTATTAAACTTTCTTTCTTAGAAAGATAAGAACTATACGTAACCATTACCGATACTCCGACACTTAAAGAGAAAAAGGCTTGTCCCATCGCAAATAAAACACTCTGAGAGGTAATATTCGAGAAATCAGGTGCTAAAAAGAATTTCACACCTTCCATCGCATTATCAAGAGTAAGTGAACGAATAATTAAAACTAGAAATAGGATAAATAATGCAGGCATCAAAATTTTACTTACTTTTTCAATTCCATTTTGAATCCCTTTCGCTACAACTAAAACCGTAATAACTAAAAACCCTAGTTGCGCTCCAATAACTAAGAGAGGATTTCCAATCGTTGCGTTAAAGACAGATCCATAATCTGCTCCTTCGCTAATAATCCCGCCAAACATACCTTTAGCAAAATAAATAACAATCCAACCACCAATGACACTATAAAAAGACAATAAAAGAAAACAAGTAAATACCCCTAGCTTTCCAATCCAATGCCAATTAGTATTAGGAGCTAAACTACGATAAGCACTAATCGCTTCTTTTTGCGTACTTCTACCAATAACGAACTCAGCTAATAACAACGGAAAACCTATAAACAAGGAAAATGCAATAAACAGTAGGAAGAATGCGCCTCCTCCACTAATACCAGTAACATAAGGAAGCTTCCATATTGCTCCTACCCCTATAGCGGAGCCTGCTGCTGATAAAATAAAACCAATCTTCGATGACCATTGCTCTGTTTTTTGCACACGATTCAATCCAATCTATTTTTATTATGTCCTCTACGAAATAAAATAAAGAACAAAAAAAGCCATGTCTCTATCGATAACGATAGGGACGTGACTTTACACGCGGTACCACCCTAATTGGAAACAATATTTGTTTCCCACTTGTTCAAATAACGGTTTCATCCGTTTTATACTACTCGCTTCATAATGCAGTATAAAAAAAGCTCCAAGAATGAAATTCACCTATGTCTTTGTATCAGTTTGCACCAACCACTGATTCTCTATTAACAGGGAGACCGGCTTAATATTGTTCTTTTCAACGCCCATTTACTATTTATATAATATACGGAATTATAGTATGAGACCGACTAAAGGTCAAGTCTTTGTTTTTTCGTCCCCTGAGTTGCATGCGTCACAGGGACGTTACCTACTCCACCTTCACTTGCCCCATCATTCCGTTATCTTCATGCTCTAAAACATGACAGTGGAACATATAAATACCTTTGTTATTAAACGTTACAGCTAATTTTATCGTTGTCCCTGGTTGTATAGAAACTGTATCTTTCCATCCTCGCTCATTTTCGGGAGGTTCTGCTCCATCAATCGAAATAATTTTAAACTGTGTCCCATGAATATGAAATGGATGAATCATCCCGCCCATCATATCAGTCTTATTATGAACTTCCCACACTTCCGTTACACCTAACTTCTGCGTTAAATCGATTCGATCCATATCGAATTTTTTACCGTTGATTGTTACAGCTTTACCCATACCAGCAAGCTCTAGTTTTTTAGATACCGGCAAGTTCTTTTCTTCCTCAGTTACAGCAAAATCATTCATATCGACTGGCATATTTTTCAAATCACCGTTTTCATCATTGATCCTAAATGGCAATAAAGTCACGCCGTCCTCGTTTACGATTGCTACATCATCAGAAGCATTATACTGGGAAAAATCAACGATGATTTCTGCACGTTCAGAAGGGGTTAACGTCACTTCATTCATAGTAACAGGATTATTTAAAAACCCTCCATCCGTCGCTATTTGTGTAAAAGTGTCGCCAGTATTCAATTTGAGTGTGTAATTACGTGCATTCGATCCATTCAAAATACGTAATCGTACCTTTTCCTTATTCACAGAAAGGTTCGGATTTACTGTTCCATTAATCAATAAAGTATCCCCAATTGTCCCATCTTCGTTTTTAACTTTCTCATAATTTAATTGCTTCTGATCATCGAACTTTCTATCTTGAAAAATCAACGGCATATCATTCACTCCGTAATCACTTGGTAAACCTAGTTTTTTAGAGTTTTCATCCTCGATAAAAAGGAGCCCAGCTAAACCTTTGTATACTTGTTCGGAAGTTTTCCCTTCCGGATGAGGGTGGAACCATAGAGTAGAGGCTTCTTGATTCACTTTAAACTCTATTGTTTTTGAGTCACCAGGTTTTAAAATTTGGTGCGGCCCTCCATCGCCTTCTCCGGATATTTCTAATCCATGCCAATGAAATGTCGTGCCATCCGCCAACTCATTATTTGTTCTAATTTTTACTGTTTCTCCGCGGTTTACGCGAATAACTGGACCTAAAAACGAACCGTTGTATCCATACGTGTTTGTTTCATAGCCATCAAAAATTTCTGTTTTTCCTTCTTGTGCATTTAACTCATATACAATACCCTCCTCATCCGTCTGTTCAAGAATTGGAGGAATAGCAAGCTCATTTTCACCTGTCGAATTATTTAAAGCTAAAGGTTCATTGTGGCTCATATGGCCATTTTCCATCTCATTTTTAGTTCCTTCTTCCATCTCCGTGCCTTCATGATTCATTTTAGAATGATCCATCTCTTTACCTGAATTATTTGCACCGCATCCTCCGATAATAACTGCACTTATGATTAAAATAAAAACCCATATTTTTGATTTCATCGTAATTAGCTCCTTTGTATAATTATTAAATACATTTGCAGTGTAGCAAATAAATATGAAAAATTTATGGACTTTTCATCTCAATACAAAAAAATACAGCTTGAATAGGTTCATTCAAGATGCAAAATATTATTCTTCTTTATGCCAATAATAATCACTAAAAACATCTGCAAGGGCTTCCGTAGATCGGTGAAACTCTTCTGCGGTATTATCTACTCCACCTATTTCTACAATAATAGCGTTAGGGGAAATATCTTGATTGTAAATTCCATTCCCTTGGCTACTGTCCTTTTGGATGATTCCTTTTGACAGTGCTGGATATCGCGCATCCAGCGCTGTTTGTAGATTTTCTGCAAATGCGAGATTCTTTTCAAAGTCTTTATGTCCGGTACCAACAACAAATAACAAGTTAGCATAATTGGATCCATTCATTTCAACAGTTGTAGTATCTTTTCGCAATGAATCACGATGAATATCTAAGAAAAACTCTAATTCATTATTCTCACTACGTGCAGATTGTACTTGCTCACCCGAAACCTGATAAGAACTAGTAAAGTCTAGACCTTTAGAATCTAATACTTGAACGATGTCAGTAGAATCTACCATCGTTCCTACTCCCCTTTGCTCCAATGCCCTACCAAGCATTTTACCTACTAAAGTGATATTTACTTTTGAGTGATAAGCTTCCTCTGGTGCATCTACATCTTTTAAATAGGGTAAGAAGGCTTCTCTGCTATGAGTACTGTAAATATACACAACCTCTTTACCAAAAGTAGAATGAGAGGTTTGAATTTCTTTTGGTGACTTCATATTTTCAAAAACAGCGTCTATATTTTTTATCGTAAGCTCTCTTTCTTGAAAGAGGTTTTCCATAGTTGGCAGGAGTTCATCCCCAGCAGATAAGCCGTGACTAGTTTTATCATCCTTCTTTTCACTGACCTCATCTTTAATTTCTCCTAAGTTAGAAGGGCTTTTCTTTAATTCCGAAGAATTTATTTTATCCGTTCGTGCATTTTCTTTATCCTTTTCAGGCGAATAAAAAAATGGCAACGTTAAAACCATAAGCAACCAAATGGTAAATAGAGAGATCATGATGTACAGCAAAATTACTAATAAACTTCTTTTCTTTTTTCTATTTCTCTTTGGTTTCCCAGACATTTGGTCACTCCTATATTTTTTTACAGATAACACCTTGAATAGTGTAGCAAATAAATATGAAAAATTTATGGAGAAACCAAAAAACACAATCATCTATTCTACTAGACAATTGTGTTTAAATAATAGGACATTTTTATTTTTCTGAATTTGCTACAGTAACGTCAGATACACGTTTAGCTCCTGTATATTTAGGTGCCCAGTATGGATCTGTATGTAAGTTTGCTTTTAAAACTCCACGACTTTTTGCTGAAATAAATTCACCGTTTCCTAGATAAACCCCTGTGTGAGAAATGCCTTTTTTATATGTATTAGAAAAGAACACTAAATCTCCTGGTTGTAATTTATCTTTTGCTACTGCCTGTCCTACTTCATATTGATCTGCTGATGTTCTTGGCAAATTAATATCAAACTTATCGAACACATATCGGATATATCCTGAACAATCGAATCCTGCTGGAGAAGTACCTCCAAATTTATAAGGAGTACCATAGAATTCTAATGCATACGCCCCGATTTCATCTGAGCTCGCTGCACTAGCTTTGTCTGCTAACATAAAAGGTAATGGAAAGATAAGAAATACAATTGTTAATGTTTGAATAATCAGTCTTTTCATCTTACACCTCTGTTACTTATTTTTACCGTTTCGTAACTCTTGATGTAAATAACATTACCATGAGTATTCGAATTTTTGTTTTACGTTTTGATTACAAATATATTACAACACGTCTGTTGATTACCCTGTTTCTTGAAATTTTGTACTAATAGTTAAAAACAAACACCCTTTTTTACTAAAATACTGAGTTTAATTTGCTTTACCTCCTCATTCGTATTTTACATAAAATGCGTCTTAGTGAGTTTCAGCAAAGATTTACGCTACAGAAGCGGACGCTTACCGCGGGCACGGCTTCAGCCGCTTCCTTCACTTCGTTCAGTCCA
>NZ_JALDYF010000018.1:0-80720 GCF_032154225.1 Psychrobacillus sp.
GAGGCATAGTGACTATTTTTTAAGACACACTTTATGTAGAAAACGAACGAAAATAAAAAATTGAATAAAATGGTTAATCAACAAGCTTGTTGAAATATATGAGGTTCGGCAGCGTGGCTTTGGGGCTTTCGCGGTTACTCGTCGAAAAAAAGACTGCAACCAAACTTAGATTACTAAGTTTAGCTACAGTCTACTCGTTATCTATTTATGAATGCGTATCAATCGTTTCTTTCGAAAGAGTTTTGCTCATTTCTGCATACTGCACAAAAACACGAGCCAGTTCACGAAGGCGATTATGCACATCATCCTCAACAATACGATTACTTTCATCAAAATGATCAGTATGTGTATAAACATAGTTTGGCGTCACAAGACATCTGAAGTAATCTAGAATCGGCTTCAACTGATTTTCGATTGCTAAATGATGCTGATACGTTCCACCATTGGCTACAATCGACACCGGTTTATATCGCATCGCCTTTGGATGCAAGAAATCAAACATATTCTTTAACACGCCAGGAATAGATCCTTGGAAAATTGGCGTTGCAATAATATAGCCATCCGCCTGCTCAAATTTACCCACAAGCATCTTCATATCATCATTATACTGATCAAATGGTCGTCCATCTACGAATTGATGGTCGTAATTTGCAAGACTTATAATTTCTAATGAATAATCTGTATTTAACGCTTGTATATGTTCGTTCACTTGTTCTAAAATAGCGCCTGTTTTCGTTCCAATAATCGTTCCGTCTACGAGTAGAATTTTCATAAAACTGAACCTCCTTCTTCCGTTCCTTATTGTATCAAAGAAGAAGCTTGTTTTGAGACATAAATGTTCACATTATGGAAAGTTCATTCTTTTGGCGGAGAGAAGAAAACTCCCCCATCACTCGTCTACTTTATCGTCTTCTACAAATAAATCTTTCTTTTTCTCCCAATTAAACACATCTTCTCGTGCCACTGGTTCTTCTTCTATTTCTTCTATAGGTTTGGCAGTCAAAATTTGAATAGGCTTATAAATATTCACTTCATTTTTATCAGTATGAACTGCATAGTGATACATTGCGTATGCTAGTTGCTTCCCTTCAATAGATCGGAAACGCTTAAACGGCCCGATTAAAAGAGGGTTCAGTAATTGAAACACACCTTCTGCAAGACGTTCGCCTAATCGAAAACCATCCCGATCACCGGTCAATAAAGACGGTCGAAAAATAGAAAGACTAGAAAGTTTTAAATCTATCAATTGCTGCTCCATTTCTCCTTTTACTCGGCTGTAGAAAAAAGGAGATTTTTTATTGGAACCTACTGCTGAAATAATGAGAAAATGCGGGATTCCTCTTTTTTTAGCAAGTGATGCAATTTGCACAGGATAATGCAAATCGACCTTTTCAAAGTTTTCTTTTGTTTTTGCAACTTTCATCGTCGTTCCTAAACAGCAAAAAAGATCATCGGCAATTTCTAAATCTTTATCTTCCAGCTGCTCAAAATCTTTTATTTTCACATCTAACTTTCGATGCGTATATGCAATATCTCTTCTAGCAATAACGGAAACTGCTGCGTATTCTTCACTTTCGCATAATTGCTTTACTAGCAAACTTCCCGTAAACCCTGTTGCGCCAACTACTATAGCTGTTCGTTTTCCCACTGCAATTAACACTCCTCTTTCTAAAAAATCAGCGACTTCTGCCCATGCTTTTCAAATTGCAGTCATATGCAACCAAGCCTTTCCATACAATAACAAGAGAATATCTTGGAAAGGAAGATGAAACTTGAAACTAGCTTATCTTTTAAATACACTTCCGCACCGCGGATTATATCCTGCTGAGAGAGCAAAAATGCTGTTACCGGCCCTAAATACTTCCAACTATCAAATTTTCGTTCCCAGCTCGAATAAAAGCCTAATCCAATACGTAGAAAAGCAAAATTTAGTTCCATGTTTATATACAACTACCGCGTCTTTATTAGCAGCTTTGAAATCATTTAACCCTGACTGCATTATTCACGATAGCGGCAACTCTGAGAAAGATTTTATTCGCAGGTTAAAAGCTCTTGCATGCCCGCTTATACACTTCGATGATCATGGAGATGGCGGACTTTTGGCCGACATTATTTTTCAAACATTACATGAAAATACCAGGGACCACACGAAGGATCATTATCTATATGGTCCTACTGGATATATTCCAGCCCATAAACCTTTATATAAAAATAATAACATGTTACAAGATCCTCCGCATATTGTCGTATGTTTTCCACATGAAGACCCGGAAAATTTAACATATCGAACGCTGAGACATCTCGTTCAGCTGCATATCCCTTTGCAAATTAGTGTATTAGTAGACGAGCATTATAAACATGATATAAACGACCTTAAACGATTCGCGCTCACTCGAAAATCGATTCGAATTATTTCAACGGATGAACCTGAATCGTATATCTATACTAGTGATATCGTCATTTCTTCTGGAGCTTACACCCCGTTCCTAGTCGCACAGTTTCAAATTCCTTGCATTATACTTTGTGCGCATGAAGAAGAGATTAACTTTGCCTTCGCTCAAGAAGTTAACGGCTTCGCCAATCTCGGTTTAGGCAGAAAAATAAAACAATCCTACTTGCAAAATGCAGTGATGGAAATCCTTTTACATGACAATCGCAGGCAAGCATATATGAAAAAACAAGGACATCATCAATTCGATTCCAACTTAAATAAAGTAGTCGAACTTATACACGAAACGATTGCCAATAAAAAAGCAGAGGAAGAAATTGCACGTTAGTAACTTATTTATGCTACAATAAATGCAAAAAGCTGAAGGTGATTATTCATGACTAAACAACAACTACAAGCGCAAATTGCTGAGTTAAAGCTGGACTATATAAACCTACAGGGCGATATGGAAAAACTCGAATCTAATGGACACCCTACTCAAGTAGAAAACGCCGAACGTAGACTTGCCAAAATGGAAGAAGACCTTGCAGAACTAAACAAACAGCTCGCGGATTTGTAATCCGCCGGGCTTTCTTTTTGGAGGAAATAATAGATGAGCTTATTAAACGTAGAAAATTTAGGACACACATTTGGAGATCGAACACTTTTTAAAGATGTTTCATTTCGACTAGTAGAAGGAGAACATGTTGGTTTAGTTGGTGCTAATGGGGTTGGTAAATCCACTATGATGAGCGTTTTAACTGGCGAACTTATTCATGACGAAGGTCGAGTAGAATGGTTACCTGGCACGCATTATGGCTATTTAGATCAGCATACTCGTCTACAATCAGGGCGCACGATGTTCGACACTTTACGCGATGCATTTTTACCTCTTTATCAAAAAGAAGAAGAGCTAAATGAGATTATAGCTAAAATGGCTGATGCAACACCAGAAGAGCTAGAAGAATTGCTTGAACAAATGGCAGAAATTCAAGATGCACTTGATGCTGGGGATTTTTATAGCTTAGATATGAAAGTAGAAGAAGTAGCTCGTGGACTTGGACTAGATGCAATCGGCTTAGATCGTAACGTAGAAGCACTATCTGGTGGACAGCGTACAAAAGTATTACTTGCGAAGCTTTTATTGGAAAAACCGAAAGTATTGTTATTAGATGAGCCTACCAACTATTTGGATGAAGAACATGTTTCTTGGTTATCTAATTATTTAAAGAATTACCCTTATGCATTTTTATTAATCTCGCATGACACGGAATTTATGAACGGCATTGTAGATGTTATTTTCCAATTGGAATTCTCCAAACTAACTCGCTATACGGCGACATATGAGAAATTCTTAGAGCTAGCAGAGTTGAATAAAAATCAACATATTAATGCGTATGAAAAACAGTTAGAGTTCATCAAAAAGCAAGAAGATTTCATCGCTAAAAATAAAGCACGTTACTCGACGACTGGGCGAGCTAAATCACGTCAAAAGCAATTGGACCGCATTGAGCGTATAGACCGTCCAGAAACTGCTGCTAAGCCTGAATTTAGCTTTAAAGAATCACGCAGCTCTGGTCGCTATGTCATCGAAGCCGAACATTTAGAAATTGGCTATGATAACGCACTACTTCCACCGCTAACTTTTACAATTGAGCGCGGAGAGAAAATTGCACTCGTTGGAATGAATGGTGTTGGTAAATCTACTTTACTAAAAACAATGCTTGGTAAAATCCCAGCATTAGGAGGCAAAGTAACACGCGGTGATTTCTTATTCCCTTCTTATTTTGAGCAAGAAGTAAAAGCAGGAAATATTACACCAATCGAAGAAATATGGTCTACATATCCCAGCATGGAGCAAAACCAAGTGCGCGCTGCGTTAGCTCGTACTGGTTTGAAAAGTGATCATATTTCCCGCCAATTATCTAGTTTAAGTGGTGGTGAGCAGGCGAAAGTTCGCTTATGTAAGCTAATGATGGAAGAAACGAACTGGCTTATTTTCGATGAACCTACAAACCATTTAGACATTCATGCAAAAGAAGAACTAAAACGTGCAATGATGGAATTCAAAGGTACGATTATACTCGTAAGCCATGAGCCTGAATTTTATGAAGGCTTGGCAACAAAAGTATGGAACGTGGAAGAATGGTTCTCCACTGGCAAAGAAGTTATCGAAGAATAATAAATACGCAAGCCCCGAGCAAAACTTCGCTCGGGGCTTTTTGTATGTGGGAGATCGTTCGATTGTTTCGGTTATTCGATCGATTCCACAAAAAAGTCGTCCAAATCGAAAGTTTGGAAGACTTTTTTCTCTATTAAACAACTACTAATGATTCTTTCGCTAACTCATCATTCATAATAAGCTCTTTCAAACGTTGTTTCGCTCTAAATAGACGAGACTTCACCGTTCCAATCGAAACTTTCATCACTTCTGCAATTTCAATTAATGAAAACTGATGCACATAGAAATACAGCACCGTTTTTTGATAAATACCGTCCAACTCAGAAACTTTTGAACGGATCATTTCACTAACATCTTCTTTTTCTAATTGTTCCTCTACAGACAACACATCAGCAGCAATTAAATCTAAAATCGACACGTCCAGTTGCTCAGGCTGATTTGCAATATACTTGCTACGTCTTACTTGTTTACGATAACGATCACGGAACGTATTCATACAAATTGTCGTAAGCCACGCTTTCACATGATCTACTTCCTTCATATACGATTCGTATCGAACAACTTTCATCCACACTTCTTGCATTAAATCTTCTGCATCTATTTGATTTTTCGTTAGTTTCAAACATAAGTAATATATGTAACGGTTATATTCTTCATAAATATCTTCTAATTTAACTTGCATCTTTTTCTCCCCCGCTCGGTTTTTCTTGTTAACTCTATAATGCCAAATATTTACCTTTCACTCTATCGTATTCTCTTTCAACTATATTACAAACGTGTAAGGAAAAAATAGGGAATACAAAAACGCAGGAGATGTTAACTCTCCTGCGCTACTTCTTTCTTTATAATTGTTAACGTAACAATACGATTTCGGTCCATTTCATTCACTTCAATGATTAAATTTTCATAAGAAAATTGCTCGTTCTCTTCAGGAACATGCCCAAGCTGCTCCAATACGAAGCCGCCAATTGTCTCACTTTCATTCATAATATTAACTGCGAACATTTGGTTTACTTCTTCGATCTCCAAGCGCGCAGCACATACTAGACGATTGTCCGTCAATTCATGCACTAAAATTTCTTCATCATGATCTGTTTCATCTTCAATTTCTTGGCCAATCATTTCTTCTATTAAATCTTCATGCGTAACAATTCCTAGCGTTCCACCGTATTCGTCTAACACAATCGCCATATGTTTTTTATGCGTCATCATGAGCTTAAACACCTTTTCAACACTTAGAGTTTGCACAACAAACAACGGCTCTCTATCTATAACTGCCTCAAATTTAATAGAAGGTTCAATAGACCAAGCAATTAGCTGCTTCGAATAAAACATCCCAACAATCGTGTCCATGTTTTCATCATATACAGGATATCTCGTATAATAATGCTCTAAAATGGTATCCCTTACTTCTTCATATGTTGCTTCAATTGGAATCCCTACAACTTCTGTCCGATGTGTCGATAATACATCCGATACATCCTTATGCGGAAAATCGAGAATCCCCTTAATACGTTCAGATTCTTCCTCTTCAAATGTACCATCAGTTGATGCAAGATCTACCATGGATAGAATCTCTTCCTTAGAAATCATCGTTTCCTTTACCGCACCATTAGACGCTACACGAATCATCATATTAGTAAGTTTCTCTATTAAATACGTTAAAGGTCTTAAAACCTGAGTCATAAAACGAATAAATGGAGCAACAATAAATACAATCTTTTCTGCAAAAGTAGCAGCAATTGTTTTTGGCAACACTTCACAAAATAAAATAATGAACGTCGTTAAAACAGTAACTGACCAGCCAATATGCCATCCATAATGGGAGGCAACTAATATTAATAATACAGCTAATGCTATATTCGCAATTGTATTTCCTACTAAAATCGCAATAATCATTCGGTCCGGCTTCGATAACTGGGCAAGCAATTTTTCAGCAGCTTTCTCCCCTTGCTCAGCACGTAACTGGACCTTTGTCCTATTAACGGTCATTAAAGCGGTTTCGCTACCTGATAGGAAAAATGAAACAATCAGCGCAATAGCAATTAGTACAAATTCTATGTACAATTTTGTATCCTCCTATAATAATAATAATATTCAAATCGTACCCTATTTCTTTTTATAACTATAGCATACTGGTATTTTAGTTGTCACAATTCTTATGCTATACTATTTCTATTCACGAAATTTTTAGAAAAGAGGGGTTTTAGTGAGCCATTTATCCACTATTGATAACTATTTTACAGAAAAACGAGAACAACATTTAGAGGAATTAAAGCAATTCCTTCGGATACCAAGTATTTCTTCATTATCTGAACATAAAGAAGATATGCAAAAAGGGGCTCAGTGGCTAGCTGACTCCCTAACGAATGCTGGTTTAGAAAACGTACTTGTTGATAAAACAAATGGTCATCCAGTAGTATATGCAGACTGGATGCACGCCGAAGGCAAACCAACAATGCTTATTTACGGTCATTACGACGTCCAACCGGTTGATCCATTAAATTTATGGGAATCAGAACCATTTGAACCACAAATTCGTGAAAATAAATTATATGCACGCGGTGCTAGTGACGATAAAGGACAAGTATTCATGCATGTGAAAGCGATCGAAGCACTTCTTCAAACAACAGGTACACTTCCAGTAAACGTGAAGTTCTTAATTGAAGGAGAAGAAGAAGTTGGTAGCCCTAACTTAGAAGAATATTTAAAAGAACAAAAAGAAAAACTTGCAGCGGACGTTATCGTTATTTCTGATACAGGCATGCAAGGTCCTGGAAAGCCAGCAGTTTGCTATGGTTTACGTGGGCTTTGTGGCGTTCAAATTGATGTAAAAGGTGCAAAAGGCGATCTACATTCTGGACTTTATGGTGGCGGAGTACAAAACTCTATTCACGCACTAGTTTCCATCCTAGATTCATTCCGTGATGCGGAAGGAACGATTGAAGTGGAAGGCTTCTACGATAATGTCCGCCCTCTTCTAGATGAGGAAAGAGAAGCATATAATGCTCTTGGATTCAGTGAAGACGAGCTAAAACAAGAAATTCAAGTAGATGAGCTTTTCGGAGAAAAAGGTTACTCTCATTTAGAGCGTGTTTGGGTACGTCCTACACTTGAAATTAATGGAGTATTCGGAGGCTTCTCAGGCGAAGGGATTAAAACCGTTTTGCCTAGCGAAGCAGGGGCAAAAATCACTTGCCGCCTAGTACCTGACCAAGATCCAGATGAAATCGTTGCTAAGCTTCGAGCACATATCGAAAAACACAAGCCTGCTGGAGTTTCTGTTACTTTAACGGAATTCGATAAAGGAAAACCATTTATCACACCAATCGATCACCCTGCTATTCAAGCGGCTGGTCGTAGTTACGAAAAAGTATATAATGTGCCAACAGCTTATACTCGTGGCGGTGGATCCATTCCAATCGTAGCTGCTTTTGATGAAATTCTTGAACTACCTGTTGTATTAATGGGCTTTGGATTATCTTCTGAAAACTTCCATGCGCCAAATGAACATTTCCACTTAGAAAACTTTGACCAAGGTCTTCGTGTTATCGGAGACTACTACTATGAACTAGCAAAACTTTCTAAAGAGGATTTAAAAAAATAATATATATTAAACGACATGGATTCTATTTCATCCATGTCGTTTTGTATAGGAGGTAAAGCGATGCCCAATTATCTTCTTAGAAAGCTAGTAACAACAGTTATTACTACAGTAATTACGTCTGTATCATTCGTCGCTTACTCATTAATAAGAAATAGTACTGGAATAGACCATAGCCTCGGTTCACAGTTTCTCGGTTGGTTTATGGTTTGGTTTATTTATAGTGGGGCTGTTATTTTTATCTATGGTAGTTTAGTATCCATCGGGATCGATTTCATACAAAGAAAAGGTTTTATTCGGCCAAAATGGCTGTATGTTTTAATCCATGGGCTTTTTGGTATTATGTTCGGGGTATTTGCCCAAGAGTGGTTACTATCAATATACGGTATGCTAATAGCTTCTATGTACGCCATTATTTATAAGTTGTTAAGTAAAATATTGCTAGAAAAGAAAAGTATAAAAATGTTTTTTCTCATACCAAGTGCATTCCTACTGCTATCTTGGGGGTATTTTTATGTAATCTCCGCTCCTATCCCTCTCTTCACAGAAGAAGATGCTGTAGAATTTGCCACTTCAGGAAATGGAACAGTCACAAGTGATTTTCCAAAGAAAGTAGGAAAATGGCAAGGATCTATTGATGGTTTTGAAGTAGAAAGAGCAACAGATGTTAAGCAAATAGCAAAAGAAAAGTATATTGTTACCTTTACGGAAAAATGGGAAAAAGGCTATATTACAGGCACTTGTTTCTATTCCTATATCGTAGAACGCAATTCATCAACTGCAAATGAATTATGTAAAAAGACACCACCCTACTACAAACAATAGATTGGATGCAGTTTCCGGCTCTCTTCAGGCTTATAATTAGGCTATACGATGAACAGGAAAACTTTTAAAGTGTGTTGGAAGCGACTACGCCTCTTCTAACACACTTTTTTTGTTCGGTCATCGTATGGCAAATGTTCGCCTTCCCCTCTCCGGAAACTTTAGTGCCAATTAGTTAAATACTTTTGGCAATAGAAGAAGCAAGTCGGTTCAATCTACTTTGCATGCCGCCAAAGATACAATTTTGTCGGCACTTTGTAGATTTTTACAAAGCGACACTTCTACATCTACACATAAAGTGAAGAAGTAGATGACAAATTTACTTCATTCGAAGATTGTCGATTTGATTCTAACTAAAAGTGAAAATGAACTTTTTTCTCCTCTTACATGAAGGTTATTAATTAGAAAGAACAAGAATACTTGAGGGTTTTTTGTGATACTCGGACATTCTTCTAAATTAGCTGGATGTAGTGAAAAGCGGCGACTCCGGCGGGAAAAACGCGAGCTGAAAGGCCCGCAGGAGCGTCTTTGCAGCGACGAGGAGATTGGAGCCGTGCCCGCAGAAAGCGTCCGCTTGTAACGAAATCCACTCCCTTACCATACTTTCAATCAAAAAAATCCCTGTGAAAATTCACAGGGATTACATCTATTAATTATTCATTTTGCTTTTCAAAAACAGTAACTAACTCATCAATACTTTTACGTACTTTCGGCTTCGGCATTTCATCAAAATAACCTACTTGGAACATACTAATAATACGCTCGCCTTGCTTAACACCCATTGCATCGCGGAACTTTGGATTATCTAAAAATCCAGGAGTTTTCCAGCAAGAACCAATCCCTCTATCCCAAGCAAGCAACTGAGCATTTTGGATAAGCATACTAGCAGATGCATAATCCTCTAAACGCTCTTTTTGACGTGCATCTTCTGGAACAACAACAAACACATAGCCACCTGGAGTAGTGAATTTTTTCATTTGTTTTTCTAAATCTTCCTCTGATAGCTCTTTCCACTTTGGAATTGCAAATTCTTTTAGCACATCATGTAATGCTTCCAACTCTTTCCCACACGCAATAACAAAACGCCATGGCTCTCTTAATTGATGATTCGGTGCCCAAACAGCATCTCCTAAAATAGATAAAAGTGTCTCTCTTTCAACTGGTTGTCCGTTAAATGCTTTTATCGACCTTCGCTGAATAATTGCTTCACGAATAGTTAAAGACTGATCCATCATTTTATAAAAACTCCCTTTTTTATACTTGAATAATTACTAACATCATACCAATTAAACGCTCATATTAAAAGGCTTGCATTTTTTACAACACAGAAACTCGATTTTTGCCATTTGCTTTTGATTCGTATAATGCCTTATCCGCTCTTTCCAAGAGCTGCTCTTTTTCTGTGAACGCATGCTGCTCAGTGGAAGAAACACCAATACTAGCCGTCACGTATTTCCCTTCCTGTCCTGTTGGAAATTTTTGTTCTTCCATTAATATACGTATATTTTCAGCAAACTGCCCTGCCTCTTGTATCGAAGTATTCGGTAAAACAACCGAAAATTCTTCTCCACCGTATCTTGCAACGAATGCATCTTCTTCACATAATCCTTTTACAAGCTGTGAAAATGTTATTAATAACTCATCTCCCGCAACATGACCATACTGATCGTTATATGCTTTAAAATTATCCAAATCCATCATTAGAAGTGTTAAAGGCTCACTTTCTTGAAAGTGAATACCCAAATACTCATCGAAGTATCTTCGATTGTAGATTCCAGTTAATCCATCTAATTGCGTTTGTCGTTTTAACTCTGTATTTTTCATTTTCAGTTCTTCCGTTCTATCTCTTACTTTCTCCTCCAACGATACATTCAATTTTTGCAAGTCTCCTGACAGTCTTTCCGTTTCATCAAACTTGCGGGCGTAATCTTTTCCAAGATTGATTGCTTGAATTACTACGTATAAAAAGAATCCAATAGAAGTAAGAGGAACGCTGTCAATCCAATGGGCGTAAAGTAATACATCATTTATTACAGAAGCAAAAAACAATGTATTTGCTACTAAATTTACTAAAGCGGTCGGTCTTTTTCGCTTATATGCCAAAATCAATACGTATAAAACATAGACCATAAATAATGCGACCAGAACGAAAAAATAAGTAAATATTTCTCGGTACACAACTGGTTGTGTAAATAAAGTAAACATCGTAATACCTAACGTCGCAATTACTCCTATTAACACCGGGAGCAGTTTCAGTTCTTTCGGATACATTATTCGAACTAAACATAAAAACAGGATGAAAAGTACAAATATACTAATTAAATAAAGCCTATCTTGCCATAACCAAGGTAAAATAGGAGCAATTTTTGTAATATAAAATGGTGGCCTCAAAACAGAATACATCGTAATAGCAATACTTATTAATCCAAAAAACAGAAATTCTTTGTTCTCTCTTCTAAAAAAGAAGATAAAAATTTCATAAATCCCCATGACTAATATGGAGCCAATGATAAACATCGTATACGCAAGATGTTTTTGATAATCTATAGACACTTGTTCAGCAGTTCCTATATAAATAGGATTTATCACACCACCGGATGGTTGTAAAAAGTTCGAAACATGTAAAACAATATTTAATTCTTTATTTCTTGGTGTAAAATATACTAAACGATTAGAATATTGCGGTTCACTTGTTTCTATACTAGAACCAACATATCCATTAGATGCAACCCTTACTCCATTAACTGAAAGCGTGTACGATGTATTTTGGTTAGTAGTTGCAATCGCTAAAGTATTCCCAACCTTTTCTTCAGGAATGGTCACTTTTAAATAATAGGTCCCATATCCAAATGGTGTTCCCAACGAACTTTCCCACCTAGACGGAGTCGGCAGCGTCAAATTTAAATGTGGATTCTTATTCAATCGCGATTGTATATCTTTTTCGGATAATAATTCTTCCCAAAAAAATTGCCATTCTCCCGATAACTCAATCGATTTTTCATTCATAAAATCTTGTTGCGTTAATATTAGTTCTCCAGCTTTAGCAATTTTAGGTGGCTGCTTGGATGCTTCTTCGCAGGATGTTAATAAAAATAATAATGGGATGAGTACAAATAAATATTTTATTTTCATAACGTAGCAACCCTTTCCAACTCTCACAATCAAATTCATTGAGGTGATGTAATGTATTTATATTGGTTATGTAGCTATCTTATTGGCAATATACTCACTGCTTGGTGGGTAGGTAAATGGAAAAAGACCGATTTACGTGTGATGCGCAGCGGAAATTTAGGAGCTCGAAATGCTGGTGTCGTCCTTGGTAAACAGGCATTTATTTTAACATTTTTAGGTGATGCATTAAAAGGTACACTTATCGTATATATCGGCTTTTATTATCATTTTTCGTTAGAGATTATTGCAATTGGCGGACTTTTTGTTATTTTAGGCCATCTTTACCCATTTTGGTTAAAATTCAAAGGTGGAAAAGGAATTGCTACTTTTATAGGTGTTGCAATTTTCTTAACACCGTTACAATTTGGCGTTATGGCAGCCTGCTTTTTCGTTATTATAGCTATTTTAAGAAGCGCAACATTAAGTATGATAATTGCCTTCGCATTTTACGCTATCCTCTGTTGGATTGTTCCAGATTTTTTCCATACATGGCCACTGTCCTTCGCTGTTCTCATTATTCTTATTCGCCATCGGTTTGACGTCGAAGAATCTTGGGGCGAAAGATGGTGGAAAAAGAAGGACTAGCTATTATTCTTAGTATAGTAAATATGTAGCGTATTAAACATAAAATGCTCTTTCCTATGATATAATTACTATTAAACAAATAATATATTAGATGGGATGTATAGCATGACAACAAATAAAATAGCTTGGGTAGTAGATAGTACCGCATTTATGAGTGACTTATTAAAAAGTCATCCTGATGTATATGAAGTTCCATTGACTATACATTTCGGACAAGAGCAATTTACGGACGGAGTTGATTTAACTACCGATCAATTGTATGAACGTATTCGAAACTCTAAAGAATCCGCAAAAACTTCCCAACCATCTGCCGGCGAGTTTGCAGAGCTTTATAAAAAACTTGGAGAACAATATGAGGCTATTATCGCAGTTCATGTTTCAGAAAAACTTAGTGGCACTATTTCTTCATCACTGAGTGGGGCAGAAATCGCAGAAGTTCGTATGGAATGCGTAGACTCCTTAGCTTTATCAGTTGGTATTACTGGGCTTGTCGAAAAGGGCATTAGCTTACAAAAACAAGATGTTCCATTTGATGAAATAGCTACTATTTTAAGAAATTCAACGAAAAACTTGCGCAACTATATTTTAATAGGCAACCTAACGCAATTATATAAAGGCGGAAGATTGAATAGTGCGCAGTTTTATCTCGGAAGTTTATTGAAAATAAAACCGATTATTCAAATTAGCGATCAAGGCATTTTACACGAGCTTGATAAAGTTCGTTCTCAGAAAAAAGCATTGCAATATTTAATCGATAAAGTAATCGATGCTAATAAAAATGATGGTGTTACTTCTATTTATTTGATGCATGGAAATGTAATAGAACAAGCGGAAGCATTAAAAAAGGATATTCAACTGCAAGTTCCAAATGTTCAAATTACTATTGGTGAAATTAGTTCCTCCCTCGCTGTTCATGCAGGTGAAGGTACTCTGGCGGTTCTCTGGTTCATACCTTAATATAAAAAAAGAGTCACATTAAGATACATTTAAAACTGTAGCTAAACCCAATTATTTGAGTTTAACTACAGTCTTTTTAGTGGCCTTTAATTTGAAAACGAAGAACCATGATGGCTATCCCTTTAACAATTGTAAAAAGCATGTGTTTTATAAAAAAAAAATCACATAGCTTTACATAGATATCATATTATTTCCGTAAAATCATGCGCTCTTTTTTCTAATTTTTCGGATGAACGTAGAATAGTTTTAAACTCTTCCATTGTCTCATTTACTTGCTCTTGTCCAATCAGGATACTATCATAAACTCTAACGATGCTTTGACTGACTATATTGATTTCTTTTGTAATTAAATCAGTACTATTTTTTACTTCCAAAATCGATTGTTGTACTTTATCTGAGAGTTTTCTTACTTCCTTCGCAACCACGTCAAATCCACGACCTGCTTCTCCTGCACGTGCTGCCTCAATTGCAGCATTTAATGCTAACAGATTAGTTTGTGCAGCAATATTTCTAATGGTATTGGTAATACCGTTTATTGAGTCTGCCTGTGTTTGAAGTGTCGATAGGTTTTCAAGGTTTTGTTTAGATTCTTTTGCTACGCTGTCTATTGTTTCTAAAAGAAAACTACTTTTCTTAATGCCTCCATTTGCCTTTTCATGAAGTTTCTCGGACATATCGGTAAGTTCTTCAGCAACAGTTATTACTGCATTTTGTCTTCCTGTAATATTTGTTGCAATTTTTGTAACTCCTATTACCTCTTTGTTGGAATCACCAAAAATAGGCATGTAGGTGGCTTCTAACCAAATCCTACTATTATTTTTATCTCTTCTCTCAATTTTATCTTGAAAACTTTTTCCTTCAAATAAATTCTTCCAAAACTCTTTGTATGAAGGACTATCCGTAAATTCCTTAAAACAGAATTCTGAGTGATGTTTTCCATACATCTCTTCTAGAGAGTATCCTAGAGAGTTAGAAAATAGTTCATTCACATAAGCGACTTTACAATTTGTATCAAACCGAACGATTGCTAAATGTTTTTCAATTGCCTTCACTACTAACTCATCTCTTACTATTATTTTTTCAAGGTGTTTCACTTAGGTTGCTCCTCATAAGGTATATTCCAATAAAAATCAATTTTTTTGCAGTAAAATGCTACCACTTTAGTATTACTGTACTAATTTTTAATTTGCGCGTATGCCTCTAATGCACGCATTCTGGCAAACGAATGATCAATAATAGGCAGAGGGTATGTCTTTCCAAGTACAACGTCACATTCCATTAGTACATTTTTAGGCGCTTTCCAAGGTTCATGAATATACTTCGAAGGAATTTTTGCGAGTTCAGGAACCCATTTGCGAATGTATATTCCGTCTGGATCAAACTTTTTACTTTGGATAATTGGATTGAATATTCGGAAATACGGTGCTGCATCTATTCCTGAGCCAGCAACCCATTGCCAGCCCATCGCATTGTTAGCAGCATCAAAATCAACAAGTGTTTTCTTGAACCATTCAGATCCCTCTTCCCATGAAATGAGTAAGTGTTTAGTTAAAAATGAAGCGACAACCATACGAATCCTGTTATGGATTGTACCCGTCTCCCATAATTCTCGCATTCCTGCATCTACAAGAGGATAACCAGTCAAACCTTTTTGCCATTTTAAAAATTCTTCATCAGACCCTCGCCAAGGAAACTTTTTAAACTTCTCACGTAAAGGGGTATGTAGTATTGTTGGAAAATAAATAAGCTGGTTATAAGCGAACTCTCTCCATATTAATTGCCTCAAAAAAGCTTGGATGGACTCATGCATGTACTCCGATGATTCTATCTCATTTAATCCCTTAACCGAATGCCATATGGCTCTAACACTAATATCTCCCCAAGCTAAATGAGCCGACAATAAGGAAGTAGAACTTGAGCTAGGGATATCTCGGTCCTTAACATAACGACTCAGTCCTTCAGAAGTGAAATTTCCCCATTTCTTAATAGCACCATTTTCACCAGGATCCCAATACATATGGAACTTTTCGTCCCAACCTATAGTTGATAACAAACCAAGATCACTAACTCGCAAAGTTGGTATTGATTTATTGTATGAAACCATATTAACTGGTACAGAAAGTGGTAGATTTACCGACTCAATCATCGTTTTTTTCCAAAAAGACGTAAACACTTTATATGGCTCATTCTTTTGGTTCAATAAATTGCTAGGAGTAAAAAGTAAATTTGCTGAAAATAAACGAACTTCTAACCCTCTTAAAAGCAAGCTTTTTGTAATCTCACTATCTCTGCTAATGATGAAGGGTTCAAATCTTTCAGCAAAAAAAACTGCATCTGCTTTCGTTTGTTTACATATCGAAGTAAGTTCTTCCAAACTATTACCTAATCTTAAAATGAGAGGTAAACCTTTCGCTTTAAGATTTCTCTCTAATGTAAGTAAAGTATGATGAAGCCACCATCGTGTTGCTTCGCTACCTGCATATTCCCTCTCTTCTTCCTCTGACCAGATAAAAACAGGAATGATTATGCCTTGCTTAGCTGCTTCCCACAGTACTGGATTATCATGCAACCGTAAATCTTTTCTGAACCAAACGATTATTTTTTTCAACTATATCTCATCCTTCATATCAATTACACATAATAGAATCGGCTTAGTTAATATTCTTTGGAGGCATTGGTATAAATATGCTTGTCCGCATTGCATAGTCTGCAAATTCAGGAGGATTCTTATATTTCTTTTCTAGTAAAGGTACTACTGATACGAATAATAAGAGCAATGTAATGACGATTGGACTTACTATTCCTATCCATCCATTAGGTGCAGATAAAGCGATTAGGAATATTCCCCACCACATTGTCGCTTCACCAAAATAATTAGGATGACGTGTATACTTCCACAAACCATACTTCATTAGCTTTCCTTTATTTTCAGGTTTACTAATGAAATTTCTCAACTGATTATCTCCTACCACTTCAAAGAAATAACCGATTATCCATATTACTAATCCTATATAATCCAGTATGCCTAGACCTTCAGTAGTTGAAACATTTGTCCGTAAAATAGGTTGTGCAATAATATAAAGCAATAATATAAAGCAATACTAACTGTAGTACGTAGACGTTTAAAAATATTTTAAGATAGACGAATTCGGTTCCCCACCGCTTCCTCATATTTACATAGCGATAATCCTCCGGTTTACTCCAATTCCTCTGAAATAAATAGTATGCTAAACGAACTCCCCAAAGAAGGGTCAAAACCGTTATAAGAGTTGCTCGGTCAGTTTGGAAACGGGCAGCAAAATAACTATAAATAGCAGCTATAACAAATTCTAATCCTATGCAATGTCGACTAAACCATCATTTCTCTTCTTTTGAGCAATCAGAAAGAAAATGATAAAAAAGAGCAATAAAACAAAAATGTACCAGCATAAACATTTATCATTAAAGAACCTCCTTTAATCTGTTACTAATGCGATTGCAACGCAGCCCATACCAGCATTCATAGCTACTATTGAAGAAATTTCCGTAATATATTCAGGTCTTCTCCCTATAAGAGAAGTAAAAATCTGTTCGTATTCATTCGCACGATTAATCGCATCTGCATGAACAATAGAATAGCTGACAATTTTCTTCCTATCGGAAATTTCTTTCATCAAAGCTTCAATTCTCTTTGTATTAGCTTTCAAACAAAGGGATTTACCAATAACAATACCTTCACCACTTCTATCAATCGATACAACTGGCTTTAAATTAAGTATTTTCGCGGCAAAACCTGTGTGCTTTTTTGTTCGCCCAGAACTTACCATGTATTTTAACGTGTCTACACTCACAAATATTTTTGTATTTTCAATCGTATCGTAGATAGTCTTTTTAATTTCTTTTAGCTCTTTACCTTTATCAATTTCTTGCGCAGCCTTTAAAACGACAGGTCCTTGTCCTCCAGAATTCAACTTTGAATCTATTACAGTAATTTTTTCACCAACACTATCAATATTTTTTGCCGCATTGGCTATCGTTTCGAATGTTCCACTCATTTTCTTAGAAACAGTAATAACTATTACTGATTCATAGTAAGGAACTATAGATTTCAAAAAATTTTCTGCGGCTTTTACAGTTGGTTGAGAATACGTTGGGTAGTTATTCGGATCATTCATTGTTTCATATAAAAAAGAAGGACTTATCGTAACTTTATCTAAATAACTACTGTCCCAATGAGAAGATTCAAAGGGATCATATGAACTTGATAGTTATCCATCGCTTCTTTTGGCAAGTCGGCAATCGAATCTGTCACAAGTGCAATCTTATACTTTCTTGCATGTACAGTTTCAAATTGTCTTTGCATATCATCTACCATCTGTTGTACAACATTTCCAAATCCCCTTAATCTCTCCAATACAACTGCTGGGGTGTTTGTATGAATATGAATTCTTACTCTCGTTGGTCCTCCAGCAACAATCAATGAATCTCCATAGTCTTGCAATGCACTTTTTATAGATTCTAATTCCATTTGAGTACCTTTAAGCAGTATCTTTGTACAATACCTATAGCTTAAATCGTCATTTTCACTTACATGAATATTATGGTCCTCATATTCATCACCGGCCGCAATATATTCTGATACATTATTTTCAGGAGACATAAAGTAACTAGTCATCCCTTCAAGGAAATAGACAAATCCTTTCCCACCAGCGTCTACAACTAAAGCATCTTTCAATGCTTTTAGTTTATCTGTCTTCGCGTTAAGTGATTGAACCGCAACTTCTAAAGAAATGCTAAATAGTTGAGCAACATCAGTCGCGCGATCTTTCAGCAGATTAATAGATTTACTCCAATCATACATAACCGTAATAATTGTTCCTTCAACAGGGTTAGATATAGATTCATAAGTTTGATTAATTCCATAATTTACAGCTTTTGAAAAATCAGCTAAAGATACTTTCTTCTCTTCAGTCAACCCATTGTGAATTCCATTCAAAAATTGTGCAAATATGATTCCAGAGTTTCCTCTTGCACCAGTCAATGCTGCATCTGCAATTGACTCCATAGTTTTTTTAGAGATTTTGCGATTACCATTTCATCCATAATAAATTGCATTTTAAATGACAAGTTTGTCCAAGTATCGTTATCCGCAACTGGAAATACATTTAATTTATTGAGCTCATTCTTTTTATTTATAGTGGCTTTTTTGCACCTGCGATAAAACCATAGTATAATTTTTCACTCGTTATGCATTCACTATTCACTTCATATCACCGCTTTTCACAGATAATTTTATAGCACTAATATGGTTTTATATATTAACTTTATTTCGTCAGCGGTCCTTATTTCACTTGCTCAAGTACACCATCAGTCATTTTGTACACTTTGTCGAAGTATTCTACCAAACGAACATCATGCGTGACTACAATCGTTGTAGTTTTTTTGTTCTTTGTTTCATTTTTCAGTAGCTCCATTACTTCATAGGCACGGTCTGAGTCTAGAGAAGCTGTTGGTTCATCAGCTAAAATAATGGATGGGTTACTATATAATGCTTTAGCAATTGCAACTCGTTGACGTTCACCACCTGACAAATCCGCTGGATACTTGGCCCGTAAGTCACTAATTCCCAAGTCCTCATATAACTCTTCAAGTTGGCTTTTGGTCATATTCTCTTTCTTCACTTTGTCTAATAACTTCAACTGATTAGCTACAGTTAAGAATGGTACAAGATTGGACGCCTGTAAAATGAAGCCAATTTCCTTTAGCCTAATTTTTGAACGTTCTTTCTCATTTAAATCCGCCAGATTTTTCTTATTAATAATTACATCACCTGATGTAGGTGTTAAAAGCCCTCCAACTATAGTCAGGAAAGTACTTTTCCCAGAACCAGACGGGCCAATAATAGCTATCAACTCTCCTTTATCTGCAGAAAAGTTAGTTACTTTCATTGCTTCCACTTGTTTATGTCCACTACCAAATGTCTTTTTCACTTGTTTTAATTCTAAAACTACCATTCTTTACCCCCCTATCGCTTTCAACGGATCAATCCGAACAATTGTAAGAACTGAAAACACCGCACCCATTATTGCAACTACAATCAAAACTAACCCATAGATCAACATTCTCATCAAATCAAATGCTACTGGCACCGCACTTGGCAAAAAAGCACCGGTTACTAAAGTTAATGCGAAACCGACAGATACTCCAATTACAGCTAATATGAATGTTTGCGCAATGACTGAGCGCGACAAATAGTTATTTGATATACCTTGTGCTTTCATGACACCGAACATGCTGATCTTTTGCACGGTCAAAACGTACAGAAATATTGCTACAATTACAGCTGAAATAACAAAAAGGAAATAAATCATGAAATTTAATGTCAAACTTTGTTCCGTGTATCCTGGTAAACTCCGTATAAACGTTTCGATTTCAATCACTTCTAATGATTCATTAGTAGTAATTGCTGCTAGGTTATCGTCACGAATAACTATTCCATTTACTTTTTCTTTATTTACATCTGCTGCCTCACCGAATTTTACGCGATTGAAAGTTTCCAAATCACCATACAAAACTGGAGCTGCATTAAATCTTGCTTTGTCTGTAAATCCAACAATTGTTAAGACTTCTGAAGATGAAGATAAGCTCAATTCATCCCCTATTTTAAATCCATCTTCTTTTAATGCATCACTTGCAATGACTTCGTTACCTTCCTTAAATACATCACCTTCTGTCACTTCGGGCATTATGAATTCATCTTTATTTATCCCGAAAATTGAAACATTCGTCTTTTGATAACCATTTCCTGCAACAAGATTTATTTGAGCAATTACAGCAACTTCTTTTACATCAATGTCTTTTGCATCTTCCACTGTTAAGGAGGATTGGTTAATGCTCTTATCCGATTCCTCTGTTAGAACGATAGCTGTTGCTTTCCATTTATCTACTGATTCTCGATTCAGATTTTCCAAGCCTGTTGCAAGTCCAGATAGAAAAAATACTAAATAAGATACAAGCATTAACACACCAATGATTAACGTAAAGCGTAATTTATTTTTCTTAACTTCATTTATTGCTAAAAACATTGACTCACACCCTTAGTTGATTATTTTATTTAGTTTATTAATTTAATTATTAACAGAGTTATAAATCGTTGTCAAACGTTTGTATACCATTAAATGCAAAACGTTATACAAATAAACAGGGTTTGTATATACTAATTTGACACTATTTCAAACATAAATTAGGAGGAATTTCTATGCACAAATGCACTTCATGTAGCCCAACAGAGATATTTTATAAAATCCTTATTTCCGGAGAAAGTAATTTATCTCACCCTCCTCAACTACAGTCATATAGACTTATTAGTAAACTGTCGTGATAATATCATTGTTGTAAAAGAAACTGCTGTTGCAGATTTATATGAATATTTAAACGATGTAATGGAAGTGACTTCGATTTTCTTTAAAACGTATAGAAATAAATGGAATCCTATCAACAAAGTAGTTGAATTACTAGAATTAAAATGGATTGATCAGGTGATACTCCAGAATAGTGTCGATTTCCATATACAACCTATCGTTACGAAGAACAAAGAAGTTTTTGCTTATGAAATGTTAGCTCGATTTCGGGATGATAACGGTAATTCAGTTTCACCAATGGAAGTATTTTCAGCGGCGAAAAAACAAAATCGCACTTATGCGCTAGATCATGTTTGCCGAATGAATGCGGTAAGAAAAGCCGCTTCAATTAGTCATAGAAAAGTTTTTATAAACTTCCTTCCAACTTCCATTTACTCACCAGAACATTGCCTAAGAACAACAGTTCATCTAGCAAATCAGTTGGGTATCCCTTTTTCACAATTAGTATTTGAAGTAGTAGAAACTGAAAGTGTGAATGATATAGAACACTTAAAAAAATATTATTGTATTACAGAGAAAAAGGTTGGCAATATGCTTTAGATGATGTAGGAGAAGGCTTTAGCACAATTGAATTACTCGAACAATTAATGCCAAATTATATGAGGCTAGATATGAAGTTTGTACAAGGATTTTCCCGTGACCTTACTAAGCAGGCGGCTGCCAAAAAGTTTCTAATGACCGCATTACAAGTTGGAGCAAGTCCCCTTGCTGAAGGTGTTGAAGAGAAAGAAGACTTTGAATGGCTTAAAGAGGTTGGATATGAATTAATCCAAGGGTATTTATTTGGAAAGCCTGGCCCAATACAAACAGACCTAGATTTATAATAAATTAATGCGTGATTGCATATTTCCCTGTACAATGTTTAAATTATAACGTTATACAAAACAGCAAAAATACTTACACTTATTTTTAGTTTCTAGAAAGGATGTAATGAATATTATGATCCCATCAAATATAAACGGAATGTATTTGATACAACAAGTTTCTGACATGACAGGATTATCCAAACAAGTTATCCGCAAATGGGAAGAACGTTATAATCTTTTACAACCTAAAAGATTAGAAAACGGTTATCGTGTATACAGTGACATAGATATCAACAACCTCTTGAGCGTCAAGGCTCTCTCAAGGCAAGGACACTCCATCAAGCAAGCTGTGGAACTTACAAAAGAAAGAAGTATCGTATTAGATATTGTTCCTGATCATTTAATTTCAATTCAACACCAAGAAACGCTTAATGCTTATGTTTTTCAGCTTCTCGAAAAAGGTACTCATTGTGATGAATTGGAACTAAACTTAATATTGCAGCAAGCTTACTATTCCTTTGGATTAGCCGATTTTTTAACCTCCGTTATAATTCCATTTTTAAACGAGGTTGGAAACAGATGGGATAGGAAGGAGTGGAGCGAGTACCAAGAGTCTGTTTCAAGTCTGATCGTACGAGACTTTTTAGTACAAATTCGTCGTAACTTTCAATGCCGTGAGGATGCACCTTTAATATTAGGTGCATGTCTTCCTCATGAACGGCATGAAATACCTTTGCATATACTCTTATTGCAATTTATGATGAAAGGCTGGAAAACAATATTGGTAGGCGCATCTCCGGCTTCCGGCTCTGTAGAATCATTGATAGGCAAATTGAAACCAGCAAAAGTACTACTATCAGCTACTACAATGGCTCCTTTTGATAATGATCCGAATTTATTAAAAAATTTAGATCAGTTTGCCTTGGCTAATAAACAAATTGATTTTTACCTTGGAGGGCTAGGTGCAATTGAGTATGCAAAGAACAAGACACTTTTGGCAATTCGCGTTACCAATTCGATTGAAGAAACTTTAAGCTAATATAATCTTAAAATTGGAGTGGCGCGATGTTATTAACTAAGCAAGGTTTACAAAAAGCTTTTATCTATGGACTAATATCTGGTTTATTCTTAGCTGTATTCTTGAAAATGGTTGAGAAAATTACTCAGCTAAAAGTTTACACACTATTATTAAACATCGATTATATTCCTTATATCAATACTTTCGTTTTTCCTGAATTGATAGAAGTCGGTTTTCATTTAATTGTCTCAATAGCTTTAGCAATTGGTTTGTATCTATCGCTCGTTTATAAAAATATTTTTTCACGAACAAAAATCATTTTTTTGTGTATCTTCGTCTGTTTTTTTATTGGTCTAATGCTATTCCCTACTACCATGTTTTCTGACAAAACCCCTCAATTCACAAGTATCCCCTCTTTTTCATACTGGATTGTGGGGCATGTCATGTATGGTTATATTATAGGCGTATTATTTGCTCGTTATTTAGCCCCAAAATAATTTCCATTAATTCACCATTAAAATGATATAGGGCGATACCCTTTTCCAATCAAAATAATCACTTAAAATTGGTCTTTTACGTGATAAAAAATATAACGTGTTTGAGGAGTATGTGCATAAGAACTAGTGTAATCCCAGTATCTGTTCCTACTATTATTTGTATGCGCATTTACATACGGCATCCCATTAAAAATACTTGTCACAATAGTTGAATGGTCGTACCTTCCATCGCCTTCAAAATCATAAAAAATAAGATCCCCGAGTTCGAGTTTACTAGGAGAGTCAACTTGAGTCGCTTGCAAACCAATTGTTGAACCCGCCAAATACCACCTTAGAGAATGTGGAGTACTCCAGCTCAGGCTCCACTTATTATTTCCTAGCCACCATCCCTTCTCCCTATTTGGCATTCCTCTCATAGGTGCACCTCCAGCCAGTAAACATTGTGAAACAAAGTTCGTACAATCTACGTCAAATACAGGGAACGCAGGATTGTAGCTGTTCCACCAAGTTTCTGCATATGCGACGGCAGCGGCACGATTATACGTAGCCAAATTTTCAGCTCCTTTCATTTTGTTTTTATGATTTCAAAGGAAATATATGCTAATATTAATTCAATCATGTTAGATAGGAACTACTTTATTGAAAGGAAGATGGCTGATGAAACAACATGCAGAAAAAGAAATTACAGAACCTACTTTGTTGTGCGATGCAAAAGGTAATTTGAATCCAAAAGCGATTGGATTTGCCAGAAAGCCTCTCATCGAAAGTAACTTAAAAGGCCACTACATGCGCAAGAAAAAATGGAATTATTGGTGTGTATTTGGAGATGAAATACTTTTTTCAGCAACAATCAGTCATTTGGATTATGCTGCAGTTTGCTTTGTTTACTTTTTAAATTATGAAACGCAAAGATATGTAGAAAAAACAATTACCATTCCTTTATCCAATAAACTCAAAATGCCTTCTAACGTTCTAGAAAGTGTCCAACTACATTCAAAAGAGATGTCTATTCAACTTCTATGTATTCAAGATGAGACACATATGACTGTAACAATTCCTGATTTTGATGGGGAGTTATTACATGCAGACTTACATATTTCACATCCACCAGAAGACGATTCGTTAAATGTTGTTATTCCATGGAATCGAACGCAATTTCAATTCACAGCGAAGCATCATTTATTGCCTACTACTGGTTTTGTAAAAATCGGAGACTCCCGTTTCTCGTTTCATGCCGAAGATAATTTTTCTGTTCTTGATTATGGTCGTGGCGTTTGGCCAAGGGAAGCTGTTTGGAATTGGGGGTTTGCTTCACAGAAGGTCGGTCCGAAACGAATCGGGTTGAATTTGGGTGGTAAGTGGACGGATGGTACGGGTATGACGGAAAATGCCATTTTTATTGATGGCAAGCTGACGAAAATCCATGAGGACTTATTGTTTGAATATGATCCAAAAGATTTTATGAAACCATGGACAGTCAAAACGAAATTTTCAAACGATGTCAATTTATCCTTTTCTCCTTTTTATCATCGAGTTGCGAAGACAGATGCAAAACTCGTTAAGTCAGAAGTCCACCAAATGATGGGGTATTACAACGGAAAAATTCAGTTGGAGAACGGGCCAACACTTGTCATCCAACAGTTACTAGGATGTATCGAAGAGCATAAAGCAAAATGGTAAATTGCTTTTTTGCGACGAGTAACCGCAGGAGCCACTAAAGCAAAATGGTAAATTTCCAGCTCGCTGCGGGCTTCATATTAGGCTATACGATGAACGGTAAAATTTTTAAAGCTTGTTGAAAGTGACTGCGCCACTTCCAACAAGCTTTTTCTTCGATCATCGCATGGCAAATGTTCGCCTTCCACTCGCTAGAAACTTCCGTGCCAAGTAGCTAAATACTTTTGGCAATAGAAGTAGCAAGTTCATTCTATATAGTATTCAAGCCGCCAAAGATACAATTTTGGCGGCACTTTGTATTTTTTTAAAAGAGACACTTCTATATTTTTCTACAAAAGTGGAGAAATAGATGACATATTTACTTCATACGAAAATTGTAAGTCTATTTCTAACTAGAAGTGTTGATGAACTTTTTTCTCTTCCTCTTACATGAAAGGCGTTAAGTATAGAAAGTACATGAATACACTCCTATAAGCAGGATGGATGTGGTTAAAGGTGGCGACACCAACGGGATAAGCGTTAGTCGAAGACCCCCAGTGGAGCGCTAGCGACCGAAGAGGCTGAGGCAATTCCCATGGTAAGCGTCTGCTTGTAACGAAGTCCATACTATAATTTTATATACTACCTTTTTCTATACCAACTCCTTGATTAACTCTTTGTTGCGTTCTTTAAACACATCGTTATGAGAAGATACCATCGCTACATTACTTGCATCTGGTTGAATATATTGCTTTGCTCTGTTTACTGCATTTGCTGCATCGTGAAAAGTTCCAGCTATTAAATGTAACTTCCCAGGATGATGTAAAATATCTCCTGCCGCATAAACCCCCTCGACAGAAGACTCACTTAAACTAGTACCATTCACATAAAAGTTTTCCGCAATTTCAATATTTATATCGCTATTTTTGAGAAGCTCTGCATCTTGCTCATACCCATGATTAATAATAACCTCATCTATCGCTAAATGTGAAACTTCCTCAGTGTCATTATTCGTTAGTTCCACTCGTTCAATTACATCGTGATTATCGCTCGCTATAAGCTTTGAAATAGTCGTATTAAAGTAGCAAGTTACCGAGCTACCTAACAACTGTGTCACTTGGGCTTCATGTCCATTTAGTGCTTCTTTTCGGTAGCTAACATATACTTTTTTGGCGATTGGCTCTAATTCGTTTGCCCAATCTATCGCTGCATTTCCTCCACCAGAAATAATAACTGTTTTATCTTTAAAACGTTGGATTGATTTGACGGTGTAATTTAAATTACTTACTTCGAATCGCTCTGCACCTTCAATTTCTAGTTTTGTAGGATTTAATATTCCACTTCCAACTGCAATGATTATTGTTTTTGAAAAATGCATTTGTCCTGATGTTGTATGTAAAACAAAAATTCCATCCTCATTTTTCGTAACTGATTCGACCTTTTCATTTAACACTACTTCGGGATCAAAAGTGAGTCCTTGCTGTACTAGCTGCTGGATCAGTTTTTCCCCTGAAATCGGCGTTTGTCCTCCTACATCCCAAATCATCTTTTCCGGATAAACATGTATTTTCCCACCCAATTGTGGTTGATACTCAATAATTTTTGTTTTCATCTCTCTTAAACCACTATAGAAAGCAGAATAAAGCCCTGCTGGGCCTCCACCAATAATTGTTATGTCATATATATTTTGCATTTTATCAATCTCCTACCTAAAAAGTTTTAGTTGACATCGAACAGTAAGTTAAATATAGTAACACTTGTGATAATGATAATCGTTATCATTTATTTATGCAACTATTAGTTTGGAGGTTTTGTAATATGGTTCGCCTTTATACAGACGATCTCTCCATTGGCTACGGTGAGAGGTTAATTGTGAAAGAATTGTCTGTTCAAATACCTGATCAAAAAATTACAACAATTATCGGTCCAAATGGATGTGGTAAGTCTACTTTACTAAAAGCAATTACTCGTATTATCTCCCATCAATCCGGTGCTATTGTGCTAGATGGAAAAAGTGTAACAAAAGAAAATACGAAGCAACTTGCAAAAAAAATGGCCATTTTACCACAAACACCTGAAAGTGCGAGCGGTTTAACTGTCGGAGAACTCGTATCGTACGGTCGTTTTCCATATCAAACTGGCTTTGGGCGATTATCAAAAAAGGATTATGAAGTCATCGAATGGGCGCTTCGCGTAACAAACACAAGCGAGTTTAGGTATTATCCAGTTGATGCTCTTTCTGGAGGACAGCGTCAACGTGTGTGGATTGCAATGGCTCTTGCCCAAGAAACAGAAATTATTTTCTTAGATGAACCAACAACTTATTTAGATATGGCACATCAATTAGAAGTTCTTGAGCTATTACAAAAACTCAATCAAGAAGAAAAACGCACAATTGTAATGGTATTACATGATCTCAATCAAGCTGCGCGCTTCGCAGACTATATTGTTGCTTTAAAAGCAGGTCAAATCGTTAAAGCTGGTACTTGCGAAGAAGTTATTACGCAAAAAGTATTACAGGATGTGTTCCATATCGATGCCGAAATTGGTCTAGATCCAAGAACAAAAAAGCCCATGTGTATTACATACAACTTACTAAAAGGGGATTAACAATATGAAAAAACTTCTATTACCAATTTTATTTTTATTCGTACTAACTTTAACTGCTTGCAGTAGTGGAACAAAAACGGAATCAGAATCAAAACCGAGCGAAGAAAAACAAGAGCCGACAACGATTACATATCAATCAGAAGAAGGTCCAATTGAAGTACCCGCTAATCCACAACGAGTAATTGTTGTATCTTCTTTTGCAGGTAATGTAGCTGCGCTTGATGTAAATTTAGTTGGAGTAGATTCATGGTCAAAAGACAATCCTCGATATGATAAATTCTTTGCAAATGTTGAAGAAGTATCTGAGGAAAGCTTAGAAAAGATTATCGAGCTAGAGCCAGACTTAATCATCGGACTTTCTACTGCTCAAAACCTAGATAAATTAAAAGAAATCGCACCAACTGTAACATTCACTTATGGCAAAGTAGACTATTTAACGCAGCATTTAGAAATAGGAAAATTACTGAACAAAGAAAAAGAAGCACAAGATTGGATTAATGATTTTAAACAGCGGACGAAAACAGCCGGGGAAGAAATAAAAGCAGTTATTGGAGAAAATGCCACTGTTTCTGTAATTGAAAACTTTGATAAACAAATATATGTATTTGGGGATAATTGGGGTCGTGGAACAGAAATTCTTTATCAAGAAATGGGCCTAACAATGCCTGAAAAAGTAAAAGAAATGGCTTTAGATGCGGGGTACTATGCTTTGTCTTTAGAAGTGCTTCCTGAATTTGCAGGAGATTATATCGTTTTCAGTAAAACAGCAGATCAAGATAATTCATTCCAAGAAACGGATGTTTATAAAAATATTCCTGCTGTGCAAAACAATCAAGTATTTGAAGCAAATGCTCAGGAATTTTATTTTAATGATCCAATTTCTTTAGACTATCAACTTGAATTCTTTAAAGAAAGCTTCATAAACTAATGAGTTGAGGAGGAATTCTAGTAACGAATTCCTCCCTTCTTTAACAAATAAGAAAATATGAACTTCTTTACTGATTAACTGTCTAGCTTCTGCGCCTAGCCCCTCGAGGTCAAATGTGAAAAAACTCCGGTGGCTGGGGAACTGCCTCCTCGCTTTTCCCCATTTGCCTTTCGGGGCAAACATAGGCGCTTCCGCTTTTCTAGTGTAGAAAGGAAACGAACGATGACATCTTCTATTCATTTTACTATAAAATTTTTTATCGGATTGGCATTACTTTTCGGTATGTTCATCCTAGCTATGGTATTTGGTGCAGCGGAAACATCTGTGCAAGACGTATGGCAAGCATTGTTTTCAAATGCAAAAAATGATCAAATAAATATTTTACGTGAGATTCGTTTTCCGCGTGAAGTCGGGGCAATCGTTGTAGGAGCTGCACTTGCTGTTTCAGGAGCGATTATGCAAGGAATTACTCGCAATCCCCTAGCAGATCCTGGATTACTTGGACTTACTTCAGGAGCAAATGCTGCACTTGCAATCTCGTTCGCCCTTCTACCTTCTATAAACTATTTTGGCATTACGATTGCTTGCTTTATCGGAGCAACCGTTGGAGCTATTATGGTTTTTAGTATTGGCGCAATGAAAAAAGGAGGATTTTCTCCTTTACGACTTATACTTGCAGGAGCAGCTGTTTCTGCATTTTTATATGCAATTGCAGATGGAATCGGAATTTATTTTAAAATTTCAAAAGATGTTTCTATGTGGACAGCTGGTGGTTTAATCGGTACAAATTGGAATCAGTTGAGCATCATCATTCCAGTTATAAGTTTAGGGATGCTAGTTGCGCTTCTCCTTTCAAGACAATTAACTATTCTGAGTTTAAATGAAGAAGTTGCAGTCGGTCTAGGGCAAAAAACGACTCAAATTAAATTGGCCCTGTTTATCATTGTTATATTACTCGCAGGAGCATCAGTTGCACTTGTTGGCAATATGGTGTTCGTTGGATTAATGGTTCCCCATATTGTCCGTGCAATTGTTGGGACAGATTATCGTTTCATTATTCCAATGTCCATGATTGTTGGGGCTATTCTTATGCTACTTGCCGACTTACTTGGACGAACAGTTAATATTCCTTATGAAACACCCGTTGCGGCTATTATTGCAATAATTGGTCTACCTTTCTTCCTTCTTATTGTTCGCAAAGGAGGAGGCGCATTCCAATGATTCAACCTGAACTATTAAAAAAACAGCGTATTATTTTACTCATATTATCGATGCTCATTATTTTAACTGTGATTATTAGTGCAGGAATAGGATACTCTTCTTTATCCTTTGATCGTCTTTTGCCAACTTTACTAGGACATGGGACATTCAAAGAGGAATTTGTTTTATTTTCTGTTCGTTTACCGCGAATTATTATAACAATTCTAGCTGGTATGGCTTTAGCTCTTTCGGGGGCAATTTTACAAGGTATTACTCGCAATGATTTAGCTGATCCAGGTATTATTGGGATCAACTCTGGAGCCGGCGTAGCTATTTCTTTGTTTTTCTTATTTTCTCCAATACAGCCTAGTTCTTTTGTTTATATGCTACCCTTTGTTGCATTTATCGGGGCTTTGCTTACTGCTTTCTTTATTTATATATTGTCATATAATCGAAAAGTTGGTTTACAGCCTGTTCGATTAATTTTAATCGGGGTCGGATTTTCAATGGCCCTTTCTGGCTTGATGATTATACTTATTTCTTCAGCAGAACGACAAAAAGTAGACTTCATCGCTAAATGGTTAGCGGGGAATATTTGGGGCTCGGATTGGCCATTTATTTTAGCTCTTTTACCGTGGCTTATTGTTCTTATTCCATTTACTTTTTACAAAGCCAATAAACTAAATCTACTAGGGTTGAGCGAGCCAGTAGCTATTGGAGTCGGCGTATCCATTGAAAAGGAGCGAGTTGTTCTTTTATTAGCCGCGGTTGCACTTGCTGCTTCTGCCGTTTCAGTTACCGGGGGGATCGCCTTCATCGGATTAATGGCTCCACATATAGCGAAGTCATTAGTTGGTCCACGACATCAGCTATTCTTACCTGTAACTATTTTAATAGGTGGTTGGCTGTTACTTTTTGCTGATACTGTTGGTAGGAATTTAATCAATCCAGATGGTATACCCGCAGGAATTATGGTAGCACTCATTGGCGCTCCTTACTTTATGTATTTGTTATTAAGAAAAACATAATAGCGTATACAAAAAGGCGACCGGTAGAATCGGTCGCCTTTTACTTAATCTATGTTTATTTCTTTCGATACTTTATCAATCTCTTGCGATAAACTTTCAAGCGATTCAGCCAAGTTAACAAGATTTTCAAATGATGCTAATTGTTCTTCTGAAGCCGCAGATATTTGATAAACATTGTCTTCATTACTTTTTAATAAGTGATTAATATGTTGAATGTACTCTAATAACGCTTGAGAAGACTGATCTACTTTAGCTGTATAATTTACTGAATCACTTAAGTAATTTGTCGTTTCAATTGTTTCCTTTGTAATTGCATGGAACGTTTCTTCAGATTTATTCATATAGTCTCTACTTAGGTTTAATTCATTCAAGACCGTCTCAATATTTTCAATAAGTTCTTCTGAATCCGTGCTAATTTTCGATACGACACCTTGTATTTCAGCAGAAGTGCCTTCTGACTGCGTTGCCAGTTTCCCTACTTCATTTGCTACGACAGCAAACCCAACTCCGGCTTCCCCAGCACGTGCCGCCTCAATCGAAGCATTTAACGCAAGAAGTTTCGTCTGATCTGAAATACTTGTAATGGACGTTGCCAGTGTACTAATTCTAGAAACTTCTGATTGATAAACTTCCAATTTCTCCGCTAATACATGCACAATTTGTTGTGTTTTTTCAAATTGACTTTGAGTTTTAGCTATCAAAGTCTTCCCATTAACCGCACTTTCTGAAACCTGTTGAGCTTTATCTCTACTTTCAATCGCCAAGTTTTTCACATGCGTCAAATCACTAGATAATGCTTCGATTTGCTGCGCGCTTTTATTAACCCCTGTAGATTGATCAGCTATTGCCTCACTTAGCAGTTGGATAGATTCTTGTATATTAATCGTTGCTTGGTTAGAGTCCTGCGATCCTGCCGATAATTCGCTAGATGTATACTGCAAATTTTCAATGGTAGTATTCAATGTGGAAAGAATTGATTTTAAATGGTTATTGTGATTAGCTTGCTCTAGCTTTCTAGTAGCCTCACTTCGCTGTCTGTTAAGTATTAAAATAATATTTACCCCACTTGTTAATAAAAGAAAAACAACGTGAATCATTAACAAGGAAAATTTATAATCCGCTACTCCGCAAATAAGCTGTGGAAATAATACATACCCTGCAAAATGGTGAATTGCAAAAACGATTGTACTCAGAATAACTTGCTTGCTCGAACCTAAATAAGCAATCATTGCTACAACCATAAAAATAGAAAAATGGTACTCTACTTGCCCGTCTCCAGCAGCGATGATCGCAATCGAAGAAAAAGTAAGCGTTAGTGTAATAGCAGTTGGCAACCACTTATGCTGTTCATTATTTTTATACAATAAAATAGAAACAATAAGGAAAAGTATTGGTAAAGTCATAAAAAGATACATTAGAATGGTCATATTCCCACTCAACGCTTCATAGCCCATAAGCTGTCTATATTCTGAAAGAAATCCAGTAAAATGATGCAATATAAAAATAATTATGGAGCATAGCACTGTTACTCCTGATAAAAGGAGCATAAGAAAATTACCTTTTAACATTTATAACACCCCATTCATTAAGTACTTATACATACGTTCTGGAAAATCTGTAAAAATTGCATGAACACCTACTGATTTTAGCATCCCTGCATATACTTCTTCATTTATTGTAAATACGCGTAATTGTTTACCACTTGTAACTATATCTCTGCCCATTGGTCGTAAAGCAGTTGGGAAAAATGCATGAAGTGCATCTGCTCCAACTACATTTGCATATTCATGTGGCGCAATCATTACTTCCATAAACAAAATAGCCGTCTCTATTTGTGGAGCTAGTTGTTTAAAGCTTCGTACCATTTCATGATTGAAAGAAGAAATAACGACACGATGCTCAAGTCCATACTCCTTCAATAGTTGCAAAACCTTCTGTTCCATTCCCTCATAAGGAAAAATATCCGATTTCAGCTCAATATTAAGATGATGACGCGTATCTTTAAAGATATGAAGTGTTTCGCTTAATGTAGGGATTGTTTGTCCCGTAAAATCAGCTGAAAACCACATACCGTAATCATAGCTTTTAAGTTCTGCAAGTAGCATATCTTTCACAAAGCCTGTTCCATTAGATGTACGATCGATAGACTCATCATGGATGACGACTAACTCTCCATCCTTCGTCATATGTACATCAAATTCTACTCCATGAACCGGAAGATTTGCAGCTGCTTCAAATGCCGCTATTGTATTTTCGGGATGCGTTCCTGATGACCCTCTATGTGCATATACCTTCACAATAAAACCTCCCTCTCTATACATATATTATCGGTATTTGTTTACTAGTTTATCATTATAACTATGCCTATTTAGAATATTTTTATTGCAGTTTACATAAAAACGCCATTTCCATAGGGGAAATGACGTCAAATATATTAATCCCTAGGTGGTATAGGGATGTATTTAGATTTAGGTGGTCTAGCTTTTTTCAAAATAATCCATTGTAAGCTAGTTTGTACTTTTTTCCTGACATATGTAGATTGCAGTGCATTCAACGGTTTTTTCGAAACTTTCATCGTTACATGATGTTCGTTTAATCCCAATAAAATCGCTCCTTTTCAATTGAATGATTTCTTCATCATTCATCATATAGCAAGTTTATGAAAGAAATATTGAACATATGTTTAAAGTTTGTAAACGATTCTTTTTCCATACAAGAGAACAGAGAAAAAACATCTTAGCGACGCATTTTCTTACTCACTCCAGGCTTCACATTGCGCTATACGACGAACGTGGAAGCTTTTATATAGAAAGAACATGACTGCTTCAGGATTTTATGAGATCCTTTGAGATTTTCGGAGATACTTTGAAATTTTACGAGATACTTCGAGATTTTCGGAGATAATCCGGCATTTTTCTAAACAAGCTGGATGAAGAGATCCATTTTCCCCCAAAAATTCAAAAGGTATTCGGAATACAAGCATTCCGAATACCTTTTGTCATCCTTTTCGATAAAGATTTGTATGATTAGTCGTTCTAAACCCTGCTTTTTCATACACAGACAATGCATTTTCATTATCCGTTTCCACATCTAAACACACAGAAGACTTCCCAAGGAGATGCGCTTCATGTTTGGACCAATTTAAAATAGCCGTTGCGATACCTTTTCTTCTTGCCTTCGGATGCACTGCAAGACCCGTCACCCATAACTTATCAACATCATCTACGATTGCAACAGTACCCACAGCCACATCATCACTTGTAGCAAGCATTAGTCGACGATTCGGCGTCACTGTATTAAAGGCAATAAGCTCACGCGCCTCTTCTTCTGTCTCTTCGAATGCACTAGCTAATATATCAACTAATGCATTATCATCCGTACCATCGAACGGAAATATTTTCACCTTATTTGCCAGTGCGTTCTCTTCTGCACTTGCAACCATCGTGTATTCAGAAAAATCATGCATATATCCAAGTTTCCCTAATAGTTTTTTCCCTTCCTTCGCTTCTCCCGGCACTAACACTAACTCTGTTTCAGCACCTCGAAGTTCTAGATTACGTGATAATTCAGCGACGAGTTGCTCTCCGATACCTTGCTTTCGGGCACTTGGCAGCACTAATCCGCTCCACTCATAATCTAATGTTGCAATTCGATCAACAGCCGTTAAAACACCTACCAGTTGATCCGTGTCATCATTATAAGCTAACACACAAAAGCCTTTTAAATGGGCATCACCCAACTCACCCGCACTTATTACTGAAGCATAATCTACTTTATCTTCCCCAAGTGTATGTGCAAGTAATTCTTTTATTTCGCCTAATGTTTCAGCATCTATTGGAATGGAAACTGTCATCATTGAAATTTGCATACTGTTCTCCTCAAATCTTCTAATTAGTTACCATCTTATAGTAACGACCTTTTTGTTCAAGTAGCTCTTCCTGCGAGCCACCTTCTACTAGCTTACCACTTTCCATCACAAATACTAAATCTGCTTTTCGAACCGTATTTAATCGATGTGCAATAACGAAACTAGTTCTTCCTTCCATTAAACGTTCTAACGCTTCTTGGATTTTCAGTTCTGTTACAGTATCAATGCTCGACGTTGCTTCATCCAATAAAAGAAGGGCTGGATCTGCAACTAATGCTCGTGCAATCGATAATAATTGCTTTTGCCCTTGGCTAATTTCTCCGCCATCTGCACTTAAAATCGTATCATATTTATTTGGTAACTTCATAATAAATTCATGTGCATTCGCTTGTTTGGCAGCTTCTATAATTTCTTCATCTGTTGCATTTAGCTTCCCATAACGAATATTTTCCCTTACATTCATTTCAAAAAGGAATGGATCTTGTAAAACAAATGCTGTTTGGCTACGTAATGTATGCCTAGATAGCTCCTCGATCGGGATGTTATCAATTAGAATTCTACCTTCATTCACTTCATAAAAACGTGCAAGTAACTGCATAATCGTTGTTTTCCCAGCACCTGTCGCCCCTACTAGTGCCGCTGTTTTCCCTGCTTCTACATGGAAAGAGACATGCTCAATCGTAGGACTTTCATCTTCTTTATTGTATCGAAACGTCACATCTTCAAATGTGACATTTCCTTTTAGTTTATAATCTGTATATTCCGTTGCCGCGTCTACTTCCACTGGCTCATCCATAATCGCAAATACACGCTCAGCCCCTGCAATTGCAGATAGCACCGTATTAAACTGGTTCGCTAAATCGTTTAACGGACGAGTAAATTGACGCGCATACTCCGTAAAAATAACAATCTCACCTATCGTAGCTTGACCATAGTACGCTAAAACTCCACCGGCTGCTGCAACAAGTGCGAAGCTGACATTATTTAAAAAGTTCATCACTTTCGGGATAAAACCGGAATACGTTAACGCCCAAAATCCGGTCCGTTTTAATCGATCATTTTTCACTGAAAACTCTTCTAGCATACGACTTTCCTGCGAAAAAGCTTTCACAATGCGCTGACCAGAAATCGTTTCTTCAATCATTCCATTTAAATCACCAACTGCTTGCTGTTGCTCTTTAAACAGTTTCGATGTGCGCTTCGTAATCCATCTCATAGCAATGTACATAAATGGGACAATAATTAGCGTAATAACAGTCAGTAATGGACTAATGAGTAGCATAACTACCGTTGTCCCAACTAATGTTAATATACTAGAAAATACTTGTATGAACGAACTATTCAATGTTTGACTGACATTTTCAATATCATTTGTTACACGACTCATTAATTCTCCATGCTGACGTTTATCAAAAAACGACACAGGCAGTTTTTGAAGATGGTTAAACAAACCCGTACGAAGTCGATAAATCGTTTGCTGTGCAACACCAATCATCCAATAACTTTGTAAATACATCGTAATCGATAAAAATACATACACGATGATTAATATACCAATCATTTTTGCTAATCCTGCAAAACGACTTGCAGTTAAGTAATCATCGATAATAACACCGATCATATAAGGCCCAAGTAACGCCAGTGCAGAGCTCGCAATAACTAATAACAGCACAACAACCAATAAAAATCGTTGCTCATCTACATACTTCCAAATTCGACCGAGAACATCTTTCCAATTCGAAGCCTTATCTACTTTCTTTCTATGATCTTTCTTCAAATCTTCCTTCGTTATGATTGGCTCATACCCAAAAGGTTTACGAATGAAATTCAACATGCTCGTCTCCCTCCTGCTGCGATTCAGCAATTTTTCTATATAAAGAAGAGCTTTCCATCAGTTCCTCATGCGTACCATAAGCAGAAACCTTTCCTTCCTCCAATAAAAGGATTTGATCCGCCCCTCTAGCCGTCCTTATTTTTTGCGTAATAACGAGCATCGTTGCTTTTTCCTGCTCTAAGGCTTCCCATAATGCATTTTCAGTCGATACATCCAACGCACTTGTACTATCATCCAATAACAAAATATCTGGTTTCCGAACTAATGCCCTAGCAATAGATAATCTTTGCTTTTGCCCTCCAGATAAATTGACCCCTTTTTGACCAACTCTTGTTTCATATTGATCTGGAAATTGCTCGATTGACTCATGTATTTGCGCTTGTTTAGCTGCCTCTTTTAGCAACTCTTCTGAAGCAGTTGAATTGCCCCATCCTAAATTATCTTCAATACTTCCCGTAAACAAAATAGACTGCTGTGGAACTAGCCCTATTACTTGTCTCAATTCCTTCAATGGCCACTCCTTCACATCTACCCCATCGATCAATATTTTCCCTTCCGTCGCATCAAAAAAACGAGGAATTAAATTCAATAAGGTAGATTTACCAGAGCCTGTTGCCCCCATAATCGCCAGCTTCGATCCTGTCGTAACCGTAAACGATACATCATCTAAAACAGGAATATTTGTCGTCGGATAATTAAATGAAATATGCTGAAACTCAATTTCTCCTATTTTCAACGTGTGATGAGAAGAAGCATCATTCATTTCTTCTATTCCTTCTTCTACGAGTAAAACTTCTTCCATTCTGTCTGATGAAGCTTTAGCACGTGAGAAAAATATAATGATGAAAGCAAACATAGAAAATGCACCTGTCATACGCATTGCGTAGTTTACAATAGCTACAAGTTTTCCCATCTGAACATCGCCAGTTTGAATTTCTTTAGCTCCAAACCAAAGCACCGCCATCAAACTGACATTCATCACGAATAAAAGGACAGGCAGTATCAATTCCATAATACGGAATGCTTTCACATTATCCATTTTCAATGTGTCAGCTACTTCAGCAAACCGGCTAGACTCAAAACTCCCACGTAAATAAGCCTTGATCAAACGTACCGCTTGTAAGTTTTCTTGTATTTTGCGCGTAACACGGTCCACGCTTAGTTGAACATTTCCAAACATCATAAGTCCTTTTTTACTCATCACATATAAAAACACGATTAAAAAAGGAGCCCCTATTACTAAAAACATCGCTAAATATGCATTCACAAAAAACGCCATAATAATACTTCCGATTACAACTAATGGAGCACGCAACATAATTCGTAAGCCCATGAAAATAACGTTTTGCGTCATCGTCACATCGCTCGTTAATCGTGTGATTAAACTAGCAGTCGGAAACTTTAAAAAAGTAGCCATTGTGAACGATTGAATCTTTTTAAATAGCGACTGGCGAATATCGTACCCATAACTTTGAACAATATGCGAAGCAATATATGTATTAATAACACCTGCTACGAAAGCTACAAAAGAAAGTACGAGCATAATGCTTCCCCAGAAAATAATCGCCTGTTGATCGCTGGCTAAAATCCCATCATCAATAATAGTTGCGATTAACAACGGTTGAATAAGCTCCACTGAAAGCTCCAGCAACATAAAAATTAATGCAATAACTACAAGCAATTTGTATGGAGATAAATAAGAAAAGATCGTTTTCACAAACACAACACCCCTAAGTTCTTCGTTACTCGAATTAATTATTTATTAAATCTATTATGCCATAACCATTCCTGAACATATAGAAAAAGATGACTTAAAATAATTTAAGTCATCTCTTGTGTCTTTCTCTTCTTCCATTTAATCTCTCCAGCAATAGACAACCACGTCACAAACAACAACATAACGACAACACCAACATATTGCCATGTACCAAGTAATTGTCCAAACCAAATCATCGAAATGATCATCGCCGTTAAAGGTTCAATACTCGATAAAATACTCGTTTCCACCGCTGATATGTATTTCATACTAGATAAAAACAAAATGAATGCGACCGTTCCGATTAAAATAATCAACACGATCATCAAATTGGTTGGATAATCTGTCAAATAACCCCACTCGTCCGAACGCCATACTTGTGATACAACCGCTACGACAATACCACCTATAAGCATTCCCCAACCTACTACGATTAAAACTCCCCATTCTTTCATTAACCTCGCTGGATACACTGTATAAATAGCAAACGTTAGACCTACACCAAGACCCCATAGCAGTGCTTCTCTACTGATTAATAACTGATCCACTCTTGCATTCGTTAACAATAAAAATAATCCCGTGAGCGTACCAATAATACCTATTACCTGATATTTTGGTGGGAACATCTTACTTTTCCATGACACGAATAAAATAATATATATAGGCCCTAAAAATTGCAACAACGTAGCAATCGATGCATTACTTGCTTCTATCGCCGCTACAAAAGTATATTGCACCCCTAACATGCCAAGTATCCCAAAGATGATTAATTGCTTCACCCAACTAGGTTCTTTCCAAATAGCAAAAATCTTTTTTCCTTTTAACTTCATAAATAATAGGATGGACGCTCCTGCAACCGCTAAACGAACAGTTAAGAAAAAGGAAACTGATATTCCACTATCATCCAAAACCCATTCCATCATTGGCCCAGTTGCTCCCCAAAGCATTGCACCTACAATTATTAAAATAATCCCTTTCCATCGCTCCAATTCACATTCACCTCAATCTAATTACTCACTACAAAATTCACTAACACTTGTAACTGAAATTACAAAAGACTCATTGACATTTCCCAAAAAGACTTAATACCTACAAATATGATTATTTAACATTTTTTCATTATCGCTAATGACTAATTACCCTTCATTCTATATAATTGATAAAAGACTATATACAATAAAGGGGTTATGCATATGTATCGTATTCAGGAATTGTTGGATTCAAGTGGCGTTATTTTTAATCATATACCATACCCGACATTTTTGGCAGATAAAGAAGGTCAAATTATTTGGTGGAGTCGTGAAGCTGAAAAGAGCTTTGGTTATCATCTTGAAGATGTACAAGGGGAAGAATTTCCGCTGTTTAGCCACAAATCGCAAGGAAATCCCTCTGTTGTTTGGGAAAACTTATTGCGAAATATTAATCCAATCCGTTACGATGCAATCGAGTTAACTTCAAAAAATGGGGACAAAAAAGAGGCTTCGGTTACAGCCAAATCTTTCACCTTTGAACATGAACGCTATGTATTATTCTTGATAGATTATAACCAAATCCCAAATAATGAAGAGACCTCCTTTAAAGAACTACAACTATTGAAAAAAGGACTTTCCGAATCCTTTATGCTTATTTATTTAGACAAAGAAGGATTAATCACACACGCAAATGAGCAATTTTTACAAAAAAGCAACTGGACTCCTAAGCGAGTTATCGGCAAATCATTTTGGCAAATGTTTCCTAACACATCAGAACATGTTGCCACTGCAGATAAAGTAATGAAAGTCCTTCAACAAGGAAAGAACTTCCAAGGAACTGTTGAAAAAATTACAAAAGACGGCCACAACTATTGGGTCGACCTACTTGCTATGCCTATTACAGATGCCGATAATAATACACTCTATTATTTACTATTAGAAGAAGAGATTACAGAAAAAAAATTATTACAATCTCGACTAGAGCAAATTGCATATATTGATACAGAAACTGGATTAATCAGTCGTTATCGTCTAGAGCAAATTACATCGGAGTATATTAATGAGCAAAGGCATTTCTCTTTTGTTTTTATTAGCATTGACCAATTTTATACATTAAAAGAATTATTCAATGATCAAACAGAAGCAGAATTATTAAACGAATTCACTAAACGTTTAAAAATGTACTTCCAAGACTCGATTATTGCACGTGCTACGAGAGATGAATTTGCGTTAATCACTCCTTTAAGTGATTGGTATATCCAAGGTTTTATACATTTTTTAACACAAAACCCAATTTATTTGAACAATAAAGTCATTCCTATCACTGTAAGTGGTGGTATTACCAAATATCCAGAAGACCAACAATCGTATTTACATTTGATAAAAGCTTCTAATGCTACTATCCAAAAGATCAAGCAACAGGGCGGCGGTGCTATTGCCAGCCTAAGTCAATCAGATCATCATAAGCTTAGTCGCCAAATCCAAATTGAAAAAAGAATGTTGGAAGCACTCAATAAAGATGATTTCCATGTTATGTACTTGCCACAAAAAAACTCGGCTACGGGGAAAATTACTTCTGTAGAGGCATTGGTAAGATGGGAAGATGAAGTGCTTGGCACAGTATCACCCGAAGAACTTATTCCAATTGCTGAGGAAACAGGTCTAATCAATGAAATAGGCACATTCATGCTAGAAAAATCATGTGAGCAAGCTGCTATTTGGAAGAGTAAAGGAATTCCATTGAAAGTTAGTTTTAACTCTTCTATCCGGGAATTCCGCGATAAAAACATGGTCAAGAAAATTCGACAATTATTAGAAAAATATAACTGTCCTGCAAATCTCCTGCAAATTGAAATTACAGAGAAGTTTGCATTAGAGGCTGAGTCAGATATAACGATCATTAAACAGATGCAAACATTACAGCAAGATGGCGTTGTCTTTGTATTAGATGATTTCGGTGTAGGCTATGCATCCCTTCGTTATTTGCAGCTGTTACCAGTTGAGGAGTTAAAAATTGATCGATCTTTCATCAATTCGATTACTCATCAAGGAAAATTACAAAAGCTCGTTAACGGACTTATTCATTTAGGACAATCTTTAGATATCCGCGTTGTAGCCGAAGGAGTAGAGTCAAAAGAACAACATGACCTATTAGTACAAATGGGCTGTGACGCGATTCAAGGATATTACATCGGTCGTCCGTCTTCTAGAGAAGAAATTGAAGCTTTGTTAAAATAAGCTGGACCATAATTTAAAAAGCTTGTTGGAAATGGCTATGCCCCTCCCAACAAGCTTTTATTCGGAGATACTCCGAGATTTCCTAACCCGTGGTACGTCCCTTCATTCTCCCTAAAATCTTCATCCATACCTGTGTAATAATCTCAGCGAAGACTAGCCCCATCGCAATAGAACCCGAAATCATTAGAGCGAGGGAAGCATACTCAACAGCTACGCTATAATCCTTCTCCACTATATTGCGCATAGCATTGTATGCAGAACCACCTGGCACTAACGGAATAATTCCAGCTACGCTGAAAATAATAACAGGCATTTTAAAACGTTTAGACATTAAATGCGCAACAAATGCAATTGTAAATGCCCCCGCAAAAGAAGCTTCCACCGGATCCTCACTTAACTGAAATACAAAAGAATAAATGAGCCATCCTGTCATCCCTGCAATACCACAATAGAAAAGCGACTTTTTCGGCGCATTAAATATGATCGCAAACGAAGCACCTGCTGCGAAGCTTAAAATCCCCTGCATTATATATGACATGGAACATCCTCCTAAAATGATAAAATTAATGCGACTCCAGCACCGATTGCAAATGCAGTTAGAAATGCCTCTGCTCCTTTAGAAACTCCAGAAACGAAATGTCCTGCCATTAAATCACGAATTGCATTTGTAATAAGAAGACCTGGTACAAGCGGCATCACTGAGCCGATAATGATTTTATCTACTTCCACGCCAAATCCTAACGAAACGGACAATGTCGCAATAATAGTAACAACAATAGCAGCCAAAAACTCTGCGAAAAACTTCACTCTTGTTTTTTCTTCCAATAAATTCGCAACCGCATAACCAGCACCGCCGGCAATTAAAGCCGTCGGAACATCCATTAATTTATTTCCGTACAATAAAAGAAATGCCGCTGAAGCAACCGAAGCTGCTAGTATTTGAATCCAAAATGGATATTTTCTAGGATCATTCTCTATTTCTTTTAACTCTTCATATGCCCCTTCTAACGTTATATCCTCGTCAGCTAATCTTCTGGACACCGCATTTACTCGTGCAATTCTTTCTAAATCCGTTGACCTGTTATTAATCCTTACTAGTTTTGTAGGTAGGGTTTTATTTCCACTAAATATAATCCCAGTGGGCATCACAAAACTTTGCGATTCTGTTAGCTGCTGAGATATAGCCATTCGGTCCATTGTATCCTCTGCACGATACGTTTCGGCACCACTTTCCATCATTAATCTGCCTGCCAGTAAACAGCAGTCTACTACTAATTCGTAGTTTGTCGGCGTCATTTGGAACACCTTCCTTCTAGTAATACGATAATCTTAACGAACACTGGAAATAAAAACAATCTAAACCAAAACTTTTTCACCTATTCGAGCGTCTAACCTACTATAATGAGAATAGATAAGAAAAGGAGAATTTCCATGTCCACTCATACTAAACCCCCAAAAAGAGGACGTTGGATTGATATAGCGTTTATCACTGCTATTATTTCATTAAGTAGTTTAGTTGCTATTCTTTTATTTTTTTCCACATCTAACAAGAGTGATAAAGAAATAGGAACGGCTAGCCCACCGGACAAAACGAAAGAAGAAGTGAATGAAAGTGAATCCGTTTACCCAGGAATACGTATTGTAACAGAAACATCCAACGACGAATATTCCCCTTTTGCCATTCAATATCCGCAAAGTAATGTTCCTAGTTTCAACGAAAAAGTAAAGACTTACACACAGCAACTAAAAACTCTTTACCTAGAAGAAACAAAGTACATTCGCGAAACAAGTAAATACAATAAAGGTGAGCTCAATATTTCATTTGAAGTATTTCCACATCCTACTGGATATTATTCATTTGTCATTCATTCCAACATGTATACTGGTGGGGCCAACGGCGTAGCTGAAACGAATATTATCCGATTACAAAGCCAATCTGGTCATATGCTAACGATGAAAGATTTACTTGGTAATAGTGAAGAAGCACTTGCCCTACTTTCTTCTAAGCTAAAAGAGGCAATTACATCCGACGAACAAGTGACTCCTTATTTAGTAGAAGAACAGATGGAGGAAAAAATTGCTCCCAAATGGGATAACTTTACTAATTTTGCTTTAGCTGAAGATTCCTTAAAATTTTATTTTGATGATTATGAAATAACAGCGGGAGCTGCTGGTGCTCCAGTCATTTCGATTCCACTCTCTCAAGTAAATGATATTTTAGCAGATGAATTCCAATTACCAGTTGTTTCAATTGATCGTCCATCGGCTGAGACAGAAAAACCATCCACAGACGAACAAAAAGTCGAGGAGCCAACTACTCCTGTAACTGGAAAAATTGTTGCACTTACTTTCGATGATGGCCCAAATCCAGAAACAACTAGAAAAGTATTGGACACATTAAAGAAGTATAATGCAAAAGCGACGTTCTTTATGCTTGGAAGCCGCGTATCCTTTTATCCTGAACTTGTAAAAGAGATGAAAGATGCAGGACATGAGTTAGGAAACCATACGTGGAATCACCCTGACTTAACGAAAGCACCTGCTAAAAAAATTGTGGACGAAATTAATAATACAAGCAACGCGATCGAAAAAGCATCTGGTAGCAAACCTACTGTTTTCCGACCACCATACGGAGCGGTCAATAAAACAGTACGATCCCAAACGAACCTCCCTGTCATTCTGTGGGATGTCGATACGCTTGATTGGAAGCATCGAAGCGCACCTCGTTTACTAGAGATTGTGAAGGAGCATGTTCGAGATGGTTCCACTATTTTAATGCATGATATTCACCCATCTACTGCTGACGGACTGGATGCTGTGCTTGCGTATTTACAAAGTGAAGGCTATTCCTTTGTGACGGTGTCAGAGCTTCCATAGATTAGAAGATTGTAAGTGTTTAATGTGGCAAGTAATTGCCATATTGGGCTATACGATTAACGTGAAAATATTAGAGCATCTTGGAGGCGACTTCGTCATTTCCAAGATGCTCTTTGTTCGATAATCGTATAGCAAATGTTTACCCACCGAACGCATAGAAATTCCAATCATGGATTTTTTTAGCTTTGACATTTGGAGAATAGAGTATTTAGCTAGATAAGCTGCAGATCGCCGAAGATGGTATTTCGGCGACTCTTTGCATTTATTAATGGAACCCCTGCGCATTTCTTGTGGAAGTTCATTAGGGGAAATTGGTTAATCAACGGTCGTGGAATGAAACCAATCTTTTCATCCCATGTTCTAGATAACGAGCTACCTATCTTTAAAAAGCGCTGTGTTCAAATTTCGTTCTTGAGCAATAGATCGAAAAGATTTTTTCCTTCTTAATAATCTAAAACTACTTCTAATTTTACTTAAGCAGTATATTTAGTTATAAAAAACTACACCTCTGATTGTTAGATGGTGTCTAACAATTGGGTGCAGTTCAATTTTCGGTGTCGCACTTTTAGTTGTTGCATTATTTGTTTGGCTTTTTACCGTTATTGTTTTCATTATTACCACTGTTACCATTATTTTTGATATTTCCATTGTTATTGCTATTGGCATTGTTACCGTATTTAGATTTATCTTGTAAATTTAGTGATCTGTCTTGATCATTGTTTTCTTGTTGTTTCTCTTTACTGTTATTTGGTGGTTTATTAGCTGGAGTTGATTTTTCTTTATTATTATTTGGAATTGATATGTTCTTTTCTTTTTTGTTTGATTGCTCAGGTATCTTTTGTTTTTCAGGTTGATTTTTGGAAGTTGGGTTTTCTCTTTGTTTCTCTTCTATTTTTGGTTCCTTTACTTTATTCTTAAACTTTTGTATGGATTTGTTGTTTTTGTTCGCTTCCTCTCTTTCTTTCACTGTGCTTTCTTGTATACTCCACGTTTTATCTGCATGAGCGTTAGTGACTTCATTCACTGCTTGATCAATACGTTTTTTAAATTCCGCTTGTTCTTGTTTTTCATACACTGTAGTTATTACAAGTTCACTATTCCTCGGTGCTATTTGGTTCACGGTATTAGCTAACACCGTGCCAAAGGAAAGCCCTTCCCAATCACCAAGCTCTATAGCAGACGCATCATCTATTGATCGCAGCGACATGACGTTTCCTTCTTCATCCACGCCAAACTCAAAAGCCATCTCTCCTTCTATTTGGACGTATGCGAATGCACTATTCGTTTGAGAAATCAATGATGCAATAAAAAATATTAGTAGCACTGCTGCGATTAGAGAAGGTCCAATGAAAAAAGGTTTCATTCGCTTTCGACGAAGGTTGATAGTAGGTGCTAAATGGAACTCTACTTCTTCTCCCACCCCTGGATCCGTTACAAGCGGAATACCACGAAGAAATTCTCCTTCTTTCGATAGAAAAATCATATGGTCATTATTCTTTTCGCAAACAATGCCTCTGTACGTGCGCTTCATATGATTTCTCCCTTTACATAATCTTTTATATAAACGAAGTCACTGTTTAAAAGTAAAACAACGGCGATTATATATTTCCGATTCCGCTCTAATGTTTTTCTTGATATCTCAACTAATACTTCGATTTTTTTCAATGGTAATCTTTTATTTTTAATTAAGTAGTTATAGAGTTCATTCGAATCTGCAATAATTTGGGCTATCTGAAATGCAGTCTTTCTTGCATCTACATGCTTTGGTGCAGTGTGCGTGAGTTCCACAAAGGACAAATTATATTCATTTAGTATTTTGTTATAGCGTATGAGTTCTTCTTTTCTTGCAACGGATTGTTGTTCTTCTGTATATGTATAAATTGATTTTTCATCGAATAAAAAATGTTGTGTTGATGAGGACTCGTCATTCTCTATATGCAATAACATGACATTTTCTTTTCTTACAGTTTCTTTCCTAATGTAATCTACAATTCTTCTTTTAATTATTAGTTGTGCGAATGTTTGAAAAGATGCATTTTCAGTTGAGTCAAAAGCAATCACTGCTTCATGAAATCCATTCATTGCCACACTAAATTCATCGTCCTGTTCATCTATAGTTCTTTTGCAAATAAAGGATGCTGTCTTTTTCATAAATGAAGTATTGGCAAAAAGGAGGTCATTAAGAACCTCCTCGTTGCCTGCTTTCGCCATTTGAACAAGCTCACTCATATTTGTTTTTGTTTTGAAAATCCCTTGAATAATGGACAAAAGTATACATACCCTCCGTTCTCACTTCATCCGAATGCCTTCTGATTGTATAGGGCTTCTCGGAAAATGAAAAGCGGTTCTATATATTAACATGATTATTTATCTTCTTTATTACTTTTTTTTTTCTTGTTTTTCTGCTTTGTGTTCTTCTTGAAGAGCTTTTCTCTCTTCCTTCTGCTCTACTTGAAGGGCTTTACGTTCTTCTTTTTGCTCTGTTTGAAGTGCTTTGCGTTCTTCTTTTTCAGCGGATTTTTTTTCTTTTTCTGGTTCTTCCACTACAGGTGACACCGTAATCGATTCTTCTGTTTTAAGTTGTTTTTGAACTGGATTTTCTACTACTGATTCTTCCGTTGTAGGTTCTTCAGCTCTTTCTTTTTGAGAAGCTTCAAATTTAACGATAGCTCGCTCAGCATTTCCTTTAATCTCTGCTTTCGCAGTTTCATTTCCAGCATTTTCATATGCTTTTGCTAGTCCTGCTAGATTACCAGCAGTATGTCCCTCAGGATTTTTTGGAAAATCACTTTCAGTTTTATCTACTGAAGGTGTTGTTTCAGGATTTGTCACGATCGCTTTTACTGAATCCCTAGATGTTACTTCTGTCGTTTTTGAGTTTAATTTACTCAAATCCACCGTATCAAATAAATTTTCATTCGCCCATGCGTAACTTGCTCCAGTTACTGTCATCGTCGCAGCTAATAATGCTGCACTTGCTTTCTTCCACTTCATCTGCATTTTAGAATCACCTCTAAAAGAATTTTGCCCGTTAATTTGCTCGGACACTATATTATTCGTAGAAGAATCGTAACTTCTGGGGGTAGAAAGAGAAGCATTATATTACAAAAGTGTTACTGACGCCTATTACCAGTAACACTTTTGTAACAAATTGTTTTTGCGGGTTGTCGGTCTCTCTGTAATATCAATAACCTAACGTACTGATTTTATTAAACGTATTCAAATCATAGCTTGTAATTTCCTTCATAGACAATGTGTACAACGAATCATCCATGTAAACCATACGTTGAATGCTTCGTTCCCACTCTTCATACTCCAAATTTGGATTTTTTGCTCGTAACAGATCGCCTTTTAGCGTAATTCCTTTTTCAGGCGTTATTTCATATACGAGTGCGCCTTCTTGTTTAAACTGTGGATAATCTCGTTCATTTGTTTTTTCATAAATCGCAACCGGGAAGCCGAATAAGTTCTTCGCTTTGTGCTGGAACAAGGCATGATGATCGTATTGAATCGGCGAGTAAGTTCCCTGCCCTCCGATTATTGCTGTATCTTTTTCTTTTGGATTTGCAAAATCACTTACGTCAAATAACGAAACCTTCATAGCATCTCTAATGATTAAGGGCTCTTTACTATAATCAACATTAATCGATTTCGTTTCATAACCAAATCCGATTAAATGATTTTCATCTAATGGGTGTAAATAGTTACTGAAGCCTGGAATTTTCAACTCCCCTAAAACTTTTGGAGCGTTAGGCTTAGAAACATCTATGACGAATAGTGGATCTGTTTCTTTAAACGTTACCATATATGCTTTATCTCCCATAAATCTTGCAGAGTAAATTCGTTCGTCTTTTGCTAGACCTGTTAAGGACCCAACAATTTTCATTCTTGCATTCAAAATGAATAGATGATTTTCAGATGGCTTGCTTTCATCCCAACTATTTCCTTCCGTCGTTACTACGCGGAAAAATCCATTATGCTCATCCATTGAAAATTGTTTTAATACTGTTCCTGTTATTTCAGTAGAAGCAATATATTCTACCCCAGAGCTACTTAAAGCAAATTTAAATACTTTCGTGTCCATTGTTCCAGGATTCCACATGAACGTGTTTTCATTGGATTCCATAGGATTGTAGATGCTCGAAGTTAAATATAAATTGTCTTTCGACATATACATTTGCTCACTTCCACCAAGATATCCTTTTGTAGCCACTTCATTTTTTTCAAGATTATTAATATCAATAGAAGAAATAATACTATAATTTCCTTCTAATGAGTTTGGTAAAATATGAATACTGTCATAACTCATAGCCTTTACTTCTTTATCTGTTTTAGAGTCATATGTTAGCGGACGCAGTTCCATATCAACATTTTCACGTAACATCCAAAAATTTGGATACATATTTGTTACATAATACAACGTGTTATTCGTTACACGTGCCCCATTTAAATGACCTTCCGTTGCAATTTCTCTCGTTAGTACCGGCGATGCAGGATTAGATACATCGTAGAAGTACACTGTAACCATCGATTGCATTGGCATCCCTATTTTTTTACTATCTGCTGGTCTATCTGAATACATTGGCACCGTAAAGTTTCGTTGCCCAATAATAATCAGTGTATCTTTTGCTAATAAAAGCTCTGTCGGATAAAAATCTTCTTTTAACTTTATTGTTGCTTCTTTTGTCATTTTCTTTGGATCTTTCACATTTAAAATAAGCACGTTTTGATCGCTGATTGTAAATACATGCGAATCATTTGTTTGTACAATATCTGCTTCATCCACTCCGTCTACTTGGTTGTTTGTAGTAGAATGATTTCCTCCACTTGCAGAATCTTTTGATTCAGCTGATGATTCAAGAATCGCTGTATCAACTTTTCCATATGGATTCTCTTGTACTTTTTGCACTTTGGCAAAATAGTCTTGTAGTTCTTTTTCGGACTTTACAGCCGGAATTTTATCCGTAACTCTAATTGGAGTTCTTTCATTTGCCAAGACAGTCGTTTTTGTTGAATAAAATAAAGGGGATAAAATGAGCACTGCTGCAAATAATAAGATGCTTACCTTTTTCATTGTAATCTTCCTTTCTTTTTCATAGTTAATCCATTAGACCGTTATTTTACCATTTAGTTTCATATTTTATTAATTATTTTTGGCACTAGTGCAAGTAATAAGAAAAGGCTTCCTTGAGTTAAATCCAAGAAAACCTTTTCTCCTCTATTCTTCAAATGGCCATTTCGGCAACATATGTGAAAGTGTTTTATCTTCCCTATATCCTAAAACGTATTCTGCTTGCATGATTGTGTGGATTTCTCTCGTTCCTTCATAAATAACTGGTGCTTTCGAGTTTCGTAAATACCTTGCAACTGGGTATTCATCTGAATAGCCATATGCACCATGAATTTGCACCGCATCATCTGCCGCTTTATTGGCAAAATCACATGCTTGCCATTTCGCTAAGGACGTTTCTCTCGTATTACGCACACCTTTATTTTTTAGTTCTCCCACTTGGTATACGAGCAGGCGGCTCATTTGAAGACCAGCTTCCATCTTCGCAATCATCTGTTGGACGAGCTGATGCTTACCAATTTCAGTACCAAACGTAACACGTTCATGACAGTACTTCACACTGGCTTCTAAACAAGCTAATGAAAGCCCCGCTGCTCCAGCTGCAACTGTAAAACGTCCATTGTCGAGTGCAGCCATCGCTATTTTAAATCCTTCTCCTTCTTGCCCTAATAGATTTTCTTTTGGAACACGCATATTTTCAAAAAATAACTCACCTGTATTTCCTGATTTAATGCCGTATTTTCCTTTTATCGCCTTAGAGGAGAAGCCTTCAAACTTTCTTTCTACGATAAATGCACTAATCCCATGATGTTTTTTCGATTTATCCGTATAGGCAAACACAACAAAATGATTTGCCGCATCACATAGAGAAATCCATGTTTTCTGCCCATTTAATACATAGTCATCTCCGTCTAGCACAGCAACTGTCGACATTGCAGCAACATCGGAACCAGCACCAGGCTCGGTTAAACCAAATGCACCAATTTTTTCGCCCTTTGCTTGAGGTACTAGATACTTTTGCTTTTGCTCTTCCGTTCCCCATTGCATCAATGTCATAGAATTTAACCCTGTATGAACGGATACTGCTGTACGAAAAGCAGTATCCCCTCTTTCTAATTCTTCACAAACAATCGCAAGCGAATTATAGTCCATCCCACTTCCACCATATGCCTCAGGAACACAAACTCCCATCAATCCAAGGTCTGCAAGTCGTTTCCAAATGCCCGGATCAAACGCACCTTGTTCTTCCCATTTCGCTATATAAGGAATAATCTCTTGATCGACAAATTGGCGTACCGTTTTACGAAGCAGTTGCTGCTCCTCTGAAAAGTTAAAGTCCATCATTATTCACCTCTTTCCACCGTTTCGATAATATCTACACCACGAGCTGCCATTTCTTTCATATATAATTCCCCTGGAATAATAAGCTCTGGTGGATAGACGCCACGTTTTGTAATAACACCATTACCAATCATTTGCGCCACAATTGAAATTGTATTCGCCGTTGCTCTTGCCATTGCAGTCTCTCCAGAACGCTTATCTTTCTTCGTCGCCATCTCATAGGAGTACGTAATATTTTCTCCATCTTTCATTCCTGTTACGATTACTCGCAATAAAACAGCATCTTCTTTATCACCAAGTAGTAACTTCGGAGTTAGCACTTCTTTTAAAACGTCGCGTGCCTTGACCATATTTCCGTTTACATTCACAATCGTTTTTTTATTCGTTAACCCTAAATCTACGAGCAATTTAAATTTATCTGCATGCCCTTTATATCGAATTGTTTTATATTCTAATGTGTCGATATTCGGAAATGATTTCGGTAATGTCGATGTTCCTCCAGCTGTATGAAACGCTTCTAATTCACCATACTCCGGGAAGAAAATCGGTTCAATTTCAGATAATGACTCCACTTCGATTAGCTTTCCGTCCCGAATAACATGCGAAGCGTCTGTATAATGATCAAATACTCCTTCTAATGAAAATACGATATTGTATTGAAAAACCCCCTCCGGCTCAACAGGTATACCACCAACGTATAAATGGATGCCGGAAACTTTATCTAACTTGCTTGCACCGTGACCTGCCAAAATATTAATCATGCCAGGAGCAACTCCTAAATCCGGAATGAGCGTTACACCTTTTTCTTTCGCCTTTTCTTCCAATGAAAGTACAGCATCCGTTGCACCACCTATATGACCGCCTAAATCGATGGAATGCACGCCCGTTTCTACTGCTAACTTCGCAATTTTTTCATTAAATGAATAAAACAAAGCATTTATGACTACATCCACTTGCTTCATAATAGCTATTATTTCTTTGTCCTCATTTGCATCTAGTCGCAAAACCTCAATCTTTGCATTTTGAAGTTTTTCTTTAAACATGTTCGCTTGTCCGACGTCTAAATCACATAATAAAACCTTTTCTACATTCGGACTTAATACTAAATCACGAGCTGCTTCTTTTCCCATTAAACCTGCACCTAATACTGCTACTTTCATAAACCCATCCCCTTTGTTTACAAATTATTCTGTATCTATTTGCGCACGTTGCAGCTTACCACTAAAATCTACATAAATACTTTTCCACTCTGTATACACATCAAGTGCCGCAACACCCGAATCTCTGTGACCATTTCCCGTACCTTTCGTTCCGCCAAAAGGTAAATGAATTTCTGCACCCGTTGTTCCAGCGTTCACGTATACAATTCCTGTATCCAAATCGCGTTGCGCACGGAAGATTTTATTCACATCACGTGAAAAAATAGAACTAGAAAGTCCAAATTTCACTCCATTATTCACTTCAATCGCTTCCTCCAAGGAACTTACTTCAATGAGTGAAACAACTGGTCCAAAAATTTCTTCTTGAGCAATTCTCATATTCGATGTCACATTCGTAAATAGGGTGGGAGCATAATAATTTCCTTTGGAAAGATTCCCTTCACTCAATACTTCACCACCAACGAGAAGCTGTGCACCTTCTTCTTGTCCAATTTGCGTGTACGCATGAATTTTTTCTAGTGCCTGTTTATTTATTACGGGACCGATTTTGACTGTTTCATCTAAACCATCACCAATCGTTAACTTTTTCATCTGCGCCAATAGCATTGTTTCTAACTCTTCCTTTACATCTTTATGCACGATCACCCGACTACATGCCGTACAACGTTGACCAGCTGTTCCAAATGCACTCCATAAAATTCCTTCTACTGCGAGTGGTAAATCTGCATCATCCATGACAATCACTGCATTTTTCCCACCCATTTCAAGCGAAACTTTCTTTAAATGGCGCCCTCCCAGTTCAGCAACTTTACTCCCCGTTTCCGTTGAGCCTGTAAACGAAATCACTTTCACATGTGGGTGTTCAATCATCGACGTCCCAACTTCTGAGCCAGAACCAAATACAATATTTGCAACACCATTAGGAAGTCCCGCTTCTTCAAAAATTTTCGCCATTTCATAAGCCATCATTGGAGTTTCCGTTGCTGGTTTCCAAATAAATGCATTGCCCGCCACGATTGCCGGAAACGATTTCCACGTCGCAATTGCTATTGGGAAATTCCAAGGTGTAATAAGCCCGACTACTCCAATAGGTGCACGAACACTCATTGCAAATTTATCTGCAAGCTCAGAAGGTGTAGTTTCTCCGAATAATCGTCGACCTTCTCCAGCCATGTAAAATGCCATATCAATTCCTTCTTGCACTTCTCCTCTGCCTTCTTCAATCACTTTTCCCATTTCTTTTGTCAACACTTGTGCAAGATGCTCTTTCTTTTCTTTCATAATTCTTCCTATTTCATATAAATAATCCGCACGTTTAGGAGCTGGAACGAGTGCCCATTTCTTTTGCGCTTTTACCGCTGCTTCTACAGCTAGATTTACATCCTCTGTTGATGACATTCTAACTTGCGCTAATTGCTCCCCATTCGCTGGATTCAACACTGCTTTGTATTCTACATCCCCAACGTCTCGCCATTTTCCATCGATAAAATTTGTTAACTTCATTTGCTCAACCTCTTTCTTCAATTAATAATTCGTAAAATGAAAACGCTTCCATTACTAATAAATTCTATAATTCTTTCAGAATACCTTTAAATTTTTTTAATAATTTTGAAACTTTAAAATGAAACTTTTTATTCTCTTTTTCGTATAGATGAATAATACAAATTTAGGAGGAACCTAAACATGAAAAATCACGAAATTGACTACAAATTACACGGCGATGATATGCAATTTGTAGAGATTGAATTAGATCCACAAGAAACAGTCGTAGCAGAAGCTGGAAGCTTAATGATGATGGAAGACGGCATCTCTATGGAAACTATTTTTGGAGATGGCTCAAACGGTAGTTCGGCTAGTGGCATTATGGGCAAATTAATGGGTGCAGGTAAGCGTATGTTAACTGGAGAAAGTTTATTCATGACAACGTTCACGAATACTGGAAGTGGGAAAAGGCATGTGTATTTTGCGTCACCATACCCTGGAAAAATTATTCCTATGGATTTAAGCCAGTACCGCGGCAAAATTATTTGTCAAAAAGATGCTTTTTTAGCTGCCGCTAAAGGAGTTTCTGTCGGAATTGAGTTCCAACGTAAGCTCGGAGCTGGATTTTTCGGTGGAGAAGGTTTCATTATGCAAAAGCTAGAAGGCGATGGTCTTGCTTTTGTTCATGCAGGTGGAACTATTCATCGAAAAAGCTTACAACAAGGAGAAGTTTTACGCGTGGACACTGGCTGTTTAGTAGCTATGACTTCTGATGTAGAATACAATATCGAAATGGTAAAAGGCGTAAAAACAGCTTTATTTGGTGGAGAAGGCTTATTCTTCGCTACTTTACGTGGTCCAGGTACTGTATGGATTCAATCACTACCATTTAGTCGATTAGCAAGCCGTGTATTCGCAGCTGCTCCGCAAACTCCAGGGGGCAGATCTTCTGACGAAGGAAGTGTAGTAGGCGGACTGTTTAATATGCTTGGCGGAAAATAACATACAGGTGAGGGTACTTTCAAATCAACTGAAAGTACCCTCTTCATTATTTATTACATGTATGTACTATTTTTTCTCATTATATTGATCGCGTATTACGATAAACTTTTCCACGTTACCAATAAACAGCTTCGTTAATATTGGATCAAATTGTTTTCCTTTCTGCTCCAACATATACTTTAAAATTTCCTCTATTGGCCATGCCTTTTTGTATACACGGTCGCTTCCTAAAGCATCAAAAACGCCCGCTATTGCTGTAATACGACCGAAATCTCTCCACTAATCCCATTCGGATAGCCAGTACCATCCCACTTTTCATGATGTTTATGCGCAATAATAGCAGCAGCCCGCAATAATTCTCGTCTCGAATGTGTAAATACGTTGTAGCCAATTACAGCATGCTACTTCATGATTTCATATTCTTCATCTGTTAACTTACCCGGTTTTAGAAGAATACTATCAGGAGTAGCCACCTTGCCAATGTCATGCATAGGAGAAGCACGTTTTAGAAGTAATGCATCTTCTTTAGGCAAGCCTGCTAAAGTAGCTAATAAATAGGAATATTTCGCTACTCTCTTGACATGGTTACCTGTCTCTTGGGAACGACTTTCCCCTATCTCTCCAATCGTTTCAATCATCTCTTTTTGCGTTTCTAATAGTTCGCCCCATAAAACGGATGATTCTAATGATTTACCGACATAAGAAGCAGCGAGAGACAAAGTTTCACAATCCTTCTCGTTAAACTTCTCACTAGCCGTCATTTTATTGATAGCTTGAAAAGCACCTAATACTTCTCCTTTTGTGTTGTAAAAAGGAATACATAAAATGGAGCGAGTTCGATAGCCTGTTTCTTGATCTACCTCTTGGTTAAAACGAACATCCAAGTATGCTTCCTCCACCACAACTACTTTTTGTGTAGAAACACAATATCCAATTAATCCTCTATCCGCTGGGACAGTTATTTTTTCTATCCCATGAGCAACTACTGTCCAAATGTTTTTTCTAATTGGTCATGCAACCAAACAGTACAACGATCAGCAAAAACAAGTTATTTTCCTAAATCAGCCATTTTCATTAATACTTTTTCAAGATCTGTTTCTCCTGAAAATTTGTGATATATAGTTAAAAATAATTGTAAGAATCTCATTTGGTTCTAAGTGTTCTAATTCATTTAGAGTAACTAGTCCCCTGTTTTCTAACATAATAGTTCCCCTTCCTAAAAATGGTTGTATGATATCAGTAGCATGTAATTTATCATTTTTCCCTAAAACTAAATTGTATATTTCCTCTTGTACAATCCTACTAGTCGTGTTAATATTCTAATAATTGTTATTTTCTAATAATTGAATATTTATTCTTATCAAGAGAGACGGAGGGATTGGCCCTACGATGTCTCAGCAACCGACCTCGTCAGGCAAGGTGCTAATTCCAATAGACGACATCGTCTAGTAGATGAGAAGACTGACTTCACTAGTACTGAAGGCCTTCTTCTTATAGAAGGTCTTTTTTTTATTTTAATATGAAAAGGATGAATCTAATGACAAAGAGAAGCTTAGAAACCGAATTAGTACAATTAGGAAACCACAGTGATCCAAAAACAGGGGCAGTTAACCCACCTATTTACTTATCCACAGCATATAAACATGATGGCCTCGGTCAATCTACAGGGTATGATTATACGCGAACAAAAAATCCGACAAGAGTTATTTTAGAAGGAGGTATTGCAAAATTAGAAGGGGCAGATGCAGGGTTTGCCTGTAGTTCTGGCATGGCAGCAATTCAATTGATCCTATCCCTTTTCCGCTTTGGCGATGAAATTATTGCACCCGAAGATCTTTACGGTGGAACATACCGTTTATTTAACCAACATGCAGATGCTTATAATATCCGCACATCGTACGCAAAGTTTGAATCTATTGAAGAAATTGAAGCACTGCTAACAGAAAATACAAAAGCACTTTTTATCGAAACTCCGACGAATCCATTAATGCAAGAAATAGATATTAAGAAATACGCAACTTTAGCTGCCGAGCATAATCTACTACTCATTGTGGATAACACGTTTTTAACACCGTATTTACAACGCCCTATCGAACTTGGAGCACATATTGTTATCCACAGTGGCACCAAATATATCGGTGGACATAATGACGTCCTTGCTGGTCTTGTTGTATCCAAAGGAGAAAAGTTAAGTGAACAATTACAAGTAAATCATAATGCAGCTGGTGCAGTATTATCTCCCTTCGATTCTTGGTTATTAATCCGAGGGTTAAAAACACTTCATTTACGAATGAAACAACATGATGCGAATGCGAAACAAATAGTAGCGTTTTTGAAAAATGAGTCTGCTGTGAAAGATGTTCTATATTCTGGGACAGGTGGAATGCTTTCATTCCGCTTACAAAAAAGCGAGTGGGTTGGTCCGTTTTTAGAAGGTCTTCAACTAATCGTTTTCGCTGAAAGTCTTGGTGGGGTGGAAAGTTTCATCACATATCCAGCTACACAAACACATGCCGATATCCCTGAAGCAGAACGTTTGGCACGCGGAGTTGACAATAGTCTATTACGCTTTTCTGTTGGAGTGGAGGAAGCAGAGGACTTAATCGCCGATTTGCAACAAGTATTTGCTACATTAGAAAGCAGTGTGCTTTCCGTATGAGTTACTCTAACGAACATTTAGAAACAAGCTTAATCACCGCTTCCACGCGCGGTGATTATGAGCAAAAAACGGGCGCAGTAAACATGCCTATTTACTTATCATCTACATTTCATCAGTCCAACTTCGATAGCTTTGGACCATATGACTATAGTCGTTCTGGGAATCCAACAAGAGACGCTTTAGAAAAAACGATTGCTGAACTGGAAGACGGAGCGAGAGGTCTTGCTTTCGCTTCTGGCATCGCAGCAATTTCTTCCGCTTTCATGCTGTTATCTGCAGGTGACCACTTAGTTATTACAGAAGATGTATATGGCGGTACATTCCGATTTGTTACAGAAATTTTGCCGGGGTTTGGCATTGAGCATACATTTGTTGACCTATCTAATATAGAAGAAGTAGAAAATGCAATTAGACCAAATACAAAAGTCATTTACATTGAAACACCTTCTAATCCAAGACTAGGCATTACGGATATACCGCAAATTGTAGCTCTTGCTAAAGCAAATAATTGCCTCACTTTTTTAGACAATACATTTATGACACCACTATATCAACGTCCACTTGATCTTGGTGTAGATCTTGTATTGCATAGTGCGACTAAATTTTTGTCTGGTCATAGTGATATTATCGCAGGTCTTGCTGTTGCGAAGGATGAGGAGCTGGGCAAACGTTTAGCGTTCATTCAAAATTCGTTTGGTGCTATTTTAGGAGCACAAGATTCTTATTCTTTAATTCAAGGAATTAAAACAATGAGTGTACGATTTGAAAAATCAGCAGAGTCCGCAATGAAAATTGCCGACTTTTTAAATGCCCATCCCTTAGTAGAGGAAGTATTTTATCCTGGCTTAGCTTCACATCCTGGCTATGAAGTTCATAAGAAACAAACAACTAGTTCAGGAGCTGTGCTATCATTCCGATTACCTACTAAAGCAACAGCAAAATCTTTTGTAGAAAATGTGCAAATACCTGTTTTTGCTGTAAGTTTAGGCGGTGTTGAATCCATTCTTTCACATCCTTCTCAAATGTCCCATGCAGCTATGCCGAAAGAAGAACGAGAAAAACGAGGAATTACCGATGGGCTGCTCCGCCTTTCTGTTGGGCTGGAACATACCGATGATTTACTTGCAGATTTTGAGCAAGCACTTGAAATAGCAGCTACATGAATGCAAAAATAGACAACTAAAAGCCTCAGCAAACTGAGTTAAACTCCACTCGGTTTGCTGAGGCTTTTCTATCTATTACCCATTTTCATTATAATATTTATATTTGTTTCTCTCTTTTTTTGCCTGATAGAGTGCTTGATCTGCAATATTCATTAGCTTTTCTGAACTGTTTGCATGCTTTGGATATAGCGCAATACCGATACTGGATGTAGAAATAACTTCTTTGCCATGGATCAAATAAGGATTGCTAAAACTAGCATGCATTCTTTTCACAATACCCTCTATTTTTTCCATATCAATATCTTTGATTAAAATAAGAAACTCATCCCCACCAATTCTTCCAACTACATCCTGATGACGAACATTTACTTTCATTCTTTTTGCAAACTCTACAAGTAACGAATCTCCTACTCCATGACCAAGTGAATCATTAACTTCCTTAAACTTATCCAAATCTAAGTATAGTAAAGCGAACTTTTCCTTTGAAAATTTTGCTAGTTCAATTGTTTCATCCAACTCTTCAATGAAGGCACTTCGATTAATGACTCCTGTCATTGGATCATAAGTCGCCATATAAGTTAGTTGATCCTCATAATACTTTCTTACTGTGACATCTCGAAGAATGGCTTGGATAACAACCTCTCCTTCAAACTGTACAGGAAGTGCAATAATTTCTACCCAAATTTTCGTGCCATCCAATCTAACAAGTCGCTCAACTATCGGCGCCATTTTCACCATTTCTGCTTGTTCGAAAATACGATTCAAGTCATTTTGATTGTCCGGATTTGTTATTTCGATATAGTCCAATATCGACTTGCCAATAATTTGATCTATGCTTTGTGCGCCAATCATTTTAACTGCTTCTATATTTGCAAAAGTCATCATCCCGTTATTTTGCACCAGAATGGCATCAGGAGAATGTTCTACTAATACTCGATAACAATTTTCCGTAATTTCAAGCATTTGCTTCGTCTTTTTTTCTTCTGTAATATCTTTATACATTGCAACTGCTAACACGTCTCCTTTATTTACCGCTCGGTAGGATGCCAGCACATCTTTAATAGTTCCATCCTTATGCTTACGCTTTGTCTCAAAATAAGGAATACTCTCGCCGCTTTTTAATAGTTCCAACTGTTTTTCATGCTCTTTGGAAGTGAAATCATCCATGAAAAAAGGTATTTTTATTAAACCTTCTACTTCTTCTAGCCTCCAGCCTAATATTTCATATAAAGCAGGATTTGCTTGAATAATCGAACCGTCTTTCCTTAACATAAAAATAGCATCATTTGTATTCTCCCAGATCATCTTATATTCCTCTAACGTAGGAATTAGATCCACTTCATTATGCTCGTTCATTGAATTGTTCACTTCCATTCTCTTACCAATTCGCAAACTCTAATATGTACATTTTCCCTTCAAAAAAATTATCTCGAATTAAAGATATCATAATACATCTTTTTAAAAAGGTCAAACATATCATCCAATTCTCAGTTTACTATTTGCACTTAATTTTTATATTATCAAGCAAAATTCACAAAAAAACTCTTCGTATATTCCATTGTATTTTGCGGATAATAAATTTAAATACACGTTCCGTTAAACAAGCAAGGTCAGGAGGAACAGCTCGTGAAGTCATTACCAATAAAAATTGGCGTTTTAATCATTTTGTTTTTTTCTTTTGCCTATGTTACTTTTGCAATGGATAAAGGAAGACCATATTATGAGAAGAAAGGACATGTTCTGTGGGAGATCAAAACGGATGAAAAGGTTGTAGCTCTTACCTTTGATGATGGTCCACACAAAACTTATACAACAGAGATTTTAGAATTGCTTGCTGAATATGATGCAAAGGCTACATTTTTCGTCATAGGTGAACGTGCAAAAAAGCTTCCTGAACTAATTAGTCAAATAAACGATGAAGGTCATGAAATAGCAAATCACACATATACTCACCCTCTCTCAATTACACCTGAAAAATTGGAACAGGAATTAAAAATGACAAATGAAGTTATCCATGATATTACTGGTATTTCCCCTATGAATTATCGCCCAGTAGGAGGAACTTACAATGATCAAATTATTAATACTGCCGTAGAAAATGGATACAAGGTGATTATGTGGTCATGGCATCAGGATACAGAGGATTGGAAAAGGCCAGGTGTAGATCATATTGTTCAAACAGTATTAACTGGTACTAAACCAGGAGATATTGTTTTATTTCATGATGCAGGAGGCGATCGCTCTCAAACCGTAACCGCATTAAAAACAATTCTTCCAAAACTCAAAGAGCAAGGGTACCAGTTCCTGACAGTGTCTGAACTTATGGAAATAAAATCAATTGAGGTAAATAAATAATCACACACTTGGTCATAAAATTTTTGATTTAAGTACTTTTCCCTAAACTGCAAAGGTTTATTCGACAAAATAAAAGAGCGAACCAAATTTACTTGGCTTGCTCTTTTTATTTAATAAAGAATACACTTTCAAACTTAGTAATTGTCTAGCTTCTGCGCCTAGCCCCTCGGGTCAAATCTGAAAAATCCGCGGTGGGCTGGAGAACTGTCTCCTCGCTTTTCTTCACTTACCTTACAGGGGAGACATAGGCGCTTACGCTTTTCTTATTCAAATCTTTCAATTAAATCATTTAAAGAATGTGCGACTTTTTGAAGATCATTACTCATTTTCTCCAATGAGCCCATTGCTTTCGTTTGATCTTCTGTAGAACTTGCTACTTCTACCGTTTGAGTAGCGGCATCACTTGCGAATCCTTTGATATTTTCAAAAGCAGCAAGGATTTCTTCAGAACCTGCCGACATTTCTTCTGTCACTGCAGAAGTTTCTTGAATATCGATATTAATCTCATTAACTGTGTCAACTACATGCTTAAGCATTTCCCCTATTTCTTCTACCGCTACAGTACCTTCTGTAACTTTGGACGATGTTTCACTCATAACCAAACTGACATCATTCGTTACATTTTCAAAACTATCTATGAGAGAACGTATTTCCTCCGCTGATTGTTTCGACTGTTCAGCTAATCGTCTTACTTCGTCTGCAACTACCGCAAATCCTTTACCAAACTCGCCTGCACGTGCAGCTTCAATTGCTGCATTTAACGCTAGAAGATTCGTTTGCTCTGCAATGCCTGTCATTACATTTGTAATTTCTTGTATTTGTTTAGATTGACTACTTAACTCTTCTACTTTGCCACCTGTTTGAAGAACCATTTTTTGAACGTCTTTAATTTTTTCAACTACTTGTTTAGAATTTTCGTACCCTTCGCGAACAAAAATTGTCACATCATTTGAAGTGTTCGACATATCATTTCCTGAATCTGCAATCTTTTGAATACCAATCGACATTTCTTCAAGTGCAGTAACCGACTCTTCACTACTCTGTAATGATTTTGCGCTTCCTTCCGCTAACTCAACCATGTTCGTATTGATCAAACGATTCGTCTCCATCGTGTTTTCAATAGTCTGAAAAAGTTGTGTAGACGAATGTAACACTTGTGCAGAATGGCTAGTCATCTCATCCATGACAGTACTTAACTGTCTATGCGAAGACAAAAACGATTTTGCCAATGCAGAAATTTCATTTTCTGAACGAAACTTAATGTTGCTTACTTTTTTCGATGCGGTCGTCCATTTGCCTTCTGCAAAATCACCTAATGCATCACTTACAACACCAAGTGGCGCTAGCGTTCGTTTCGTATATATATAAAAAATTGCAGAAAGAATGACGATGATAAGTAAAAATATGACGGCTACAATAGGAATAGTCGTTTTAAATAAATTTGCTTGAATTACTTTTACATCCTCTGCTGCAACATCAACCGCCAAAATTCCAACAATATTTCCACTGCCGTCTTTTATCGGTGCAAAAGCAGATAAATAACTGCCAAACTCTGGATCATCAATCACTTTAGTACTAACAGAATTGCCTTTTAAAACTGGACTAACATCTTCATATTTAGTTCCAGTTGTTTCTTGCCCAATGGTTGCTGCACCATCCATTCCCTCTTCGTATCCATCCAACATTATATTTACAGAGTTCGTATCAGCCTTCAGCGCATAAAGGTAAAGTACCCCCGTGCTATCCAATAAATTAACAAGCTGATTACGCAATTCCCAATATGTATCACTTTCTGTCGGTTCTTCTAGAAATGCTTTGTATACATCTCCGTCAATTTTGGTTGCTAAATAATCTGCGGTTGTCACTGCCTGGCTTCTAACAGAGTCTTGAACAGTTGTAAGTGTGCTAAAAGTAAATAATGCTGTTACCGCAAAAAATACACATAGCATTATCCCGACAAGCATTAATGCCATCTTCGTACTTAACGATTTACGTTTCATCTTCTAATCTCTCCCCCTCGAAAATCAGCAAAATTTTATACTAGAAAAAAAACCATACAATTAATTATCGGTTATAAATGTAGGAATGTTTAGAAAGTACTCTAAAAAGGTATTTCTTTTCATTTATAAAATCGTATAATTTCTCCAAAAAAAACCTGACATCGTTATAATGTCAGGTGTACTCAGTGTAGTTATTTTTCTAATGTTAAAACGCCGTCTGTCATTTTGTATACTTTATCGCAATATTCGATTAGACGAATATCGTGCGTTACTACAATTGTTGTTGTATTTTTATTTTTTGTTTCTGTTTTCAAAAGCTCCATCACTTCATATGCACGTTCAGAATCAAGCGATGCTGTTGGTTCATCCGCTAAAATAATCGAAGGATTACTATATAAAGATTTAGCAATAGCTACTCGTTGACGCTCACCACCCGATAAATCAGCTGGATATTTATGACGAAGATCCTCAATACCTAAATCATTATAAAGCTGCTCCAATTCAGTCTTTGACATATTTCCTTTTTTCACTTTATCGAGTAGCTTCATTTGATTGTCTACAGTCAGAAAAGGGATTAAGTTCGATGCTTGTAAGATGAATCCAATATCTTTCAAACGAACTTTAGAGCGTTTTTTTTCATTTAGCTTAGTAATGTTTTGGCTGTTAATAATAATTTCTCCTTCAGTAGGAGTTTGCAAGCCACCAGCTATCGTTAGAAAGGTACTTTTTCCTGAGCCTGATGGGCCAATTATTGCGATTAGTTCTCCTTTTTCTGCATGAAAGTTCGTTTCTTTCAGTGCCTCTACTCTTTTATGGTCTGATCCAAACGATTTTGTTACTTTATTGAACTCTAAAACAGCCATTATTTACCCTCCAATCGCTTTCAGCGGATCGATTTTTACGATAGTTAAAACAGAAAAAAATGCTCCTAATACTGCAACTAGTATGAAGATAACTCCATAAATAATCATTGTCATGTAGTCAAATGATACTGGAACAGCGCTCGGGAGGAAGTAACCGGTAACTATTGTTAATATAAACCCGACTGTTACTCCTATAGCGGCTAAAATAAACGTTTGTGCGACAACTGATTTCGCTAAATAACTATTGGAAATCCCTTGGGCTTTCATTACGCCAAACATACTTATTTTTTGAACTGTTAAAACGTATAAGAAAATAGCAACAATTACTGCTGAAATTACAAATAAAAAATAAATCATAAAGGTTAATGTTAAGTTTTGTTCCGTATAGCCCGGTAAGTTCTTGATAAAAGTCTCTAGTTCAATTACTTCTAAACCATCATTTAATTTAATGGAAGACAAATCATCTGTACGTAGAACAATACCGTTTATAATATCTTTATTTTGCTCCGCAGCTTCCCCAAATTTGAGCGATTGTAATGTTGATAATTCACTGTAAAGCACAGGCGCTGCATTAAATCGTGCTTCATCGGTAAAGCCTACAATTTTCAACGTTTCTTCTGTTGAGGATAAAGTTAGTTCATCTCCTAACTTAAACCCCTCGTCCATTAACGTATCGCTTGCAATGACTTCGTTTTTAGCCGAGAATTCTTTTCCTTCTATTACATTCGGCATGATGAATTGATCTTTTTTGATACCGAAAATCGCTACACTTTGTTTAGTACTGCCATTGCTTGCAATTGCATTAATTTGGCCTAGAACGGCTATATCATTGGTACCAACATTAAGTGCATCACCAAGAATAATGGATGATTGACCTAAACTTTTATCGGATTCTTCTGTTAAAATAATTCCATTTGCTTCCCATTTATCTACCGATTCCCGATTGAGGTTTTGCAAGCCAGTTGCCAATCCAGATAAAAAGAATACTAGATAAGAAACTAGCATTAAAATTCCTATAATTAATATAAATCGTAATTTATTCTTTTTTATTTCGTTCCAAGCTAAAAACATTCTTTCACATCCTATTTTTAAGTATGATCAATTTCAAAAAAACTTACTACACTTCCGACTAAAGTGACAGTAGTGTCACTTTAGTCGGAAATAAATGACACTACTGTCACAGTTAGTATGATTCAAAATGACAGTGGTGTCAATTATTATTTTTCAATCATTCCATTGCATATTATCTCTTTTATCGATGTGATCCAAATTTCTTGAGCAATACCAAAATGATTAGGAATAGCAATTGTTTGAAATATCATCCCTAGTATAATGCCATCTGGCAATTGTTTTTTTAGCTTTTGTTGGGATCTTCCTATATCAAGAAAACCTTGAAAACGTTGATACATCTCTATATGATATTCATTTAATTTTAATTTATTTCTTTTTGCTCTTTGAGTTGTATTATTAGGTATTTGATGAATGATTTCCATCACATGATGAATATTACTATGTTTAAAAATGAAGTCTATTAATTGTTCTACTTGCTCCTCGAAGTCCCTGCTGATATCTAAACCTTGAAAATCATGTAAAAAGCGATTCATTTCGTACATTAAAAACTCCGAAATTAACTCATCTTTATTTTCATAATATTTATAAATGCTGCCTCTTGAAACATGTAAGACTGCCGCTAATCGACTGAAAGTAAATGCTTCATAGCCATCATTAATAATCATCTTTTTAGTAGCATTAAATAATTGTTCATCTGTAAACTTCCGTTCTCGCGCCAATCCATTCACCTCACTACTCATTATAGTGAAAATTAGTGAACATTCAATGCTAAGGTAATGGATTTACTAGACCTTCCATACTTACGCTACTAATTTTTTCATCTCTTTCACCTCGATTGCTTCTCTAATTTTGCAAAACTGTTGCTGTTTCTTCATCTTTTGTTTTTTTGCTTAACCTTTTATAGATTTAACATACCTTAAAGTGCCTGTCTTTAATATTCAAGATAAGTTGCTACTAAAACCATTTTTCTTTTTTTCAATCCCAACCATTCACTCATTCACTTACACTTTCACTTTCACATATACTATCTTTAAAGATAGAAGAGGAGTAAGTTAATTGGTTGGACAGTGTCAACAAGGATTTCCAAAGTATTAAGCATTTATATAACACTTCTAAAGCCCATGATATGTTGGCGACTACAAACACCCGTACCATAAACTTGAATAATAATTTGATCGAAAAAAGAGCGTGGTACTTGGCTGTATCCCCAAATACCACGCTCTACTATTTTTTTAGCTTCTTCAAATCATGATAGCTATTTACTTCTTTGAGTTTGTAATTGCCGTTGCTATTTGATCAATAACTGGAATTGTGCTCGATTTCGTTTTTTCTGTTAAAACAGTGAAAATGAGCGTTTCTCCATCTTTTGTTTTTGCATAGCCTGCTAAAGATTTGATGTTTTCTAGACTTCCTGTTTTCGCCAAAATGTTCCCTTTTGCTGGGGCTTTATTTAACCTATTGCGCAATGTTCCACCAACGATTCGATCAGGCGAACCTGCAATTGGTAGGCCTTTTAAATATGTGTTGTACCATGGCTCCGACTGAACAAAATATAAGAGCTGTGTTAATTGATTGGACGTAGTTTTATTGGAATAGGACATACCCGAGGCATCTTCCAATTTCCACTGCGTGTAGTCAAGACCAATGGATTGCGCATACTCATTCATCACGAGTAAACCCGCGTCCCAACTACCTTCTCCGTATTTCACTTTGCCCATTTCTTTTGCTAACACTTCCGCATGCGTATTGTTGCTTAGTTTCATAAATGGTATGATTAAATCTTTTAGCGGCATGGAGCTTCTCGATACTAATGCACGTGCATTTCCAGGTGCTTTTCCATGAGTTACTTTGGAAGATGCCGCAAACGTAATGCCTTTTTCCGCTAATGACTTTTTAAAAATATCAAGTGCATAGCTAGTTGGATTTGTTACAGAAATCCACTCTTTCTTCCCCGCAGAACCTATAGGAGAATTTCCAGTAATCATCACTTTATTTGTTCCAACTTCACGCGTTACTTTTAATGTGTTTTTCTGTCCTTTTGGTACAGTCTTAGATTTATTTACAACTTGTAGCACATTTGTTGTCGGGGTTAAAGTTACTTTCGTCGCCTTCCCATTTGTCGCTGGCTTGGCTTCTACAATGACAGATCCTGCGTCGTAATCTGCATTTGGCGACAACGTTAATGCCGAAATTGGTGCTGCGTAATAATAAGGTTCGTCCTCTGCTAAAATCCCAGCCGATAATCGGACAGCATCAAACCATGTATCATCTCCAACTAAATTTCCTGAAACATGTTTGATCCCTTGCTTCACTAACCCATCCGCAAAGCTATCCAAATGTTTTTTCAATAAAGTCGGATCTCCTCGACCACGTAAATACAAATCCCCATTTAGTGTCCCATTTTTTACTTTTCCAGCGGTTAACACGGAAGTTGTAAAACGATAGTTTTCCCCCAGTGTATCTAATGCAGCTGCAGCAGTTAATAGCTTTAGGGAAGAAGCTGGTGTTATTTCTTTATCCGAACCATGCTCATAAATAACTTCCCCTGTTGAAGCTTTTCTAACTGTCACACTAGAGGAAGCGTTTTTTATCCTGCTATCGGTCATAATTCCATTAATCGTATTTTGCAAATTGGCATAAGAAGAAGCTGCCTCAACAGTAGAATCTTCCGATATTGGAATAAAAACAGTTCCACTTAACATCATGATTGCTACAGCACTCGCCAATAACTTTCTCGAAATTTTCACATTGCGCCTCCTAAGCTTTCCGTTTTGATATTACTAGTGTAGCACGTAGTTTTATGTCATACTTAGTTAAATTTAGTTTTTCTATTTTGCTCATGATTCAATACATTAAAATGAAATTCTCTCACGAATATTACACTAGACAAAAGGATCTGTGACAAATGAAAAAAGTTATGAGTAAACTTACAAAAAAACAGTTATTAATAGTGGGTGGTCTACTATTTTTAGCGCTATTTATTGGATTAAATAAAGATGTATTCTCCTTATTATTAGATCATGATGTAGATGCAATCCATCAATTTTTAAATAAAAATATCTGGTATGCAATCATGTTTATGTTTACAATAATGCTGATTCAGCACTCTTTTACTGTCATTCCGCTACTTCTTGTCATTACAATCAACGTTACTCTCTTTGGATTTATAAATGGGGTTTTGTTGAGCTGGATAACGAGCGTTATTTCCTCTGTTATTGTTTTTTATGCGGTTCGATATATTTTTCAAAACATGATTATTGGAAAATTCAATTCGAAATTGATTGCTAAAGTAGATGCAAATGCGTTTGCATATGTATTCCAAGTACGCCTATTTCCCCTAGTGCCAACTAGCTTGATCAATATTTTAGCTGGACTAAGTACAGTACGATTGTTTCCGTTTTTATTGGCAACTGCTTTAGGAAATTTTTTGTATTTTTTCATTCTCGCTCTAATCCCTGCTGGAATTTTATCGTCAGAGTTTGATGAATATGTTCTTTTGCTTATCATTTTTGTTACTGTATTGCTTTACTATGTTTATAAACGAGCAAAAAACAAAAAGCTTGCTCGTTGATTTTTGTAGTGACGAATATTTTCCAACTAAATGCTCTAAAATTCCAACTAAAAATTATTACACCTTCTCAAATCACATAAAGTAATACATTAAATACATTTATATCTAAATTTTAACTTGAAAGAATATGACTACTTCGAGGTTTTCGGAGATACTCCAAAATTTTCTTCAAAAAAAGTTGTCTCCGCTATGGAAGACAACCTTTTTCATTTATTTATAAAACTCTTTTGGAATAGCGCCAATTGTTCTGCGGTGATATAACAGCGGCTCTTTTTCTTCATTTTTTATATGCTGAACTGCACCTATTAATATCGTGTGGTCACCAGCATCAATTTGTTGAGCTGTTTTGCATTGCAGTACGGACAATGAATTCGCTAGCACTGGAAGATCCATCGCTGACTTTTCCCAATTACATTGACCAAATCGATTTTCTACTTTACTCGAAAATAACGTGCACAAATCCCCTTGATTTGCTCCTAGTATATTCACAGCAAAACGGTCTGCTTTTATAAAATCTTCATAGTGGTGGGACTTTTTATCAACAGACCATAAAATAAGCAATGGCTCTAACGATACTGACGCAAAAGAATTCACAGTCATGCCCATCGGTTCATTTTGTTGATTGTACGCTGTAACTACCGTAACCCCCGTCGGATAATTACCCATCGCTGCCTTGAAACTTGTGATTTGCTCTTCTTTGTTTTCCATACTCCCCCACCCATTCCCTAGTTAATCAATCTTTTTTATATTCTATACTTAAAATACACGGAAACATTCAGTCATTCAAATTTTTTGCTTTATCGTTTTTACCTCGTAACTTATTCTCTTTCTTCTTTTCATACATCGCTCTATCTGCAAAATTCATTAACGACTCTTCGCCCTTACCATTCTCAGGATAAACCGCGCTACCAATGCTTACACTGCCAGGAATATATTTACTATCTATATGAAAAGGTTTAGCAAATTGCTTATGAATTGCATCGCAAATTTCATCCATTTGCTCCACATTTTCAATTATAATGAGAAATTCATCCCCACTTTTGCGAAAAATTTGATCATTTCCTTTTAGCACATCCATGAACCTTACCGCGCACTCGATTAAAAACTTATCACCCACGACATGACCATATACATCATTAACCAACTTGAATTCATCAATATCAATAAATAAAAGGCCAAATGTAGACTTAATACGAGCATTCTTTTCTAATTGGTACGAAATCCATTCCTGGAACTTTCTTTTATTTGGCAATCCTGTCAGTTCATCCGTCAGGGCAAGTTCTTTCCAACGCTCATGCTCACTCACATTATTCATCGGCGCTATGAACAGTAAATAATCCGCAGAATGTCTTTCCACTATTACATGCACCATGGAGTTGATTGGTTCAGATTGCTTATTTTGCAAATATAATCGGCCAGACCAATGCTGTTTCTTTTCTAACCCCTCACTTACACTAGGTAAAAAATAGGAATTTATATCATTTCCAATAATCGCTTCTAATTTTAGCAATTCTATTTCTTCTATAGAATAATTAAAAGTCGTTAAAAAACGATCACTTACTTTCTTAATATCCCCATTTCGGGTTATTTGCATGACAATAAATGCTTCGAAAAGGGAGAAAGAAATATCCTCTAATTCTTTGTTCGTATAGTCTGCCGCTAGCTTTAATAATTTATCTGTTGGATCTTTCATAGCTGTATACCTTCTTTCATTACTAGATAACATCGTTTGACCCATTATCTAGCCAAACTTATCCTCATTATAAACAACACCTCTTACAAATCTCTTAAACTTCTCAAAAATTCAACTGAAAATAAAATACCCTACATCGAAAAGTTCGTCCATTTGGATAAAAAGCCCTTTAAATCAATGCTTTTAGCATATTAATAAAATCCAAAAAATAAAATACCAGGTTCTTTGACAATTTTAACTTGTCTAAGAACCTGGTAAATTTTTTATTTAGAGGTTGGAAAACCTTTCACTTTATCGACTGCTTGTAGCAATTTCACAGTAACGACTTCAGATTCATCTATATGATTCATTAATATTTTATTCGTTTCATCAAAAAGAGTCGTCGTTGCTTTGAATTTATTAATCACGTCTTCGTTCGATGTTTTTTGGCTTTTTATAAAGTTTAGTAATTCACTGACTTCGCCTTGCACATTTTGAATTATTTGTAGCAATGAGTTGATTTGTTCAGATGTTTCTGAGCTTGTTTTTATACCTTCGTTCACCAATTGCATATTCGCTTGGTTGCCTTCAACCGCTCCCGATATTTGTTCTTGTATTTTAAGTGTGAGATCTGCTATATCTGCTGTACTTGCTTTCGTACTTTCAGCTAGTTTTCGTACCTCATCAGCAACTACCGCAAATCCTTTCCCATGTTCACCAGCGCGTGCAGCTTCAATAGAAGCATTTAATGCCAATAAATTCGTTTGATTGGAAATATCACTAATAACATTCACGATATCTGCAATTTGTTTCGAACGCTCACTTAGCTCATTCATACTCGAAGAAGTTTTTTGAGATTGCTCTCCCAATGTATCAATTAGCTTTTCTACGCCATCAACTGCTTCTTTACTTTTTTGAGATAATGTAACCATTTCATCTGATGATGTGATTAGAGAAGTACTTTTAGCTAACGCATTATCCGCTATATCGTTGGATTTAACTGTACTTTCTTCTACATTATTAAATTCTTTTAGTATTTTCCCAACCATTTTTCCCAAAACCATATGTTGATCATTTACTAAATCATGCTGCTCTATCGTAGATATTAATTCTTTATGTAATTCGTTGAGAAATATTTGAAATTCATTATCTTTTGCATCCAGCTTGGAATTTAACTCGTCAATTTTTTGGTTAAACTTTTCGATATCTTCTTTTCTAGTTTTAAATGCACTTAACATGTTTACTCACTCCATCTTCTAAATTTCTTATCTGTCCCAACGATTAAATAATTATTTACAATACTTCTTTAATTGTAGCATATATTGAAAAAGAGCTGTCCTCAAAAGTCTCTTTGATGACTTTGGAGGGCAGCTTCTTAAATATTTCAATTTCAAGGAATTATTTGTACTTTTTCCACTTTGTAAGAAGAACCATTCACTAAATTAATAATTTCTGTTCCGGCCAGCGGTTGTGCTAATGATTCTGCTGCTGTTCTAGTAGTTTGCACTACACTTAAACTTCCATTGGCCAATACACTGAAGTAATTTGATCCACGTTTTACTACATATTTATTTGTTTCAACTAAACCAGTAATTTTTTTATCCCCTGGTACCGCACCAGGTGTTGAACCGATCGCTACTAAAGTTTCTGGCAAATGATAGCTCAAAAGTGTTAGTGAATCCGTGCTTTTTATTTTATCTCCTGTTAGTGGACTTGCGTTTAATTGCGTCAATCCGTCCAGACCACTTACATCTAAACTTGTTAGGTTATTATTATTAACAGACAATGAGTTTAAGCTCTTTAAATTGCTTACATCTAAACTTGTTAGGTTATTGTTACTAACAGACAATGAGTTTAAGCTCTTTAAACTGCTTACATCTAAACTTGATAGGTTATTATAATTGATAGACACTGTTCTCAAATTACTTAAACCACTTATATTTAGACTCATTAGTCCACTATTATTTACATTCAAATATTGCAAGTTAGTCAATCCACTTACATCTAGACTCTTTAAATTAGGATTTTGTTCCATAATCAGTATTTTTAAATTTTTATTAAAAATATCAAAACCAGCCATACTTGAAATATCTCGACCAGTTAAGTATAAACTATAGGACAACACAGCCAATCTCTTATCAATTTCGTCCTCTGTAAATGTGTCATTTACTTGTTTTCCCATCATAACTGCAATACCAAATGCTAAGTTTGGATCAGGGAACTGTTCTGCAAATGTTTTTAGTGCTGTTTCTACTTTGTAATAAACCCCATTTGTTAAACCAGTAATTTCTGTACCAGTTAGAAGTGCCGCTAACTTTGCTGCTTCTTCCTTTACGGTTTGCTCTGCACTTAATGTTCCATCAGCCAATACACCGTAGATTTTTGTTCCTTCGGTTACTACATATTTATTTGATGCAATTAAACCCGTTATTTTTCCATTCCCTGCTGATCCTATTGAATCCGATGTTAGTTTTACGCTAGGAGTGACAGTTACGTTGATTGTATACATTGTAGTAGACTTACCGTTTTCTGCGGTAACGAATACTTGCCAGGTAGCACCACCATCAGTCGTTGTTGCCGTTCCCGTCGTTGCTTTTGCGTTTGTTGGCATTGCAATGATATCTGCCGCTGTTAGGTTTGCTAAAATAGTCCCTATTGGTAGTTCGACGTTATATATCTTGGCATCCGACGCATTTACCGTTCCAGCTACCCCAATTACTGTAACTGCTTTAATAGTAGAAATGCTTGATTTGGACGGTCCACTATTACCTTCGCCGCCTCCTCCTGTTGCTGGTGGTGTTACTGACGGTATCGGTACCACTGGAGTAAGAGGTAGTGTTGGAAAGAAAACTGCTTGTAGTCTTTCCAATTCTTTTAGTAATGCTTGGTGGAACGGGTTTGTACTAGATAGTTCAGCTGCTAGAGCATGGATATCTTCTAATACTTTTTTTACTTCTTCTATTTTGCCCGCTTGGTATAACTGTTGTGCAGTTGTAGCTTTCATTATAATCGTTACGGGAAACACTAGTTCATCACGTTTTGCGTCTGCTGGTTTTTTATATTTTTCTAGCAGTAGATCACGAGGTGCCTTTCCTGTGAAGCGATATAAAATGGACGTTCTTGATTTTAGTTGGACTGAAAGTTTGTGATACGCTTTTTCCACTGCTAGGAAATCATATTTCGCTTCTGCTTCGTTTATTTCTTTTAATAAAGGCTCTAAATATTTCGTTGCGTAGTTGTACGCATCGATGTATGGGATAAGTCCTTTGACGATTTTTTCTTCGTACAGTGCTTCTAGTTGTTTTAGCTTCGCTTGCTTTTCTTTTTCTGAAAGATTAGATGCCAGAATGATTTTTTTAGTTGCTTCATAGTTTTTCTTTACACTGTTTAACAGTGGGTAAAGTGCAGAACTCGATACAAGCTCCCCTTTTAATGCAGGCTCTACATAGGCTAACGCTGCTTGTTTCATTTCCATTTTCACAACATCAATTGCTGGTTGGACGGAAGTAGTTTCTCCGTAGGCAACTGGTGAAAAAGATACGATTGTCGAAATGAGTAAAACGGCTACAATCAATTCTTTCCATAGTTTGTTTTTCATAGTTTAGCTCCCCTTTTGAGTGTTTTTGATCTATACACTTTCTTAAAGGATAAACGAGGTTTTTTATTATCACAATACTGACAAATGTTAGTAGCGACCAAATACCTATTTCATAAACTTGGATTTTCGAAAAAATATTCACTCACTAGATTCATATTGTTAATTACATTTTTATTGAATTTATGAAAATAAAAAGAGCTGCCCTCACAAGTCTTTTGATGACTTTTGAGGGCAGCTTCTTAAGTTAAAACTTATGTGAAAATTTAATTAAAAATCTCTATCGACTAATTTTGGCAGCATTTCCTCTCCTGTTATTGCATTGGCCGTTAATGGGGATACATATAAAAGTTGTAAGTCCACTAAACCTGTTACATCTAACTCATATAGGAGAGTATTTTTGGCAAACACCCATTTCAAACTTGGTGAACCACTTACATCTAACTCCAATAACGGATTATCACTTACTCCTAGTCCTATTAAATTTGGAAAAACACTTATATCTAAGTCCAGCAGTTGATTTCCAATCACATTCAAAGTTAGCAAACCTGGTAATCCGTTTAAACTGAAACTAGTCAACTCGTTACCCTCTAATTCCAATGATTCTAAATCTGTTCCATTAAAAATATCAAATCCGTCCATTTTCTTGATACCCTTATGACTTATGTTCACTTGATAGAGAGTATCAACCAAGCTGGCATTAATTTTATCCTTTGTAATCAGATCTTCGACGGTTTTTCCCATCCAACCTGCAATAGCTGCTGCTAGATTTGGATCTGAGAACTGTTCTGCAATTGTATTTGCTGCTACTTCAACCTTGTAAGAAGTTCCATTTGTTAAATTGGTAATTTCTGTCCCAATTAGAACTTTTGCTAATTTTTCTGCTTCTTCTTTGATCGTTTGCCCGGCACTTAATGTTCCGTTAGCCAATACTCCATAGAATTTTGTCCCTTCTGTTACTACGTATTTAGTTGTTGCAGTTAAACCTGTGATTCTTTTATCCCCTGCCATTCCTAGTGAACCTAGTTCTAATTTTACGCTAGGGGTGGCAACTACAGTTACGTTGATCGTATACGTTGTAGTAGATCTACCGTTTTCTGCGGTAACAACTACTTGCCAAGTAGCACCTTCATCAATCGTTGTTGCTGTTACTGTTGCTTTTGCATGTGTTGGTGTTGCAACAATATTTGCCGCTGTTAGGTTTGCTAAAATTGTCCCTATTGGTAGCTCGACGTTATATACCTTAGCATCCGACACATTTACCGTTCCAGCAACCCCACCTACTGTAACTACTTTAATAGTAGAAATGCTTGATTTGGATGGTCCGCTATTATCTCCTCCATCCCCGCCTGTTAATGGTGGTGTTGGCACTACTGATGGTGGTAGTACTGGCAATACGATTGCTTGCAGTCTATCCAATTCTTTTCGTAATGCTTGGTGGAACGGATTTGTACTTGATAGTTGAGCTGCTAGAGCTTGGATTTCTTCTATCGCTTTTTGCACGTCTTCTTTTTTCCCTGCGAGTAGTAATTGTTGAGCAGTTGTAGCTTTCATTATAATCGTTACAGGAATGATTAGGTCATTACGTGTTATTTCTGCTGGCTTTTTATATCTTTCTAGCAGTAGATCGCGAGGCGCTTTTCCTGTGAAGCGATATAAAATGGACGTTCTTGATTTTAATTGGACTGAAAGTTTGTGATACGCTTTTTCGACTGCTGCGAAGTCATTTTTTGCTTCTGCTTCTTTTGCTTCTTTTAATAAAGGCTCTAAATATTTCATTGCGTAGTTATATGCATCGATATACGGAATAAGCCCTTTGACGATGTTTTCTTCATAAAGTACTTCTAGTTCTTGTAACTTTTCTTGCTTTGCTTTTTCAGAAAGATTAGATACCAGAATAAGTTTTCTTGTTGCTTGGTAGTTTTTCTTCACACTATTTAACAGTGGGTATAGTGGAGAACTTGGCATAACTTCTCCTTCAAGGGCAGGTTCTACATAAGCTAAGGCTGCTTGCTTCATTTCCATCTTTACTGCGTCAATTGACCGCTGGATGGAAGTTGTTTGTCCTTGGGCAATCGGTGAAAAAGATACTATCGTTGTAAAAAGTATAACGGTTATGACTATCTCTTTCCAAATTTTACTTTTCATTATTTTTCTCCTTTACATTTTTTGGGTATACACTTTCATTTTATTCGCATGAATTCCACTACTTTTCGATCAATCATTCCACGTGGCTGTATGCGCTCATCAAAGTTTTGGATTAAATGATACGACTGTACTGCATCTAGCAAATCCTCTCTATCTGTAAGCTCGCGTTCCAAATGTCCATTTTCATATAGTAAGTTTTGGAGTTCGCTTGCTAGCTCTCCTTCCACCGCAACGACATCTTCTGATGTTGTTACTTCAAAATATAAGCGATGCATCTTTAATAACCGAACTAACTCACGAACAGGATCTCCATGGTCATCTACTCGCAAATCTATAAATTTATCATTGTAACCGCCATAACTTCCATTTTCTTTTACGATCAATAAAGCAGCGGATTGCTTCCCTCTACTATCGCCACCCGCAACATCTCCTGCAAGTAAAGCGGCTAATAAACGCTCTGCTAGAGATCCTTGTGCTTGTAAAAAGGTCGATTTCATCACTTCGACTGTTTGCTCATCGACTAATATATTCCCTTGTACTGCGAAGTTTTCTCCAGCTACTCCTCCTGCCCAGTTATAACAATCTGCACCAGTAAAAGTAATGCTTTTTCCTTTCCCGTCCACCATTCCAACTTGCCTTAAAGCTATGCTGTCATCATTTTGAAGAAGTTCTTCCAACACTTTTTCAGGAGCCATGCCTGTTTCTAATAACTCTAACCCATGTTTTCCATAATCTAAGTTGGCCCATGATTGTGTGGCAATCGCACCTACTCCTGCTTTTGCAAACGGAACTACAGCACCAACGCTCAAAAACTTAGAAGCTACAGCTACTCCTAATTCTTTTGTTTCCGGATCAAAACCAACAATTGAAAACGTCATATACATGCTCCTTTAATGATTCTGAATTTTCTATTAATAATTAATTATATTGTAACTTCTCTCGCATATTTTAGAAATACTTTATTGCAAATTTCGAGTTTATTTTACAAACTTCGGGGTAAGTTATACTTGTAAGAACAAAATGGAGGGGTTTTAATGACCATAAAGTTAACTGTAGAAAATGCTATACAGGCTAAACAAGAGGTAGAAAGTTTAGAAGGGAAAGGCTATACTAGGGAAAATATTTATATTTTTGCACACTTCAAGGAAAGATCGAACGATATTAATGATGCATTAGATACCGAAAAAGTAGGGATGAGAGACCAAGGATTTTTAGAAAGTATGAAAAATATATTCGCTTCGCGCGGGGATGAATTAAGAAATAAAATGGAAGCAGCTGGTTTAACGAAAGAGGAAGCCGCTGCTGCTGAAAGTGAACTCGACAAAGGTAAACTCGTCATCGTTGCAAATCAATGATGGACAATATGAAAAACTCCCATTCTAAGTGAACGGGAGTTTTTATGAAGAGTGTCAGTTTCTCCTATTATTTATAGTTATAATAAAGTAGTTGCATGTCCTTTGATGGTTGAAGATCAAGCTCTTGTTTCATCATTTGTTCATACTTATTATAATGGCTATGTAAAGAATGCTTATCTCCCATCGCCTCAAATATATGTAGCAATAGCCGATTAGCTCGCTCATTAAATGCATCGAACGAAATAATCTTTTTCCCAATCTGTAATGCTTCTTGGTATCGCTCACAAGTAAACAACCAGTTTGCAAGGTCGTTAGCATAGGATGCATACAAAATATTCAAGCCTTCACGCTCTACAGTTACCCATGTAAAAAATTGATCTTCTAGTAATTCTCCAACAAATTGTTTCTCTAATTCCCTAGCAACAGCTTCATTGTCATTGTTAATTTTGGATAGTAGCTCTACCCCTTGCTCAAATTGCATAAAATCCACATCCACTTGACTTAGATTTAAACGATACTTCTCCTTACCTGAGATGATAATCTCCTTGAACCCGTGTATACTCAGTGCTTTTCTAAGCTGATAAGTCGCTGTATTAAGATAGGTTTCTGCATTTTTAAAAGGCATATTTGAAAATATATTCTCTATTACCTTCATTTTCATTACACTTCTACCCCTATTTAATAATAAATAAGCAAAAAGCTCCTCACTTTTTTTAGACATCCATTTCACTGGACCTTGATGTGTACTACACACTTCAAGACAACCTAAAGCTTGGACCTTTAAACGATTTACTACTGGACTAGTACTAACGGAGCTTCTATTTGCTGCTCTCGTAATTGTTTGAACGAGTCTTTTTTTGGAAACCGGCTTAATCATATAGTCTAATGGATATATATCATATGCTTGGATTGCATAATCTGCGTGTGATGTTGTAAACACAATAGGAAGATCAGCGTGATTAAACCGTAAGTTGCGGGCTAACTCGATTCCATCTTCTCCTCCTATTTCAATATCCAAAAATGCAAGGTCGACCTCATGATTACGGCAGAAGGAAAGTACTTCTTTTACTTCCTGAAAACTACCAACAATCTCTACACCACCTATACTAGATAACATTCGCTTCATGGCCAACAACATGATAGGCTCATCATCTACGATAAGAACTTTCATATCTCTGCTCCACCTCTCAAAGTAAAGTAAAATACACTACCTTGCCCTAGCACACTTTCCACCCAAATACTTTCTCCACTTAGTTGTATGAACTCTTTACTTACAAGTAAGCCAAGTCCTGCCCCTCCCTCTCCCAAAGTTCCAACAGACGAATGAATCTGACTTGCAACAAATAGTTGCTCAACTTGTTCGATCGCCATTCCAATTCCGTTATCACGGACAGATACAATGATCATTTTTCCAGAGAGCTGAGCATTTATCTGAATAGAACCCCCTACTGGAGTGAACTTAATCGCATTAGCCAACAAATTCCGAACGACCAATAAAACAACTTCTCGATCAGCGTATACATAAGTACCAGTAGGAATACTATTACTTATATTTAAGTTCTTTGCCTCACTACTAATACCTAATAACTGACAGCATTCTTCTACTGCATCAGATAGCTCTAGTAATTGTGGACGAAGCACCACATCTTCTCGCTGACTGCGGAACCATTCTAGTAAATTATTAGACATTCCAAGTGTGTGACGTATTTGCTCCCCAAGCTTTACTATAATCTGCAGATGCTCTGCATCAAAACTATCTAGATCCTCTTCTAACAACTCTATCAATTGAAACTGCATCGCTAAAGGGCTACGTATATCATGCGAAACGATGGTAAACAGTTGGTCCTTCAGCTTATTAAGTTGTGCTATTTTCTCTAAATGCCCCTGCTGCTCCGTTATATCAACAATAAGCGAAACACTTCCTTGCCTTTGATTTGGCAATGTGCTCAATGGATAAACATTCACACGGTAGATTTTCCTTTCGCTGTTTAGCCAAGTATCTATCTCTACACTGCCTTGCTGTAAAGAGTGAGTTAGGCTACACCACTTAGGCCATTGCTCCAACAATTCCGATACATGTCTACCATAAAAATTAGAATAACCTAATTCCGAAAAAAATTGAATCGCTTTTTTATTGCCGTCAACGACTCGTTGCGAGGCATTCGTAATTAGCATACCTTCTTGAAAGGTATCAAACACAACATTCTTGGCGACAGGAATAATTGAAAAGAATTTATATCTCAATATTACTAAAAGCATTAATGTACCTGTCATGCCACACAAAGTCGACAATGTTCCTATCCATGTTGACCATTGTGGATTAGCAAATCGAATAATTTCCAAAACAAATGGTATGGAAGCAAACAGCAAAACTAATATTCCCGGCTTACGAAGATCAATATGTATTGTCCACACATATCTAAATAGTAAATAGATACTTACAGCAATTGAGCTATAGCATAGGATATTGAAAATATTTGAATATATCGTCCTTGTCGTAATTAATTGGCCATCGATTAACTCTACTGTGTAAAAGACTATATGCAGATACGAATCAAACCAAGTGCATAATGAGAATAAGATAAATACCGAAAATAAAGTAATCTTCCATTGAATTTTGATGACTCTATTACGACCCGTTAATTCTAATACAAACAAAAGAAATAGTGGAACAATAAAAAGAAGCGATGTTTGCTGGATATTACGAAAAATCAACTTGTCCTGTAGTAAATGGCTGCTCTTCTCTAAAATAACACTGCTTGCGTAAAAAATACGGCATATAACTAAACCCAAGAGATAAATGACTGCAGGTTCTTTCCTAAACTTAAATAAAGTGAAGAAAATAATACACATCAAGATTATTGAAAAAATCATAAAAATAAGTTGTACAGAGAAAAACATAGGTAACCTCCTCTCTTTTCAAGCACTTTATATGAATATATCGTTTTTGTTCCGTATAATACAAATAAAAATAAATCTTATAATTAACTTCTAACTTACTATAAAATTTAATTTGCGAACTTTACAACTAAGCCACCTGCAAAGGTTTTACATCAGTTTACAGGTGGCTTAGTTTTAGCTGTATCAAATTCATCACAACATAACTTTTATCGGTTGAACAATCGAAGATATTTATCAAATAAGCTTGTTTTAACACAATAAGTAGAGACAGGTTCACTCATTTTTTTCGACCATTGAAAAGATAGACGCTTAGATCCGTTTGTACACATGGAATTAGTATCAACCCATTTCGCAAACAATGTTGTATTTTCTGTCACTACATCCGTCGAGAAATTCCATTTGTTAATTAACTTTGCTTCCTTGTACCATCCAACAAATGTATAACCTTTTCTTGTCGGTGTTAGCGGTATTCTTACTTTTTCGCTATATGCGATTGTTTGTACGTCTACTATTGTCCCTCCGTTTGAGCTAAAGGTTAACGTATAAGTATTAGTGGACCCTCCACCTCCACCAGAAGATTGATTTTTCCTCCACTTCGCATATAACATTGTATTTCCTGTCACTTCATCTACTGCAAAATCCCACTTACCCATTAACAACGCATCCTTGTACCATCCGTCAAACGTATAACCGGGGTTTGTCGTGGCTACTGGTGGTGTTGCCTTTCCATTAGGTGCAACATCTTGTGGGGCTACTGCTGTCCCTCCGTTTGCATTAAAAGTTAGCACAAAAGGAGTTACATTCCACTTCGCATATAGCGTTGTATTTCCTGTCACTTCATCTACTGCAAAATCCCACTTACCCATTAACAACGC
>NZ_JALDYF010000004.1:0-270338 GCF_032154225.1 Psychrobacillus sp.
CATGCGAAGGAAGCGGCTGAGGCAACGCCCGCGGAAAGCGTCCACCCCTGTAGCGGAAACTACCATTAAGACGCATTATATGTAAAATACGAATGAGGACGTAAAGCAAGTCGAAAACGAGTGTTTTAGTATTAAAGAATGTTCATTCACTCTTATTTTTAAGAGTTTTCAAGAAATAGGATAATCTAAAGATGTGATCCTATCTCAAACTATATGCAAATGAACTCCAAGTATGAGCAAGTCGGGACAATTGTTCTTCCTTCCATTAACGTACTAATGTAAAATGAAGTTGGTACGGATTGAATTTATAAAGGGGTGCGTGTATATGACAATTCAAAAAATGAAACAAACTACATTTAATGAAGCGACACTTGTCGAATGGGAACAAGTTGCTATAAAATCCTTAAAAGGAAAAACGCTCGAATCTTTATCTACAAAAACATTAGAAGACATACTTTTGAAACCGCTTTATTCTTTAGAGGATTTGCAAAATATTTCTCCCGAACAGACTTCTGCAATTCGCGAAGCGAAACAAACCTCTAAGTGGTTAGTAGCGCAACCTATCGCTGGGAACTCTGGGAAAGAAGTTTTGATGAACATAAAAGAAACACTCTTAAAAGGGAATGACATAATCCACTATACTGTGGACAAAAAGCATAGTTGGGCATCTTCAGAATTAGAAGAATTACGCGCACTAATGGCAGACCATACAGTATTACTAGACGTATGTAAGGATCCAACTTTTTTACATAATTTCGAAGACGTTAAAGGATTGATTAAAGGTACTGATGCGACAGGATTTTCAAATGCACGCACTTATTTTTTAGATGGCTCACAAATTCATCAAGCTGGAGGAGACGCTGTGAGTGAACTTACTAGTGTTCTTATCCAAGCGGATACGCTAGCTACAAAATTTGGAATCCATCAGCTTGCAGAGAAAGCGTTTGTTCAATTTTCCGTGGATACTAATTTCTTTATGGAAATAGCGAAAATTCGAGCTTTCCGTGTACTTTGGAATGCGTTTGGTGAAGCATATGGCAATATGGACATTCCTGCAATTCCTGTCCATACAGAAACATCATTACGCTCGTATTCCACACTAGATGCTAATGTAAACATTCTTCGTGCCGGAAATAGCACGCTTTCAGCTGTATTAGGTGGAGCAGATAGTGTGACAACATATCCACATGATGTATTAACAGGATCGACTCCTACTTCTGAGCGTATTGCACGAAATATGCAGCTAGTATTAAAAGAAGAGACGAATATAAACCGCATACTCGATGCAGCAGGTGGTTCTTATTATGTAGAAACACTAACAAAAGAACTTGTAGAAAAAAGCTGGAGCTATTTTTTGGAGCTAATGAAGGAAAGTACGCTAGAAAATAGAGAAGCGAAATTACAAGAAAGAGCAGCTCGTAAATGGGCTCACCAATTAGAGTTATTAGCTACACGTAAAAAGTCGTTAATTGGAACAAATATTTATGCGAATCCAGAAGATTCATTAGATAACGAAATTGCTCATACTGCATATAAACGTCTTGCAGAGCCCTTTGAACAGTTAAGAAAAGGATTCCAAGAAAGTCCTTTAAATACTGGAATTATTGCTTATGGCGTATTAAAAGACTATAAGGCACGTATGGATTTTGTCAGTGGATATATAGTGTCTTTAGGAATATCACCAATTGTTGCACCTGAAAATTTAAAGCCAGTGGACTTAGAAAAATGGATTGCCGAAAATAAAATAAACTATGTCGTTTTTGTTGGAAATGATGAACAAACAGCTGGCTTAGTTCCTGCTTTGCTCAATGAAAACCTATCTGTTCCGATGGATGTAGCAGGGAAGTTTGAAGAGTATGAGGACTGGTTAGATGCTGGGCTTTCGGGAAGAATTTTTGCTGGTCAATCGCTTCTTGAAAAAGGAACCGAATTATTAAAGTATACAAAAAAGGAGAATTCTCATGAAAACGCCTAACTATTCGGATGTATCGATTCATCATTTATTAAAAAAAATAGGGGAAAGCGAACAAAAAGACTCTCCATCTTTTCTAACAAATGAAGGAATCGCATTAAAACAAGTTTATGATCAGAAAGACTTGAAAGATTTGGAGCATTTGAATGATCTTCCAGGTATTGCACCAAATACGCGGGGCCCATATCCAACGATGTACGTGGCAAAACCATGGACGGTTCGTCAATATGCTGGTTTCTCTACAGCAGAAGAAAGTAATGCGTTTTATCGTAGAAATCTTGCAATGGGACAAAAGGGATTGTCGGTTGCATTTGATCTTGCGACACATCGTGGATATGATTCAGATCACGATCGTGTAACTGGAGATGTTGGTAAAGCGGGAGTGGCAATAGATTCTGTAGAAGATATGAAAATTCTATTTGCCGGTATTCCGCTTGATCAAATGTCGGTTTCGATGACGATGAATGGTGCAGTACTACCAATTCTAGCATTTTATATTGTCACTGCTGAGGAACAAGGTGTCACTCCAGAGAAGTTAGCTGGAACGATTCAAAATGACATTTTAAAAGAATATATGGTGCGTAATACATATATTTATAATCCTGAAATGTCGATGAAAATTATCGCGGATATATTCTCTTATACAGCTAAATATATGCCGAAATTCAACTCTATTTCGATTTCTGGTTATCATATGCAAGAAGCAGGAGCTACTGCGGATATCGAACTAGCTTATACATTAGCAGATGGCCTAGAGTACGTACGTACAGGCTTGAAAGCAGGTATTGAAATTGATTCATTTGCACCGAGACTTTCATTCTTCTGGGCTGTAGGTATGAACTATTTCATGGAAGTGGCTAAAATGCGTGCTGCACGTAGAATTTGGGCACAAATGATGCAAAGCTTTGATCCAAAAAATCCGAAAACATTAGCGTTACGTACACATTCCCAAACATCCGGCTGGAGCTTAACAGAGCAAGATCCTTTTAATAACGTAACAAGAACATTAGTAGAAGCAAACGCAGCTGCGATGGGACATACACAATCGCTTCATACGAACGCTTTAGATGAAGCAATTGCGTTGCCAACGGACTTTTCCGCACGAATTGCTCGTAATACACAACTATTTTTACAAGAAGAAACAAATATGACCAAGGTAATTGATCCGTGGGGTGGTTCGTATTATGTGGAAACACTGACAAACGAACTAATGGAAAAAGCTTGGGCGCTTATTGAAGAAATTGAAGAGCTCGGTGGCATGGCAAAAGCGATTGAAACAGGATTACCGAAGATGAAAATAGAAGAAGCAGCAGCTAAAAAACAAGCGCAAATCGACTCTTCGAAAGAAATTATTATTGGTGTCAATAAATACCGTTTAGAAGAAGAAGATGCGATTGATATTTTGAATATCGACAATACAGTTGTGCGTCAAAAACAAATGGAACGACTTGCAGAGGTAAAAGAAAACCGTGATGAAAAAGCGGTTCTAGCAGCTTTAACTGCATTAACCGAGGCTGCAAAAACTGGTCATGCAAATTTGTTGGAGTGCGCTGTGGATGCTGCAAGGAAACGTGCTACTATTGGTGAAATTTCAGATGCGATTGAAGTAGTAGCAGGTAGACATAAGGCGGTGATTCGCTCAGTGAGTGGAGTATATAGTGCAAACTTTAATGACGCAGAAGAAATCGATGCTGTGAAAAAAATGTCGGAGGATTTCCTTGGAAATGAAGGAAGACGCCCACGTATTTTAATCGCGAAAATGGGTCAAGATGGGCACGATCGTGGAGCAAAAGTTATAGCTACAGCATTTGCTGATTTAGGGTTCGATGTAGATATTAGTCCTTTATTCCAAACACCAGCTGAAACAGCACAGCAAGCAGTTGAAAATGATGTGCATGTTGTGGGGGTTAGCTCTTTAGCTGCTGGTCATATGACACTTGTTCCTGCTTTAAGAGAAGAACTTGCGAAGCTCGGAAGGGAAGATATTTTAATCGTTGTAGGAGGAGTTATTCCTGCGCAAGATTACGAATTCTTACGAGAAAATGGTGCTTCTGCCATTTTTGGACCTGGTACGGTTATCCCGGTAGCGGCACAAAAAGTGATTGAAGAAATTTATAAAAGATTGGGTTATGAGGAAGTGGAAGTCTAATGGCGGAAACAGATAAATCAAAGCAATCTTCTATGCATGTCATGCGTGGTATTAAGTCACAGCACGATGGGATGGGAACGGCGTCTGTAAAAAAGTTTACGAAAAAGAAGCCACTGTCCATTGACGAAAATATGTATGTGAACGAAATTCGAAATGGCTCAAGGCTCCATTTAGCTAAAGCGATTACTTTTATAGAAAGTACAGTTAGTGATCAACAGGAGATAGGTCAAAAACTATTGAAGCGTTTATTGCCGCACACGGGGAACAGTATTCGAATTGGTATTACGGGTGTTCCTGGTGCTGGAAAGAGTACGTTTATCGAAGCGTTTGGAAAAATGCTTGGAGACAATGGCTTTAGAGTGGCAGTTCTTGCAATTGATCCAAGTTCCTCTGTAACAGGAGGGAGTATACTTGGGGACAAAACTCGAATGGAAGAGCTAGCAAGGCATCCAAACGCTTTTATAAGGCCATCTCCATCAGCAGGTACTCTCGGTGGTGTTCATAAAAAATCACGAGAAACACTGATGTTATGTGAGGCTGCTGGATATGACATTATTTTAGTCGAAACAGTAGGTGTTGGGCAAAGTGAAACGATTGTTCGTGGCATGGTTGATTTCTTCTTGCTGTTAGCACTCACTGGCGCTGGCGATGAACTACAAGGGATGAAAAAAGGAATTATGGAACTGGCAGATGCTATTGTTGTGAATAAAGCAGATGGGTCCAATGAAAAACTAGCTAAAAAGACGGTTGCTGAGTTTAAACAAATCCTGCATTTCTTAGCTCCTTCTTCTCCTAACTGGACAACACCTGCTCTTGCTGTTTCTTCTTTGTATAAGATAGGTTTAGATACGGTCTGGGAAAAGATTCTTGCATTCAAAGAGGCAATGGAAAAGAACAATGTTTGGCAAAATAGACGAAAAGAGCAAACAATAGATTGGTTTAAAACAATGATTGTCGATAAGTTATACGAAGACTTTTTTTCCTCTGTTGAGAAGAAAGAAACGATGTTTTACTTGGAACAATTAGTAAGACAAGAAAAAGTTACTGTTTCTCAAGCAGTGGAAGAGTTATTTTCCTCGAATTCTAAGGAATAATCTGCTAAGATAATACTAGTTTGGAAAGGAGTTTTTATTAATGAACATGGACTTTAATTTATTGATGAATGATATGATTATACAAGCTCGCGGAGAAATGGAAGCGAGTGGTTACGAACAATTAACAACACCAGAAGAAGTAGATGCAGCACTTACTCGTCCCGGTACAACACTTGTTATGATCAATTCTGTATGTGGGTGTGCAGGAGGTATTGCTCGTCCAGCAGCAGCTAATGCAGTACATTATGACAAGAGACCAAATCATCTTGTAACTGTTTTCGCAGGTCAAGATAAATTAGCGACACAACAAGCACGTAACATTTTCGGTGATGATCACTTACCATCTTCTCCTTCATTCGTATTGATGAAAGACGGACAAGCAATTGCAGAAATTGGACGACATGAAATAGAAGGACATGCGCCAATGTCAGTTATTACCCATATCCAAGCATTATTCGAAGAACATTGCGAAGAAATTTAAAATAAAAAAACAGCGGGAGCATTTGTATATGCTCTCGCTGTTTTATTGAAAACTTTAAAGAAGGAAACTTAGGCCCATTAGTAAAGTAGATCCTATCATTGCAAAAATCATTAAATACACAATAACTTTACGGAATTTCTGATTGCTCATTTTATTCTCTCCTTTTACTCTTATTTTTATTTTAACAAATTCGAAAAAAAGTACAAGTGGTAGCGATTTTTTTTTGAAATATGTACAATAGAAAGTATAGTCAAAAAACACAAGGGGTGTGGAGAAATGGATAAAGTAGATCATATTGGGATTGCAGTAAAAAACATCGAAGAAGCATTACCTTATTATACTGAAACATTAGGACTAAAACTTATACATATAGAAGAAGTAGTATCAGAAAAAGTACGTGTCGCTTTTATAGACAGCGGAAATGTAAAATTAGAATTATTGCAACCAATGGATGAAACTAGTACCATTCATTCATTTATAGAAAAAAAAGGAGAAGGTATTCATCATGTTGCCTTCGGTGTTACAAATATTCAAGAGCGTTTAAATGATTTAAAAGAAAAAGGGGTTCGTCTCATCCAAGAAACGCCTAAAGTTGGAGCAGGAGGAGCGCAAGTAGCGTTCATACATCCAAAAGCATCAGGCGGGGTATTGTATGAGTTATGCGATAAATCTGGGGGAGCGAAATAATCTTATGGACATTTATGAAAAAATTAATGATTTATATGATCGTAAACGCAAGATTGAATTAGGTGGCGGAGATGCACGAATTGAAAAGCAACATGAAAAAGGAAAACTTACAGCACGTGAACGAATTGAGTTGCTTGTCGACAAAGGCACATTCGTAGAATTGAATCCTTTTGTTCAGCACCGCACAGTAGACTTTGGCATGGACAAGCAAGAAGGACCCGGGGACGGTGTAGTTACGGGCTATGGTAAAGTGAATGGTCGTCCAATCTATTTGTTTTCACAAGATTTCACTGTTTTCGGTGGTGCATTAGGGGAAATGCATGCGATGAAAATTGCGAACGTCATGGATTTAGCAGCCAAAAATGGAGCACCTTTCATTGGGTTGAATGATTCAGGTGGTGCACGTATTCAAGAAGGTGTCGTTTCACTTGATGGATATGGACAAATTTTTTATCGAAATGCCATTTACTCTGGAGTAATTCCACAAATATCTGTTATTTTAGGCCCTTGCGCAGGTGGAGCTGTTTATTCACCAGCTATTACAGATTTTGTATTTATGACGGATGAAACAAGTCAAATGTTTATTACCGGTCCTAAAGTGATTGAAACGGTTACAGGGGAGAAAATTTCTGCTGAAGACTTAGGCGGATCGAAAGTACATAATACAATTAGTGGTAATGCACATTTCCGTGGGGAAACAGAAGAAGAAGTGTTAGAAAGTGTTCGTTTACTTCTTAGCTATTTACCACAAAACTTTGAAGAAAAGCCGGCGATTACAGAAGTAGCTGACGAAGATGATTATCGTGCGAATTTAGCGGATATCGTACCATTTGAGGCAGTACGTCCGTATGATATTCGAAAAGTAATTGAACAAGTAGTAGATGTCGACTCTTTCTTAGAAGTACAGAAAGAATTTGCTAAAAATATTGTCATTGGTTTGGCACGTATAAAAGGCGAAGTTGTTGGACTTGTATGTAATCAACCGAAAGTAATGGCTGGGGGGCTAGACATTGATTCGTCTGATAAAGCAGCACGTTTTATACGTTTCTGTGATGCATTTAACATTCCTATCATTACATTTGAAGACGTAACTGGTTTCTTCCCAGGTATTAAACAAGAGCATGGTGGAATCATTCGCCATGGTGCTAAGATTTTATATGCTTATTCAGAAGCGACTGTTCCAAAAATGACGGTTATTTTACGAAAAGCGTATGGCGGTGCATATGTAGCACTAAATTCTAAATCTATTGGAGCAGATGTTGTCTATTCATGGCCGAATGCTGAAATTGCTGTGATGGGACCACAAGGTGCTGCTAATATTATATTTGCGCGTGATATTGCCAATAGCGATAATCCTGAACAAGTGCGAGAGGATAAAATCGAAGAGTATCGTGAAAAGTTTGCTAATCCTTATGTAGCAGCTTCTATGGGTATGGTAGATGATGTAATCGATCCGCGCGAAACGCGTATTAAGCTTATTCAAGCATTAGAAATGATGCGCAATAAAAAAGAAACACGCCCAAACAAAAAACATGGTAATATTCCATTATAAAAGGAGTTTTATAAAATTATGAATCGATTATTAGAAGAGTTTTTCGAGTTAGTGAAAATTGACTCAGAAACAAAGTATGAACAAGTAATTGCACCCGTCCTTTTCAAAAAGCTGGAGGACCTTGGATTCTCTGTTATAGAAGATGATTCTGCTCCAAAAACAGGACATGGTGCAGGTAATTTAATCGCTACTTTAAAAGGCTCAAAAGCAAATGCAGATACAATTTACTTCACGACTCATATGGATACAGTTGTTCCCGGAAAAGGCATTCAACCTGTGCTAAAAGAAGACGGCTATGTCTATTCAGATGGCACGACGATTTTAGGTGCGGATGATAAAGCTGGAATTGCCGCTCTTTTTGAAGCAATAAGACGCCTAAAAGAGCAAAATATCGAGCATGGAGATATTCAAGTGGTCATTACTGCTGGAGAAGAAAGTGGTTTAGTAGGAGCAAAAGAATTAGACCCATCTTTGATTACAGCAAAATATGGCTATGCTATTGATAGTGATGGTACTGTAGGGGGTATTGTAACTGCCGCTCCATTCCAAGCTAAACTTTGGACGACGATTACTGGAAAAACAGCTCATGCTGGCGTAGCTCCTGAAAAAGGTGTTTCAGCAATTACATTAGCTTCTAAAGCAATTTCTGAGATGAAGCTTGGCCGTATTGATGAAGAAACAACTGCTAATATTGGACGCTTTGAAGGTGGACAAGCAACAAACATCGTTTGCAATGAAGTGCATATTTTGGCAGAAGCAAGATCTATTAACAAAGAAAAATTAGATAAACAAGTTGCGCATATGGTTCAAGTATTTGCTGATGTAGCAGCAAAAAATGGTGGTTCTGCAAAAACTGAAACGCAATTAATGTACCCGGGATTCCATTTTGAAGATAGTCACGATGTTGTACAAGTTGCAAAACGTGCAGTAGAACAAATTGGTAGAACAGCCGATATAAAAACTAGCGGTGGAGGAAGCGACGCAAATGTCATTGCTGGATTTGGTATTCCTACAGTTATTTTATCTGTAGGTTACGAGGAGATTCATACGACAAATGAGCGCATGCCTGTAGAAGAGCTAGAAAAACTTGCTGATTTACTTGTTGAAATTGTAAAAGTAGGAGCGGAATAAATTATTGGAGGTATCATATTGACTAGTGAAAAAGTTGTAGTATTTCAATGTGGAAATGAAGATTATGCTGTGCCAGTCGAGCATGTTGTATCAATTGAAAAATTAGAACATGTAAATCCGATTCCTCATTTGCCTAATTATTTAATAGGATTAATGAAAATTCGTGGTGAACTAGTTCCGATTATTGATTTTGAACAAATATTGTATAATCGTAGTGGTGAAAATGAAGAAAATGCTCGAATTATTACAATGCATACACAAGATATGTCTATTGGTTTACTCGTTAAAGAAGCAAAAGAGATTTTAGATATTCCTTCTAATGATATTAAACAAATTGGTTTAGTGAATTATACTAAGACACGGTATTTTACTGGTGTAGCCAATTTAGAAAGTGGTATGATTACAATAGTTGATCCCTCTATATTAGTCCGTTCAGTTGATGGAATAAAAGATATCCAAGCGTATTTGGAATCCGTGAAAAAAGAGGAAGTCGGCAGCTAATTATAGCTGCCTTTTTTCTTGAAGAACAAGTACTTATATGAATTGATAGCGGAAAAATGTTCCAAGTGGACTCATTCGCCAGGCTCGGCTTCAATCTCCTTGTCACTGTAAAAACAAGTGCTCTTGCGGATACTCATTGCAAAGACACCGATCAAATAAAGTTCTGCAAGTGTCTTTCCTGCGGAGCTTTCTGCTCTTGCTTTTCCAGCCCGAGTCGCAGCATTGCACTTCATCTAGACAGTTAGAAGAATGTAATCGAGTTCTTAATAATCTAGTGTTTTTACGAAGTACTGGCTTCTCCTTTTTTAAAAATAGAATGCAGTAAATATTCTTTCTACACACTGGTTCAATATGTAGAAGTGTCATTTGTAAAAATCTACAAAGAGCCGACAAAATTGTATCTTTGGCGGCCTTCACAATATATAGAATGTAACTTGCTTCCCTTATTGCCAAAAGCATTTAAATACTTGGCATTGAAGTTTCTGGTGAAAATTTGCATACGATGATCGAACAAAAAGTGTGTTGGAAGGGGTAAAGCCGCTTCCAATACACTTTAAAAATTTCATCGTATTGACTAATGAGAAACCTGTAGCGAGCAGGGAATTAAATCGCTACAGTATTTTATTTTTTAGGTTGCTTTCGTTTTTCTAGTTTAGAATTTTTCAGGAGGTGGGAAGAAGTGGCTAAAAGCGGTCGAGTAATATTACATGTGGATATGAATAGCTTTTATGCATCTGTAGAACAATCATATGACCCAACTTTGAAGGGAAAACCTATTGCAATTGCAGGAAATCCGAAAGAACGACGTGGAATATTAGTGACATGCTCATATGAAGCAAGAGCACGCGGTATATACACAACAATGTCCGTGGGAGAAGCAAAAAGAAAATGTCCAGAGCTCATTCTTCTCCCTCCAAACTTTGAAAGATACCGCATTGCTTCTCAAAAAATATTTCAATTTTTGAGAGGTTTTTCGCTATGTTTAGAACCGGTATCTATTGATGAAGGCTATCTCGATATTACTGATTTGTCGAGAGAACGCCATGCTCTTGATATTGCCAATGATATTCAACAAGGTATTATAAAAGAACTCGATCTCCCATGCTCTATTGGAATTGCACCAAATAAGTTTCTAGCTAAGACAGCCTCCGACATGAAAAAGCCTATGGGTATTACAATCTTACGAAAACGAGATGTCCCCCACATTCTTTGGAATTTACCAGTAATCGAAATGCATGGTATTGGGAAAAGCACAGCAAGTAAGTTAAACGAGCTAAAGATTAATACAATCGGTGACTTAGCAAAAATGAACGAAGTAGTTATTCGAAATGCACTCGGAAAAAATGGTGTGCGTCTACGCTTGCGTGCAAACGGCATAGATGAACGTGAAGTAGATCCAGATTCTATTTATGACACGAAAAGTGTTGGGAATTCGACGACGCTACCGAGAGATGAAACAGATATTGTGGAATTGCAAAAAACGATTGAAAAGTTGGCATCAACTGTTGCGGGGCGGCTTGATGCAAAGCAATTAGTTGGTTCTACAGTAATTCTCTACGTACGGGACGCAGATTGGCATAATCACACACGCAGCAAAACAGTTTTGAATGCGGTACAATTTAAGGATGAAATTTTCGGCGTTGCATGGTCTCTATTTGAAAAACATTGGGATGGTACACCTGTTCGATTGCTTGGTATTACGGTATCCAATGTCATTGACCGTAAAGAATCGACGCAGCAGTTGTCCATTTTTACTTTCGAGGAACATGTGAAAGATGAGCCGATTATTGAACTTATGGACCAAATGGAGAGGAAATTTGGGAAAGGTGTAGTAACTAGAGGTGTAGACATAGGAAGACGACCAAATTACTCTTCTCAGACGAGTTTTAGTAAAGACTTTTTAGATGACCACAAATAACAATTTACTTTTTATCTATAGTTTCTTTATTTTCATGAAGCCAAAATATGCGAACATGATGACTATAATCATGTAAAGATAGTATGTTGGTAAAACTCGCATCATCCCATAAACAGTTGCAACTTCTAATACGACGGAGGGTATTTTTCCTATTGAACTCGCTAGAAAGAATGACCACCCACTTATTGCTGTGAGAGACGCGCCAGCAGTGACTAACCCAGATGGAACGAATGGAAGAAGTCGTAATAAAATAATCGTAGTGAAAACGGAACGAGTAGGCTTACTTTGAATTTTTCCCCAAAATGAGCTTGATTTCCAAGTCGGTTTGATTTTTGAAAATCCCCATCGATAAAAGTAAAAGCCGACAATGACTCCAAAAATTTCTCCAAATAGTGAGAGGAAAGTACCAATGTTAAGTCCGAACATATCTATATTCAAGGTTGTTAAGAATACACTTGGAATAAATCCTATAACACTAGATACAAAGTTTAGTAAAAGCATTAAGATAACTTGAATTTCTGTGGGTGAATGCTTGATTATCTCTAAAAGTTCTTGCATATGTATAATCTCCTTACATAACCAATTGTTTGTTTCTTTATGTTAGCAGATTTAAAACATACATGCATTAGTATAAAAGAGAGGTTATCGACTCACTGTGGACTTCACATAGGGAGATAAAATGAACAGAAAAGTTTAGCGTGTTAGAAGCGGTAGGACAGTTTCCAACATGCTTTTTAATCGTTCATAGTTTTGCGAATGGTTACCTAGTATAGTAATGCTTTTGACAATAGGGAAGAACAAGATGTACTTAAAGGGCAATGGTGCTTTTCTTAAATTTATTTGTTGACATTATACCTTAGGGGGTATAATATTGTGTTTGTGAGAAAGATATCATGAAATCCAAGAAGCCGTTATTTAAAATCGGCTTTTCTATTTCAAAAAATAATACCCGTATGGGTATAAAGGGGGAGGAAATGGAAAAGAAACGAACGACAATCGTCTTATTTAGTGGAGATTACGATAAGGCAATGGCAGCCTATCTTATTGCAAATGGGGCTGCTGCTTACGATCATGAGGTAACAATCTTCCATACATTTTGGGGAATCAATGCATTACGTAAGCAAGAACCTATTGAAGTGAAAAAAGGTTTTCTTGAGAAAATGTTTGGTAAAATGATGCCAAAAGGTGCTGAAAAATTAGGTCTTTCCAAAATGCAAATGATGGGAATGGGACCGAAAATGATTAAGCATGTTATGGAAAAGCATAATGCACTTACGTTAACTCAGTTAATAGAAATGGCGCAAGAACAAGATATTAAACTAGTATCATGTACGATGACAATGGACTTATTAGGACTGCAACAAGAGGAATTACTGGATGGTGTTGTATATGCAGGAGTTGCTGCTTACTTAGCTGATGCAGAAGAAGGCACTGTAAACTTATTCATATAAGGGAGTCGATAGCATGGAATGGGTATTCATAGGAGTTGTTGTCGCATTTTTTGTGTGGCGTATGATGCCGACAAAAGGTGTGAAATCAATGTCTACAGCAGATTTAAAAAATATTTTAGATGACAAAGATATGATATTTATAGATGTACGAACACCTGGAGAATATAAAGAACGTAATATTCGACAGTTTAAAAACATACCACTTGGCTCTAGCTTCTCTAGCTTGCCGAAAGATAAAGAAATTATTGTTATTTGCCAAAGTGGTATGAGAAGTAGTAAAGCATGTAAACAATTAAAAAAACAAGGATTCCAGCATGTCACGAATGTACGTGGCGGTATGAGTGCTTGGTAGAGGAGGAAAATATTATGTTAAAAGAAATTTCACCAAAAGAAGTTCAAGAAAAACTGGAACAAGGTCAGGTAATCAATTTAATAGATGTTCGTGAAGTGGATGAGGTAGAATCAGGCCATATCCCAGGTATTACGCATATTCCACTTGGCTTATTAGAATTTCGTATGAATGAGTTATCTAAAAATGAACCATATATTATGGTATGTCGATCTGGAGGTCGCAGTGGTCGTGCGACACAATTTTTAGAAAGCCAAGGCTTTGATGTGACGAATATGACTGGTGGCATGTTAGCTTGGGAAGGCGAAGTTAAGTAATTGAAAGAAGAGTGCTAGTGTGGAAGTGCTAGCACATCTTAATATAATACCGACAAGGGTATGGAGGAGAGTTTAATTGAGTATAAAAGCAGATGTACAACTGGATGCGAAGGGTTTAGCTTGCCCAATGCCAATAGTGAAAACAAAGAAAGCAATGAATAATTTAATAGATGGTCAGATTTTAGAGGTTTCTGCAACGGATAAAGGATCTAAAGCAGATATCGCTGCATGGGCAGAAGCAGTAGGTCATCAGTATATCGGTACAACTGAAGATGGAGAACTGCTTAAACATTATATCCGCAAATGTTCAGACGATTCAGTGGTAGAAAAAACGCATGAACAAATTGTGCAAATTGATCAACTTGCAGAGCAAATTGCGGCTGGAGGAATATTACTTGATGTACGTGAGGAAGCAGAGTATGCATTTGGTCATATTGCAGGAGCTAAATCGATTCCGATGGGTGATTTAGAAGCGCGTCTAGCTGAGTTGAATAAGGAAGATGTATTTTATGTGATCTGTCGAACAGGTAAACGAAGTGATTTAGCAGCTCAAAAACTAGTGAAAAATGGATTTACAAAAGTTTGGAACGTAATGCCCGGCATGACTTCATGGAATGGCGACTTACAAAAAAACATCTAATAGGAGGAAACAAATATGTCAAATAAAGTTGCAATTATCGCAAGTAACGGTGGTCTTTTTGACGCTTATAAAGTATTCAATATCGCAACAGCTGCGGCTGCTACAGAGAAAGAAGTAACGATTTTCTTTACATTTGAAGGATTAAGTTTAATACACAAACAGGGAATGCACGCACTTCCAATGCCTGAAGGTCGTGAATCGATTGCAGAAGGTTTTGTGAAAGCAAGCGTACCAGCTATTCCTCAATTAGTCGAAATGGCACAAGAATTAGGAGTTAAATTTATTGCTTGTCAAATGACGATGGATGTTATGGGATTAACGAAAGATGATTTCGTAGACGGTATTGAAGTTGGTGGAGCAGTTACATTCCTTGAGTTTGCTAAAGACGCAGCACCATCATTAACTTTTTAATTGGTCTAACTAGGAAAAAAATTTTCAATCAAATAATACCTGTGGGGGTAATTTCAGATGACAGTAAACAAATTTACAGCTGCACAAGTAGCTAAAAAAGTTATTAGCAATGAAGATTTATTCATTTTAGATGTACGTAATGCGGACGCATACGCAGATTGGAAAATTGAAGGACAAAAGTTTAACTATTTAAATATACCTTACTTTGAATTATTAGATGGTGTAGAAGAAATTCTTCCACAAATTCCAACAGATAAAGATATATTAGTAGTATGTGCTAAAGAAGGTTCATCTATCATGATAGCAGAAATGCTATCAGATGCAGGTCGCGATGCTTCATACCTTGTTGGAGGAATGAAATCTTGGAGTGAATATTTAGTGCCAATCAAAGTAAGTGATCTTGAAAATGGTGGCGAGCTTTATCAATTCGTACGACTTGGCAAAGGATGCCTTTCATACATGATAATATCAAATGGTGAAGCTGCAATTATTGATGCTACAAGAGCTGTAGATGTATTCACAAACTTTGCAGAAAGCAAAAACGTGAAAATTACGAATATATTTGATACGCACTTACACGCAGACCATATTTCAGGCGGTCGTCATATCGCGGCAACTACTGGGGCAACTTATTACCTGCCACCAAAAGATGCGGAAGAAGTTGTATTCGATTATGCACCACTTTTAGATAATACCGAAGTAAAAATTGGTAATACAACAATAAGTATCCAAGCATTATACTCACCAGGTCATACAATTGGATCAACATCATTCATCATAGATAATAAATTCCTATTAACGGGTGATATATTGTTTATCGACTCAATTGGTCGTCCAGACTTAGCTGGCCTAGCTGATGATTGGGTAGGTGATTTAAGAGAAACACTTTATACGCGCTACCGTGAATTATCAAATGAATTAATCGTTTTACCAGCTCATTTCATGATCATTGAAGAGTTAAATGAAGATGGAACAGTTGCAAAACGTTTAGGTGATTTATTCGCCGAAAATCATGGTTTAAATATTGAGGACGAGGCAGAATTCCGTAGCATTGTAACGGATAATTTACCACCTCAACCAAATGCATACCAAGAAATCCGCCAAGTAAACATGGGGAAAATTACACCGTCAGCTGATGAGCAAACGGAAATGGAAATCGGTCCAAACCGTTGTGCAGTTCGTTAAGTAATTGAATTTTAAGTAAGAGAAATGAAAAACAGTAAAAATTATTTAAGTGAAATGGAGAAATGAAAATGAATTCGACAAAAGTATTAGATGCAAAAGGTTTAGCTTGTCCAATGCCAATCGTACGTACAAAAAAGGCAATGGATACTATCAACTCTGGAGAAGTATTAGAAGTACATGTGACAGACAAAGGTGCTTTGGCGGATATTCCTGCTTGGTCAAAAGCAGGTGGTCACACAATTTTAGAACAAAAAGAAGAAGCAGGCGTATTAGTATTCTTTATTGAAAAAGCGTAAAAGTTACGGTGGGTGCATTCCCACCTTTTTATTTTAGAAAGAAGGTAAATAAATGGACATTACATGGATTATTACGTTATTTGCCATTGGCTTTATTGGGTCCTTCATTTCAGGTATGCTTGGTATTGGTGGATCAATTATTAAATACCCAATGTTGCTATACATTCCACCACTTTTAGGTTTTACAGCGTTTACGGCGCATGAGGTAAGTGGGATCAGTGCAGTTCAAGTCTTTTTTGCATCAATTGCAGGTGTTTGGGCATACAGAAAAGGTGGATATTTAAACAAATCACTTATTATTAGTATGGGTGGTGCCATTTTAGTTGGTAGTTTCATAGGAAGTTACGGCTCACAGTTTTTATCCGAAGCTGCTGTAAATATTGTTTATGGTATTTTAGCGTTAATTGCAGCAATAATGATGTTTGTTCCAAAGAAACAAATTGACGATAAACCGATGGATGACATAACATTTAGCAAACCATTAGCGGCGGTACTAGCATTGATTGTAGGGATTGGTTCAGGAATCGTTGGTGCTGCAGGCGGATTTATACTTGTGCCAATTATGTTAGTAGTACTAGGTATTCCGACACGTATAACGATTGCATCAAGTTTAGCGATTACGTTTATCTCTTCTATTGGAGGTACGGTAGGGAAACTGATGACTGGACAAGTTGATTACTGGCCAGCAATCATTATGATTGTTGCAAGTCTTATTTCAGCCCCATTAGGTGCAAAATTAGGTAAACGTATGAATACAAAAGTATTGCAATGGTTTTTAGCAGTTCTGATTTTAGCGACAGCTATTAAAATTTGGATTGATATTTTATAAAAGAGGTTATGAAAATGAAAATTGAGTTGTTTTCGGATTTTACATGTCCTTTTTGTTATATAGGAAAAAGACAGTTAGAGCAGGCTATCAGTGAGGCTGGCTACGAGGGCAAAGTCGAAATAGAATATAAAGCTTATCAAATTGCACCACATACTCCTTTTGAAAATGCACCTAGTTTTTTAGATGGGTTAGCAGCTAAATACGAAATGTCCCTAGAGGAAGTAAAACAGACTACTGAAGGGATCTCTGCAAGAGCAAAAGAAGTTGGTTTAGAATACGATTTTGATCGTATGAAAACTGCAAATACAGAAAAAGCACATCGATTAGCAAAATGGGCAAAGCAATTTCAACAAGACCAAGTATTCACTGAACTTTTAATGAAAAGTTACTTCACAGAAGGTGCTGATTTAATCGATGAGGCATTTCTTTTGTCTACTATAGCAGAGTTAGAACTGGATGTAGAGGAAGCAAAAGAAGTATTACATTCAACTAAGTTTATGGAAGAAATAGAGAAAGATAGCTACGATGCACAACAAATTGGTGTAGAGAGCGTACCTTTCTTTGTGTTTGAAAACAAATATGGCATTGTTGGAGCAGAGCCAAGTGAAGTATTTGTAAAAACATTGCATCAAGCGGCAGAAATTGCAGGTATTCGTCCTTCCCTAAGTATGGTTGGTGATGGAGCTAATAGTTGTGCAGACGGTCAATGCAATATATAAAGGCAAAGGTTTTATGGGAAAAGAATAAGTGAGGGGACTATCTGAATTAGCGGATAGTCTTCTTTAATTTTGCCAAGCTGATACTAAAGGGATTTGCTAATATGTCCATTAATATGTAAAGTATGTTTATAACAAACTTTAATCGTTATTTAGCGAAAGAAAAGTTGTGAAATGGAAAACAAAAGTTAGTTTAAGCTAGGAAGAAATTCATGAAGCAGAATAGAAAACAGGTGAATAGATGCAATTATTATTTTTAGGAACTGGGGCAGGAATGCCATCGAAGCAGCGAAATACAACTGCAACAGCACTTAAGTTACTCGATGAACGAGGAAGCTTTTGGCTATTCGATTGCGGAGAAGCAACTCAGCATCAAATTCTTCATACAACATTAAAGCCACGTAAGCTAGAGAAAATTTTCATCACACATTTACATGGAGACCATATTTTTGGACTGCCTGGTTTACTCGGCTCACGCTCATTTTTAAGTGGAGAAGAGCCCCTAACGATTTATGGGCCAAAAGGAATTAAAGCTTGGATAGACGTTACACTTTCAACAACGACTACACATTTACAATACCCACTTACAATCATCGAAATTGACGAAGGGGTCATTTTTGAAGACGATGATTTTATCGTGGAGGCTAAAACACTAGAGCATGTCGTGCTATGCTACGGCTATACAGTAACACAAAAGCCATTACTACCCGAATTACTTATTGAAAAAACGGATGCACTAGGTGTTCCAAGAGGTCCACTTTTAAAGCAATTAAAAGAGGGAAGAGACATAGAACTTGCTGACGGTAGAGTCGTGACGAGTAAAGAAGTTACTGGCGAACAAAAAAATGGCTTTAAAGTGGCGATATTAGGTGATACAAAGTTTTGCGAGAACTCTATTTCGCTTAGCCAAGGAGCAGATATTGTCGTGCACGAGGCCACTTTTGACAAAGAAACGGCTGAATTAGCCCGTTTATATGGGCATGCTACGATTTTAGATGCGGCAAATGTATGTAAACAAGCAAACGCGAAAAATTTAATCGTAAATCATATTAGCGCACGTTTTTTGCCGTCCCAGATAAAAGAAATGGTAGGACAAGTAGCTGAATTTGACTTCCCAGTTTATGTTGCAGAAGATTTTTCCGAATTTAATTGGTCTGATGATAAACTAACACCCATCATTCAATAAAAAAATCCCGAGCGATTGAAGACACTCGGGATTTTTCATTTTTTTTCCGAAATTACTAAAGACAATGTTGCAATAGGTCCTATTAAAAGGGAGAGTAGAAACCAATTTAAGCCACTCCTATTTTTCCCTTGAGCAATTCCGGCATTAATGAGGGCAAGAGTACCCCAACCAACGAAGTAAGAATTATCCAGTTCCCTGCACGCCTTTCTAACTAAGCTTATACTGTTAACAGTATATCAGAATTGTTACTCATATTGTTTTGCAAACTCACGAGATCTGTTTTGTGCAGCATCGATACAAGCAAAAATAGCATCTTTCACATTATGCTGAATAAGTTGCTCTACACCAGCTTCCGTAGTTCCACCAGGGCTTGTTACTTTCCGACGAAGTTCTTGTGGTTCAACATCACCTTTTTTCAACATTTGAGCTGCTCCTTCCATCGTTTGAATGAATAATTGGCGAGCATCTTCTTTACTTAGTCCATGAGAAATAGCTGCTGCTTCAAAATGCTCCGCAAAATAATAGATGTATGCTGGTCCACTTCCTGCAAGTGCGGTTACGACATGCAAATCTTCTTCCTCAACTGCCTGTACAGTTCCAATTGACTCTAATATATTGATTATTTTCAGTTTTGCTTCTTCAGAAATAAGCTTATTCCAACTAACGGCGGATGCACTTAAACCCACAGCGGCAGAAGTATTTGGCATAACTCGAGCAATCGGACGACTTCCAAGATAATTTGTAATTGTTTGGATCGTTACTCCGGCGATGACAGAGATGATTGTTGCGCTACTACTTAAATAAGGAGCAATTTCTATCATTGCATCTTTCGCATCTTTTGGCTTCATTGCTAAAAAGACAATTTCCGCTTCTTTTAGTGCCTTTTTTTCTTCACAAACTATTTGGATATTATACGTTTTTTTCAATTGTTGCAATTGCTCTACATCTGATTTATTCGTCACATGAATATGTTCAGGGGAAATTTTTTCTTCCTTCGTTAAACCATTAATAATTGCTTCAGCCATTGAACCAGCACCGATAAATACAATTTTGTCCATTCCAATTCCTCCTCTTAAAATAAAAAAAGCGCTCTCATCCTTAATAATAAGGACGAAAACGCATGTCTCCGCGGTACCACCTAAATTTGCTGAAAATCAGCACAACTTAATCCTTCTTATCGCGAAGGCACGACTATGTTTACATAGTAGCTCCAAAGTAGGTTCGACATATGAGCGGGAGGCAAAACTTTCAGCGGATCATTTCACTCTCTAAACTCCATCATATATGTACTAATCTTTATCTAAGCTCATAATTTTCTGAATTAATAAAATTATATGTGTGATCTTCGTAAAAGTCAACTTCATTATAGTGACGACTGTTTGGAAAAGATGTACAATAGAATGAATAGCTATTCATTCAAAGGAGATTATATAATATGATACATAAAATTGAAATCCCAACACCATTTGCTGTTGGAGATGTTAATTCATATATTTTAAAAGGGGATGCATTAACTCTAGTTGATGTTGGTCCAAAAACAGAAGTTGCTTTGGAAGTATTGAAAGCAGGCATTAAAGAAGCAGGTTATGTATTAAGCGATATTGAGCAAGTATTGTTAACGCATCATCATCCAGATCATTCCGGATGGGTCAATGCATTTGAACATGCAACATTACTTGGTCATGAATACAATCAAGCGTGGTTAACTCGAGATGTAGATTTTTTTGAATATCACGATGCGTTTTATATGCAATGTCTTATGGAAGAAGGAGTACCCGAAAGTTATTTTCATTGGCTTGAAAAGATGAAAAGACCGCTGAACTTAATGGGTCAAAAATCACTTGATCGCTTTTTAAAAGAAGGAGATGCACTTCCTGGTCATCCCGACTTTGTTGTGCTGGAAACACTAGGTCACGCTCAAAGTCATTTGTCTTTCTGGTCAGAGAAAACAGGAATCCTAATTGGCGGAGATCATGTAATTGAAAAAATTTCATCAAATCCTTTAATTGAACCTCCGCTGATTAAAGAAAATGGGCGTCCAAAGTCGATGCTTCAATATAATGCAGCATTAAAACGAATCCAAAGCTTGCCAGTTGAAAAAGTATATAGTGGCCATGGCAATGAAGTGTATGATGTGCAGGAGTTAATTGAGAGTCGTTTAGAAAAACAAAAAGAACGAGCGTTAAAAGTGTTTGATATGATAAAAGCAGGAGAAAAAACAATTTTTGAACTGACGCAAGAGCTATTTCCGAAAGTATATGAAAAAGAACTTGGTTTAACTCTTTCGGAAACAATAGGTCAGGTTGATTACCTTTTGGATGAGGGTTATATCGTAGAGCATAAAAACGAAAATGGGATATTTTTGTATGAACAAGCGTAAAAGAATATTTATAACTGGAGCAACAAGTGGGGTAGGGTTACTACTAGCAAAACAGCTAAGTTGTGCAGGTCATGAAGTGTGGGCAACTGGACGTAACGCAAATGCTTTGGCTGAATTATCCAAGCTCGGCATACAAACAATCCAAGCAGACTTAACGGAAGAGCAAGATTTGGAAAGTATTCTCCGAGATGTAGGTTCACCAGATGTTGTCGTATTATCGGCAGGTGTTGGAACATTTTCTTATATTACGGAGCTGGAACTGCAGGATATTGAGCAAATGATGGATGTAAATGTAGTAGCACCAATGCTGTTGACGAAATATTTCGCAACGAAAATGAAAGAAAAACGGAGCGGACATATTCTTTTTGTCGCTTCGCAAGCTGGTAAAGTAGCGACTTCAAAAGCTTCCGTTTATGCTGCGTCTAAACATGCGATTATTGGCTTTGCGAATGCTGCTCGCATGGAGCTAAAAGAATATGGAATTATAGTAACGACTATTAACCCAGGACCAATTGATACACCGTTTCTTGATTTGGCAGACGAAACAGGAAATTATCGAGATAAAATGAAAAAACATTTATTGTCTCCAGAAAAAGTCGCTTCTGCTATTGCAAAAGCAATAGAACGTCCCGTACGAGAAATAGACCTTCCATTTTATATGAATTTTACTAGTAAGCTGTACGCAGTGTTCCCTAGGGCCGTAGAAACATTAGGTAAAGGATTTTTTAATAAAAAATAAAGCTAATTTAACTAGATGAATTAATTGCAAAAATAACTGGATGAGAAATTGAAAAAATCGAGCAAATTTAAATCATTTTATAACAAGTCGATTGATTATCTAACTAAGAAACCAAGCTAGCTAAAGGATTAGCCTTATAGCCAGCTTGGTTTCTTTTTCGCGAGTTCTTTTTTCAGCCTTTCATTTTCAGCAGTTAAATAATCAATTTGTTTTTGTAACTTTATATTCTCTTTTTCTTCCTCCAACACAAGTAATTCAGCAATAATAGTAATTCCTTCGCCTATTTTTGCGATCGTTTCCCCAATGATGACCAGTTTTTCAGCGGAAAAATCAAACGTATTTGTTTGTAGTGAAGTCAAACGAACAGCCTCCCGTTCTATTTTTCATGTTAGGGTTATGTAATAAAAATACTGGAGATGCAACCGAGGAGGTGTGGAGTGCATCTCCAGTATAAATATAGCTTATTCAACATTGAAAAAAGAACAGAGGCATATGGCTAGTGTATTCAAACAAATTGAAGCATCAGTTAAAGGTCACTCTGATTAATTTGATTTTGCATTTTTTTCGTTAGCTTTTGAAAAACTAATTGATAGGAATGTAAAATAAGTCTTTCCAACAATTCATTCGTTAAATCAGAATCCACGTAAATAGAGTTCCAATGTGTTTTATTCATATAATAACCCGGAACGATATCGTCATAAGTGGCTCTTAGCTCTTCGGCACGTGTTGGTTCGCATTTCAACGTTATAATAGGCTTTCTTTCCGAGTCGCCACCCATCATTGCAAACATTTTTCCACCAACATGATAACGATCTGCACGCCATTCCATTTGATAATCATGTGTAACTCCAGGAAGGGTTAGACAATAAGTTTGTAATTTTTCTTTTTCCATTGAAAGTGCTCCTTTTTGCTAGCTTTTAATCATTTGGATTGATGATCGCTAACATTTGATGGTCTTCCCAATTGCCATTAATTTTTACATTTTTCTTAGCTATTCCTTCTTTATGAAGACCAGCTTTTTCTAAAACTCTTATGGAGCCTAAGTTTACAGGCATCACTCCAGCTTCAATGCGATGTAAATGAAGGGTTTCAAAAGCGAAATTAATCACTAGTTTAGCCGCCTCAGTCGTGTACCCTTTCCCGTTATGTTCTTGGTCAAGTGAATACCCTAAAATAGCTTTTTGTGCAGGCCCACGAAAGACTTGAAATAAGCCGATAGTTCCAATAAGGAGGTCACCGTCAATAGTAAATATTCCAAAACGGTATTCCGTTTCTTTCTTCGTATTTTCTTCCCATTTTTCTATTAATTCTTTTTGAGCCTCTACAGTCCAGTATGATTCTGGGCGAGACATGGAATACTGTCCAAAAAAATCTTGGTTTCTCTTTTCTAGTTTTAGTAATTCGCTAGCATCTTGAATTGTAAGAGGTCTTAAATAAATATGTAAACTTTTAAGCATCGAATCTTCCTTTCTTTCTCATAACGTTTTTTTCATATAGAAGTTAGTTAAAATTGTTCCATTGCGTTCGACTGTATTTCGATGGATGCAAGTATAGTCATGGTTTTCAAAAAAAGGTTTTGCGGTAATACTTGCATATGTTTTTATTTCTAACATTTTTAATTGAATTGCCGCAGACTCTAGCTTTGCAAGCAAAGTGGAAGCGATGCCTAAGCATTGAAAATCTTTATGTACATATAGCCTGTCGAGCAAGCCATCATATGTTAAATCCGCAAATCCTACTATACTAGCGTCTTTTTTTGCAACATAAGTTATATTTTCAGACAAGCTAGTACTCCAATTTTCTATTTTGCTTTCAACTTCACTTAAAGGAGCCCAGGCGTTGAGCTGTTCATTCGAATAGTCATCCACACAAATAGTGTGAACCGTATTATAAAATAATGCAACAATTTCTTCGGTGTCTGTTTTCTCGAATTGTACGATATTCACTATTCCACTCCTTTCTATGTATTTTTATCATCCTACTTATATTGTAAGGCTCTAGCTTCGTACTAAGCAACTTTGGAATTACATACAATATGTACAGGGTTATTAGTACCATAGTGGAAGGAGATTGCATGGATAAACCGTTGTCCAATCAAAAAAGGAATATAGAAGACAGTAAGGATAGACAGCTAGAACAGTTCAGAGTAAATAATGATGGAAAAAAACTTACGACCAATCAAGGAGTCAGAATTTCAAATGATGAGGAATCATTGAAAGCTGGAATACGTGGACCAACGATAATGGAGGACTTCCACCTTAGGGAGAAAATTACCCATTTTGATCATGAGCGCATTCCGGAAAGGGTTGTGCATGCAAGAGGATACGCTGCTCATGGAGAATTTGAATTATATGAATCGATGGAGGAATTCACGAAAGCAGGATTTTTGCAAAAAGCTGGAACTAAAACACCTGTATTTACGAGGTTTTCAAATGTTGTAGGAAGCTTAGGTTCAGCTGATACTGTTCGGGATGTTAGAGGTTTTGCTGTTAAATTTTATACACAAGAAGGAAACTATGATTTAGTAGGAAATAATATTCCAATTTTTTTCATACAAGATGCAATGAAGTTCCCAGACCTTATTCATGCAGTCAAACCAGAACCCAATAATGATATGCCACAAGCGGCTTCCGCTCATGATACATTTTGGGATTTTGTCGCTAACAATCAGGAATCTGCTCACATGATTATGTGGCATATGTCTGATAGGACTATTCCTAAAAATTTTCGAATGATGGAAGGATTTGGCGTTCATACGTTCCGTTTCGTCAATGCAGAAGGAGTAGCTAGATTTGTGAAGTTTCATTGGAAGCCTATATTAGGCGTTCATTCGCTTGTTTGGGATGAAGCACAAAAAATTGCTGGGAAAGATCCAGATTATCAGCGACGTGACTTATGGGAAATGATTGAAAAGGGCTTTTTTGCCGAGTATGAACTTGGTGTGCAGATGATAGAGCAAGCAGATGAATTTAAGTTTACTTTCGATATTCTCGATGCAACTAAACTTTGGCCAGAAGAAATAGTACCAGTAAAAATTATTGGTAAGATGACATTAAATCGAAATGTCGATAATGTTTTTGCAGAAACGGAGCAAGTTGCATTTCATCCTGGAAATATTGTACCTGGTATTGATTTTACAAATGATCCACTTTTACAAGGACGGTTGTTTTCGTATATAGATACACAATTGCTTCGTCTTGGTGGACCAAACTTTACTGAAATTCCAATCAATCGTGCTGTTTGTCCATTCCATAATAACCAGCGAAATGGCTTTAGCCGTCAAACGATCAATATGGGGCAAGTAAGTTATCATAAAAACTCCTTAGCGAATAATACACCGTCTACAAGTACTGCAAAAGAAGGTGGCTTTGTTCATTATGAAGAGAAAGTCGAGGGACGCATTATTCAGGCAAGGAGTCCGTCGTTCAACGATCATTTTTCACAGGCTAGGCTATTTTGGAACAGTATGTCAGGCCCAGAAAGGCAACATATTATCGATGCATTTACTTTTGAAGTTGGAAAAGTAAATAGCCTCAGTGTTAGACAGCAAGTAGTGGATATGTTTGTCCATGTAGATGAAACGATGGCGAAAATTATTGCGGACAATTTAGGGGTGAATCGCCCGATTGGAGTGCAATCGGAGGAAACAGCATCTTCTCCTGCACTTAGTCAGAAGAACACGATAAAAGTGCCGCAAACCTTGAAAGTCGCTGTGCTCATTGGCAACGGCTTCGATTTGGATGAGGTGGAAGCAGTGATTAAAACGCTTAGACGTTTCGGTGTTCAATATAGTATTGTAGCTCAAAGGCTTGGAGTGATTAAAAGTGAAGAGGGACATAAAGTAAAAGTGAATGAAACTTTTCTCACAACGGCTCCTGTATTGTTTGACTCGTTATACGTTGTCGGCGGAAAGGCTGACAATCAAGCAAAATTTAATTCAGATATGACCTATTTTATAAATGAAGCGTTTAAACATTTTAAACCGATTGGATTTGCCGCATCAGGTATCCCATTTTTCGATGCATCTAATGCAAATGTAGGACCTGGAATCTTATTTGCAACTGGAAATCCAGAATTCGGCAACGAGTTTGTTAAAGCAATAGCACAACAACGATTCTGGGATAGAAATATTTATTAATATGCGAAAAAACTGCTCTGGGTAGAAAACGGAGCGGTTTTTTTCTACTTTAAATGACAAAAGTTGCTCTATCATAGATTCTGTCATAAAGTTAAAGTACATAAGATGAAGGTGGAAGAAGGAGACAAGATTATAATGGGTAATGAAAAAAACAAAACAGTATGGAATATAGATACAAGTTATGCACGTTTACCTAATTCATTTTTTACATCGCTTCCCTTAAATCCCGTTTCTTCACCGAAATTGGTTGTTTTCAATGAAGAGTTGGCTGCATCACTTGGATTGAATGTCGAATCGTTGCAAAGTGAAGAAGGAGTGGAAGTGTTCGCTGGAAACCGAGTACCAGAAGGAGGTTCTCCACTGGCTCAAGCTTATGCGGGACATCAATTTGGCTACTTTAATATGCTAGGAGATGGAAGGGCTATTCTACTTGGTGAGCAAATTACTCCCGGAGGAGAGAGAGTTGATATTCAGCTTAAAGGGGCTGGAAGAACTGCTTATTCTCGAGGAGGAGACGGCCGGGCATCACTTGGACCAATGTTACGCGAATATATTATTAGTGAAGCGATGCATGGATTAGGTATTCCTACAACTCGGAGCTTAGCCGTAGTAACAACTGGTGAATCTGTTATTCGTGAAACGGATTTACCGGGGGCAGTCTTGACTCGTGTAGCTAGCAGTCATCTGCGTGTCGGCACATTTCAATTTGTTGCGAAATGGGGGACTTTAGAGGAACTTCAACTTTTAGCGGATTATGCCTTGGATCGACATTTTTCAAAGGTTGAAATAACTTCTAATCGTTATGTGTCTTTACTTCAAGGGGTGATTAAACGTCAGGCTGAGCTAATTGCAAAATGGCAGTTAACTGGTTTTATTCATGGAGTGATGAACACGGATAATATGACAATTAGTGGAGAGACGATTGATTATGGACCTTGTGCTTTTATGGATACTTTTGACGAGGAAACAGTTTTTAGTTCTATAGATAGAGACGGTCGTTATGCCTATAATAATCAACCCCGTATGGCTGGATGGAATCTCGCTCGATTGGCAGAAGCTTTATTGCCACTTCTCCATGAAAATCAAGAAGAGGCGATTAAACTAGCCCAACACGAAATGTACCATTTTACTGATTTGTATGATGCGCATTGGTTATCAGGAATGAGAGCAAAGCTTGGCCTATATAACGAAGAGGTACAAGATAAAGAGCTTTTTGATGAACTACTTGGTTTGATGCAGAAGTATCGAGCTGATTATACGAATACTTTTCGAGCATTGACAATGGATAAAGTGGAGGAGACTGCCCTATTTGGCATCCAAGAATTCGATCAATGGCATGATAAGTGGCAGAAAAGGTTAGATAGGCAGCAAGAATCGAAAGATCTTTCGCTTCAATTAATGCGAGAGAGTAACCCTGCAATCATTCCACGTAATCATCGTGTAGAAGAGGCATTAAAAGCGGCAGTAGAACAAGAAGACTACAGTGTGATGGAGCAGCTTCTGCGTGCACTTTCCAATCCTTATTTGTATTCTCCTGAGCAAGTTGAATACTCGAAGTTACCTGACGAAGCAGACGGTTCTTACCAAACGTTTTGTGGCACATGAAATAAAAAATAAGCGAAGAGAATTTATCTCTTCGCTTATTTTTTCATTTGGGGGTAGGTTAAAATCATTTTTGTAAAAATAATTAGAAATAATAGTAATAACCCTATATATTCAATGGTAGTCGTTTGATGTAATAAGCTGGAAATGACATATAGTATTACGGGGTATGTACATGCATACATCGCCATTTTCCATAACAGTTGGTAAACTAATTTACGTTTTGTCATCCATCTTACTAATACTCCGACCATTGCGAGCAGTGAAATAATGATCGTTCCAGTCATGATGACTAGAAGGGGATATAAAAATCCTGCTAATAATAAGGTGTTATCAAGATCTTCACTTTTCATAAAATCGACTATTAATGAAACGCCATTTGGTAGAGCAAATAAAACATGTAATAGTAAGATGTACAGTAAAAAATCTTTTGTCTTTACACGATTTAATTGATATACGGCTTTTTTCTTAGGTAGTAATAAACTTAGCTTGAATGCATTTAATAGACCCATTTTATACTCTGAAAACTACGATCTAAAATGATTCATCGCCATGATTCTGGATGGTTGATCTTCATCAAGTAAGTCATCTTCATGATAAATTGCTTCAACTGGACAAACTGTTTCACACGCTCCACAATCAATGCATAGATTTGGATCAATTATATATTGAGTTGTTATAGGGATAATACAATCTACTGGACAAACATCTAAACAAACTGCTGCCTTTTCATCTTTACAAGCGTCAATAATTACATATGTCATTTATTTACCTACTTTCTTCTTTTAATAATTGTGGACTTTGTTCCCAATAATTTATATTGAAATTTTTTAAAAAGCGGAACAATAATTCCTTCGGTTTTGGATCTAAATGGTCGAGTATAAACTTGCCTTTCATTGCTTTATCTAGCATGTTTACTTGTTCTGGAAGTGATTTGTAGCCAAGTTTAATGCGTTTCTCTTCTTTAGAAACTAGTACTTCACTTGCCGTACAGCCCGCATAATAGGGCCCATTAATCGAAGTTTCCATCGCTAGCCAAACAATCCAATACGTATGAAAACTTTCACCTACATGTTCACGTTCCGGTGAAAAGCGTACCTTTTTCTCGATACGACTACGACCATGCAATGCTTCCATGTCAATAAAGACTTCTTCGTGATCAACATCGATAATGAGCGGTGTAATATTATTCAGATCAAGCGTACCTACACCAAATCCACCATCGCCATTTGTAGAGTCACTACTTAGTATAGTAAATTGTGCTTTTTGTTTAGAAGCTTCCATGTTTTTTTCACTTCTTTCCCACATGTTATATCCATTTAGTATAAATATAAGGATTGATTGGTCAACATGCAATATGTTTGATGAAAAATCATTCATTAGTCTGAGACATAGTTTTTTCACATTTTAAAAGGGTTTTAGTGAGAGGGTGAAGAATATGTATGTAAATATGTAGTTCTGAGAATAAGGAAAAGGAGTTATATAACTATGAATTACAAAGTGATTGAGGAACTTAATGAAAGCCAATTAATCGAACTACATAGCTTATTTAAAAATGAGTGGTGGACGCAAATTCGTGAGATTCCTGATATAAGGAAGATGGTGGATAACAGTACTGTAGTAATTGGACTAGTCCATGTCGAAACAGAGGAATTAATAGGCTTTGCTAGGGTAATTACAGACACGATATATCGAGCGTTTATATTTGATGTAATGACGAAAGAAAATTTCAGAAATGGTGGTATAGGTACAATCTTGATGAACAGTATTTTGGAACATCCACTTGTTCGAGATGTCGATAGAGTAGAGCTTTATTGTCTGGATAGTTTAGTTGAATACTATGAGAAATTTGGTTTTTCAACAGACTTAAATGGCAGTAATTTAATGAGATTAAACAAGAGCTAATTTAATCAGTGTAAGACGAGAATACTAAGAAATAGGCAAGGAGGCTATATGAGAATCTTTCATGTAAGTGAAGAAAATAATATTGAATTTTTTGAACCACGTATTCCTACTCGTATTGATTTAGATCCTACAAACCCTCTTGTATGGGCTATAAACGAAAAATGCTTACCGAATTTTTTAACACCTAGAAACTATCCACGTGTTTGTTACTATGTGGGGGAAAATACTTCTGAGGTAGACAGATTGAGGTATTTTTCTTCTAAGACCTGTGTTCATACAGTTGTGATTGAAAATAGGTGGTTTGAAGCAATGAAGAATACTACATTATTCTTGTATGAATTCGATACAAGTTCATTTAGTTTGCAAGATGACAATGCAGGTTATTTTATTAGTATAAAAGAACAAATTCCTATTAATAAAATTAAAGTTGTGGATTTATTTTCTGAGTTGTTCAAAAGGAATGTTGAATTGAGATTGGTTGATACTCTATGGGATTTACACGATGAAATTCAGAATACAACACTGAACTGGTCCATGTGTAGAATGGGTTTTGCTCAAGCGAGGCTGTAGAAATGATTTTTGAAACCGCAACATAAAATTTAAAAGGAGGGTTACTTTTGAAAATTAGATTAGCTGAAGAAACAGATATAGATCAGTTAATTCAAATGAGATGGGATTTTACATTCGAAGATAAAGAATATCAGGTGACGGATGGGGTAAATTTAGAATCTTTTAAATCGGAGTGTAGGGATTTTTTAGCAAGCGCTGTTAATAGTGATCTATGGTTTATATGGGTAGCAGAGGTAGAAGAAAAAATTGTAGCACATATTTACATAGAAATAATTCAAAAAGTACCGCGCCCGGGAAGAATAACGAATCCATTTGCTTTCATGACAAATGTATATACAATCAAGGATTTTAGAAACAAAGGGATTGGAAGTAAGTTGATTACGGCTATAAATCAATGGTCTAAAGAAAGGAAGTGCGAATTTATTATCGTTTGGCCGAGTGAGGATAGCATTGATTACTACAAGCGAAATGGTTACGTTCATTGTGAAGAGCCAATGGAGTTTTTTCCTTCTGATCTTGGTTAAGAAAAAATGTAGATTTCAAAAAGGTATTAATACATACATAAAACGCTGATCCTTTAACATAGGATCAGCGTTTTTATTATATGCTCTGCTGGGAATCTAATACCTGTGATAAATTTTCTGAATTCTTAGTTGACTTATGTGTTCTGAACTATTAATCTAATATAAACATTACAAAAAAACATATAGTCGTTAATTTTTCGTTATATGATTGTTTATGTAACTAAATGGCAAGAAAGTTCATTCAGAAGGAGGAATTATGTTTGTCTCACAATGAGGAAATTTTTGACGTAACGATTATCGGGGGAGGACCAGTCGGTTTGTTTACTGCTTTTTATGCAGGTCTTCGAAATATGTCTTGCAAAATCATTGAGAGTCTACCGCAGTTGGGAGGACAATTATCCGCATTGTATCCAGAAAAGTATATTTACGATGTTGCTGGTTTTCCAAAAATAACCGCACAACATCTCGTTAATAGATTAAAGGATCAAATGGTCCAATTTGAACAAACAATTTGTTTAGGGGAAGCGGTAACTGAGATAGAAAGACTGCCAGATAGATCTTTTAAGCTAATGACGAAAGCAGGGACACATTTTACTAAAGCAATTATTATTACATCCGGAAATGGTGCATTCCAACCGAAGAAGCTAGACCTTGCAAATTCCACGAAATTTGAGGAAAGCAATTTGCATTACTTTATTAATGATTTACAACAATTCGCAGGTAAAAAAGTACAATTATTTGGCGGAGGGGATTCTGCTGTAGATTGGGCCCTCATGTTAGAGCCGGTTGCGGAAAAAGTGACACTGGCACATCGTCGTGATAATTTTCGAGCACATGAACATACAGTGAAAACGTTAATGAATTCATCTGTTACTGTTTTGACTCCATTTGTTCCTACCGAATTTATTGGAGAAGAGAGAATTGCACAAGTTGTGTTAAAGGAAGTGAAAGGAATAGAAACAAAAATCATTGATGTTGATGATGTAATTGTGAATTACGGATTTGTTTCTTCACTCGGTCCGATAAAAAATTGGGGACTTCATTTGGATAAAAACAGCATTGTCGTAAATTCAAAAATGGAAACTAGTATCCCGGGTATTTATGCTGCTGGTGACATTTGCACATATCCAGGGAAAGTGAAGCTGATTGCTAGTGGATTTGGAGAAGCACCGACAGCGATTAGCAATGCAAAAGTATATATAGACCCAGCTTCAAAAGTTCAACCACTTCATAGCACTAGTGTGATGGATAAGTTTGAAAAACAAGATGATTATGTAACTGTTGTTAAAGATAACGTTATTTAGATGTTATATAGATTGGCAGCAAAACATAACTTTAATAAAGGGGGTACTAGATGTGACAGTGCAAGAAGAACAATTGGCCCATTTTATGCAGCGAATTGAAGAAGGAGACAAAATTGAGGCAGATGATTGGATGCCGGAAGAATATAGACTAACCTTGATCCGATTGATTTCCATGCATGGAATTAGTGAAATAATGGGAGCGCTACCTGAGAAAGAATGGGTACCTCGGGCGCCTTCACTTTCTCGGAAGCTAGGCATTATGGCAAAGGTTCAAGATGAAATGGGCCATGGTCAGCTACTTCTTCGGGTAACGGAGGATTTACTTTTACCATATGGAAAAAATCGTGGGGATTTAATGCAAGACTTATTCAATGGAGATTTGAAATTCCATAATGTGTTCCATATGGAAACAAAAACTTGGGCAGATGCAGGAATTATCGGATGGCTTGTTGACGGCGCAGCAATAATAACACAAACGAATATGCTTGGCGCTTCCTATGGTCCTTATGCTAGAGCATTGCAGCGTATTTGTGCAGAAGAAGTGTTCCATGCACAGCATGGTGAATCGATTATCATGGCGCTTTCAGAAGGTACTGATCAGCAAAAGGAAATGGTTCAGGAGTCGCTCAATCGTTGGTGGGAGGCATTACTCATGTTTTTTGGACCGGCAAGTAAAGAAACGACAGGCTCATCAAAACAAGACTTGACCATTAAATATAAAATCCGAACGAAAACAAATGAAGAATTTAGGCAAATCTTTTTCGATAAATACATTCCGCGTATTTTATCACTCGGATTAAAAATACCAGATCCAACGCTACGATTAGATGCAGAAACGAAGCTTTGGTCGTATAAACAGCCAGATTGGAATGAATTTAAGAAAATTATTAAAAATGGAGGACCACGTTCACAAGCGAGGCTGAACTTAAGGCGTTCTTCGTACGAAAATAATGCATGGGTGCGGGATGCTCTAAGCGCAACAGTCAATTGAGGAAGGAGGCAGAATACATGGCAACGGAGAAAACATTTTATCAAGAATATGAAATTTTTAGCAAACGAACTCCAAGCTCTGCATTCCAGCATCAATTTAGTTTGTTAGCACCAAATGAAGATATGGCGTTGATTTTGGCGCAGGAAAATTTCATGCGCCGTGAGCCGGTCGCTGACATTTGGATTGTGAATCGCAAAGATATTCGAAAGATGAATACCGAAGAGAAAATGACGCTCGGTAGACTAGACAATAAAGATTATCGCACGACAAAAGGCTATGGCTACCTAAAGAAAAAGTGGAGACAATACGAGCAACAAATTTTGGATGAAAAAGAGATATTGTCTTGGGGAGGAGAGCGTAAATGAGCGATATCATGAGCCTAGAATATAAAAAAGCAATTACATGTTTATTATTCCAGCTTGCAGATGACGATTTTTTATACGCTTACCGAGGGTCTGAATGGCTTGGCCTAGCGCCCCATATTGAGGAAGACGTCGCTTCTTCATCTATTAGTCAAGATAGCATGGGTCATGCCGCAATGTACTACAAATTACTAGAAGACTTAGAAGTTGGAAATGCGGACGGCCTTGCTCATTTGCGCTCTGCAAATGAAAGAAGAAACAGTGTTTTGACAGAGCGAGTAAATGGGGAAGGATATTACATGGAAACTCCTCAGTATGATTGGGCTTTTCAAGTTGTAAGAAGTTATTTTTATACGCAGGCGAAAAAAGTGAAAAATGATTCGTTATGTGAAAGCTCGTACAGTCCAATTGCGGAAACGGCAGTGAAAGTGAAAATGGAGCTTTATTATCACAGGTTGCATTGGGAAACATGGTTTAAACAATTACTAAGTTCAACAGAAGTAGCGAAGAAGAAAATGAACGATGCAATTACGCTCGTGATGGCTGATTTTGGCGATGTGTTTTCTTATGGCAATGAAAAAGAAATAATTGAAAAACATAGTTTAGTAGCTAGTGAAGAAATATTGAAAGAAAAATGGAAGGCGAGTATTGCCCCAGTGTTTGCTGAACTTCAAATGGAAGTACCGTCCATTCCGGAAAGTCCATTGAAAAACGGACGTAAAGGTGATCATTCGAAAGATTTGGAGGAAGCATTACTCACACTTTCCGAAGTTTACAAGCTTGATCCAATAGCAGTCTGGTAATGAGACATTTAAAAGAGGTGACTTGTATGGCTTTATCCGTAGAAGTTTCTACCCAGCGTATTTTTGAAGTACTTAATAATGTAAAAGATCCGGAAATTGACTCTATCAGCATTATCGACCTTGGCATGGTAGAAGAAGTAACTACGGATGGAAATAATGTAAAAGTCGTTCTACTTCCGACTTTTTTAGGATGTCCTGCGCTTGAAATTATTAAATTGAACACGATAAATGCTGTGAGAAAAATACCGGAAGTGATAAACGTGGAAGTGGAATTCGTTTTTCATCCACCATGGACTTCAGACCGTATAACGGAACAAGGACATATAAATCTGAGAAAATTCGGAATCGCACCCCCTCCACGCCACTTTGAGGAGGACGGCACATGGCATGTTGATTGTGCATATTGCGGCTCTACCTATGTAACAATGGAAAATATTTTCGGTCCAACGGCTTGTAGAAGTATTTTATATTGTAAAAATTGTAAAAATGTCTTCGAGGCAATGAAACCTGTTTCTACATTAATGTAAAGTGAGGAGAAGGAAAATGGCTAAATTAATCGCATTGTACAAACATCCTGAAAACAAAGAGGCTTTTGATGAGCATTATTTCAAAGTACATGCACCACTTACTGCGAAAATACCAGGACTTCGAGAGATGAAAGTTACCAAAGTTACAGGTTCTCCAATGGGAGGCGAAGGAAAATATTATCTTACATGTGAAATGAATTATGATAATTTAGATGCACTACAGGAAGGTTTACGTTCGCCTGAAGGAAGAGCATCTGGCAAAGACTTAATGGGATTTGCAGGTGATCTTGTCACATTAATGATTGGTGAGGATGCGTAATGAACAGTTTCGAGTTCATTGAAACTTCCATATCGGGAAGCATAGCAGTTATCGAACTGAATCGCCCCCGCCAGTTAAACTCATTGAATCGAAAAATGATTAGTGAAATCGTTAGTGAGATGGAACGATTCGACCGAAATGATGAGGTTCGTGTCATTGTGCTATCTGGTAAAGGACGGGCTTTTTCAGCAGGTGCTGACATTGATGAAATGATGAAGGATACTCCAGTTAGCCTGGAACTACTAAATCAATTTGCCGACTGGGACCGTTTTTCCCTCATTAAAAAACCGATTATTGGTGCTGTCAAAGGCTTTGTTTTTGGGGGTGGTTTTGAACTTGCACTTTGCTGTGATTTATTAATCGCTGCAAGTGGTACAGAGTTTTCATTCCCAGAAGTTGGTCTTGGCGTCATGCCGGGAGCGGGTGGTACGCAGCGACTAACAAAACTTGCTGGGCGTACAAAGGCACTCGAGTGGCTTTGGACTGGAGAACGTATTTCTGCGGAATCTGCTCTTAAACACGGAATAATCAATAAAATCGTAGCACAAGAATTAGTAATGGAAGAAACGATGAAGTTCGCAGAGCGCTTAGCAAAACAGCCGCCTCTTTCTTTGCGGCTCATTAAAGATTCCGTTAACAAAGCTGTGGACTATCCTTTGTATGAAGGAATGCAGTATGAAAGGAAAAACTTCTATCTACTTTTTGCTACACAAGACCAAAAAGAAGGTATGAATGCGTTTGTCGAAAAGAGAAAGCCGAATTATCTAGGGAAATAAGGAGGTTACCGTATGTTTGAAACGATTCGTTATGAAGTCAAAGACGGAATCGCGTGGCTTTATTTAAATAGACCTGACAAATTGAATGCATTTATCGCGCAAATGAATCGAGAAATAAAAGAAGCAATCAAAGTGGCCGCTTACGATGAGCAAGTCCGCTGTATTGTCATAACAGGTGAAGGACGGGCTTTTTGTTCTGGCCAAGATTTAGCAGAAGTCGATGAGCATATGGATCATGGTCAGGTGTTAAGAGATCATTATGGTCCAATGATAAAGCAATTGAGGCAATGTGAAAAACCGATTGTTGCTGCGGTAAATGGGGTAGCGGCTGGAGCAGGATTCAGCTTAGCGCTAGCTTGTGATTTCAGACTTGTATCGGATCGTGCAAGCTTTATGAACGCTTTCATACATGTCGGTCTTATTCCAGATTCGGGAAATCTTTATTATTTAACACAGTTAGTCGGATATTCTAAAGCGATTGAACTATCCGTTTTTGGTGAAAAAGTGCCGGCTGCTGATGCTGTAGCTATGGGATTAGCTAGCCAACTTATTCCTTTGGAAACATGGGGTGAGGATGTTTCTGCATTTGCGGTAAGATTATCTAATTTACCAACAAAGGCAATAGGATTAATAAAACGATCTTTGAAAGCGATTTCAGATAGTTCATTTGAAGATTATCTTGAACTTGAAGCACAAGGACAACGAATAGCTGGTCTAACAAATGATCACCTCGAAGGAGTTCGTGCATTTATGGAAAAAAGAAAACCTGTTTTTTCAGGACAATAGGGGGAGTTGGACATATGACAACAATTGGAGAAAATGAAATTAAGCATGAGGCGATGAAGCGTGATTTCTATCATTTGATTATTAACGGAGAAAAAGTAACAAGTAGTACAGGAGAGACAATTAAAATATATAATCCTGCAACAGGTGAATTAGTGGCAGAAGTTGCAAAGGCGTCAAAAGAAGATGCGGAAAATGCTGTGATTGCCGCTCGGAATGCGTTTGATAATGGCAAATGGAAATTGTATCCGATTGGTCGTCGTGCGCAAGTACTGAACAAAATTGCTGGGATCATGCGTGCTCGTTTCAATGAGCTCGTTGAATTGGAAATTCTTGATACAGGTAAATCACTTCATGCAGCACAAGGCCAAGTTTCACAAGCAATTGAAGATTTTGAGTTTTATGCAGGCGCAATCGTTGGTCATCGTGGAACAGTTAATAATGTCCCTGGTCAATTCCATAACTATACGGAGAAGGAGCCAGTAGGTGTTTGTGCGCAAATCATTCCATGGAATTACCCACTGATGATGGCTGCATGGAAAGTGGCACCAGCTATCGCAGTAGGCTGTTCGGTAATTGTTAAACCGGCATCTCTTACTCCATTAACTGCAATTATCCTTGGAGAAATCTGTTTAGAAGCTGGTGTTCCAGCAGGTGTAGTGAATGTTCTTCCGGGATCTGGATCTGATATTGGAAACTTTTTAGTCGAGCATCCTCAAGTGGATAAAGTAGCATTTACTGGTTCAACTCCAATTGGTAAAGACATCATGGGAAAAGCATCTCAAACGTTAAAACGTGTCACTCTAGAGCTAGGTGGCAAATCTCCTAATCTCGTATTTGAAGATGCAGATATGGATGCAGCGGTAGATGGTTCATTGTTCGGAATTTTTTATAACTCTGGTCAATCATGTGAAGCGAGATCTCGTTTATATGTTCATGAAAATATTTACGATGAATTTATGAGCAAGTTTGTAGAAAAAACGAAAAAGCTGCAGCTAGGAAATCCATTTGATAAAGCAACTCATGTCGGTGCAATTATCGATCAAGGCCAATTGGATACAATCGATGGATATGTTCAAACTGCTCGGAAAGAAGGAGCGGAAATTGTTGTTGGTGGGAATGTTGCGAAACCAGAAGGATATGAAAATGGTTTTTGGTATGAACCGACGATTATTACAAACGTTCAAAATGATATGACCGTTGTAAAAGAAGAAATATTTGGTCCCGTTGTGGTTGTGATGAAGTTTAAAGATGAGAAAGAGGCAATCAAACTCGCAAACGATACTAAGTTTGGATTAGGATCTGCCATTTGGTCAAAAGACGGTGCGCGTGCTACACGTGTTGCCAATCAAATCCAAGCAGGCATTGTCATGGTAAATTGTCCATTTTCAGCTTTTCCGGGAACACCATTTGGAGGCTATAAGCAATCTGGGTTTGGACGTGAGCTATGTATCGAAACGTTGGATCTCTATACAGAAACGAAAAGTATTTTATCCTATTATGGCAGTCGTCCGCTAAATCCATTCGGGCTGTAGTGGAATGCGTTTAAACTATCCATATACTATGTGGGGAAATTGTAAAGTCACGGACAGAGGCTATAAAACCTCTGTCCGTCTTCTTTCATTATAAAAGGGAGGAAAAGAACAATGATTAACCATATTGTAATCATAGGTTCGGGTGTAATGGGAAGAGGAATTGCTTATGTCGGTGCAATTGGTGGGTATTCAGTGACAGTTGTTGACAATTTAGATTCTGCCTTACATAATGCGAAACAAGAAATTGATCGTATTTTTGAAAGTGGACTAGTACGAGGAAAAATTACATCAGATCTGGCTAAACGAGCACGCGAAAATTTAAGCTATGCAAACGACCTCGTAAAAGCAGTCGAGAATGCTGACTTAATTATAGAAGCGGTTCCTGAAAAGTTAGATATCAAAAAAGAAGTGTTTGAAATGATAGGGAAATTTGCACCTGCTCATTGTTATTTTGCAACCAATACATCAACGATGAGTCCAACAGAAATTGCTTCTTTCGGTAGACGTCCAGAAAAAACAATTGCTATGCACTTTTTTAATCCTGTACATAAAATGCCACTTGTTGAGATGGTTCGGGGCTTAGAAACAAGTGATGAAACAGCAGAAGTGATTAGAGAAGTAGCTGTAAAGATGGGGAAAGAAACGGTTGTTATTAACGAATTTCCAGGGTTTGTAACAAGCAGGATTAGTGCACTTGTTGGCAATGAAGCATTTTATATGCTCCAAGAGGGGTTAGGTACGCCGGAAGAAATTGATAAAGCGATTAAGCTAGGTTTAAATTACCCAATGGGGCCGTTTGAACTAGTTGATTTAGTTGGACTTGATACACGTTTGAATAACTTGAAATACTTACATGAAAAGCTGGGAGAGAAATATCGTCCAGCACCTTTGTTAGAACAATATGTTAAAGCCGGTCGCCTTGGACGAAAGAGTGGTAAAGGGGTATACGATTATACGGTAGAGGACGAGGTGACAAAAAAATGAGAGAAGTTGTAATTGTAGACGCTGTCCGTACACCTATTGGAAGATACAATGGGGCCTTAAAAGATGTACGACCAGATGATTTAGGAGCTATTGTCATTAAAGCACTTGTTGAACGAAACCCTTCACTTTCTACTGAAGAAATTGAAGAGGTTGTTTTTGGAAATGCAAATCAAACAGGTGAAGATAATCGCAATGTTGCACGAATGTCTGGTCTCTTAGCTGGCCTTCCTGTAGAAGTCGCAGGGACGACTATTAACCGATTATGTGGATCAGGTCTTGACGCTATCATGTATGCTGCAAGAGCAATTTCTGTTGGTGATGGGGACATTTATATTGCTGGTGGCACGGAGAGTATGACACGAGCACCTTTCGTAATGGCAAAGCCAGATAAAGAATTTCCACGGGGGAATATGGAGCTACACGACACAACAATTGGCTGGCGCTTTACAAATAAAAAGTTGAAAGAAATGTATGGGACAGATACGATGCCGCAAACAGCCGAAAATATTGCGCAAAGATATCATATAACTAGGGAAGAACAGGACTTATTTGCTTTCGAAAGCCAACAACGTGCGAAAAAAGCAATGGAAGAAAACCGATTTGCTGAAGAAATCGTTCCAGTTGTCTATATGGACCAGAAAGGTAATAAAATCATCGTAAACATAGATGAACATCCGCGTCCAGATACGTCGTTTGAGAAACTTGGACAGTTAAAACCATTGTTTGAAGGAGGTACAGTTACAGCTGGCAATGCTTCAGGCGTTAATGACGGTGCATCTGCTTTACTTTTAATGAGTACTGAAAAAGCGAAAGAATTGAAAATAAAACCATTAGCGCAATATATTACGGGAGCGACTGCGGGTCTTGAACCTGCTGTTATGGGTCTTGGACCAGTATTTGCTTCTACAAAAGCACTAAAACGCGCTGGATTAATGACAAGTGATATTGGGCTCATTGAATTAAATGAAGCGTTTGCTTCACAATCACTAGAGTGTATACGTCAGTTGGAATTAGATATTGAAAAAGTAAATGTCAATGGAGGGTCAATAGCGTTTGGACACCCTTTAGGTGCGAGTGGGGCGCGAATAGCAACAACTCTTATATATGAGATGAAAAAAAAGAACGTTGAGTTTGGTTTAGCGACAATGTGTATAGGGGTAGGTCAAGGGATTGCAATAGTTTTCAAGAAATTATGACGAAAATTTCTTATAACAAAATAATGAAAGAAGTGATTAAACGTGATATATTGTTAACTAGAGAGAAGAAAGAGTGAGCATATATGTCAAATACACAATCAATGATATTTACAATTTACGGTGATTATATCCGCCATTACGGCAACAAAATATGGATTGGCAGCCTGATCCGATTACTGAAGGAATTCGGTCACAATGAACAGTCAGTTCGAGTAGCTGTGTCCAGAATGATGAAGCAAGGCTGGCTAGACTCAGAGAAAAAAGGAAATAAGAGCTATTACTTTTTGACGACACGAGGACTAGTAAGGATGGAAGAAGCGGCAATTCGTATTTTTAAAGTGATGCCGAATGATTGGGATGGTAAATGGCGTATGCTCATGTATACGATCCCTGAGGAAAAAAGGCAAGTTCGTGATGAATTACGCAAGGAGCTTTTATGGAGTGGGTTCGGCAGTTTTTCGAATGGATGTTGGATTTCACCGAACAGCCTTGAAAAAGAGGTAGAATCCCTGATTGAAAAATATGATATCAAAAATTACGTAGATTTCTTCATAGCAGATTATAAAGGACCGCAGGAAAACAGAGCTCTTGTTGAAAAAAGCTGGCCCCTGCAAGAACTCGAAGGAAAATACAAAGAGTTTATTTCTACATACAGCAATCAATTCATAGTCCATCAAAGCTTGATGAATGATGGTAGAATGACAGATGCGGAATGTTTTGTGGAAAGGACAAATCTTGTTCATGAATACCGTAAATTTCTTTTTACGGATCCAGGACTACCAAAAGAATTGCTACCCGAAATTTGGAGTGGAAACCATGCTGCTCTTTTATTTGAGCAATATTATAAATTACTTGCGCAATCAGCAAGCCATTTTTTCGAAGAAGTATTCCAAGAAGATAATGATATGCGTCGAAAAAACAAAGCGTACGATGCAGACGAACATCCTCTCCTTGCTGATTAACCATTTAAAAAAGTATAAAAAAACTGGGTGCTAATTTATATAGCAACCCAGTTTTTTGAAAGAATAAGAAAGTATAGGAAGGAGTGGAACGGATTACGTTACAAGCGGACGCGGGCACGGCTTCAATCTCCTCGTCGCAAAGACACCGGTCAAATAAAATTCGGCCAATGTCTTTCCTTCGGGCTTTCAGCTCGCGCTTTTCCCGCCGGAGTCGCCGCTTTTCACTACACCCACATTGCTTATAGGAGTGTATTCATGTTCTTTCTACTTAACCACTTTCATGTAAGAGGAAGAGAAAAAAGTCATCTACACTTCTAGTTATAAATAGACCTACAATTTTCGAAGGAAGTAAGTTTGTCATCTACTTTTATACTTCATCTTCAAATGTAGAAGTGTATCTTTCTAAAATCCTACAAAGAGCCGCCAAAATTGTATCTTTGGCGGCCATCGAAGAATATAGAATGAGACTTGCTTCTCCTATTGCCAAAAGTATTTAATTGCTTGGCGCTGAAGTTTCTGGCGAGCGGATGGCGAACAATTGCCATACGATGAACGACTAAAAAGCTTGTTGGAAGCGGCGAAGCCACTTCTAACAAGCTTTAAAAATTTTCCCATTCAGCGTATGGTTAACGCAAAGCCTGGAGCGAGCCGGAAACTACGTCGTTAAGGTATTTTGCCTTTAAAGAAACGGACGTCATTTTGTTCGATTTTTCTTAGATATTTTCCTCTTGTTGAAGTATTTCTCGATAGTCATATCCCTTTTGAACATACGTATCAATGGATAACTGAATCATTTCGAGATCCTTTTCATTTAATTCTCTTACTACTTTCCCAGGTGATCCGACTACAAGCGAGCGGGGGGGGATTTTCTTTCCGGGTGGTATTAATGTGTTAGCCCCGATTATGCACTCTTCTCCAATTTCTGCATGATCTAGTATTGTAGAACCCATTCCAATAATGCAACGTTTCCCAATTTTACAGCCATGTAGAATAACATTATGACCAACAGTTACTTCATCTTCTACGAAAACTGGAGCATCTTCATATAAATGAATCGTTGAGTTGTCTTGAATACTGCATCTTTTACCAATCGAAATTAGTCCTTCATCTCCACGTAGAACCGCATTAAACCAGATCGTTGATTCCTCCCCAATTTGGACTTCTCCAATTAATTTGGCCCCTGGAGCGACAAAAACTGTAGGATCAAGCTTAGGTTGTTTTCCTTTGTAATTGATGAACATAAATTTCCCCCATTTTTTCTTTTTATTCGTCTAATTTTTGTAATTGTCATTCTATTAAATATACTATAACATATTTTAATGGGGGTGGATAAAAAATGATATGTATTTGCGAAAAATTGCAGATTGATTATCCAATTATTCAAGGTGGAATGGGGAATATTAGCAATGCTCAGCTTGCGGCGGCTGTATCAGAAGCTGGCGGCCTTGGCACAATAGGATGCGGTACTATGACACCAAATGAAGTAGAGAATATAATACTTGAAACGAAACAGCTAACCCAAAAAAGTTTTGCTGTGAATATTGCTATTAGCGTCTCACCTTATCCAAATGAACTAATTGACCTTGTTATCAAACATAATGTTCCGATTGTTTCATTATCAGCTGGTAACCCAGTACCTTATATTCCGTTATTGCATGAGCACGACATAACGGTTATAGCACTTGTAGCATCAGTAAAGCATGCACAAAAAGCAGAGTCGGGAGGGGCAGATATACTTGTGGCAGAAGGATTTGAAGCTGCGGGTATCAACTCAAGTTTAGAATTGACGACATTCACACTCATTCCGCAAATTGTGAAGAGTGTAAAAATTCCAGTAGTTGCTGCTGGTGGCATTGGTGACGGCAAAGGGTTGGCAGCTGCACTTATGCTAGGTGCAAGTGGTGTGCAAATCGGCACTCGTTTAATCGCCACTAAGGAAGCACCCTTTCATGAGGTATACAAACAAAACCTTGTGGCTGCAAATGATACGGAAACATTGATTATTGGGCGTAGCGTAGGCAGATTAAGAAGAATATTAAAGACGCCATATGCTATGAAGCTTGATGAGTTGGATAAAGTCGGAATGACATTAAATCAATACAATGAAATGACATCTGAAAAAAAACATATCCAAGGTGCAATTGAAGGTGATATGGAAAATGGATTTATTAATAGCGGCCAAATTGCAGGTCTGATTGAACATATTCCAACAGTAAAAGAACTTATCAATGAAATGCTAGAAGAAGCGGAAAATCGAATAGTACTTACTAATGAGAAACTAAAGGAATTAAAAAGAAAATAGATAAAAAAAGTGAGGATTTTCCTCACTTTTTTATATGTAATGCTAAGCGGAATGAAGTAAAAGTAATAATTATTTCCCAAATTTAAAGTAAATGAACTTTTCTGAATATTGTATTGACTATAGTATTACAAATTGTTACTATTACGTTGTAATAGTGTTATGTACCGCAGAATATATTTTAATATGTAAGCGTTTACAAATAAACTTGAACAATGGTGCATTTAAATCACTATTCAGGTTTTTCAAGAATCAAGCATATAGTAAATTGGGGTGTTGTGATGAAGAACGGATTGGAATTAGGTAGAGAAGAAACGATCGAGATAGTAGTAACAGAAGCTATGTTTGCTTCTTTCGAAGGGGAAGTAGTGCATCCTGTCTATTCTACAGTGGCAATGACATATCATATGGAATGGGTTTCTCGAAAAATCATTCTTCCGTTTTTGGAAGACCATGAAGAAGGTATGGGAGCATCTGTAAAGTTAAGTCATATTGCACCATCCCCACTTGATTCCACAGTTACGTTAACGGCAACTTTAATTGAACTATATGACAATGTAATACTCACAAAAGTAACGGCATCTAACAATCTAGGTGTGATTGGAAAAGGTGAAGTAAAACAAGTAATTATACAGAAAAAAAAGCTAGCTGAAAAACTGAAAAATACTTCATCAATTCCAATGAAAAAAGAATCTTTTTTAGATTAACCAGCATTTTCCAAGGGGGCATAAAGGTTGATAATGGCTGAAAAATTACCAATGACAAAAGAATTTGATTTGTTCGATAAAATGGCTAAACATGAACAAGTGGTTTTTTGTAACGATCCATCAACTGGATTACGAGCAATTATTGCTATCCATGACACAACACTTGGACCAGCAATCGGTGGATGCCGTATGCAACCTTATAATAGCGTGGATGAAGCTTTAGAGGATGCTCTCCGTCTTTCGAAAGGGATGACTTATAAATGTGCGGCTGCCGATGTTGATTTTGGGGGCGGAAAAGCAGTCATTATTGGCGATCCTAAAACAGATAAATCGCCTGAGTTATTCCGGGCTTTCGGACAGTTCGTGAACTCCCTAGGTGGTCGATTTTATACGGGAACGGATATGGGAACTACGATGGACGATTTTATTCATGCGATGAAAGAAACGAATTTCATCAACGGGCTACCTGAAGTATACGGGGGGGGCGGTGACTCATCAATACCAACAGCATCAGGTGTTTTATATGGCATAAAGTCGACTAATCAGTTCTTATATGGAAATGAAGAACTAGGTCAGCGTGTATACGCGATTCAAGGGCTCGGCAAGGTTGGATTTAAAGTTGCTAGTGGATTACTTGAAGCAGGTGCACTCCTTTATGTAACAGATATTAATGAAGAAAGTCTGCGAGCAATTGAAGAAGTTGCTGCAAAAACAACAGGTGAAGTACAAATTGTTGCAAGTGATGAAATTTACTCCCAGGAAGCGGATATATTTGTTCCGTGTGCATTTGGAGGGATTATTAATGACACTACAATACCAAAATTTAAAGTTAAAGCTATTGTAGGCTCGGCTAACAATCAATTATTAGATGATTCACATGGCAAAGTGTTGAGAGATAAAGGGATTTTATATGCACCGGATTACATCGTTAATTCAGGGGGGCTCATTCAAGTAGCAGATGAATTGTATGGCATTAATCATGAAAGAGTCCTTGCCAAAACGAAACATATTTACGATTCGGTTTTGGAAGTTTACAAGGATGCCGTGTCAACAGGTAAGACAACGGAAGAATCGGCAAATGCAATGTGTGAGAAAAGAATAGCAAATCGAGGGAAACGTAATAGTTTTTATTCGGTACCAACCAAACCAAAGTGGTCGTTGAAAAAATAATCTTGATTGGAGGCATGTTAAGTGGAACATAACTATCCTATAAAAAGAATAATAGACGATCAAGGGTTTATTGTAGATAAAAGCTTTGAAAAACAGATTGATGAACAATTAGTGCAAGAACTCTTCTATCATATGCTGCGAATTCGTACATTTGATAGAAAGGCGATTAATTTACAACGACAAGGTCGACTTGGCACATATGCTCCATTTGAAGGTCAGGAAGCTGCACAAGTAGGTAGCTCACTTGCATTAAATGCGGAAGACTGGGTTTTCCCGACTTACCGTGATCACGGGGCAACAATAACATTTGGAAAAAGTATGGCTAGAACTTTTTTGTATTGGAATGGACGAGTAGAAGGGTGTGTTGCTCCACCGGATCGAAATATTTTCCCTCCAGCTGTTCCAATTGCAACTCAGCTTCCACATGCTACAGGAGCAGCTTGGGCAGAAAAGATAAAAGGAACTAAAAATATTGCAATTGCTTATTTTGGTGATGGTGCTACTTCTGAAGGGGATTTTCATGAGGGACTCAATTTTGCAAGTGTATTAAAAGTACCGGTCGTCTTTTTTAATCAAAATAATGGGTATGCAATTTCAGTTCCAATGGAAAAACAGATGAATTCTAAAACAATAGCACAAAAATCAGTTGCGTACGGTATACCAGGGATCAGGATTGATGGAAACGACTGTTTTGCTGTTTATTTTGAAACGAAAAAGGCAGTTGAAAATGCGCGGGACGGGAATGGTCCAACGTTGATAGAAGCTGTAACGTGGAGAAAAGGTGCCCATACCACAGCTGATGATCCGTCTAAATACCGTCCAGAAAAACAAGGAGAAAATTTTGTTGACCCTCTTACACGATTAGAAATGTTTATGAAAAATTACGGCTATTGGAATGAAGAGTGGATTCAGGTTACTAAGGAAAAAACGACTAGTGAAGTCGAGGCGGCTGTTGAAGAAATGGAGAAGTTCCCTCCACCGAACGTAGAAGATGTTTTTAATCATGTATTTGCCGAAATGCCAGCTCAACTTGCTGAACAAAAAGATACGTACCTTGCACATTTAGGGAGGCAGTAATTAATGGCACAAGTAAAAGAGTCCGTCCCCAAAAACGAAACGACGAAACAAATGACTTTAATTCAAGCGATTAATGATGGTATGCGTTTGTTGTTAGAAGAGGATAATCGAACGATTATTCTCGGGGAAGATATTGGCAAAAACGGTGGGGTGTTTCGTGCGACGGAAGGACTCCAAGAAGCTTTTGGGGATAGTCGAGTAGTCGACACACCGTTATCGGAAGCAGGAATTATTGGTACATCGATTGGTCTTGCAGTAAATGGTTTTCGCCCGATTGCAGAAATCCAATTTCTTGGTTTTATCTATCCTGCTTATGAACAAATTATGACGCATGTATCGCGTATTCGAATGCGGTCGATGTCTCGTTTCTCTGTTCCGATGGTTATTCGAGCACCATATGGGGCAGGTATTCGTGCGCCAGAAATACATTCTGACAGTATAGAAATTTTATTCACACATATGCCTGGAATAAAGGTTGTTTGTCCATCTAATCCATACGATGCAAAAGGATTGCTAATTGCAGCAATGGAAGACCCTGATCCAGTGCTAGTGTTGGAGCCAATGAAAAACTATCGTGCAAAGAGAGAAGAAGTCCCGGTTGGAAAATATTCAGTAGAAATTGGTAAAGGAAAAAAAGTAAGCGAAGGTACGGATGTAACGCTCATTGCTTGGGGAGCTATGATCTCCATTGCAGAGAAGGCTGCAGAATTGGCACAGAAAAAAGGAATTAGTTGTGAAATTATCGACTTGCGAACATTGTATCCAATTGATCGTGACATTATAGCGGGGTCTGTACAAAAGACAACGAGAGCAGTCATCATTCATGAAGCACATTATACTGGAGGGCTCGGAAACGATATTGTATCGATTATTAACGATACTTCCTTTCTTTACTTACGTGCTCCGATTGAACGTGTTACGGGCTTTGACGTACCGGTTCCATTTTTTGCATTAGAAGAACATTATCTACCAACACCGGCACGTGTCGTTGAAGGAATAGAAAAAGTGGTTCATTTTTAAGGAGGAAGTGGAATGCTCGAAGTAAAGTTACATGATATCGGGGAAGGAATGACTGAAGGAGAAGTTATTAATTACTTAGTTAAGGTTGGGGATTCGGTTAAGACGGATCAACCGCTTGTTGAAGTACAAACGGATAAAATGATTGCGGAACTAACTTCACCTTGCGCAGGTATCGTGAAAGAGATTCCTATTGAAGTAGGTGAAACGGTTCGTGTCGGAACTAGTCTGCTTTGCATTGAAGTAGATCAAGCAACTCGGACAGAATCCAAGCCACCAGTTCATACGGTGACAAAAGTGATTTCCACTATTAATAAAGATGAGAAAGCACCGACAATAAGTTTCAATCGTATTCTTGCTGCCCCCTATACCCGCAAAATTGCTAGAGACAATAACATTAACATTGAGGATGTTCATGCATCAGATCCCTCGGGAAGAATAAGCGAAGAAGATGTTTTTCTCTTCCTTAAAGGTGTGCAAAATGACAAAGAACCCGTGAAGGAAGTTGTTAGTCTAGAAAATCCGACAGAACTTCCTTTTAGAGGAATTCGAAAAAAGATAGCAGAAAAGATGACGAAATCACTTTTTACAATTCCTCATGTAACGCACTTTGATGAAGTCAATATGACGAATTTATTGGAAATGAAAGAAAAAATGAAAGCAACTGGAGAATCAGTTAGTGTTTCAGCATTTCTCCTAAAAGCACTCGTTATTTCATTGAAGGATTTCCCTATATTTAATGCTGAACTTGATGAAGAAAATAGTCGGATACTCCTGAAGAAAAACTATCATATCGGTATTGCCACAGACACCGAAAATGGGCTACTTGTCCCTGTAATTCATGATGTCGATAAGAAATCGATTAAAGAGATTCATAGGGATGTTAAAGGATTAACGGAAAGAGCTATTGCAGGTAAATTACAACCTTTCGAAATGCAAAATAGTACATTTACGGTAAGTAATGTAGGACCTCTAGGTAGTACTGGTGCTACACCAATTATTAATTATCCTGAAACGGCTCTTATTGCTTTCCACAAAACGAAAAAACAACCAATCGTCAATGAGCATGATGAAATCGTTATTGGTCATATTATGACACTCTCCATGGCATTTGATCATCGTGTTGCTGATGGCGCAACAGCTGTTAAATTTACAAACCGCTTTGCAAGCCTGATTGAACAACCTCATAAACTGATGATGGAGTTGATATAACATGGTGGTTGGGGAAATCAGTCAGGAACGGAATCTCATGATCATTGGAGGGGGACCAGGTGGCTACAGTGCCGCTATACGGGCTGCACAGCTTGGTCTTTCGGTCACGTTAATTGAACAGGGTGATATGGGCGGTGTTTGTTTAAATAAAGGATGTATTCCATCAAAAATATTTACACATGCAGCAACTAAACTATCTGAAACAGCTCATTTACAAGAGCTTGGAATTGGAAGTTCGGATAATGTCTTCGATTATGAAAAGCTGATTGCTTATAAGACTAAAATCATTCATCGGCTTAAGTTTGGTATAGAAAATCTAAGTAAGGAAAATAAAATCGAAATAATACGTGGAAAAGCTATGTTTCTCTCTGTGAACAAAATTGGAGTAGAAAATGGGCATCAATTCGATATTTTTGAATTTGAGCAAGTAATTATCGCAACAGGTAGTTCTCCGATTATACCAACAATGATAAAAGATAAAGGGAAAAGAATTTTATTGCAAGATGACATCTTTAACTTGAATGAGGTACCAGAGCATTTAATCGTAGTCGGTCAAGATTATATTGCATTTGAAGCAGCTTCCAGTTTTGCAGCATTGGGAGCACAAGTTAGCATTGTAGTCGATGATAAAACAGGCTTTCCATTCGATGAATCGATCAACAAAGAATTAAATCGTTTATTTAAAAAACGCAAAATTAAAGTGCATAGAGAAGTTGAGCTCATTTCAGTAAATGAGTCGGAATCAGAAATTACAATAACCTTTCAATCAGATAAAAATACAGAACAAACAATTACTGGATCTCATTTATTCGTTTCTGGAACAAGGAAACCCAACTTGGAATCTGTAGGCATAAGCCGGTTTGGAATTGAACAAACATTAGATGGATTTATAAAAGTAGATGGAAATATGCAATCGTCGATTCCTTCTATATATGCAATTGGAGATGTAACGGAAGGCCCATTACTTGCGGTTAAAGCTATCAAACAAGGAAAAGCTGCAGTTGCTTCTATTGCAGGAGAATCAATGGAAGTTGATCATAACTTCATACCCCTTATAGCGCATACGATTCCACCTATTGCTTCAGTGGGGCTTACGGAGCAAAATGCACGAGATTTTGGAATGGATTTTCGTGTTAGTCAATTTGCTTTAGGTGGCAATGGGTATGCAACACTCACTGGTAAAAACGATGGGTTTATTAAAGTTATTTCTGATCCCAGAACTGAAATCATTCATGGCATTCATATGATTGGAGAAGGAGCAATTGAAATGTCTGGTTCCTTTGTACAATTGCTTGAGATGGCTGCGAAGGAAGAAGATGTTAAATTCCCACACTATGCACATCCAAGTATAAATGAAGGGCTACTTGAAGGAATAGAAGGATTAATCGGACAAGCAATTCATACAGCACCGGATTCAAATAAATACAAAATAAAACAGAGTTAAAGAGGGGGAAATTTAATGAAAAATGGTTGGAAGAAAATGTTGACTGTTCTTTTCAGTACTACATTAATACTTGCTGCATGCGGAGATGATGGAGAAAAAGTACCAGCATCATCCTCAAAGAAATATAAAATTGGTGTTACTCAAATTGTAGAGCATCCCTCACTGAATGCTGCTTATGATGGATTTAAAAAAGCATTAGAAGACGCAGGAATTGATGCGGAATATGATGTGCAAATTGCTCAAGGTGATAACACTGCTAACACGACAATAGCGACGAACCTTGTTAGCGCAAATGTCGATTTAATCTTCGCTAACTCAACTCCAAGTGCTCAGGCAGCAGCGAGTGCTACTACAGAAATTCCAATCATTTTTACTTCAGTAACAGATGCAGTTGGAGCAGAACTTGTAGACTCGATGGAAAGCCCAGGAGGGAATGTAACTGGTACGATTGATGCGCATCCCGATGCAATTACCGATACGATGAAGTTCCTTAAAGATCAATTAGGAGCAAAAAATGTAGGAATGGTATTTAACTCCGGGGAACAAAATTCTCGTGCTCAAGTAGATGCTGTAAAGGAAATGCTAAAAGATATGGATATGACAGTAGTGGAAGCATCTGTTGCTACATCTGCGGACGTGAAACAAGCCGCTGAATCATTAATCGGTAAAGTAGATTCTATGTATATCATTACAGATAACACAGTTGTATCTGCACTGGAATCTGTTATTTCAGTTGCAAATGACAATAAAATTCCGATGATGGTAGGAGAATTTGATTCAGTTAAACGAGGCGGGTTAGCAGCGTATGGTTTTGAGTATTATGATATCGGCTACGAAGCAGGGCAAATGGCGGTAAAGATCCTAAAGGGTGAAAGTAAACCTGCTGACTTACCTGTTCAAGTACCACAAAAATTAAAACTTATTATGAATAAAGACACAGCTTCAACGCTAGGACTTGATATTAAAGATGAGTGGAAAGCAGAATTTAGTGAATAATTAGGAGGTGATTCTTCATGTTTGCAGCAGTATTTGGCTCTGTAGAGCAAGGAATCATCTATGCAATTATGGCACTTGGAGTGTATTTATCATTTCGAGTGCTAGATTTTCCAGATTTAACGGTTGACGGGAGTTTTGTAACAGGAGCTGGAGTTGCTGCTACGATGATTGTCTTAGGATATCATCCGGCAGCTGCTACGGCGGTTGCCATAGTCATCGGTTTTCTTGCTGGATGTGTAACCGGCCTCCTACATACTAAAGGGAAAATCAATGCGCTTCTATCTGGAATTTTAATGATGATTGCCTTGTATTCTATTAATTTGCGGATAATGGGTCTGACAACAGAGAATTCTATCGGTCGTCCGAATATTCCTTTATTGAATGCAGAAACATTATTTATTCAGTTTCAAACGATTTGGAGCCGCACAGGTATTGACCAAGCAATTAATAATTTTTTCAGCATGCTAGGAGTTCAACATTTACCTTCCACCTGGGGTACATTGTTCATCATGCTAATCATTGTTTTAATCATTAAATTTATTGTCGATTGGTTTTTGAAAACCGAAGTAGGTCTTGCGATAAGAGCTACTGGTGATAATAAAAAAATGATTCGAAGCTTATCTGCTAATACAGACACATTAGTTATTATTGGTCTTGGATTTTCAAATGCCCTTGTTGCTTTTTCTGGAGCATTAATTGCTCAGTATGCAAAGTTTGCTGATATCGGAATGGGAATAGGAATGATTATTATCGGGCTGGCATCTGTCATTATTGGGGAAGCAATATTTGGGACGAAAACGATTTTACGAACAACATTTGCCGTAATTGCAGGAGCTATTATTTATCGAATTGTACTCGCCCTTGCGCTTAGAGTGGACTTGCTAGATACAGGAGATATGAAATTAATCACAGCTGTTATTGTAATTTGTGCATTGATTTTGCCGCAGTACCTTGAAAAGAATCGAGATAAAAGAAGAAAAGCTAAGCGTCATGCTGAACGTTTAGTAGAGCATGAACATCTGCTAATGAAGGAAGGGAATTCCGTTGTTAAAGCTCAGTCAGATTAATAAATTATTTAATGAAGCAACACCAGATGAAAAAGTGGCTCTGGATCAAATAAATCTTACGTTAAATCCTGGAGATTTCATGACTGTGATTGGAAGCAATGGTGCTGGAAAATCAACGATGTTGAATATGATTTCTGGAGCCCTTTCTCCTGATTTTGGCGAGATTGAAATTGCTAATAAGAACGTTACAAAAATGCCGGAATATAAACGTTCACAAATGATTGGAAGGGTATTTCAAGATCCAATGGCAGGGACGGCACCTTCGATGACAATTGAAGAAAATTTAGCGATGGCTTATTCTCGAAACAAAAAACGCCAATTAAAGAAAGGCGTGGACAAGAAGCGGCGTGAATTGTTCCGTATTTCACTTGAAACGCTTCATTTAAATCTTGAAAATCGACTAAATGCAAAAGTAGGAATGCTATCTGGAGGAGAGAGGCAAGCACTTTCTTTATTGATGGCTACCTTTACACAACCATCTATTTTACTACTGGACGAGCACACTGCTGCATTAGATCCGTCGAGAGCAGAGTTGATTACCAATTTAACAAAGCAATTAGTGGAAAAAGATCAGCTTACAACACTAATGATCACCCATAATATGCAGCAAGCGTTAGACCTAGGAAACAGGCTTATTATGATGGATAAAGGACAAATAATTTTAGAAATCGAGGAAGATGAAAAAAAGAAGCTAACAATTCCTAAACTAATGGACGAATTCCAACGCATTCGTGGTGAAAAACTAACGAGTGATAAAGCGTTGTTATCCGTATAAACCTAGCAACTTAAGGAGTGAGAGGCATGAACAACGTAAAAATGGAGATGTTAGGGACAGTTTATGGCACGCTGCTCAATTACAAAGGGGCGCTTGAAAAGATGGGCGATGCTATCCAACATAAACCGTATAATTCACCTCCAATTGCCCCTGTACTTTATATTAAACCACGCAACACTTTCAATTGTCATCATGCACCAATTCCTATGCCAGTAGGGGTTTCAAAATTGACAATGGGGGCGGCACTTGGGGTAGTAATAGGACGGAAAGCTTCTTTTATAGAGGAAGAAATTGCACTTAGTTATGTGTGTGGCTATACGATTGTTAACGATGTTAGTGTGCCTCATGATAGCGTTTATCGTCCACCGGTTCCATTTAATGCACGAGATGGGTTTTGTCCAATAGGTTCATGGATTATTGACAGTCGTGAAGTGAAAAATCCAGATGATTTAGCCATTCGTGTATACGTGAATGATGAACTTCGACAGGAAAATTCAACTTGCAATTTAATACGTTCGATTCCTCAGTTGCTTGCAGATGTCACGGAGTTCATGACGTTAAATCCAGGAGATGTATTGCTCGTTGGTGTTCCTGAAAATGCACCACAAGCAGGAGTTGGAGATAAAGTCAGAATTGAAATAGAAGGTATTGGTAGTTTAGAAAATGTTATTTTGGATGAAATAGAGGTGGGACAATATGAGACAAGCAAGAGTAGCGTATGGGGGTGCCATCCATGAAGCGGTTGAATGGCAAGGACAGCTCAAATTAGACGATGGCCGAATAGTAGAAGAAAACAGTGTAACCTGGCTTACGCCAATCGAGCCGCGTACAGTATTTGCACTGGGACTTAACTATGCGGATCATGCAGCAGAACTTTCATTTAATGCTCCATCAGAACCTATTGTCTTTTTAAAAGGACCAAATACATTTATAGGCCATCAAGCGTACACTCGGAGGCCAGCTGATGCCACGTATATGCACTATGAATGTGAGCTGGTTGTAATCATAGGAGATACAGCTAAAAACGTCAAAAAAGAAAATGCCTACAAATATGTAAAAGGGTACAGTGTAGCAAATGATTATGCAATCAGGGACTACTTGGAAAACTATTACCGCCCAAACTTACGTGTGAAAAATCGAGATACATGTACACCATTCGGTCCATGGATAGTTGATAGGGCGGATGTTGTGGATCCAATGAACTTAAGATTGACAACATACGTAAACGGAGAACTCGTTCAAGAAGGAACTACGGCAGATATGATATTTGATATTCCTTCACTCATTGAATATTTAAGTAGCTTTTTAACATTGAGTGAAAATGATGTCATTCTAACAGGTACTCCTAAAGGATCTGTTAATACTGTAGTAGGGGATGTTGTTATTACGGAAGTAGAGGGTATTGGACGATTAATAAATACGATTATCGGAGAAGAATCTTTTACAAAAAGATAGTGTGAAATGAGGAATGGACTTGCCGCATTTTATTGTGGAGTACACAGATAACATTAAAGACGAAGCGAATATAGCCAAGTTATTGGAGGAAATTCATCAAGTTCTTATAACAAGAAATACTGTTTTCCCAATTGGTGGACTTCGTTCGAGAGCAATTGAGCTAAAGGAGTACCGAGTGGCAGATGGTACGGAGGAAGATGCTTTCGTCCATGCAGTATTGAAAATAGCAGCTGGGCGTTCAAAGGAAATAAAAAAAGAAGTATGTGGTGCTTTATTCGAAGTGATGAAAGAACATTTTTCGTCATTAATGTCACAACGATACTTAGCATTATCAATGGAATTAATCGAATTTAATGAAGAAGGTACTTATAAACAAAATAATATTCACGCACGATTTAAAATATTTGAAAATTAAATCAACTTGTGGTGGAGGGAAAATAATGGGAGCTCGAACTGGGAAAGAATATATAGATGGTATTAAAAATCGAAAGACAGAAGTGTGGATCCACGGTGAAAAAGTGAACGACGTCACGGTGCATCCAGCTTTTAAAAATGTAGTAGAAAGCGTAGCGGGACTGTTTGATTTACAGCACGAAAAACCAGATAAAATGCTGTATACCTCACCAACGTCTGGTGAAAAAGTAGGGCTTTCCTTTATCGCACCAAAAACAAAAGAGGATTTGTTCAAAAGACGCGAAATGCATATGGAATGGGCGACTTTTTCTGGAGGTATGATGGGACGTTCTCCTGACTATTTGAATACAAGTATTATGGCATTCGGTACAGCAAGCCAATTTTTTGCGCAAGAAGGGGGCGGAAGTGATCAATTTGCTAAAAATGCTGCAAACTATTATGAGTATGCGCGTGAAAATGATATTAGTTTAACACATACATTAATCCACCCTCAGGTGAATAGGTCGATGCTAACGCAAGCAGAACAAAAAGATCCTTTTCTCTCCGCACGCATTACGAGAAAAACATCAGATGGCATAATTGTGAATGGTTGTCGTCTTTTAGCGACATTAGGTGGTATTACGGATGAACTCGTCGTATTTCCTTCTACTATTAATAGAACGCCTGGAACTACAGATGATCCATTTGCTTTTGCGTTTGCAATTCCAAATAACACACCAGGCTTAAAATTCTTATCACGTGAATCCTTCGACTATGGCAAAAGTAAGTGGGATCACCCATTAGGCGCTAGGTTTGATGAAAGTGATGCAATTATTTCATTTGAAGACGTACTTGTTCCATGGGAAAGAATTTTTGTGTGTGAAAGTACAAATATATGTAATCGAACTTATTCCGAAACAAATGCAGTTATCCATATGACGCATCAAGTTATTTCTAAAAATATCGTCAAAACGGAATTCATTTTAGGTGTTGTTATTAGCATGATGGAAGCAATTGCTATTGATCAATTTATGCATGTGAAAGAAAAAGCTAGTGAAATCATGGTTATTTTAGAAGTGATGCGTTCCCATTTATACAAATCGGAGCATAATGCAAAAATCGATCAATATGGTAATATGACTCCTGACTTTGAGCCGTTAAATGCAGCGCGTAACTGGTTCCCAAAAATGTATCAACGCATGAATGAAATTATCAAGATATTAGGTGCTTCAGGTTTGATGGCACTTCCAACTGAAGCCGACTTTAGCAATACAGATGTTGGCCCATTAGTTCATCGCTACACACAAGGTGCAAATATTAACGGGGAAGAAAAAGTACAGCTATTCCGCTTAGCTTGGGATATTTCTATTAGTGCATTTGGTAATCGACAAGCACTCTATGAATATTATTTCTTTGGTGATCCAGTAAGAATGTCGAATGCTTATTACGATGGATTTGATAAGCAACCTTATAAAGACATGGTTACTAACTTTTTAAATAGATCAAAGAAAGAAGCGGGCATATTTTAAATGAAAAGAATGTATATAAATCTTATATGTCATGAATGCGGTAATCATAGACCTCTAGACTAGGATTCCGTTCCAAGCGCCCGCTATAGCGGAAATCAACCATTTTTTCAGATATCTATCTTGAAAGAAAAAAGAATATAAACATAATGGGTGATTGCACTTTTCTTAACAGATGAATGATAGTCGAAAGGAGAATGAGTAATGCAGTATGTAGACCATGAGATTGATGACCGTTTATTTCGAAATGTGATGGGCAGTTTTGCAACAGGTGTAACTGTCATTACAACCGAAGTTGCTAAAGAGGTACATGGAATGACTGCAAATGCCTTTATGTCCGTTTCTCTAAGTCCAAAACTTGTCGCAATTAGTATAGGAGAAAAAGCAAATATGCATCAATTTATAAAAGATTCAAAGCAATTTGCTATTAACATCTTATCCTCCAAGCAACAAAATGAGTCGAAGCAATTTGCTGGCCAACTTCATTCACAAACTGAAATTATGTTCGCATCCTATAAAGGTCTACCAATTTTAGAAGATGCATTGGCAGTTGTAACATGTGAACTGCATAGCGAACACGTTGTTGGAGATCATACGATTTTTATTGGTCACGTTACGGGCGTTAAACTGGAGCAAAAAGATCCTTTATTATTTAGCCAAGGAAAGTATAGGGAAATAAAAGAACTATCCGAATAAATTTTAGAAGGAGTAGATCCTATTGGCATATGAAGAAGCTAAAAAGAAGTTACGTGGTTCCATCTGTCCTGTTATTACACCATTTACCAAAAGTGGTGCAATCGATGAAAAAACATTTGTGGAATTGATCAATTGGCAAATTGAAAGTGGAAGTCATGGAATTTCGGTAACAGGCACAAGTGGCGAACCGAGCTCTTTAACGATTGATGAAAGAAAGAGAGTTATGAGTCTAGCGAAAGAGACAATAGATGGACGTGTCTTTTTTGCGCCAGGTACAGGGACTACCAATCATGATGAAACAATGGAGCTAACGAAATTCGCAGAAGAAATTGGTGCTGATGCTGCGATGGTAATTGTACCTTACTACAATAAACCTAATCAAGAGGCACTTTATCAGCATTTTAAAACGGTAGCAGATTCTGTGGAAATTCCAATTATTATTTACAATATACCTGGTCGAGCGGCAGTCAATATGGAAGTTAGTACGATGAAACGCCTAGCCCACGATTGTCCGAATATTATTGGTGTAAAAGAAGCAAATAAAGATTTTGAACATGTAAATCGTGTGCTTCTAAACTGTGGAAGAGATTTCTTACTGTTCTCAGGAATTGAACTACTTTGTTACCCAATGCTTGCTATTGGCGGTGCTGGTTTTATTAGTGCAACAGCAAATGTGGAGCCGGCAAAGGTAGCAGAACTATACAATGCATGGGAAGAGGGAGACGTGAAACGAGCACAAGACCTTCACTTCGAATTAATGCCACTGAACGATGCACTTTTCAGAGATACGAATCCTGCGCCAGTTAAAGTAGCGCTAGGCATGATGGGGAAAATTACACCTAAACTAAGATTGCCTTTAGGATTACCATCTGCTGCAATACAGGAAGAAGTGCGAGAGTCCCTAATTGAGCTTGCTATTTTATCTAGGGAAACAGTTGTAAAGTAATCACAAATTTTAATAAGAAAATAGGTGAGATATATGGTATCTACCAAACATGAAACACAAAAGAATATATTGCTATATATAAATGGTGAATTTACGCCATCTTTAAGTGGAATGACGATGAATAATATAAATCCGTTTACAAATGAGCAGATTAATGAAGTTGCTGAAGGGCAAGCAGATGATATTAATAAAGCAGTTGCGGCCGCACGAGAAGCCTTTGACAACGGTCCTTGGAAAACGATGAAGCTTACTAAAAGAATGGAATATATTTATCGTATTGCGGATCTGATAGATGAAGAAATTGAAAAAATAGCTTATTTAGAATCACTTGATACGGGACTTCCGATTAGTCAAACTAGAAATATGGTGAGTCGCGCTTCCGATAACTTTCGTTTTTATGCTGGAATGGTAGAAAATCGTTTAGTTGGAGATGCCTATCAAGTAGATGATGAATTTATCAACTACACAATCAATGTACCTGTAGGAGTTGCAGGATTAATCACTCCATGGAATGCTCCATTTATGTTAGAAACATGGAAAGTAGCACCAGCACTAGCAACTGGGAATACTGTTGTGTTAAAGCCAGCGGAACTTTCTCCGCTTTCAGCTAACTTATTAGCGGAAATTATTCATAAAGCAGATCTCCCAAAAGGAGTTTTCAATGTTGTACATGGCTACGGTGAAATAGCGGGAGATGCACTTGTAAAACATCCTGATGTGCAGCTTATTTCATTTACTGGAGAAACAAAAACAGGTTCAACAATTATAAAAAATAGTGCTGATACATTGAAAAGCTGTTCAATGGAGCTTGGTGGGAAATCACCAATTATCGTTTTTGAAGACGCTGATTTCGAGCGAGCGCTAGATGCATGTGTATGGGGTATATTTTCTTTTAACGGGGAACGTTGTACGGCAAATTCTCGCTTGTTCATACAAGAAGGGATCAAAGATAAATTTATTGATGCTTTAAAAATACGTGTCGCGAATATTAAAGTGGGAGACCCGCTGGATGGAAATACAGAAGTAGGACCTCTTATTGATAAAGGGCATTATAGTAAAGTCAATGGTTACTTAGAAATTGCTGAAGCAGAAGGTGCAGAAGTCATTAGTGGGGCTATCCCGATAGAAGTTGCTAAAGGGAACTTCGTCGCTCCAACTCTTATTTTAAATGCCGAAAATCATATGCGTGTTGCACAAGAAGAAATCTTCGGTCCGATATTAACTGTTATGACTTTTAAAGATGAGGAAGAAGCTATTAAGCTTGCAAATGATATCGATTATGGCCTTGCGGGTTATGTGTGGACGAACGATATAAAACGAGGTCACCGTGTTGCACATAAAGTGGAGGCTGGAATGCTTTGGGTGAATGCTCAAAATGTACGTGATTTAAGAACACCATTTGGAGGTTCTAAATCTTCTGGAATCGGAAGAGAGGGTGGGCATTACGGCTTTGGTTTTTATACGGAGCAGAAAATCATTCACGTTTCAATTGCAGATCATCGGATACAGCAATTCGGGAAAAAATAGATGAAAGTATGGTGAGACTTGATGAACTTTTCAATCATTCGAATCGCAAGAACTGTTCTTCATGTATTGGATTTGCAAGCATCCCGTAAGTTTTATGTGGATGGATTAGGCATGATTGAAACAGAAAGTGATGAAAATCATATATATTTAAGAGGTTTAGAGGAACACTCCCATCATAGTTTACTATTGAAAAAAGCAGATAAGGCGGTTGTGGAAGTACTAAGTTACAAAGTAGAAAAAGAACAGGATCTTGATGAGATTGAAAAGCTTTTTATTGCACAAGGACTAAAAACAAAATGGATGCCAAAAGGGCAACAACATGCAATGGGAAGAACCCTTCGAGTCCACGATATTTCGGGCATTCCTTTAGAGTTTTTTGCGGAAATGACAACGGTGGATCGGATGTTACAGCGTTATGACCTGTACTCAGGTGCAAAAATACAGCGAATTGATCATGTGAACTGTGCAGTACCAGATGTTCAAAAAGCTTATGACTTTTTTGTTAAGCACTTAGGTTTCTCCTGTTCGGAGTATACGGACACAGAAGATGGAGACTTGTGGGCAGCGTGGCTTTTTCGAAAGCCGACTGTCCATGATCAGGCATTCATGAGTGGCCCAGGACCAAAACTTCATCATTTTGCCTATACGCTGTCAGACCGACTTAGTGTACTTGATTGCTGTGATGTTCTAGCTAGTATGGGATATGCCGATTCAATTGAACGTGGACCTGGGCGTCATGGACTATCCAATGCTTTCTTCCTTTATTTGAGAGATCCTGATGGTCATCGTATAGAGCTTTATACGGGCGATTATTTAACAAGCGACCCAGATTTAAAACCGAAGCGATGGGATTTAAATGACCCGCTACGCCAAACATTCTGGGGACATAAAGCACCTGATTGTTGGTTTAATGAAACAAGTACGTTTATTGATATTGAAACAGGGGAAGAAATAGAGTGTAAAGAACCACTTTTGGAACAAAGAAAACCAAAAATTTTAGCTTAAACATTAGACTAACCCCCAACGAAAGTTTTTGTTGGGGTTTTTATATATCCAGAAATAATGGGGAAAAAGAGGTGTTTTAGTGGACGTTGGAGAAATATAAAAAGGTTAGAGTAGAATGGAGAGATTGCAGTAATGATTTATGTAATAAGGCATGGCCAAACAGATTTGAATAAAGAAGGAAGACTTCAAGGAAGATTGGGACTACCGTTAAATGAAACTGGTATAGAGCAAGCAGAATTTCTAAGAGAAAAGTTGAAGGATATTAAATTCGATTATGTATTTTCCTCACCTCAAGAAAGGGCTATTCAAACAGCAGAGATAGCAACCGGTCTAAAAGCAATAATTGATTCAAGACTGGATGTCATTGATTTAGGTGAAGCTGACAGATTAAAAAAAGAGGAAGTAAAACTAGTAGGATTAGTTCCTGATTCAACCGTTTATAAAGGTGTTGAAGATATTCGTAGCTATATGAAAAGAGTTTTATTATTCATGCAAGAAATTGAAGCTAAATATGGGAATAGCGATTTAAACATTTTCCTATCTGGACATAGATGCACGACTGGTTGTATTGGCTCTTATTTCGAAGGTATGCCAGAAGACGGGAATATATTGAGGTTTTCATCAAATAACGCTGATTATAATGTATATAAATTCAATATTACCGGTGGAGTAATTCTCCCAACGAGCTAAAGTTAGTAGATGAACTGATACTTACAATGGCACCAACTTTAATAGGGGCGGGTATACCACTATTTAAAGAAGATGATCTGCATTTGGAATTTCCTTAAAAGATGTTAAACACTTCAATCAATTTGTTGTACTTCATTACGAATACAAAAAATAAAAACAAAGGGAATGTATAGATGGATAATATATTCATAAAAGAAAAAAGTTATAGGTTCATATCGCACTATAAACATGACGACGAAATACGAGGTGATTTTAACTCGCTTGTGCAAAAAATGTATCATTTTGATTTTGAAAACTGGTATAAAAGTGGATATTGGCAAGACAATTGTATGTTATATTCTTTGTTACATAATGAGAAGGTAGTTTCACATATCACAGTAAATGTAATAGATTTTATCGTTCTAGGGAAAAAGAAACAATTTGTTCAGTTAGGTACTGTAATGACCGACGAACATTATCGACATCAAGGATTAAGTCGAGCTTTAATGGAAAAGGTTCTAAACGAATGGGAAAGCAAATGCGATTTGATCTATTTGTTTGCGAATGATAGCGTTATCGATTTTTACCCAATGTTTGGATTTGTACCTGTAAATGAATATGAGGCAAGTAAAAGAGTGTCGAAAATCAGCAATTCCTATCCAGTTCGTAAAATGGATATAGATAATATAAGTGACTTAAAATTACTTTATGAAACAACAAAAAATGCAGTTTCTCTATTTAAAATTTCCATGCAAGATAACGCTGGTTTAGTTATGTTTTATTGCAATTACTTTGAGTTGTTCAGCTTTAAAGAAAACCTCTATTATATAGAAAATTTAAATGCGATTGTTGTTGCTGCGTATGAAGAAAATACGTTGATCTTGTATGATATTTTCGCAATTAGAGAAATAGAAATCGACGATGTGATAAATGCCTTAGCAATGGAGCAGACAACAAGTGTGACTTTACAATTCATGCCTACTAACTGTGAAGATTATGAACTAAGCCTATTTAAAGAAGAAGACTCTACTCTTATGGTTATGGCCAATAAAAGCGAGCTCTTTGAAGACAATAAACTAATGTTTCCGATGTTATCTCATACTTAAAAAGAAGATAAGTGTTATCCGCAATTAAACCCAAAGGAGCAAAACTATGAAACAAGAGCCAATTGTAGAGTATGATGAGAACCTTTTTTCTATAGATGAACAAATTTGTATATTACTAAAACAGCGTATAGACATTTCAACTAATAACCCAAGTTCGCCATCGGATGATATTATTTCAAACTGGGCTTTAAAATATGATCTTTACGAAGATTATTTAACTGCAATCTTTGGAACAATAAAAATGGCGGATTTTTTTAAGACGCGTGTTGAACCAAAAGGATTTAAGGGGCATTTACCTGTTTTGAAATCAGCAGAAGTAGCTGAACGCTTCTATTCAATTACGTATATCCGACAATATGAGAATGCTAGTGTTGTACATCTTAATGTTGATTGGAATGCGGAAGATTATTCAGCAACTGGATTTCATCATAATCATAGTTCTTTAGAATTGTATATTAGTGAAGAATATGATTGTCGAGCGACTGGTGCGGGAGGGTCAGAAGGTCGTTTCAGTCATGACTTTGTAGTTTCACCTCCTCTGCCTGCTGATACGTCTGGGCTCAAATTTGTTTTTAAAGAGTATGAAAGTCTAATGAAAGAAAATCCGACTGGACTTGTGGTAATAATAGATTTGGAGTGAAAATAATGAATTGTTCATTAGAATACAATATTATCTCTTTCCTCCGATATAACAAATAGAGATGGAGGTGATTTATAGTGAATATTCAATTTAGTCCAAATGTGGCCCAGTATACTTTACCAAAAAGTCCAACGAAAACGGATGAAGAAGCTCCGGTTGAGAAAAAAACGGTAAAGGAAGTACAAGCTGAAGAACGAAAAAAAGTGTTACAACAAATTTCTGAAATGCAAGAAGCGAAGAAAAAAACTGGTGAAGGCAACCCAAGGGCTCAAAGAATTTTAAGTAAGTTTAACTCTGGTAAAAAACTTTCTCCTGAAGAAATCCAATATTTGATGAAAGCTGCCCCAGAAAACGTAGAGCGTGTAATCCGAGTTTCGGCTGAGCGTCAGCAAAATGAGATGATGATGCGTGCAGCTCGTACAAAAACAACTACAAGGCATGCTTCCATGCTTGCGATTAATGCTATTAGGAAGACAGCTGGAAGTGGAACTTCAGGCGATGCACTAACTCGTTCTAATCAAATCCAAGATTCTGTAAAAGAGTACACTTCTACAAAGGAATATAAAGACAAGCCAAATGATGAACTAAATATTAAGAAGAAAAAGAAAAGCCCTTATAATAAACCGTTGCATCCGCAAGAAAGTGGATTGTGGGCAACTGCAAATCATGCTTATTTGAAAGCGAAGGATTTAAATAATCCAAAAAAATCCACCTTATAAGTTGCAAGGTGGATTTTCTTATCCAAAATTTAAAAACCTCTTTTATACTGCACTGGTGCTTCTACTTTTCCAGTAAGTGTTGCTTCTGCATGGAGGCTCCAATACGGGTCTTTCAACATGCCACGTCCTATAGCTATTAACTCAGCATCTCCATCAACAAGTGTTTTCTCTGCAAGGTGAGGATCATCTAAAACTCCAACCGCAATTACAGGCACATTTAATGCTTCCTTATATGCTAGTGCAAATGGAACTTGATAGCCTGGAGCATATTTAGGTTTTAATTTACCTGGAGGGGCTTCACCGCCACTTGATATGTGGAAAACGTCTACTCCGGCTTCTTTGTACTTTTGGGCAATTTCTAATGAATGAGCAAGTTCATACCCACCATCCATATATTCAATTGCAGATATACGAAGCAGTAGTGGCATGTCTTTTGGCATAACACTTTTCACTGCCTTCACTATTTCTACTCCAAATTTAGATAAGTCCTGTCCATACTCATCTGTTCGATTATTTATCGCTGGCGAATGAAACTGATGAATTAAATAGCCATGTGCTGCGTGAAGTTCAATTGTATCAAACCCAGCTGTAACTGCTCTTTTTGCCGCTTTTTTATAGTTTTCGATCATTTCTTTTACTTCATCTGTCGTTAGGGCTCTTGGTTCCTTCCACGTTTCATCAACTGGAATATTGGAAGAACTCACTGGTTGAATAGCATCTTCCGCTTTTCTGCCTGCATGTGCAATTTGTACCCCGATTTTCGCACCATATTTATGAACTTCTTTTACGATTCGTTCAAACGCAGGAATATGTTCATCTGACCATAACCCTAAATCGAAATCTGAAATTCTTCCATCTGGATGAACATCCGTCATCTCCACAAGAATAAGTCCTGCACCTCCGATAGCACGGGAAACATAATGAACGAAATGCCAGTCATTTGGAATACCGTCTTTTGCTTCTACGGAATATTGGCACATTGGCGCCATAACTACTCTGTTTTTTAATTCTAATCCTTTAATCGAATACGGTGAAAATAAATGAGACATGTAATACACTCCTTTTGTCTATTATCTTGGATTTTAATTGGAGAATCAATTATAGTGTATTATATTTCAAAAAATACTGATCTATCAGAATATTAGGTATAATAAAAATAAAAATGGAGGAATATTGATGGTAAAATCTTTAAATCAATTAGAAGTTAAAACATACGCAAATTCGAAAAAAGAGTATAAGAAAGAATTAAAAGGATTACAATATCATTTGCTAAGTTTGCAACAAACACTTTTGGACGAAAAGATTGCCTTAGTATTAGTTTTTGAAGGAATGGATGCTGCTGGCAAGGGTGGAGCTATAAAGCGACTAACCCAAAGACTAGACCCACGTGGCTATATTGTGCATCCAATTTCAGCTCCGCAACAGCATGAGCTTCGCCATCATTATTTACAACGCTTTTGGAGAAAGCTTCCGCAGCATGGCCAAGTAGGAATTTTCGATCGCTCTTGGTACGGTCGAGTACTTGTAGAAAGAATTGAAAACTTAGCTACAAAAGACGAATGGAAACGATCATATAAAGAAATTAATAGCTTTGAAAAAGCACTTACTAGTGAAAAATATATTGTCATAAAACATTGGATACATGTGTCCAATGAAGAACAGCTGAAACGATTCGTCGAACGCAAAACAGATCCATATAAAATGTGGAAGCTTACAGATGAGGATTGGCGCAATCGTGAAAAATATGATGGGTATATGAATGCAGCGGACGATATGTTTGAAAAAACAAATACAGGACATGCTCCTTGGTTTTTAGTACATGGAGACGATAAATTACACGCTCGCATTGCAGTACTCAAAAATACGATTAATGAAATTGAACATCAGCTAGATAAACGTGGTATTACATATACGCTAATTTCTGAAGTGATTACACAAGAACAAGTGGATGACACCTTAATAGAAGAATCGAAAGAGTAAGAGTAATTCGTTTTTATTTGTATTTTAATAAATTATTAGTTGTAATTATACATTCCCCATGATACATTATGTATATTAATACTTAAAAAACGCATAATAATACATTGGAGGAATATAAAATGAATAAAAAAGTTGTTTTAGCATACTCAGGTGGACTAGATACATCCGTTGCAATTACGTGGTTAAAAGATGAAGGATATGACGTTGTTGCAGTGTGTCTAGATGTAGGTGAAGGAAAAGATTTGGAATTCATCAAAAACAAAGCAATAGAAGTCGGTGCCGTAGAAAGTTATATGATTGATGCACGAGAAGAGTTTGCTAATGAATATGCATTAATTTCGTTACAAGCTCATACATGGTATGAAGGGAAGTATCCACTTGTATCTGCATTATCACGACCGTTAATTTCTAAAAAATTAGTGGAAATTGCGGAACAAACTGGCGCAACAGCAGTAGCTCATGGCTGTACTGGTAAAGGAAATGACCAAGTCCGTTTCGAAGTTTCAATCAATGCACTAAATCCTAATTTAGAAGTTATTGCACCAGTTCGTGAGTGGAGCTGGAGCCGTGAAGAAGAAATTGCATATGCAAAAGAAAAAAATATTCCGATTCCAATTAATTTGGATAGCCCGTTTTCAATCGACCAAAACCTTTGGGGACGTGCAAGTGAATGTGGTATTTTAGAAAATCCTTGGGCAACACCACCAGCTGATGCATATGACTTAACAGTTGCATTAGAAGATGCACCTGATACTGCAGACGTAATCGAAATTGAATTTGTACAAGGTGTACCAGTTTCAATCGATGGCGTGAAGTATCCTTTATACGAATTAATTCTAAAATTAAATGATTTAGCTGGGAAGCACGGAGTTGGTCGTATCGATCATATCGAAAACCGTCTTGTTGGTATTAAATCTCGTGAAGTATATGAAATTCCAGGAGCACATACACTTTTACTTGCTCATAAGGAATTAGAAGATATTACATTAGTAAAAGAACTTGCTCATTTCAAACCAGTAATCGAGAAAAAATTAACAGAACTTATTTATGAAGGACTTTGGTTCTCTCCACTGAGAACTGCACTAGAAGCATTCTTAAAAGAAACACAAGTGTATGTGAATGGCACAGTTCGCGTGAAACTATTCAAAGGACATGCGATTGTAGAAGGACGCAAATCACCAAACTCTTTATATAATGAAAAATTGGCAACATATACAGCAGAAGATGAATTTAACCATGCTTCAGCAGTTGGTTTTATCGAGCTTTGGGGTCTTCCAACAAAAGTTCACGCAATGGTGAATAAGGGAGCAGAGAAGGTGAAAGCATGACCAAACTTTGGGGAGGAAGATTTCAAAAATCTGCGGAACAATGGGTAGATGAATTTGGAGCTTCCATTGGTTTTGACCAAACATTAGTAATGGAAGATTTAGATGGCAGCGTTGCGCACGTAAAAATGCTTGGGACATGCGAAATTTTGCCTCAAGAAGACGTGCAACAAATTCTAGGTGGCTTAGAGCAATTAAAGAAACTAGCTGCAGACAATGCATTAGAATTTTTAGTAGCAAATGAAGACATTCATTTAAACCTAGAAAAAATGTTGATCGATTTAATCGGTCCAGTTGGTGGGAAATTACACACTGGGCGCAGTCGAAACGATCAAGTTGCAACAGATATGCATTTATTTTTGAAAAACAGAGTGTTAGAAATTATTGAGTTAATTGAGTTATTCCAGCAAACATTAGTTGTGCAAGCAGAAGCACATGTAGAAACGCTTGCACCAGGGTATACGCATTTACAACGTGCGCAGCCAATCTCTTTTGCTCATCACTTAATGGCGTATTTCTGGATGCTAGATAGAGATAAAGATCGTTTCAAAGATTCGATGAAACGTATCGATATTTCTCCACTTGGAGCAGGTGCACTAGCAGGGACGACTTTCCCGATTGATCGTAAACTATCTGCAGAGTATCTTGGATTTGCAAATGTATACGCAAATAGTATGGATGCAGTAAGTGATCGAGATTTCATTTTAGAATTTTTAAGTAATTCTTCGATGTTAATGGCACATTTATCACGATTTGCAGAGGAAATTATTTTATGGTCTAGCTCGGAATTTAACTTTATTGAATTAGATGATTCATTCTCTACTGGTTCAAGCATTATGCCACAAAAGAAAAATCCAGATATGGCTGAGTTAATCCGAGGAAAAACAGGTCGTGTTTATGGGAATCTTATGGGCTTACTTACGGTGATTAAAGGTTTGCCTCTCGCATATAACAAAGATATGCAGGAAGACAAAGAAGGTATGTTCGATACCGTGCATACAATTGTTGGCTCGTTGAAAATATTTGAAGGTATGGTTCGTACAATGACTGTTCATAAAGAACGTCTGCATGACACTGTGCACAAAGACTTTTCAAATGCGACGGAACTTGCTGATTATCTTGCTGCAAAAGGACTTCCGTTCCGTGAAGCACATGAAGTAACAGGAAAACTTGTATTCTTATGCATTCAACGTAACTATTTCTTATTAGATTTACCATTAGGGGACCTTCAAGAAGCGAGCAACTTAATCGAATCTGATATTTACGATGTATTGTCTCCTTTAGCTGCAGTGAGAAGAAGAAATTCTCTTGGCGGTACAGGTTTTGACCAAGTTATCATTCAAATCGAAGAAGCTAAAAAAAGCTTAGCATAATAAAAACCGTAAACACTCATAGAAATGTGAGCTGTTTACGGTTTTTTTAAATGGTATATTTAGGATGTATCATTTGGTATACTAGATAAGAATTTACACACTATTCTGGAGATGAGTTAATGATTGACGTAAGGCAAGTCCAATTAGATAAAACAAAACGTTCCATAGTTATTTCAGACATACACGCAAATTTAAAGCTTTTCAAGAAATTATTAAACAAATTACATTATACAATAGATGATTATTTGTTTATCAACGGTGATCTTTGTGAAAAAGGTCCGAAAAGTTTAGAAGTAGTTGAGTTTGTACAAAATTTATGTGAACAATCTGATAGAGTTTTTGTAACAAAAGGTAATTGCGATGTTCTCCATCGTGATGTTTTTGATGAGAGTGCAGGAATTATGGCGTACATGAACAGGCAAAAGCATTCAATTTTAAATGAAATGCTAGAAAAACAAAGTAAAACAAAAGAAGATTTCACCAATTTAAAGGAAATCGGTCATTTCTATCGCCAGCATTTTCATAATGAACTGAATTGGATAGATTCATTGCCAATTGCTTATGAAACAGAGGCTTTTATCGTTATTCATGCGGGTATTGAAAACATAGAAGATTGGCATGAAACAGAAGAAAGCTTTGCTCTACATACAGATGCATTTTATGAAAAAGATCATATAGCAAATAAAACCGTTATCGTAGGGCACTGGCCAGTCGTTAATTACCGAGCGACACTAACAAGTTCACATAATCCTGTCATCGATTTGGATAAAAAGGTGATTGCATTAGACGGCGGAAATCAAATAAAAAAAGACGGACAATTGAATGCTTTAATTATCGAAAATAACAACTATTCTTATACATATGTGGATGACTTGGCTTACGAAATGATTGTTCGAACAGAGCATATCGATTCAACCGACCGATTAGGCACGGTGACATATCCGAATTACGAAATGCAAACAATAAAAAAAGAGGAGTATTTTACTCTTTGTAAAAACAGTAACTTAGGAATAGAACAATGGATTAAAAATGAGTACCTACTAACAGATAGTGAATCAATACGATGCAAGACAGATCTAAGTACAACTTTTTTATCTGTTACACAAAGTGAACAAGTATGGATTATTGATAACGATTGCGAGGGGTTTAGTCTTGTGAAAAAGGGGACTGGAGAAGTTGGATGGATACCAAAAAGTTGTTTATGAAAAGAGCAATGTAATCTATTATTTATTTCTATTTAGTATTTTTATGTATATGGTCATTTATTTTGGTCTAATTATTTTCATCTCTACTTTCCATTCTACCTACAGTGTAATAAGTGTAACAGCGAGTCTTGCTCCATTAGGTTTGTTTCTATTATTTCTAGCAGTTATATGGAAATACACAAATTTAAAGAAGGAACAATCTGTGAGGCGCGCTATTTTAGCTGTAGCATGGCTCAGTTTAGTTCCTTCTCTTTATTGTGTAATTGCTTTAGGAATATACGAATATGAATCCAATTTTGTAGCCGATAGATGGGAGAATTCCCCCACGGATAGAGCCTATATGGTGGATGATTTTTTGAATGAAAATGAACTAATTGGCCAGTCAAAAGAAAATATTGTGAATTTATTAGGTGCTCCAGATGAGACAAAATATCTTATTGAGAAGAGCAAAGTTGTATATAATCTTGGATCTGGCCGGTTACTCATACCTATTGATAATGAGTACCTAGTCATTTGGCTAGATGCATCTGATAAAGTTTTGACATATGAAATAGCATTAGAGCACTACTAATGATGCAGGGAAGAGGTGCGGATGATTATCTCTTTTTCTTCTTCCCAAATTCTTTCATGGCAGCTGCATGTTTATCAACGACTTTTTCAAACTCGACATGTACATGATAAACGTTTTCTTCCATCTCTATTACATTAATAATTTTTCCCTTGCGACCTTTAATTCTAATATCCTCATCGACTGTAGGAATTTGTCTCAAAGCTTGATTAAATATTCTCGCATTGTTTTCAAAAAAATGAATAGAAAACATTATTTTTCCTCCTTATTATCAAGATAGAATCTACTTATTTTATGATAATGTTGGAGATTTAGAACTTTGGAATATAATTTAACTTACCAGCTACATTAATTGAAAGGATGTGGACTCTGTGAAGAGGACGACACGAGAAAACTGCTCGGTGCAGTAATAATCTGATAGCAGATTGTACCGAGGTGAAGGATAAGCTATTAGATATACTGCACCATTTTCAATATTAATTGATGAAAAGGAGCAGTAAATATGAATCTTATAGAGTTAAAAAAGAAATGGGTACTAGAAGAAAAAGAAAGTTTTAAAGGATGGGATTTTACTCATTTAGATGGACGTTGGAAAGAAGAAGAAACTCCATGGGATTATAAAAAGTGTGTAATGAGTTACTTAAACCCAGATTCGGAATTGCTGGATATGGGAACGGGCGGAGGAGAATTTTTATTAGCATTAGGTCATTCCTATGAAAATACATCTGTAACCGAAGCGTGGGAACCAAATGTGAAGATCTGCAAAGAAAAGTTGGAGCCACTTGGTATATGTGTGAAGCAAGTTTTTGAGGATGAGGAATTACCTTTCGAAGATGATACATTTGATATTATTATCAATCGCCATGAATCCTACAGTATCAGCGAAATAAAGCGGATATTAAAACCGACTGGTGTATTTGTTACTCAACAGGTCGGTGGGAAAAATAATGAGTTCCTTTCAAAAGAATTGATTCCTGACTTCATATCTCTATATCCAGATCTTTTATTAGATAATGAAACGGAAAAATTTATAACAGAAGGATTTACTATTCTATTTGAAAATGAATATTTTCCTTTTCAACGCTTTTTAGATGTTGGAGCTATTGTTTTTTATGCCAAAATTATGGAATGGGAATTCCCTGGTTTTACTGTAGATAGTTGTTTTGATAGACTATGTAAATTACAAAAAATCTTATTGGAACATGGCTATATTGAGAGTTTTGAGCACAGATTTATGATTGTTGCGCAAAACAATAAGTAAGTATAACAATAATCCAACTAAAACATTTTACTAAAATGTTTTAGTTGGAATGGTTGTATATCCCTGTGTGCGACAGAGGGGGAACCATTCTCAAAATGGAGAGGTGTTTCGTGTATGTTTTCTAATGAACAATTGCAAGACCTTATTGAAGGAAAAATCGTTGGAAACAAGTTCCCGTATGATACAAATAATGAGCAAGAAATTGAAGCGCATATTAGACGGTTACTTTATAGGATAAACCGCATTCCTAATTTAGTATGTGAAGCAGAGTGGAAGCATTTTGGCAGTGGGTATGCTTCCTTCGTTGAATTTTTTTGCTATCAAAAAGAAAATGTACTTGTCGTCGAAGAGAAAAATGGTCGGCGAGAGTTAAAGACAGAAGGGATTATTATTGATATTTGCCGTTTGGCATCTGTAGCAATCATTGGAGAAGATACTAGATATAAAAAAATTCTTATCGAAACGAACGAAAAAGTTGGTGGGGCATATAGTTCCATATTAAGCGGTCCAAATCGTTTATATTTAAGCGGAAGATTCCAAACAATTGCAGAAAAATTGAAACAAGCTTTAAAAGAGTTTGATTATGACCTATTAGATGCTGAAAACATTATTCAACCATTGCCTTTTCAAACGAAAATTTCAACGATTTATCGTAGACCGAAAGAGTACTTAGTTATGGATGCTATTTTTTACTGGGAGGATTAGTTTAGTTGTGTATGTCCCTGTGTGCGACACAGGGAAGCATAACAATCTATCTTTCCACTTGAAATGAAAACACGGTTTGTTTTTCATACTTTTCATCAGCTTCTAAAAATATGCTTGGAAAACCTTCATGATGTAAGGAAGCGGGGGAGGCTTGTGTTTCAAAGCAAACTCCGAGATAGCGTTTCGACTTACCTAATACCAAATCAAGCGCTTCGTCCATACTATTTGATGAATACATAACGACTCCTGGTTGATTTGTTTGTACCGTCATTACGCGTCCACTTGTATCGTCCTGCATAATAATATTTCCCCGACTGTTTTGTTCAAAAATAAAATAATGATCATATCCGCTATTAACAATTTTATTTTGTACATAGGAAGAGTGAATACCGTCAGCAAGTTTTCTACCATTCCGAAAATCGAACGGAGTATCTGTCACATTGATTTTAGTACCGGTAGGAAGCAGTTCTGCATTAAGTTCAACAAATCCACTACTATTCATCGTCATAAGATGATTATGAATAGTTTCCATAGCATTACCGGTCAGATTAAAATACGAATGATTCGTTAATGTGAGCACAGTAGCTTTGTCACATACTGCGGAATAATCGACGATAAGTTCATTATTATTCGTCAATGTGTACGTCACAACGACCGTCAAATTCCCAGGATATCCGTCTTCCGCATCTTGTATATTATGTGCTAGCTTTACGCCAACTGAGTCTTCTGTTTGAAAAGGGGTAGCTTGCCAAATTACTTGATGAAGCCCTTTAGAGCCACCGTGTAAATGGTGCTTGCCTTCATTTGCTTCGAGTGTATAATTTTGGTCTTGAATGGTAAAGGAAGCGTCTTGAATTCTTCCAGCAACTCGACCAACAATAGCACCTAAAAAGGTTGGATTATTTTCATAATCCGTATACTTTGCATAACGGAGTACAACGTTTTCGATATTTTTATTGCGATCTGGGACGTTAATTTCAGTTATAATTCCACCAAAGTTCAATAAACGAACAGACATATGATGATCATTCGTTAATGTATATAATGTCCATTTTCCTTCGATATTTTTCTCTTCTATGTTCATTTCAACGACCACCTATTAGTTTAACGTTTGGATAAATCGTTCATACTCGCTTTGTTCTTTAAAAACTCCAGCATCTCCTAAGACTTTTGCAAATTTGTCGCCCAGTTCTTTTTTCAAAATAGAGTCGACTTGCTCCAAATCTGATTGTTTTCCGTATTTCGCTTTTAGCTGATTTGCCCATTCCTCATGATAAGGAGGGACAGTACATGGTTGATCAAGTAAAAAGTTTTGAATTTCAGCTAATTCTTCCTCTAGACGAGCAGGTAATACAGCTAATCCCATTACTTCAATGAGCCCGATATTTTCTTTCTTTATATGATGAACATCGGCGTGTGGATGGAAAATGCCTAATGGATGTTCCTCATTTGTACGATTGTTTCTAAGTACTAGATCAAGTTCAAACTTATTTTCACGCATTCTAGCAATAGGGGTGATTGTGTTATGAGGTGTATCACCACTAAATGCTTGGATTTGTGCATGCTCATCACTATAATTCTTCCATGCTGTCAGTATATAATCTGCCACTTCGACCAAAAGTTCTTTATTATCACTTTGCAAACGAATCGTTGATAATGGCCAATTTAAGACAGATGCATGTATGTTGGAAAACTTTTCTAGTGTAAAGGTAAAGGCAGTTTCAGGGTTCGTCATTGGAAATTCATACTTTCCAGCTTGATAATGATCATGACTTAAAATAGAGCCTCCAACGATTGGTAAATCAGCATTTGAACCAATAAAATAATGTGGAAACTTCTCGATGAATGCAAGTAATCTCTCAAAAGTTTCTTTGCCAATTTTCATATCGCGATGCTTTTCAGCTAGTAAAATACTATGCTCGTTGTAATAGACGTATGGCGAATATTGCATATACCAAATTTCGTCGAGTAGTGGTATTTGAATAAGGCGATGATTAGCTCGAGCAGGGTAACCTGTACGTCCAACATAACCTTCATTTTCTATACATAATAGGCATTTGGGATACGTAATATCATGCTTCAATTCTCGTTCTCTTTTAATCTGTTCAGGATCTTTTTCAGGCTTCGACATATTAATCGTAATATCCATCTCACCGTATATAGTAGATGCTTTAAATTGAATATTTTTGTTAATTCGGTTCATCTGAATATAGTTGCTGTTTTTACTTAATTCATAAAAATAGTTTGTTGCTTCCCCTGGAGAGATAGCATATTTCGCTTGAAAGATTTCATTAATAGTTGATGGCCTTGGGATAAAGCAGTCCATAATTGAAGCTGACAGAATTTCTTTATCATCAAATACATTTTCAATTACGCTATTTTCAACAGCGTACGCTATTATTTTTTCGAGAAGATTTGGAATTGACTCTTCCGTGTGGTGTTCCATTGTTTCTGGATATGATTTCAGATGTAAGAGTGCAAGAACTTGATTACGTACATAAGTTTGATCTGCAATTGCGATTAGTTCAACGTCTAGTGCTTGTTGCAAGAGTCCTTTTATATGTTGGTAAATCACTTATTCGTCACGTCCTTTTGATAACCTGTTGGATGTTGGACATGCCAATTCCAAGCATCTTGTATAATTTGTTCGATAGTAGTTCGTGTCGGTTTCCATCCTAATATTGCTGCAGCTTTATCAGAGCTTGCGATTAATGTACTTGGATCACCAGCACGACGCGGACCAAATTTCTCTGGAATCTCTTTTTCTGTTATGATTCGCGCAGCGTGGATCATTTCCTTAACCGAAAAGCCCTGATTGCTTCCGAGATTAAAAATGTCGCTTTTGCCATCATTATTTAAATACGCAAGTGCTAAAAGATGCGCCTCAATAAGATCCTCAACATGAACATAGTCACGAATACATGTTCCATCAGGCGTATCATAATCTTCTCCGAAAACAGTTATATGAGAGCGCTGCCCAAGTGCAGTTTCTAAAATAATTGGGATAAGATGTGTCTCTGGATGATGGTCTTCTCCAATTACACCGGATGCATGTGCACCACCAACATTAAAATAACGTAAAGAGACATAGCGAATTCCGTACGCCTGCTCACACCATTTCATCATTTTTTCCATCGCTAGTTTTGTTTCACCATAAGTACTTGTCGGATTTGTTTTCATTTCTTCCGTAATCGGAACAAATTCAGGTTCTCCGTATGTCGCTGCTGTGGAAGAGAAGACAATTTTTTTAACGTCAAATTCTGTCATTACTTGCAATAAAACCTGCGTGCCATATACATTATTGTCGAAGTATTCAAGAGGTTTTTCCATTGATTCTCCAACTAAAGAATTGGCGGCAAAATGAAGTACAGCATCAATTGATTCCGCTTTAAATACATGACGCATGAATTCAATATTTCTACAGTCACCTTCATAAAATGTTGCGTTTGGATGGACAGCTTCTCTATGTCCAGTTTGAAGATTATCAATAACGACCACATTTAATTGTTGGTTGATTAGCTGATAAACAGCATGTGAACCGATATAACCAGCTCCACCTAAAACTAATACGCTCATTTAGAACACTCCTCTGTAATTTCTTTTGCACCATCTCCAATAGCAGCCGTGTAAAAAGCAGCTTCATAGCCAATCGTTTCCGAGTATATTTTATTTACATTGGTTTTAAAAGATTCTACTTTGTCGTTTTCGACAATCGCAATTGCACATCCACCGAAGCCAGCTCCGGTCATGCGAGCTCCTAAAGTTCCTGGTTGATCCCATGCAGCCTGAACAACTGTATCCAGCTCAATGCCTGTTACTTCATAATCTTGCTGCAATGAGAGATGAGATTCATTCATTAATTGGCCAAATTTCTCTAAATTTCCTTTTTGCAATTCATTAAACGCTTCAAGCGTTCGTTCATTTTCATACACAGCATGTTTTGCACGCTTTAAGTTCGTATCATCTTGAATGAGATGTTTATGCTGCTCGAATTGTTGTTTCGTCAACTCTCCTAGACTGCTAATAGGGAGTGCTGTTTGTAAATCTGCTAAAGCGTGTTCGCATTGTAGGCAACGCTCATTATATTTAGAGCTTGCGAGTGTTCGTTGCTTATTTGTATTAATAATGATGATTGCGTGGTTATCTAATTGGATTGGTGCATATTGATACTCCAGTGTTTGGCAATTCAATAAAATCGCATGATCTTTTTTCCCTTTTCCAACTGCAAATTGATCCATAATTCCACTATTAACACCAATATAATTATTTTCTACTTTTTGAGCGAGTTGAATCATCTGGATTCGTTCGACTTTCAAATTAAACAAACCTTCTAATAACACGCCAGTTACCATTTCAATTGAAGCAGAAGAAGAGAGACCGGAACTATTTGGAATATTTCCGTAAAACAAAATATCCATCCCAGCTGATATGTCCAACCCACTCTCACCCAAGTATTTAATCATTCCTTTTGGAAAGTTCGCCCAGTTATGTGCTGCGTTATAGGATAAATCTGTCATATCACATTCTATAATTCCGGTATTAGGGGAATTCTGTGAGTAAAATCGTAACTTTTGATCATTACGTTTCATAGCAAGTGCGTAAGTCCCGAATGAAATGGAAGCAGGAAACACATGCCCACCATTATAATCTGTATGTTCACCAATCAGGTTTATTCTACCTGGTGCGAAAAACGTACGTGGTATTGCAGTAGTATTAAAAGTTAATTGAAATTGTTGAATTAAATCTAAATTAGACACGGAACCAACCTCCATAGTTAATAAATTAATTTAACTAAGTGTACTACTAATCATTTAAATATTCAAATGAATTAAAAGGTAATTACGATAATTGACGCTATTCAGAATTCATGATATCTTTTTATCTATTAATTAAATTAATTTACTTACTTAGTTCGCATTGTACTTCTAACTGGTTTGATTTTTCCAAAATTTACACTACTATCAAGGTAGGAATGTCCCTTTTCTGCTTATTGTTTTTTAAAAGGAGGGGCTCTATTATGCGTTTAGGCACATTCCAATGGATGAAATCAGTTAATAAATCCATCATACTAAATAAAATACGAACGGATGCGCCGATCTCTAGGGCACAAATCGCAAAGGATACAAAATTAACTCCTCCAACAGTTAGTAGCGTTGTAAAAGAGTTAATCGAGCAAGGTCTTGTGAAAGAAAGTGTACTTGGGGAATCACAAGGAGGTCGCAAGCCAACAATGCTCTTGATCAACAATCAAGGATTTTCTATTATTGGCATTGACGCGGGACCGGAGATGATAGAGTGTGTCTTAACTGATTTGTCAGGAAAAATTATGCAACGAAATTCGAGTATGTTGACAATACCAATAACCAATGATCAATTTTTAGATACATTAAAGGCGTGTATCCGTAATGTTTTGCAAGCTAGTTCTTCCAATACGAAAGACGTCATCGGCATAGGTGTTGCTATGCACGGTGTGGTAGACGTAGAAACAGGTACATCATTATTTGCCCCTATATTAGGTCTGAAAAATATTCCAATTAAAGAAGAACTAGAAAAGGAATTTGATCTAACAGTAAAAGTAGAGAATGATGCACGTGCGATGGCTTTGGGAGAATCTTGGTTTGGAGATCACGGTGAGTTAGATAGCATGTTGGCAGTAAACATAGGTCACGGTGTAGGAGCTGGTCTTGTTGTTAACGGGAAATTATATCATGGTGCACATGATATTGCTGGGGAAGTAGGGCATATGATCATTGATCTTCATGGGGAAATTTGTGCATGTGGCAATCGTGGGTGTTTGCAAACATTTATTACTGGTCCTGCTATTGCGAAAAGAGTAACTCAGAGAATGTCACAAAATCATGAAGATTTTCCACATATAAATGGAGAAAAAATCTATGAATTTGCTGAAAGAGGCAATGAAGATTTTTTAGCTATATTAATGGAAACTGGAAGGATTATTGGCATAGGTTTAACGAATTTAATCCATATTATTAATCCGCAAAGAATCGTCCTCGGAGGAGGTGTAACTAAATCTGAGAAGTTTATCTTGCCGGTAATACTTAACACAATTAAAATGTGTGCATTAACACCCGAAGCAAAACAAACTGAAATTAGGATAACTAGGCTTGGAGACGATGCTACATTAATTGGTGCAGTGTCATTACTTCTGGTTGATTTATTTGAACCGAGTTAAATTTACTACACTAGATAACTAGTATTCATAAATGGAGGGCTATACATGTCTAAAATTACATTTTTAGGTGCTGGAAGTACGATTTTCGCAAAAAATGTGCTAGGTGATTGCATGATGGTGGCTGCTGTACAAGGTTTCGAGTTAGCTCTATTTGATATAGATCATGAGCGACTAAAAGATTCGCAACAAATGCTGGATAATATGAAAAAGAATCTAGGATCATCTGTAAATATTGTTTCGTATACAGATAGGAAAGAAGCTTTAAGAGGCGCAAAATATGTGATTAACGCAATTCAGGTTGGTGGGTATAGCCCGAGTACTATTATTGACTTTGACATTCCTAAGAAGTACGGTCTACGCCAAACAATTGCAGACACAATTGGAATTGGTGGGATTTTCCGTAGTTTAAGAACAATTCCTGTCATGATGAACTTTGCAAAAGATATGGAAGAAGTATGTCCTGATGCATGGTTCTTAAACTATACGAATCCAATGGCTGCTTTAACAGGTGCTATGCTGAGATACAGTGATATTAAGACGATTGGCTTATGTCATAGTGTTCAAGACTGTGCAAATGATTTACTAAAAGGTTTGGATATGCCGACAGAAAATGTTCAATGGAAGATTGCTGGGATTAACCATGTAGCTTGGCTACTTGAAATTAATAGAAATGGGATAGATTTATATCCGGAAATCAAAGAAAGAGCTCTAGAAAAACAAAAGACAAAACATCTTGATATGGTTAGATATGAACTAATGAATCGTTTTGGTTATTATGTGACCGAGTCATCTGAGCACAATGCCGAATATCATCCATATTTTATTAAGAGCAAATATCCTGAACTAGTAGACCGTTTTAATATTCCTTTAGATGAATATCCGAGACGTTGTATCAATCAGATTGAGGGTTGGCAAAAAATGCGTGAGGGCTTAGTTAATGATCAAAATCTAACGCATAGTCGTACGAAAGAATATGGCTCTTATATAATTGAAGCTATGGAAACCGATCAACCATTTAAAATTGGTGGAAATGTACTTAATACGGGTGGTTTAATTAGCAATCTCCCAACAAATGCTTGTGTGGAGGTTCCATGTCTAGTCGATGCAAGTGGTGTAACACCGACATATGTAGGGGACCTACCAGAACAATTAGCAGCTTTAAATCGAACGAATATTAATACGCAACTGCTCACAATTGAAGCTGCAATGACAGGTAAGAAAGAACATATTTATCATGCGGCTATGTTGGATCCACATACTTCAGCTGAATTATCTATTGATGAAATTGTTTCCTTATGTGACGATTTAATTGAAGCACATGGGAATTGGTTGCCAAAATATATATAAGCGATCGTAAGTCATTGATAAGGCCTGTATCATTTAACGAAGCGAACCTTCCTACGTTTTTTGCAGGAAGGTTCGTTATTTTATTACTCTAGCATGAAATTACTAATATAAAAGTAGTGGAGGGGTACCATTGACAATTAAAGTAGGGATGATAGGAACTGGCTATTTCAGTATGTTCCACGCAAAGATTTTATCGGAATTAGTAGATGTTAAAGTAACCGCTATTTATGGCACAAGTTTGGAAAAAGCGGAGGCAATGGCTTCAAAGTTTTCATATGCAAAAGGATATGATGTGTTAGATGAAATGCTGGACACCAATTCCTTAGATGCTGTCTACATTTGTGTCCCACCAATGGCACATGGAAAGATAGAGCTGGAGCTGATTAAGCGAGGAATTCCATTTTTTGTAGAGAAACCATTGAGTCAAGATAATGAAATTCCTATAAGGATATTAACCGAGCTCAAGCAAAAGCCTTTGCTCACATCTGTGGGCTACCATTATCGCTATAGTGATTCGGTTACGCATCTAAAAAGTGCACTAAATGACCAAAATATTGGTATTGTACTTGGGCAATATATGAGTAGTATGCCTAAAGTACCTTGGTGGAGAAACCAAGCTAGTTCTGGTGGACAATTTATTGAACAGGCAACCCATATTGTAGATTTATTACGCTATATTTGTGGTGATATAGAAGAGGTGTACGCAGTATTTGGTAATCGTATTCTTTCTGCGCAAGATGAATCGATTACTGTAGCAGATGTAGGAACGGTAACGATGAAACTTCGAAGTGGAGTTGTAGCAAATATATCGAATACTTGTATTCTCCCTGAAAATATAGAGAAAACCGGCATTTCCTTATTCACCGATAAGGGTATGCTTGAATGGACGCCCAATCGTTTAGAACTTACAAAAAGTGGTGAAAAATCGGAATTTATTGATGTGGTTAATCCTTACGAACGAGAAAATGCAGTTTTCATCAATGCAGTTCGAACAGGCAACACATTAGGGATTTTATCTGATTATGAAGATGCATATGAAACGCATAAAGCAACTTTAGCAGCTTTAGAATCCAATTTGAAAGGTTCTTCTATCAAATTGGACTATTGAAATCAACGTTCTTCTATAGCAAATAAAAAGTAGTGTGGAAATCATTAAATTTCTGCTCTACTTTTTTTATGCTATTTCTAATTATTCTGTATAGACAGAATAATTAGTTCGTGATAGTATTAGTTTTAGTTAAAGTTTTACTAAATATTTTTTTCGCGAACTGTGTAAGCGTATTCAAAGAAGATTGTGTGGTGATCATATGACATTTTCATTAGGTGTCGATATTGGTGGAACGAAAATTGCGACGGTGTTGATGGATCGAGATGGGAAAATACAAAATCGTTCAGAAGTGCCGAGTGATCCTACCGATAAGGAAAAAATGTTTGAGCAAGTAATTAAAAGTATTGATCAAATACTTGAAGAATCACAAACTACTTTACAGGAAATACAAGGTGTTGGTGTAGGAGTGCCGGGGAAAATTGATAGAGAGAACGGCATTGCTGTTTTCCAAAATAATTTACCTTGGACAAACTTTCCGATTGTAAGCAGATTGCAAGAACATCTATCAATTGAAAATATTACATTAGACAATGATGTATGCATGGCAGCGTTTGCAGAGTGGAAGGTATCCAATGCAACAAAGCAAGATACGTTCGTTTACATCACGATTAGTACAGGAATTGCTTGCTCTGTTATCCACGAGGGGGCATTTATGCGTGGTAAAGGTTTTACTGGTGAAATTGGTTTATTTCCGGTTATAGCAAACGGTCAAATCGAAGCGTTAGAAAAAGTAGCTTCAGGTCCAGGTATTAAAAAGCTTGCTGAGAAACGATTTAACGATCCAAATATATCAACAGCTGATTTTTTCTCCAAGTATAAAGAAGAGGACAAGGAAGCTACAAAACTGATGCTTGAAATAGCAGATTCTTTAGCTCATGGTGTTTATTCTATTATATGTTTGCTAGATCCGCACAAAATAGTCTTTGGTGGCGGTGTTATGAATAACAATCCTTTTTTATTAGAACTAATTAAAGAGGCATTGAAAAAATATTTGATTCCTGAACAACTACATAGTCTTGAAATTTTATATATAAGCAGTTTGAAGGGAGATTCTGGTGTTGTTGGAGCAGGGTTAAAAGGATTTTTTTAACATTTAGGGAGGTGAGTACACATTTAGGTGTCTTCTAGTAAGCTGGAAATTCTACTATTCACAAGGGGAGTGTCAGAGAATGAAATCTATTTTTAGTAAAATGTTTATCTTGCTTGCCATCTTCACAATAATCTTAGCAGGTTGCAGTAGCGAAAAAGAAGGAAGTAGCGAAGCAACTACACCAGAAAATGGGGAACCAGAAGCTAAAAGCGAAGTGTTAGAAGTTGCAGTATTCCAAGGTGGTTACGGCGATGCATTTTGGAAACAGTTGGCTGCAAACTTTGAAAAAGCAAATCCTGGTACAAAAGTAAATGTAACAGCAAATCCAGACATTGGTAATATCATTAGACCAAAAATTATTGCTGGTACACCACCTGATGTTGTATATCTTAATCAAACAGATCCATCTGGTGTAACACAAGGGTTGATTAAAGAACAAGGCTTAACAGATTTAACAGATTTATTTGCAGGCAACGCAATTGATGAAGACAAGCCATTAGCATTAAAAATATTACCTGGAGTTTTAGAATCTGTTTATATGTCACCGTATGGCGACGGTAAAATTTATATGGCTCCGTATAACTACAATGTAATGGGACTTTGGTACAACAAAACATTGTTTGACGACAAAGGAATTGCATTACCGAAAACATGGGATGAGTTATTAGCATTAAATTCAGTAGCAAAAGAAAATGATCGTGCACTATTCACTTATCAAGGAACGGTACCTTCTTATTTAGAAGAAATTCTTATTCCAGCTGTTTATTCACTAGGTGGACAAGAAGCGTTAGATCAAATGTTAGAGTATGATCCAGAATTTTGGAAATCAGAAACTGCACTTACTGTACTAGGAATCTTTGAAAAAATTGCAAATGAAGAAAATGCACTGATGAACGGAACGGTTGCACTAGACCATACGCAATCACAAACTTCTTTCATGCAAGGGAAAGCAATGTTTATCCCTAATGGTAACTGGTTTGAAGGGGAAATGGCTGAAGCACCAAGAGAAGATGGTTTTGAATTCGGTTTCCTTGGAGTACCAACATTCAATGCAAAAGATCCACTTCTTGCATTAAATTCAGTTGAACAAATGTATATTCCGAAAGATGCTAAAAATCCTGAGCTTGCAAAAGAGTTTTTAAGATTTATGTATTCGGAAGAAAATATTAAATTGAATGGTGAATTAACAAAAGCGTCGATGGCAGTAGTTGGAGCATCAGATATAGTTGCTGAATACTTATCAGAGTCATCTTACAATGTATTTAAAGCAGTTGAATCAGGTATGTATTCAATGTCTGGTAACTTTGCACCAGTACCTGCTGGAGTAAATGTTGACCCACGTGAAGTACTATTCGATCAAGTTGCTAGTATTATGAACAAAGAGATGACTGTACAAGAATGGGCAGACAAAATGTATGAAGTCTACTCGAAAGTGGAAGAAAAAAAGTAATCAAGTAGATGTATGTGCATTCCCCTACTCTAGTAATAGATTAGGGGATGCTTCTACCTATAAATACATAAAAGTCGATTTTGAAAGTAGGTGATTTAAATGAAAAATAAAAAGCGAGCAGCTTTTATATTATTTTGTATTTTACCGACATTGCTCATCTTTTCAATATTTATTGTTTATCCGGTAACACAAGTATTCATTAAATCCATGTACAGTAGCTCAGGTTTTGGAAACAACGAACAATTTATTGGGTTTGCAAACTTTATCGAATTATTCCAAGATGATATTTTCCTTCAATCAATAAAAAATACTGGTTTTCTAATGTTAGTTGTTCCAGTAATTACATTATTTTTATCATTAGTGTTTGCCTCTATTTTATCGTTAGGTGAATTAAGAGAAAAACATTTATATCGAACTATTTTCTTTTTCCCTAGTATTTTATCCTTTGTCGTAATCGGGATTCTTTGGGCCTTCATTTATCATCCTAATATGGGGATTGTGAATGAAGTTCTAAATTGGATGGGATTAGAGCAGTTCGCCTTAACGTGGCTTGGCAGTAAAGATACTGTTTTATGGGCGATTGCGCTTGTAATGGTATGGCAAGCTGTCGGTTATTATATGGTTATGTATCTAGCTGGTATGGATAGTATTCCAAAAGAGCTATATGAAGCAGCGTCATTGGATGGTGCAAATGCGGTTCAACAATTTTTCAAAATTACCGTTCCTATGCTATGGGAAATCATTCGAATTACGATAATTTTTAGCATTAATGGTGTGTTAAACATTAGTTTCGTGCTCGTCATCGTCATGACTGGAGGGGGACCAAATAACTCCTCGCAAGTTGCACTGACCTATATGTATAAACAGGCTTTTGTAAACGCCAATTTCGGTTATGCGATGGCCATTGCTGTAATTGTCTTCTCTGTATCTTTATTACTTTCATTTATTAGCAATAAATTAACAGAACGCGAGACTCATTAGAATTGAGGTGTAAAGATGAGCGGAAATAAAGGCATTAAACAAAGAGGCTCAAAAGTACTTGTACGAATTTTTCTATTAACTGCTACATTTATATTTGTTTATCCTCTAGTTTGGAATTTGATCGCATCTTTGAAAACGAATAAAGAAATTATGAGCAGTCCATGGGGATTACCTGCTGTACTAAATTTCAGTAACTTTGTTCGAGCATTTACGGAGTCTAATATGGGAGAGTTTATATTAAACTCTTTTTTTGTAACGGGTCTTTCGATGGCGTTACTACTCATTTTAGTTATTCCGACCTCGTATGCACTGTCGAGATTTGATTTTAAAGGAAGAAAGTTTTTGCATAATTTTTATATGGCGGGATTGTTTATCCAACCAGTTTATATTATGATTCCATTATTTCTCATGATGAACAATTTTCATATGCTAGATAATCGTTTTTGGCTAAGTCTCGTGTATGCAGCTGGTGCACTTCCATTTTCGGTGTATTTGCTAACAGGGTTTATGCGTTCTATTCCGAAAGAGTTTGAAGAATCGGCAGCGATGGATGGAAGTGGCTATTTCCATACGTTAATAAGCATTATTATTCCATTAGCAAGGCCGGGAATTTTAACTGTTGTCATTTTTAACTTCTTTACTTTTTGGAATGAATACGCACTTGCGTTAGTATTAATTTCAACTGACGAAAAGAAAACAATTCCTGTTGGGCTCGCTAATCTAATGGAAGTACAGAAATTTGCAACAGACTGGGCTGCGCTATTTGCTGGTCTTGTTCTAGTATTACTTCCAACAATTACTCTTTATGCATTAACTCAGAAAAAATTGACAGAAGGTATGTCAATGGGTGGTTTAAAAGGATAAGCGAAGCTTAAAGGTGGAGAAAATATTGAAAAAAACGAAAGCTATTTTAATAGGTGCGGGTGATAGAGGTGCAAAGGCATACGCACCTTATGCAAATGATTATCCGCATGAATTAGAATTTGTTGCGATTGCAGAGTTAAATAGTGAGAGAAGAGAAGCATTTGCGAAAGCATATGCTCTTTCGGATGAGCAGTGTTATGCATCTTGGGAAGAAATGTTACAAGATGATATAGATGCGGAAGTTGCTTTTATTTGTACATTGGACCGGCAGCATTATGAGCCAACGATTAAAGCAATCGAAAAGGGCTACCATGTTTTACTTGAAAAGCCAATGTCACCTGATCCGAAAGAATGTATTTCAATGGTGGAGGTTGCGAAAGAGCATAATAAGCTTTTAACGATTTGTCATGTTCTTCGTTATACACCTTTTTGGCAAAGTATAAAAAACATGATTAATGAAGGAAAGATTGGGGATATCGTTTCCATTCAATTGAATGAAAATGTAGAAGTCATGCATATGTCACACAGTTTTGTTCGCGGAAACTGGAACAACAGTGATGTTTCTAGTCCGATGATTTTACAAAAATCATGCCATGATATGGATATATTAATGTATTTAATGGATCAAAAATGTAAGCATGTAAGTTCGTTTGGATCTTTAATGCATTTTAAAGAGGAAAATGCTCCGAAAGGCGGGCCTTTACGCTGCTTAGATGGATGTCCTGTCGAAAATGAGTGCGCATTTCATGCAGGCAAGTACTATTTAGGTGAAGGAAAAGGTTGGGCGAAGAAGTTCACAACGGATCATTCACGTGAAGGTATTATTCACGCATTAAATACTACTGCTTATGGCAAATGTGTTTATCGTTCAGATAATAACGTTGTGGATCATCAAGTAGTCAATTTAGAGTTCGAAAACGGTGCAACTGCAACATTTAGCATGTGCGGATTCACAAGAGAGCAAACGCGCATTGTTCAGATTATGGGAACAAAAGGTGAGATTAGAGGGAGAATGGACGAAGATACTATATCTGTTTTCGACTTTTTAACGAAACATGAAACAGTTACACATTTGAGCAAGCCAAAAAGCGGTCACGGTGGCGGAGACGAAGCAATCGTTCGGGACTTTTTGCAAGCAGTACGAAACTATCCAGGCGAAGGTAGCAGATCTTCTGCTGCAGTATCACTTGAAAGTCATTTATTGGCCTTTGCAGCGGAAGCTTCCAGACGTCAAAATGGGAAAGTAATTCAAATCGCTAATTTCTCGATTGAAGTTCTTTAATAAGAAAGGTGTTGCTAGCAATGTCGATGTTAACAGTGCAAGGAAAAGATTTATACATAAATAATGAGCCTATTCAGCTTATTTCTGGTGCAATTCATTATTTCAGAGTTGTACCAGAGTATTGGGAAGATCGTTTATTAAAGTTAAAAGCATGTGGGTTTAATTGTGTGGAAACATACGTACCTTGGAACTTACATGAGCCAAAAGAAGGCGAGTTTAATTTTGAAGGTATCGCTAATATCGAAGAGTTTATACGAATTGCAGAACGCCTTGATTTACATGTAATTGTTCGACCAAGCCCTTATATTTGTGCGGAATGGGAATTCGGTGGCTTACCATCTTGGCTTCTAGCAGATCGTAATATGAGATTTAGATCTTATTATGAGCCGTATTTAGAAAAAGTAGATAATTATTATGATGTTTTATTGAAAAGATTAAAGCCACTACTTCAAACAAATGGTGGACCAATTATTGCAATGCAAATTGAAAATGAGTATGGTAGTTTTGGAAATGATAAAAAATACCTTACGTATATAAAAGATGCAATGATTTCTCGAGGGATCGACGTGCTATTATTCACTTCAGACGGTCCTACAGATTTAATGCTTCAAGGTGGAACGGTAGATGATGTGTTAGCAACAGTAAACTTCGGTTCAAAACCAGCAGAAGCATTTGAGAAATTGCAAGAGTATTTCCCGAACACACCTAGTATTGTGATGGAATATTGGAATGGATGGTTTGATCATTGGGGAGAAGAGCATCATGAACGTGATCCAGCTGAAACTGCTTCAACATTTGCGGAAATGCTAGAGCGAGGCGATTCCGTCAATTTCTATATGTTCCATGGTGGTACAAATTTTGGCTTTTACAACGGAGCAAACTACGGGGATGAATATCAACCGACAGTGACGAGCTATGACTATGATTGCCCAGTAAGTGAGACGGGTGATATTACGCTGAAGTTCCATGAGGTACGAAAAGCAATTGCTAAACATAAAGATATAGGTGAATTAATATTGCCGAAACCAATTCCAAAATTAGCATATGGAAATGTTACAATGACCGAGTCGGTTTCCTTATTTGAAGCTCTTGAAATGATTAGTCATCCTATTGGGCGAGCAAATCCAGAAACAATGGAAGCGTTAGGCCAGGATTATGGTTTTACACTTTATCGCACATTTTTGGAAGGACCAAAGGAAGAAGCCGAATTAACGATACAACAAGTTCGTGACCGAGCTCTTGTGTTTGTTAATAATGAATATAAAGGTGTTATTGATCGTTGGAAAAATAATACGATTTCATTTGAAGTGCCAAAAGAGGGTGTTCAGCTCGATATTGTTGTGGAAAATATGGGACGTATTAATTATGGGCCGATGATGAATGATCCGAAGGGAATTACAGAAGGAGTAAGATTTGAACGTCAGTTTTTATTTGACTGGACAATGTATCCTCTACCAATGGATAATCTTCAAAAGCTAGCGTTTCAAGTAGGGACTACTCCAACAGTTGGACCGGCTTTTTACAAAGGAATTTTGCATGTAGAAGAAGTAGCAGATACTTTTGTAGAATTGGATGGTTGGGTAAAAGGTTTTGTTGTTGTAAATGGTTTTAACCTGGGTAGATACTGGGAAAAAGGACCGCAACAAACTTTATATTTACCTGGCCCATTGCTTCGTAAAGGAGATAATGAAATAATAGTTTTTGAATTACACGGAACCGATCAACCAGGAATCTCTTTAATAGATACACATAAATTAGGTTAATTTCGGTATTTGTAAAAATAGAAAAGGTGATGGAGAATGGCCACAATTAAAGATATAGCTGAAAAAGCAGGTGTATCTTCTGCAACAGTTTCACGAGTGCTTAACTATGATGCGACTCTATCGGTGGCGGATGAAACGAAGAAAAGGATATTTGAAGCCGCAGAAGAATTGTCCTATCGAAAACGTTCATCCAAGCGATATGTAGATCAAAAGGTTGCCGTCGTGCATTGGTATACAGAAAAAGAAGAGTTGAACGACTTATATTATTTGTCTATTCGATTAGGTATCGAGCAACGTTGTAAAGAAATTGGCATGAATCCGGAAATATACTTTTTCGATAATATTAAAGATATTAAAGCGACAGAAATTGAAGGAATTATTGCTGTTGGTAAATTCAGTGATGATCAAGTGAAGGAATTGGCAAAGATTAATCCAGTAGTCGTTTTTGTCGATTATAGTCCAAATGAAGATAAATATGATGCAATTGTAATTGATTTTGAAAAAGCAACGAGAAAAGTTATTGATTTTTTTGTTTCAACTAAGCATGAAAAAATTGGATTTATCGGTGGTAAAGAGTATTTAAAAGGGCGAACAGAGCCTATCCAAGATATACGAGAAAAAACGTTCAAATCATACATGCAGGAACTAGGCTTGTACGAAGAATGCTTTGTTTACGTTAGAGCTTTTTCAGTTGAGGATGGGTACAATTTAATGCAGCAAGCGATTAAAGACTTAGGGGAAGACTTGCCAACTGCATTTTTTACGAGCAGTGATGTAATGGCAATTGGTTGTTTGCGAGCATTACATGAAGCAGAGATTTCAATTCCTGAGCGGGTTAGCATAATTGGCATAAACGATATGTCTGTTTCGAAATATATGTATCCTTCTTTAAGTACGATAAAAGTGTATACGGAAATTATGGGAGAAACAGCAGTAGACACATTATTAGAACGGTTAGAAGGTAGAAAAATAGCTAAAAAAGTATTTATTGCAACAAAGCTTATAGTCCGCCAAAGTGTGAAAAAGTAGGGAGTGTATAAATATGTTCAATTTATCTTCAGAACAAATTAATGAGCAAAATGCGATTCATACTACAAGAGAAATACACCAGCAACCAGCTGTTTGGCAAGAACTTGTATCTGATTTCTTTGCTCAACTAGAAACATATAAAGGGTTTCTAGCATCTATTTATGAAAAACATACCAATGTTCGTATTATTTTAACAGGAGCGGGTACTTCTGCATTTGTCGGAGACACATTAGTTCCGGAGCTTACAAGACAAAACAAACATAATGTCCACTTTGAATCTATTCCGACTACTGATATTGTGTCGAATCCAACGGCGTACTTACAAAAAGATGTACCAACGATTTTAGTTTCGTTTGCAAGGTCTGGTAATAGTCCGGAGAGTGTTGCAACAGTTTCATTAGCGCAAGAAATTATTACGGATCTTTACCAAATTGTTATTACTTGTAATAAAGAAGGTCAATTAGCAAAAAATATTCAGAATGACCTAAATAGCATGCTAATGCTAATGCCTGAAAAAGCAAATGATCAATCCCTTGCGATGACAAGTAGTTTTTCAAGTATGATCATTGCGGCATATGCATTATTTACAGCAGATACTTTTACAGAGACAGTTGCAAAGCAAGTAATTTCAAGTGCGGAGCAATTTATTGAAACGCTTGGTGATAAAGTAGATGAAGTTCTAGCGTTCGATTTTGAACGAATTGTTTATCTAGGTTCAGGTTTACTTGCTCAATTATCGCACGAGGCAGCATTAAAAATGCTTGAACTTTCTGGTGGGCAAGTTGTAGCAATAAATGAATCTTCTTTAGGATTTCGTCACGGTCCAAAATCTATTTTAAATAGTCAATCAGCTGTCGTTTTATTTATGTCAAAAGATCCTTATACGAGAAAATATGATATGGATATTTTACGTGAGTTAGCTGCTACAAATTCGAATATGAAGATCGTTGCTTTAACTGAAACAAACGATGAAGAAGTAGAAAAACTAGCAAATTGGGTAATTCCAGTTAATAGTGTAGCAGATTTATTGTTAAATGATTTTCACCTTGCAGTAGTGTATGTAATTTTTGCACAAGTATTGGCGTTGAAAAAATCTTTGCAATTAGGTATTTCACCAGATAACCCAAGTCCAAGTGGCGCAATTAGCCGTGTAGTACAAGGTGTTATTATTCATGAGCATAAGTGATAATTAGGGGGAAGTAGTATGGGTTATGTAGTAAATACCAAAGAAATGCTTATTAAAGCTAGAAAAGAAGGATATGCTGTTCCTGCGTTTAATATACACAATCTAGAAACGATTCAAGTTGTTGTCGAGGCAGCAGCTGAACTACGATCTCCTGTCATTTTAGCAGCTACACCAGGAACAATGGTTTATGGTGGACGTGAATATATTCAAGCCATTGCAGAGATAGCTGCAAAAACGAATGATATTCCAGTTGCGTTGCATTTAGATCACCATGAAACTATTTCTTCTATAGTAGAGTCACTTGAGCTAGGTGTGAAATCTGTCATGATTGATGGTTCACATGGTACTTTTGAAGACAATATTGCAATTTCTAAACAAGTAGTAGATGAGGCACATAAGTACGGAGCAACAGTAGAAGCAGAGCTTGGGAAATTAGTTGGACAAGAAGATGATCTGATTGTTGAGGCAGCAGATGCGGCTTATACTGATCCAGATACTGTCATAGAATTCGTTGAGAGAACTGGTATTGACTCATTAGCAGTTGCAATTGGGACAGGCCATGGTTTATATGAGACTGAACCTAATTTGGATTTTGAACGTTTAGAGAAAATAAAAAATTTGGTAGACCTACCTATAGTACTGCACGGTGCATCAGGTATTTCTGTAGAAGATGTTCGTAAATGTATTTCTCTTGGCTGTGCTAAGGTAAATATTTCGACTGAACTGAAAATTCCTTTCTCCGATGCATTACGCAGTTTCTTAGTTGCTAACCCAAAAGAGACGGATACAAGAAAGTATATGAACCCTGCTAAAGATGCAATGAAAGCGGTAGTTAAAGAAAAAATTATGATGTGTATGAGTGACGGAAAAGCATAATAATGTGATGGAGTGGGGTTTGATCCCCACTCCATTTGACTATCTATTTGAAAGGGTGGCTTACAAATGATTTTAACAATTACATTAAACCCAGCTGTTGACATTAGTTACAAGCTGGAGCAATTCTCATTAGATACAGTCAATCGAGTAGATCATGTGTCAAAAACTGCTGGAGGAAAAGGTTTAAACGTAGCTCGAGTTTTGCAGCAACTGGACGTAGATGTAGCAGCATCGGGCTTTTTAGGTGGCAGTCTGGGTGGTTTTATCCGCTCTCAAATAGAAGCCCTTGATATTAAAGACTTTTTTGTACAAATTGCAGATGAGACGCGCAATTGTATTGCGGTAATTCATGAAGGAAACCAGACAGAAATATTAGAGAGTGGCCCAGTTATAACGGACAAGGAAGGGCAGTTATTTTTAGAGAAATTCAGCGATTACGTTCAACAAGCTAATATCGTGACACTATCGGGGAGTTTACCGAAAGGATTATCCGCTGATTTTTATGTAGAAATGGTGAAAATCTCTACACAGAATGGTGCGCGAGTTCTACTCGATTCTAACGGGGCTTTATTAGATGCAACATTAACAAGTGGTTATAAGCCTTATTTCATCAAGCCAAATGAGCAGGAACTGGCAGATTTAGTAGGCGAGCAAGAGATGGATGAATTACAAATTAGGGCAGCACTTGCTGCACCTCTGTTTACAAATATTCCTTGGATTGTTGTGACACTTGGGGCTGATGGTGCAATTGTTAAACATGGTGATACGTTTTACAGAGCAAAAGCACCAAAAATTGAGGCGGTCAACCCGGTGGGATCAGGAGATTCAGTAGTTGCAGGGTTTGCAGCGGGCTTTGCTCGAGGTTTAATGGATGAAGAGCTGATTAAATTCGGACTGTCTATGGGTGTACTGAATGCGATGGAAGAAAAGACAGGGCACATTAATGTAGAAAAAGTTGCATGGGCTGTTGAAGAAATGCAAGTGGAAAAAATCAAGGGATGAATTAGACAGGAGGTATTATAGATGAGAAACTTGTATCTACTAAATGCATCAATTGTATTGGAAGATAGTCTTTTACAACAAGGATTCATACATATCAAAGATGACAAAATTGAAGCTGTTGGGGGGATGGCTAATTGTCCATCTATTTCGGACAACGATCAACTATTCGATTGTATAGGAAAGCACTATGTGATGCCAGGCATGATTGATATTCATGTTCACGGCGCTGCAGGCTTTGACTTTATGGATAGTAGTCACGAAGCATTCGAAGGAATTGCGAAAGCTTTAGCAAAAGAGGGAACAACTTCTTTTTTGGCAACGACGATAACAAATCCGATGGAGCATACAGCAGATACACTAAAAAGTTTGGAAAATTATAGTGCAGGGAGTTCTGACTTAGCGGTTGCCGAAATGCTAGGCATCCATTTGGAAGGGCCATTTATTAATAGAAAACAAAAAGGTGCGCAACCTGAAAGTGCTATTATATCGCCGAATGCTCAAGTTTTTAGGGAATGGCAGGAGCTATCTGGGAATGCGATTAAAATTGTCACCTTTGCTCCCGAACTCGACAATCAGTTTGAATTATTAGCAGAGCTTAAAAAGACTGGCGTGATTCCATCAATGGGACATACGGATGCATCGTATGATGAAACAATGGATGCGATTGCTCATGGTGTAAGCCATGCAACCCATTTGTTTAATGGCATGAAGGGTATGCATCATCGAGATCCGGGCGTTGTTGGAGCTGCGTTATTACATGATGACGTTCATGTGGAAATTATTCCAGACGGTATTCATTTTCACCCTGATTTACTCAAGCTAATTGTGAAGATGAAAGGGCTTGAAAATGTCCTAGCTATTACAGATGGTATGCGTGCAAAAGGTATGCCGGATGGTGAATATGATTTAGGTGGCCAGCAAGTGACCGTGCGTGAAGGTACATGCGTATTATCTACAAGTGGTTCTTTGGCAGGCAGTATCGTAACGATGAACGAGGCTCGCTTGAATCTTGCGAGATGGTTAAACTTGTCTATCCACGAACAAATTCAAATCACCTCGCTCAATCAAGCAAAGCGTTTAGGTTTATTGGATCGTAAAGGAACAATAAAAGCGGGGAAAGATGCTGATATTGTTGTCCTAGGTCAAGACGGTGAAGTAGAACTAACGATTTGTAGAGGATCGATTGCATATGAGCGTAGCGGTGCATTTAGCTAATGTTTTTTTCAGTGATAATAAGCCCGTGGATGAAATCAGGCACTACCTTTTCATCCACGGGCTATTCACTAAAATATTCCTCAATATTCCTCATTATTATTTCTCCAATATTTTCTCTTTATACGACTAAATCTATTTGAGATTAACTGTAAATATAGATAGAGATTTACTGAATGTCGTAGCGCGTCTGGCCGCATGAGCCGAAGTATGAGACCCACTTGGGGGCAGCACGAGTTGGCTCATGCAAGGTGCGGCAAGCGCGAAGGCAAAATTTATATGCATCCCCCTAAAGAAGATGGATAATTCAGATAAAGGTGTTACAATTGTTTTATTAAAAAGTTAGTGCAATTAGGGGGATAGAAGATGTCGGTATACAAAACCTGTAAAGTGTTAATTGTTGACGACGAACTACTTATTCGGCAAGGTATTAAACATTCTATTAATTGGGAGAAAGAAGGCTTTCAAATCGTTGGTGAAGCTGCAAACGGTGAAGAAGCGCTTCGTTTAATTGAAACACTACAACCACATATTGTCATTACGGACATGGTGATGCCAGTTATGGATGGAGTGGAATTGACAAAAGAAATAAAAGAGCATTATCCACAAATTGAAATTATCATTTTGAGCAGTTTTGGAGATTTTAATTATGTTCGATCTACATTTCAATTAGGTATATCTGACTACATACTTAAACCACAATTGGAAAGTGCTGACCTTTTAATGGTTCTTAAAGAAGCTGCACATAAGATTCCAGGAATTGAGTTAATTCAGGATAGATTTGGAGGAGTAGCAATTCGATTGGAGAGTATTATAGAACGAGTGATGGCGGGCTATGACCTAGACGAGGATTCAATGGTAAATGAGACCATTTTTTCGCACAGTCACTTTTGCCTACTGGGTATTGATTTGAAAGCACATATAAATCATAAAAAAATTGAAATTAGAGCACTTGTGGACGAAATTGAAGGAAGGGTAAGAAGTAATTTTACACATATTGAAATTTATCGATTACCGTTTAGTCAAAATATAGTCGCTCTATTATTTAACTTTGAACTGCATCAATTACAAACAATTAAGGAATTTATTAAGTCGATTTCTACGTCACTTACATTTGTGGATTCAAATGTTGGCTTCGCTTTAACAGAACCATTTACTGACTTTCGAGAGTTAAGGCAAGTTTATCAAAAGAAATTATTACAACTTATTCAATATAGATTTTATTTACCGGATACAACTGTAATGATTTATGATGAAATGCCAAACGTCCGTGCATTTAATGAGCCTTTTCTATTAACGAAGTTCACGGATCTATTTCAGCGTCAACAATTTGATGCGGCATTCTTATATTTGGATGCTTACATTGAAGTCCTTTCAGGCCAATATACAATGGATGAGTTTGCTTGTAAATCCATATTGGGAAATGTCATTTTCAATGTAACAATATTATTGGGGAATATGACTACTAACAGTGAGGCATTGGAAGAGGAAAAGTATTCTTACATATCATCTATTGATGAAGCGATGAATGTGAAAGAAGCAGTATCGTTCTTAAATGAATTTTTAGTGAAAGCAAAGGCCGTGATTGACAGCTTATTAATCAATCCAAGCCTGCCAAATATGCAAAAGCTTTTAGATTATATTAATAAACATTACGCAGAACCACTTAATTTAACAGAGATGGGGAAAGAATTCCATTATAATCCATCCTATTTATCCAATTACTTCAGTGACCATAACAATCAAAGTTTTAGTGAATATTTAAAACAAGTGAGGATTGAAAAATCCATTGAGCTATTACAAAAGGAAGAAATTTCAATTGCTAAAATTAGTATGTTAGTAGGCTACTCTGATCATAGTTATTTTTGTAGAGTGTTTAAAAGTTTTGTAGGTGTTTCGCCAAGTAGCTACCGTAGACAATATTTTAGTACAAGGAAGAGACAAGGATGAAAAAATTAGTTGAGAGCATAAATAATTACGGGCTTTTGGCTAAGATATTTCTAGTAATGTTCTTTAGTATTATTGTGATTACAATTACGATAACATTCAATACATTCCAAATGTCGAAAAATTTATTTACAGAAACTTTTAGTGTTACGAATTCGAAAATTTTGACACAAATCCAAGGGAATGTAGAAAACTTTAATTACTCTGTTGTGAATGCGATTAATAATGTTGAACAGAGTGGAACAGTTAAAAAGTTTCTTACGGAAAAGGATAGCAGTGCCTTAGAAATGTCCGAATCTTATTACAATATGAGTGCGCAGATGGATAGAATACGATCTCACATAGATACTTACGATAACGGCATCACATTGACAGGTATAAATGGGCGTAATTATTCCACTAATCGTATTTATTGGCCAATCACAGAAGAAGCTCTGCCAAACCACCCAATCACACTAAATGCACGTGCCAATCCTAAAGTTTTATCCTATCACTATGATGAACTATATACAGATACATCAAAAAAGTCTGCAATTATTGCTTCGAAAGCACTAACAGATAAAAAAAGTGGAGAAATCTATGGAATCGTATATATAGCAATGCAGGAACTTGAATTTCGCCAGTTTTATACGAGCTATACAAGCGAAGGAAATAATGTTGCGATTATAAATGGAGCAGGAATGATCGTGTCAAGCAATAGATCCGAGTTAATTGGCCAGCAAGAACTGGAGTTACTCAAACATGCACAGGATATCGAAAAACGGAATTTGAACTATAAGGATATTAAGTTCTTGGAAAGAAAACAGATTGTGCTTACGGAATATCTACCGTCACTAGATTTATATTTGGTCAACTTAATAGATCGAAAACTTGTTATGGATAATATTATTGACACGAAATCAATCATTCTTATAAGTATTTTAACAGGAAGTGTTGCTTCGTTATTTATTTATGTTATTTCAAGACGTCTAACAAGATCATTAACAAGCCTTGTTAATCAAATTAATCAGACTGCAAAATCTAATTTTGATCACTATATTACCGTTTCAGGTAGTTATGAAACAAAACAGGTCGGGACTGCGTTTAATCTTATGCTAGATGAACTTCATGAATATGTGGAAGAATTGATTGTAACGCAAAAAAAGCAACGTAATGCGGAGTTAGCCGCGCTTCAGCAACAAATCAATCCACATTTTTTATATAACACACTGGCATCCATAAAGATTATAGTGAATCAAGGAAATAAAGAAATGGCAGCCGAAATGATTAACAAACTTATCTCCTTATTGCAAAATACAATCGGAAATATTAGTGAAACGTATACAGTGGAACAAGAATTAACAAATATGAAAGACTACACATTCATAAATCAGGCACGTTACGGGGAACAGATTAGGGTTAACTACTACATAACAGCTGATTGTTTAACGTACCAAATTCCAAAGCTAATCATCCAGCCCTTTATCGAGAATGCATTTTTTCATGCATTTAATAAAAAAGCATCAGGAAGTATTCATATAATGATTGGGCAGGAGAGGTCCACGCTTATTTGTGAAATTATTGATAATGGTGATGGAATGGTGACAGATCTTGATAATCAGATGCCTAGTTACAAAAGTAAGCGGCAATTATTTAGTGGTATCGGAGTTAAAAACGTCAATGAGAGGATTAAGTTATTGTACGGAGAAGCATATGGTGTAGAAATATCTAGTGAGTTAGGTAAGGGGACAAAGGTTCGAGTATCATTACCGGTTATAAAATCTGTAAATAATCTTAATTTATAATAAAAGTCCTAACTGTTAATAGGTGAATTATTCTGAAAACTTTAAAAATTCCTATTTGAGATGGATATTATCCTAACAGACCCCTTTTTTTGTATGTTAAATTGTTAATAGAAAGCGCTTTCAACTACAGAAGTGGAGGGGTAGGGTAATGAAAAAGTTATTTATGTTATTTTTAACCAGTATATTATTAGTAGCGTGTTCTTCAACGCCAGAGTCAACCGGAAGTAAAAGTGAAGGTGGGAGTGAAGGGAAAGAAAAAAGTGTAACGGAAGAGATTGATGAAGTGACAATTTGGGCATGGGACCCCAAATTTAATATTGCTGCGTTAGAAATTGCAAAAGGGGTATACAAAGAAGAAAATCCAGATCTTACCGTTAATATTGTTGAAAATGCGCAAGATGATATTATTCAAAAATTAAATACAGCATTAGGTTCAGGAACAACGAAAGGATTGCCAAATATTGTTCTAATTGAAGATTATCGAGCACAAGGTTTCTTACAGTCTTTCCCGGATGCATTTTACGAATTAACAGATTCGTTTAATGCACAAGACTTTGCAGAATATAAAATTGCTCCAACGAGTTCAAATGGAAAAAACTATGGTGTTCCTTTTGATACGGGAGTAACTGGATTATATGTTCGCACAGATTACTTAGAAGAAGCTGGTTATTCAGTGGCAGATTTACAAGATATTACTTGGAAAGAATATATAGAAATTGGGAAAAAGGTGAAAGAAGTTACGGGGAAAACAATCCTTAGTACAGATCCAAATGACCTTGGCATTCTCAGAGTGATGATGCAATCAGCAGGCGCATGGTATGTGGAAGAAGATGGTGTAACACCAAATATTGTAGATAATGCTGCATTAAAAGAAGCATTTGAAATTTATAAAGAAATGATCGATACAAACATCCTAAAGCCGCACTCAGATTGGAGCCAATTCCTGGCAGGATTTAATAGCGGAGATGTTGCTACTGTACCGACAGGAAACTGGATTACACCTTCCGTAAAAGCTGAGGCATCGCAATCAGGTAAATGGGCAATTGTCCCAATTCCTAAGTTAACTGTTCCAGGGGCAGGGCATGCGTCGAATCTAGGAGGAAGTTCGTGGTATGTGCTAAATACCCCAGGGGCGGAGCAAGCGGCGGATTTCTTAGGTAAAACATTTGGTTCTAATAAGGAAATGTATCAAAAACTTGTGAGTGAAGTCGGTGCAATTGGTACGTATAAACCAGCATCGGAAACGGATGCTTACGCTGCGGAGGACCCATTCTTTGGTGGACAGAAAACGATTGCAGATTATGCATCATGGATGGAAGATATTCCAGGCGTTAACTATGGACTACACACATATGCAATTGAAGATATTATTACAGTTGAAATGCAGAACTACTTAAATGGAAAAAGTATTGACGATGTCTTGAGTAATGCTCAAAAACAGGCAGAAGCACAATTAAATTAATAAAAATAAATAAGCCTTAAGCAATTGATTGCTACCACGATCCAATTAGAACGAACTGATCGGATCAATTGTTTAAGGTTTTTATTATAAGGAAGTGATTTAATGTGAATGGCAGAACGAAAACCAAATTGACCGGCTGGACATTTGTTGGGATTTCAACTTTCATGATAAGTATATTTTATTTTTATCCGATGATTCAAGCATTCATCCTTTCACTTCAATCGGGAGCAGGCACAAATTTAAGTTTCGTTGGATTCGATAATTATAAGCGTGCCCTTACTGATCCAACATTTATTGCAGCTTTTAAAAATACGTTTATTTTTCTAATCATACAAGTGCCCATAATGATTCTCTTAGGGTTATTTTTATCCGTTCTGTTAAACGATTCGATGTTAAAATTTAGAAGCTTTTTCCGGATAGCGATATTTTTACCTTGTGTTACATCACTTGTTGCCTATTCGGTTATTTTTAAAGACTTATTTGCGGTTGATGGAATTATCAACAAATTATTGCTGCAATTATCCATCGTGACAGAAGGAATTAACTGGTTGACCGATCCATTTTGGGCAAAGGTTGCAATTATTATTGCAATCACTTGGCGATGGACTGGCTATAATATGATCTTTTATTTATCAGGTCTACAAAACATCGATCATTCCATATATGAAGCCGCAAAAATGGACGGGGCTTCTTCCTTTCAACAATTTTTCAAAATTACAATCCCAATGTTAAAACCAATTATTTTATTTACATCGATTACATCAACCATTGGGACGTTACAAATATTTGATGAAGTAATGAATATTACAAAAGGTGGTCCAGGTAATGCGACCACGTCAATTTCCCAATACATTTATAATATTTCCTTTAAGTATACACCGGACTTTGGCTATGCAGCGACGGTTTCTTACTTTGTCGTTGTAATAATCGTCCTATTAGCCGCTTTACAGTTTAAGCTAGCAGGTGATAAAAAATGAAGAATATAAAAAGAATATCTACATATCTATTTTTAACATGCGCCGCGATTATATCCATTTTCCCGTTTTTTTGGATGATCATTAGTGCGACAAATAAGTCGGTTGATGTGTCAAAAGGTAGATTACTTCCTGGAAGCCACTTGATTGAGAACTTTAAAAGCCTAATAGAAACGGTTGATATTGTGACAGCATTAACAAATTCAGCAATCATCTCCGTCACAACAACAGTTTTGTCGTTGATCATTGCTTCATTGGCTGGTTATGGCTTTGAAATATATCGCAGTAAAGCAAAGGATATTGTATTTAATATTCTATTAATTTCCATGATGATTCCGTTTGCAGCATTAATGGTTCCGTTATACCGGATGTTTGGTTCGCTATCGCAAATAGCACCTTTCATAGGAATGGATACATTTGCAGCTGTTATGTTACCAACATTAACTACAGCTTTTCTAATATTCTTTTTCAGGCAAAATACTAAAATGTTTTCTAGAGAATTGATTGAGGCAGGTAGAATTGATGGCTTAAGTGAAATAGGTATTTTTATCCGTATATATATGCCAACAATGAAAACTGCATACGCTGCTGCAGCTATTATAACATTTATGAATAGCTGGAATAATTATTTGTGGCCGCTAGTTGTCTTACAATCACCTGAGAAGCAAACGATCCCTTTGCTAATATCTAACTTAGGTTCCGGTTACGCACCTGATTTTGGTGTCATAATGTTGACAATTGTCATTGCAACATTACCAACTGCACTGATTTTTTTCTTGATGCAAAAGCATTTTGTAGCTGGAATGATGGGATCAGTAAAGTAATCACTTTATGAGAGATAGGAAGTGTAAATGTCATGAAGACACCAAGCCTAGATTGGTTAACTGATGTAAATGTATTTGCAGTGAATCGTGTACCGGCGCATTCAGATCATCTGTATTATGCGACGATGGAGGAGGCACGAAAAAAAGGAGAGATGCGTTTCCGACATAGTTTAAATGGCCCATGGAAATTTAATTATGCTGCTAATCTGAGGAGCCGTGTAGAACAATTTTACGAAAATGATTTCGATGCTAACGGATGGGATACGATTCAAGTTCCAGGGCATATTCAATTACAAGGATTTGGAAAATCACAATATGTAAATACAATGTATCCATGGGATGGTCATGAAGTAATTCGTCCCCCAGCGATACCTGTGGAGAATAACCCCGTGGGTAGCTATTTAAAAACATTTACACTACCTGAAAATATGAAAAATCAACCTTTGTATATCTCCTTTCAAGGTGTTGAAACAGCATTTTATGTATGGTTAAATGGGGAGTTTGTTGGCTATAGCGAGGATAGTTTCACACCTTCAAATTTTGAACTTACACCTTATTTGCAGGCAGGTGAAAACAAACTTGCTGTTGAAGTCTATCAAAGAAGTACGGGAAGTTGGTTAGAAGACCAAGACTTTTGGCGTTTTTCGGGAATTTTTAGAGACGTTTATTTATATAGTAAACCTTCAATCCATGTAGAAGATGTGTATGTACATACGCATCTGGATGATACTTTTACGAATGCAATTTTAGAAGTGAATCTCCAAATGGATACGGACCAAGAGATAACGGTATCACTTGTAATAGAGGACGCGGATCATAAAGTTGTGGAAGAAGTCAAACAAGAGAAAGTTAGTTCAAGTTGCACTGTGAAGCTATCTGTAAAGAATCCTCAATTATGGAGCGCGGAAAGTCCATACTTATATCAAGTATTTATTAAACTTTATAATCAATCAGGAACATTAATAGAAGTCATTCCACAGAATGTCGGATTCCGTCGCTTTGAGATGAAGAATAAAATCATGCAGTTAAATGGCAAACGGATTTTATTTAAGGGTGTCAATCGACATGAATTTAATTGTCATAGCGGAAGATTGGTGACAAAAGAAGATATGCTATGGGATATTAAAACACTCAAGCAGAATAATATTAATGCCGTTAGAACAGCCCATTATCCAAACCAAAGTTATTGGTATGATCTTTGTGATCAATATGGGATTTATGTCATGGATGAAATGAACCTAGAAACCCATGGGAGTTGGCAAAAGATGGGGGTTGTCGAGCCATCGTGGGTGATTCCAGGTAATCTTCCGCAATGGCAAAATATTGTTATGGATAGAGCAGTTTCCATGTTTGAGCGTGACAAAAATCATCCTTCGATTTTGATTTGGTCATGTGGGAATGAATCGTATGCTGGTGAAGTAATCCAGAATGTGACACGCTATTTTAAAAAAGTGGATTCCAGTCGATTAGTTCATTATGAAGGTGTATTTTATGATCGGAATTATAGTGAGACAAGTGACATGGAAAGTCAGATGTATACAAAGCCTGCCGATATTGAGAAGTATTTAATGAATAATCCAGATAAACCGTATATCAGTTGTGAATACATGCATGCGATGGGAAATTCACTTGGTGGGATGAAAAAATATACTGATTTAGGACGTAAATATCCGATGTATCAGGGTGGATTCATTTGGGATTATATTGATCAAGGCATTGTAAAAAAAGATCGTTATGGGCAGGAATTCTTGGCGTATGGTGGAGATTTTGGCGATAGACCAACCGATAACAACTTTTGTTTTAATGGTATTGTTTATGCGAATCGCGAACTGTCACCTAAAATGCAAGAAGTGCGTTTTTTATACCAAAATATAAAGCTGATCCCTGATCGTAATGGCGTGGAAATTATTAATGATCAATTATTTAAAGACACTAGTGATTTAGTACTTGAATATCGTTTACTATTTGAAGGCGAACAATTATTCCGTGCACAAAAACAGGTGAACATTGAGCCAGGAAGCAAGGAGTACATTGAATTAGATATTCCAGCTGAATTGATTAAGGCAGGTGAATATGTAGTTCAGACTGCGCTTTTATTGAAAGAAAAGACTATTTGGGCAAATGAAGGTTTTGAACTTTCTTTTGGTGAGTATGTATTCCAAAAAGATAAACAAGACTTTATAAGTCCAGAGGGGACAGTACGTGTAGTCAAAGGGGATGTCAATATTGGTGTTCATGGTGAGCATTTCAGTACGATTTTTTCCCTACAAATGGGTTCACTTATTTCGCTTAACTACGCAGGCAAGGAAATGATTGAGCAAGCGCCTTCACCACTATTTTGGCGAGCACTTACGGACAACGATAAAGGCAATCAAACAGGCTTTGATATGAGTGCCTGGTATGCCGCTAGTCTTTGTCGAAAATGTATTGGATTTGATGTGCAAGATAAGAAAGCGTACGCGACAATCCGTTTTGATTATGCTTTGTCGATAGATTCTGCTGTAAAACTTAGCGTTTCTTATACAGTTTATGCTGACGGACGTATGAAAGTAAGTTCATCTTATCAGGGTGTCGCAGGGTTACCAAAAATGCCGATATTTGGAGTTACATTTAAAATGTCTGCTGATTATCATCAGCTTGACTGGTATGCGAATGGTCCAGAGGAAAACTATATCGATCGTGCAAATGGGGCTAGATTAGGGAGATTCCGAAATAAGGTGCCAGATAATGTAGCTGCTTATTCCGTCCCACAGGAATCTGGTAATAGAACAGGTGTCCGACGAGTAGATGTAATAAATAACGAAGGAACTGGCATCCGAATTTCATCTACAGATCAACCAATTGAGTGCAACATTTCACCTTATACGGCATTTGAATTAGAAAATGCTGCACATCATTATGAACTACCAGCTATTCATTACACAGTTGTTACTGTTGCAGGTAAACAAATGGGAGTAGGTGGTGACGACAGTTGGGGTGCGCCAGTACATGAAGAGTTCAGAATTAATGCGGAAAAGGACTTATACTTCGAGTTCATGATTGAACCTAAATAATGTTTTTTTGAGTAGAATATTTATAAAGTACCGAAGGGGAAATTGCCTTCGGTATTTTTGTATTACATCTCAATATCCCAAATAATTAATATGGTAAACTGATTATAGAAATAATAATAGTTCCTTTTGAGAAAGAGGTATTTCAATGATCAATCGACTGCGTAATATCTACCCTTCACTGATTAATTATACCGAAGGAGAGAATAAGTTAAATCCTACATATAAATGGTTTGTAATGGATGACAATGAGATTATTGGTATTCATGAGGCGGAGTTAACAGCTAAAGATGCATCCGTATTGGCAACTTTTTTGTCGCCCTATCATATACATTTCCCATTACCTACTGTTGAAGAAAGACGATGGAATAAAGCCATTCACTCCACTGATTCAAGTGCTACCGCTGAATTTAAATTGGCTAATCCTTATCGTTTCGTCTATTTTTCAATAAAAAAAAATGAAATCGATCCGATTATTTTTAAAAATGCAATCCAAGAACTTTTTGTTAAACCTGTTCCTATCCTATGGGTCAACGGCAATGAAGGGATCATCATTGAAGAGCAAATCGAATCGGATGAAAACATTTCCTATGAGCAGATAATCGATGTTTTAATGAGTGATTTATATGTCAAAATCGACTTCTTTGTAGGTCCTTATCGGAAAGGCTTAGAAGGAGTTAGTCAACATTATCATTCATTATTAACGGCTGCTAAAAGTGTATTCGCTTCTTCCAATAAGAGGGTTGTCACGTATATTGAGGCAGTCCCGTATTTATTAATAAACCAAACAGACCAAAATTTCCGTTCGGATATGAGCAAAATGATTTTGCAAGAATATAGAGACGATGAAGAAACACTAAAAATGATTGAAACGTTTGTTCAGTGTAATTTGAATTTATCGGAAACTTCCAAAGTATTGCATATGCACCGCAATAGTTTGCAATATCGCTTGGATCGTTTTTTAGAGAAAACAGGCATAGATGTCCGTCAATTCCACCAAGCAATGACCGTATACTTAGCATTATTGGCAAGAGAGTAAGGACATATGTAAATTTGCACGAATAGGATTAAAATCTTTGTGCATATTCACCATTATTCAAATAATCTAACTATTGTATACTATTACTAGTTAGTGAAAGCACTTACATACATGGAGGGAATGCAATGGCAGATTTGCAATTAAAGAATATTAAAAAGGTCTATGATAAAAATGTTGTTACAGTTCATGACTTCAATTTGGAAATTAGAGACAAGGAATTTTTAGTATTAGTCGGCCCTTCAGGTTGTGGGAAGTCTACGACACTTCGTATGATAGCTGGCTTAGAAGAAATTTCTGGCGGAGATCTTTTCATCGGTGGTAAAAGAGTGAACGATGTGCCACCAAAAGATCGAGATATTGCAATGGTATTCCAAAACTATGCACTTTACCCACATATGAATGTTTACGATAATATGGCATTTGGTCTAAAGCTTCGTAAATTTAAAAAAGATGAAATCAAACAACGAGTAGATAATGCTGCAAAAATTTTAGGTTTAGAAGATCTTTTAACGCGAAAACCAAAAGCTCTTTCAGGTGGTCAACGTCAGCGTGTTGCACTTGGTCGTGCTATTGTTCGAGATGCTGAAGTATTTTTAATGGATGAACCGTTATCAAACTTAGATGCTAAACTACGAGTTCAAATGCGTACAGAAATTCAAAAACTACATAAACGCCTACAAACAACGACGATTTATGTGACGCATGATCAAACAGAAGCAATGACAATGGCGACTCGCCTTGTAGTTATGAAGGATGGACTTATTCAGCAAATCGGAGCTCCTAAAGAAGTGTACGATGAGCCAAATAATGTTTTTGTTGGTGGTTTCATCGGCTCTCCAGCAATGAACTTCCTGAATGGAAAATTGGTAGATAATTATTTTGTGATGGGAGATTTGAAGGTTCTTGTTCCTGAAGGGAAGCAGAAAATACTTCGTGAGCAAGGCTATATTGGCAAAGATATTATTCTAGGTGTTCGACCAGAGGATATTCATGATGAACCAATGTTCCTTGATTTTTCACCTGAAACAAAGTTCAATGTACAGATTGAAGTTGCAGAGTTAACAGGATCAGAAATTATGCTATATGCAAAAGTGGCTGGTCAAGATTTTGTAGCACGTGTTGATTCTCGCTTTAATGTAGCTGCAGGGGAAAACGTGGACTTAGCATTCGATCTTAATAAAGCTCATTTCTTTGATAGTGAAACAGAATTACGAATTAAATAAGGATAGAAAAATAATCGGCTGCTTACTAGTAGCCGGTTATTTATTTTGAATATTTTTGTAATCTACTAAAAATTCTTTTTATTGAGAGAATTGTTATGTTATGATAATTTCATCATCATTTTAAGTCATCAGGGGGATTTGGATTGAAAGGTTTTTCAAAGTGGTTGCTGCAATTGATTATTTCTTTTATAGGAATTTTGTTAATAAGCGGCTTACCTATACTAATAAGTGGTTTTCAACGAGGGGAATTTGAGTGGAAAGAATACGGTCAACATTTACTCGTGCTATTTCCGATTGGAGAATTTGTAGAACAGCATTATGCAAAGTATATTGGCGAATATATTAGCTATTCTTTGCAAGTATTATTTTTAGCGTTATTAGTTGCAGTATGTTTGGCACTAATTTTTACTGTGTTGACAATGCTTTTAAAGGAACGTGCAAGGCAGCGAGTAAAAATGGTGTTTTTTGTATTAGAATCAATGCCAGATATTTTAGTCATTTTACTTGTTCAGCTTATCGTTATTATGATTCACAAGAATACTGGTATTTTCGTTTCCAAAATTGCTGTAACTGGTGGAGAAAAGATTTATATGCTACCTGTTTTTTGTTTAATGATTTTGCCGATGATCCAGCTATATCGATTAAGTATGCTGACATTTGAAGCAGAGGAACGAAAGATGTATGTAGAGCTTGCAAAGTCACTAGGCATTAGTAAGTTGTTTATTTTACTTATACATATTTTCCGAAATGCAATTATTAGTATATTTTTTCAATCGAAAAAGACAATGTGGTTTATGCTTTCAAATTTATTCATCTTAGAGCGAATGTTTAATATGCCGGGAATTATGTTTCATTTAAGTGAAAACATAAGTGGTGAGTTATTTTTAATAACGGTTTGTAGTTTTTTCGTGCCAGTTTTCTTACTATATAGTTTTGGTGAATGGTACTTCTTACGTCGATTAGGTCGAGGGGGTGCTTTGTCATGAAGTCTGTATGGAGACAACCACTGTTTGTTTTTGGTTTTAGTGTTGTAGCATTTTTCTTAGTCGGCAGTTTTATATTTGAATGGATTTTTGGATCTACACCAAAACAAACGTTTTTTGTTTATGAAGATGGAAGATTAGTAGAAGCCGCTCCTTTATCGCCAAGCTGGTCGAATCCACTCGGAACAGATCAATATGGATATGACATGCTAGCAAAGATCATGCTCGGTGCCAAATATACGATTCTAGCAGCAATGGGAGTAGCTGCAGTTCGTATGCTAATAGCAGTACCTCTTGGTTTTGCTATCGGGACGTATTGGCAAAGAAGACGTTCACTTATCAATAGTTTTATTGATCCACTGCATTATATACCGATGACAATATTTGCGTATATAATGCTGTATCCAGTGTTATGGCAGCCGATGGAAGGTTTTTCTACAACAGTATGGGAACGAATTGTTATCCAAGTTGTATTAATGGCAATTATTTCGGTGCCGATTGTAGCATCTTTAATTGGCAATGAAGCGAACTTGTTGTACCAAGAGGAATATATACTAGCTTCTCGAACGCTCGGTGCTAGTCGCCGTCGAATTATTTCGCGTCATTTGTTTCCGATGATGAGAGAAAAATTATTTGTTTTATATGGACAGCAAGTAGTAGAATCGTTAGTAGTTTTTGCACATTTAGGACTTCTATATTTATTTATTGGTGGAACGAAAGTTAGTTATGATCCAATGTTCGCCGATCCTCCGAAATCAATGGCGTATGAGTGGGCTGGTCTATTTGGCTCTTCATTCCGCTATTTGCAGGGGGTCCCATGGCTACCTTTAGCTCCAGCAATTTGCTTCGCGCTCCTTATTTTAGCAGTTGCTGCGATGATTGAAGGGTATACACGGGCAACGAATGGACAAGTGAGAATTCCAAAACAAAAGAAAGTTTCTTTTGTATCAAAAGAAACAATTGAATGGAATCAGCAGCAGCTGAAAGAAAAGTTACAACTTATACGTGAAAATGAAAAATAATCTCATTTCTTTAACTGTGGACAGACTCTTTAATGGAGAGTGTCTACAGTTTTTTTATGAAAAATATTTGTTCTTAAGGGAGAATAATAATTTAGTATAGGGTTTTTATCTATTCTTTGGTTATCTTGGATAATCAAAGTAGTAGAGAAAATGAAACAATATTTTCTTATGTCAATTGAATAAGTCTCCTGTAGAATATTAGTATAAAGCTATCTATTAGTGTGAAAGCGCTTACCAAGAATAGAAGGAAACTTATTGATGGAGAATAAATTAAAACTTACGAAGGCATATCAAATTTTTACCGTGCTAATACTAGGAATTTTTGTTAGAGTATTAGGATGGTTTCCTTGTTTATCGCCATTAGTTTAGGGTGAATCTTTTGTATAAGGAGCATTCATTCTGCACATATGTGCAAAAGACAAAACGACAAGCTTTAACATATCCGAGGTTAATCAAGATCTTGATGAAAATGGCTGAATGGTTCGGCTTGGCGAACTTATCAATGAAACGGTAAAGCTTTTTAGAAAGGTGAAGATATATGATTGAACTCAATCAAATTACAACACTGTTCCTTGCAGTAGCTCTCTATTTGTTTGGAATGGCACTCGTCAATCGGATCGGATTCCTTAACCGGTTTCTAATCCCTGCGCCTGTCGTCGGCGGTTTGATATTCGCTACTTTAGCGCTCGTGTTGAAAACTACGGGGATTGTCGAGATTACATTGGATACATCGCTACAGACGTTGTTCATGATAGCCTTCTTTACGACGGTCGGTCTTGGGGCAAGCTTCAAGCTCATCAAACTGGGGGGGAAACTCTTAGTCATCTACTTACTCTTGTGTGGAGTCACGGTGTTCTTCCAGAACGTCATCGGTGTTTCATTTGCTCAATTGTTTGGACTTGACCCACTGTTAGGTGTTATGGCCGGAGCAGTTTCGATGAACGGTGGACATGGCGGCGCTGCAGCATACGGACAGACCATTGAGGACTTGGGCATCTCCTCAGCCTTGACGATTGGTATGGCCGCCGCCACACTTGGCCTGATTTGCGGTAGCCTTTCCGGCGGTCCAGTTGCACGGTACCTGATAAAAAAACATGACTTAAAGCCGGCAGTGGGTAAAATAGAAGGATATGTAGAGAAAGATGAGAGGCCGATTCAAGAGTGGTCGTTCATGGTCCAGGTCGCCCTCCTCACGTTCTCCATGGCAGTGGGAACATATCTTGGTGATTTGTTTACTAATGTGACCGGATTCGTCCTGCCGTCCTATATCGGATCGATGTTCGTGGCGGTCATTGTTCGGAATCTTGCCGATCGATTTATAAAGGGCACAGTGAACATGAAGGAAATCAACTTAATCGGTGACGTTTCGCTCGCGATCTTTCTCTCGATGGCACTGATGAGCATCAAGCTGTGGGAAGTCGCAGATCTCGCACTACCACTCATCGGTATTATACTCATCCAGGTTATTGCCATCGTCTTGTATGCCATCTTTGTGATGTTCCCAATGCTTGGAAAAAATTACGATGCGGCTGTTATGATTTCCGGTTTCTTAGGACACGGGCTGGGTGCAACACCGAACGCAATGGCGAACATGTCCGCAACCGTGAGCAAGTATGGTCCTTCACGCATGGCGTTCCTGGTCGTGCCGATTGTCGGTGCATTCCTGATTGATGTTGTATTTAGCGCGCCAATCATTATCACGACCATTAACTTGTTCAAGTGAGTTATTGGAATGACTGTTTCTAGATGTAGTGCGTATTAGAGATAAATTTAAAAAAGGGTAAACTATCAGAACTACCAATTGAGACAATTTTGGGCAGTAGATCTCGCTTTAATGGCTGAAAATTTCCTTGTGAAAGGAAGGGTTACATGAAACGATTTATAGGCATTATCGTAATCATATTATTAATACTAACGGGATGTAATGAGGGAGGGGAAAAAAATTTGAAGCTACAGTCAAGTGATCTTTTTGAAGCAGTTGAAAATAACGATGTAAAAAAAGTGCAAGAAATTTTACAGGATACTTCATTTCCATTGAATGAAACGAATGATAAAGGGGAAACGCCTCTATTAATTGCTACTCATGAAAATTATATCGAAGTGGCTAAATTGTTGATTAATGCCGGAGCAGATATTAATCAACAAGATAGTATGCAGGATAGTGCGTATCTGTATGCGGGTGCAGAAGGAAAAACAGAGATTTTAAAGTATATGATCGAACATGCGGAGCCAAATCAAAATATTTATAATCGCTATGGTGGCAATACTTTAATACCTGCCGCTGAGAAAGGGCATTTAAACAATGTGAAGCTATTATTAGAAGATGGTAAAGTAAATATCGATCATCAAAATAATTTTGGCTATACTGCATTAATTGAAGCAGTAGCATTAACTGACGGTTCAGAGGTGTATCAGCAAATTGTACAGGAATTATTAACATATAATGCGAATAAAGAACTTCATGACGAATCGGGCAGAACAGCACTTGATTATGCTAAGGAGAAGGGCTATACAAAAATGATTAAAATGTTGGAAGAATAGTAGAAAATTACATTTGAATGGAATCAGCAGCAACTAAAAGAAAAATTAAAGCTAATTCAAGAGAATAAATAAATAATTTTGATTGTGGACTGTAGACTATCTCTTTATATAGAGAAGTTTACAGTTTTTTTTATGAGAAATATTAGCTCTTAAAAGGGAATAAAAATTTAATATAGGAGTTTTTGTCTATTTATTGGTTATCTTGTATAATTAAAATAGTAAAAAAGGCGAGTGATATTTTCATAGTTACACGGGAGGAAATGCAAGATGATCAAAATAGTAATTAAGTGGACAGTAGTGGGAGCATTATCACTCGCTTTGTTAAGTGAAGCAGTAGAAGGTGTAGGACAAGCCCCTATTTCCGTTGAAGCAGCAACAACACTTCCAGATAACCATACAATTGAGCAATTAGAAGTTAAATGGTTAGGTAATGGAAGTCATGGGTACAGCATTAATGTTGGAGATCGAGTAGGAACATTACTCATTCGTGTAGACCGTCCAAAAACAGAGTGGGATGTGCAATGGGATAATTGGGCAATTCAAAAGCCAGCACACGTTAGTTTCCAGCTTCAAACTGGTTTGGATAGTAAAACTCATAAAAGTATTCCTCCCTTATCTTTTGGGCTTACATACGAAAGATATTTAAAAGATAAGGGTGTATCAGATCAATTTGGAATTAAAGCAGGTGTATTGAAAACAGGTTTAATGAAGTTTAGCGATTTCTCAGATCCGAACTACTATGCTGGATTAGCGATAAAAATGGATAAGAAATACAACAATGATGGTGTATATTGGTTTGGTGGAAATTCGTATGCTTTGAAAGAAGAAGGACAGGTAAAAGCATATTTTTATCCGAAAGATGAATTAGTAGTCGAAGTATATAATCGTATCGGAATAAACGATACATTTCCGTTAATGAACAAAGTCATGTGGGGGAAAACTGAACTTTGGAAAGGCCAACTTGGAAAAGTAACTATTAAAAATCCAACTACTCTTTTGAAAGAAGAAAACGGGAAATATTCAGAAGTAAGGGAACTAAAAAAAGGGGATCAATTCCGTGTATACCGTTTTAACGATGAAGGTAAGGGGTATTATGGAGTAGGTTCTGGAATGTATGTACAAAAAGATCAATTTGATGTGTTGTATGAGACACCTTCTAAAAAAAATCTTCGATTGATCCGAATTATGAATGGGGAACCGTATCATAAGTAAATGCGGTTCCTTAATTTATAGTAACCACCCGAATTCAACTATTTCAACCTTAATAAAATCAGGTAACTTTGAAATGAAATGATTGTAATTGGCTTACTGATCTTCATTTGAGAAAATTTCTGTTCCTAAAAAATCATGTCCTAGCCAAAACGGATGTAGGGCTATTAAAGAAGTATCAAAGTACAACTAAACGTCCTTGATACTTCTTTTTTGAAATTTTTAGCAATGGATTGCTGTTATTATGGGATGGAATGAATTTGGCTCTTCTTGAGATCCCATAAGAAGCATGTCAAACATTTGTTGTGTCTCTTTTATGCTGATTTCTTTTGTTTTTTATCTAAACGATGACTTAAGAAAGTTAGCAGACTTGCACAGACTGCTACTATTCCACCGACCCATGTTACATTCACTAAATTCCCTTGATGGTATACAATTCCGCCTAATGCAGAACCAAAAGCGATACCTACGTTGCTTGCCACTGGCATAAGTGAAGCAGCGAGTCCTGTTGCTTTTGGTTGATAAATTTCAGCGAGGTCTATTAAATAAAGCTGAGTAGATGTTGTTAAAAGAATGGCCATTAACGACATTAATCCAATGTTTACGAGTCCTAAAATAAAATAATTTGTAGTCCAAAATAAACTTGTCAGAACAACTGCCTGCACGAGAAAAACAAATCGAAGACGACCGATGGGATTGTTGCTGGCAATTTTACCGGCAAGGATGTTGCTGAAAATGGAGATAAATCCATACCCAAATAAGACTAAACTAATTGAATGATTCGGTACTTCCATTCCCTTCAAGATAGGAACTAGGTACGTAAAAACGGCATAAGTTGCGCCAAATCCGAGAGCAGGAATGGAAAAAGCAATCAAAATTCTTGGATTGGTCATTAAAGAGAACTGATCCCGTATCGAACTTCGTATTTGGCTGAGTCTATTTGGCAAGACGAAAAAGGATGCCAAAAACGCCAAACCTCCTAGGAAAGTTGTTAACATGAAACTGGCATTCCAGCCGTACGATTCGGCAATGACAATACCCATTGGCACACCAACGACATTTGCAAGTGTGAAACCACCGAAAACGAATGATATAGCAAGTCCTCGTTTATAAATCGGCATGGTTTCACTTACAACTATCATGGCTAGAGAGATTAATACTCCTGTTACAATCGCTGTCATAATTCGAAGTGCTAGGAGCATGATGTAGCTCGTCGAGATTACACACAAAGCATTCAGGACGATGAAAGTTCCTATCAAAAACAACATCCATTTACGCTTTGGAAAATGACTTGTTACTGACATCACTAGTGGTGTGGCGATGGCAAATGTAATTGCAAACGCAGAAACGAGTGTGCCCGCTTTTGCATTTGTTATATGAAGACTTGAGGAAATATCGGTTAAGATTCCGACAATAACAAATTCGCTTGTCCCGAGAACAAATGTTAATAAAGAAAGTGTTAAGATGAGAAACCAATTTCGCTTGGATAATTTTGTGGGGTGCATAAGTACCTCTTTTCTTAGATGAATGTAAATGTGTTATATAGTAAAAAACAACCTAAACATCATACCATAAAATATTTTTGCGAGAGAAACACTTTCTTATCAAATAGTGGTTAATGGATTATCAGGATGGACAAAGCAATGGGAGGTATCAGTAGGTATTAAAAGTATTTAAAACCTCACTTACTTACAATACGGAGAACCGTACCATAAGTAAGGGAAGTTTTAATCAACTAATTTAAATCTTGGAAGGAGTAAATTTAAGTGGCAATTATGAATAGTAAAGAAGATTTTTATATTGATATAAAAAATAGAGCTATGGATATTTATGTACAATATCAGTACTTTGTAAAAGAAGTTTCAAAAAATGATATCTCAAAATATAGTTTGAAATTTTATCTTAAAGAAGACTCAAATTTAGGAGGAAAAGCTTGGTCTAGTAACTATATAGATAATATACAAGTAAATAAAGGGGTTATAGATAATTTTTTTGAATACTTTTATGGGTTTGCAAAAATACAAACAGAAGATTTTTTGAAAATATTAGGTAATGATGACGATGGAGAAGTATCATACGAGTTTATAAAATTTGATGATAACGGTGATGCTAATCTTTTTGATAGTAAAGTTATAGATTATAAGTTAGCTGGATTACTTACAATTTTTGTATCTCGTTTTATTATTACTCATGAATTAGGCCATCTACATAACGGGCATTGTGAATATTTAAATTCAAAAGAGAAAAATAGTGTGCAATACATTTCAATGTTTGATGAAGATAATAGCAAAAATATAAAAAACGTTTCATCGTTAGATTTCAGAACTTTAGAAATGGATGCAGATGCATTTGCCGCAACGGATAATTTTAGAAATTTAATCTTACTTTATGATAAATTTGAAGACAAGGTTGACAAAGGTTTAAATATAGAACCGCTAGAATTATTTTATTGGTGGGCATTTGCAATTAGAAGTAATTTTTTAATAACACAGAAAGTTTTAAATGACGAAGAATATAGACCAGATAAAAAACATTTGCCGAGTGTAGCGCGATGGATTTTAATACTAGGATCAATAGTAGATAATATAGATAAAGATTTGTATAAGATAAATTATAGGGCTGGAGATAACAAAGAAAAATTATTAGAATCATTAACTATGGGGTTCTTATTTGCTGAAAAATGTTATAATGAGCGTTTTTTTACAAATTTTAATTGTTTAGAAGAAACTATTAATAGCACAGATTATGGACATTACACAACAGCAACCCAAATAAATTGGGAGAATCTTAGAAATGAATTGAATGAATTTTCAAGATTGCCTCTGTATAAATCAAATAATGTTTAAAGGAATCTACTTTACTGGAAATTAGTATGGTGGATTGCGATGAGGTATATCCATGTATTGATTAGAACAACACAACATAACACTCTTACAGCGAGGAATACTATTTAATCTCTCCTAATTCGATATTATAAAAAAAAGACTGATCAGTGTTTAATAAAGTACTAGTCAGTCTTTTTGTATCAGAAAATGTTAAATAAACCCGCAGACGATACTGTATCATACCCGTATCCATTTTTAAAATTACTATTTTTTAGATAGAACTCTTTTAACATAGGCATACATTAGTTGATTGGAGTGCAAGGCGGCGACTCCTGCGGGATCATCACTCCCCCCGTGGAACGCGACCGCCTGGAACGCAAATCAACGACTTATCACACTCCATCAAAAAGATTTCACAGAAATCTTTCAGAATCCGAATAATTTTGTTTTCGTATCTTTCGAAATGTTTGAACATTTGCTAAACTAGTAAAGTCGTAATAAGTGAATATGGAGGAAATAACGTGAAAGTATTTTTAGATTTAGGGTGGTTTTTTAAAGAAAGGAAAAAGCAATATTTATTTGGGATTCTCGTATTAATGATTGTTGCTTTTTTGCAATTAATTCCTCCCAAAATAGTTGGACTTGTCGTAGATGCCGTCAATGAAGGCACAATGACGATGACATTCCTCGGTAAATGGCTTGGTATTTTAGCACTTGCAGCGGTTGGCATGTACATTTTACGCTACTACTGGCGAGTGATGATATTTGGCTCGTCCATTTTTCTTGGTAGGCAATTAAGGGAACGATTATTCCATCATTTTACGAGAATGTCTCCATCGTTTTATCAGAAAAAACGAGTAGGAGATTTAATGGCACATGCAACAAATGATTTATCAGCTGTTCAACAAACAGCGGGGGCTGGAGTACTTACACTTGTCGATTCTGTTACAACTGGTGGATTTGTTATTGCAGCAATGGCAATTACAATTAGCTGGAAGCTTACTTTAATCGCACTTATTCCATTGCCTTTAATGGCTATACTAACAAGTTACTACGGAAAGCTATTACACCAACGGTTCCGTTATGCACAAGAGTCATTTTCTAGTTTGAATGATAAAGCACAGGAAAGTATTTCAGGTGTAAAAGTGATAAAAACATTCGGGCAAGAAAAAGAAGATACAAAAGACTTCGTTCAGTTGTCACAAGACGTAGTAGATAAAAATATACGAGTAGCAAAAGTAGATGCACTATTTGATCCTACTATTTCGTTAATCGTTGGGATATGTTTCTTCCTATCTATCGTATTTGGGACAAGATTTATCCTGGCAGGGGACATGAGTATTGGTGATTTATTTGCATTTACATCGTATTTAGGACTGCTTGTCTGGCCGATGCTCGCATTTGGTTGGTTGTTTAATATAGTGGAGCGTGGTCGGGCATCTTATGACCGTATTAATAATATTTTAGATGAAAAAGTCGATATAGATGATAAAGAAGGCGCATTAGATCAAAAGCCAGAAGGACATTTGCAATTTAATGTGGAAGAGTTTAAATTTCCAGAAGATGACCGTGTGGCACTCCATGATGTGCATTTTACATTAAATAGAGGAGAAACACTTGGTATTGTTGGGAAAACTGGTTCTGGGAAAACAGTTATATTAAAATTATTATTGCGTGAATTTGAAGGATATAAAGGGAAAATTGAATATGGTGAACATGCAATTGATACGTATAAAAAGAAGCGTTTACGTGAAGCGATAGGGTATGTTCCACAAGATCATTTCTTATTTTCCACGACAGTTGGTGGGAATATAGCGTTTGCAAATGCAAATGCTACAATGGAGCAAATTTATGATGCTGCAAAACTAGCTTATATTCATGAGGATATTTTGCAATTTACAGATGGTTATAATACCGTTGTTGGGGAACGAGGAGTTTCTCTTTCAGGTGGTCAAAAACAACGGATTTCGATTGCTCGTGCATTAATGATGGAGCCCGAGTTGCTTATTTTAGATGACTCTTTATCAGCGGTTGATGCGCGGACGGAAGAAGCAATTCTAGAAGCATTAAAAGAAAAGAGAACGGACGAAACAACGATCATTACATCTCATCGATTAAGCGCCATTCAACATGCTCACCAAATAATTGTGATGGATGATGGAACGATTGTCGAAAAAGGCTCACATGAGGAGCTTATGAAATTAAAAGGGACGTATTACGAAATGTATCAATTACAGCAACTAGAATCGTTAGTTGAAAAGGGTGGTGAGCAGTAATGGAAGAAAAACAACCACAGTTAACAGGAAAAGATCAGTGGAATATTTTGAAAAGGTTATTAACATACTTAATGCCGCATAAAAAAATAATAGCAATAGCCTTGTTTTTACTTGTTTTAACGGTTATAGGGGACATTCTTGGACCGTATTTGATCAAAACGTTTATGGATGATTATTTAACACCTCGAAACTTCCCTACTGGGCCACTTGTTGGATTGGCGCTTGGTTATATTTTTATACAAGTAGGGAACATAGTTGTTAGTTATTTTCAACTTCTGAAGTTTCAAGAAATTGCATTAAAAATTATTCAGCAAATGAGAATTGATTTATTTTCAAAAGTGCATAAACTTGGTATGCGTTATTTTGATAAAACACCCGCTGGAAGCATCGTATCGCGTGTAACAAATGATACTGAAGCGATTAAAGATATGTTTGTTAGTGTGCTAGTTGGATTCATTCAAAGTGGTCTATTAGTAATTGGTGTTTATATTGCGATGTTTATATTAAATGTTAAATTAGCGCTTATTTGTACGTTGTTATTGCCTATTTTATTTGTCATTATTAGTTCGTATAGAAAATATAGCTCGGTTGTCTATCAAGATTTACGCGAACGTCTGAGCCAATTAAACGCAAAACTTGCGGAATCACTGCAAGGAATGTCGATAATTCAAGCATTTAGACAAGAAGATCGTTTGCAAGATGAGTTTAATACAATAAATGATTCTCATTGGAATGCAGGAAAACGTAATATTAAGCTAGATAGCTTGTTGTTACGTCCAGCAATCGATTTGGTTTATGCATTGGCGATTATTCTTGTATTAAGTTATTTCGGTATTACTTCTCTATCTAATACGATAGAAGTTGGGGTTATCTATGTATTTGTTACGTATATCGATCGCTTTTTTGAACCGATTAATCAAGTTATGCAACGTCTGTCTATTTTTCAACAAGCAATCGTTGCATCTTCACGTGTTTTCAAGTTACTAGATGAGGAAGATCTGGCTCCCTCACAAAATAATGAAGAGCATGCCAAAATTGAACAAGGCAAAATTGAGTTTCAAAATATTACTTTTTCATACGATGGTAAAACAGACGTATTAAAAAATATTTCTTTCACTGCAGAACCTGGTCAAACAGTTGCATTAGTAGGGCATACGGGGAGTGGAAAGAGCTCCATTATCAATTTATTGATGCGCTTTTATGAATTTGAGCATGGAGATATTAAAGTAGATGGGCATTCTATCAAAGATTTTGAAACAGAGGAAATAAGAGATAAAGTAGGGCTTGTCTTGCAAGATCCATTTTTGTTCTATGGGGATATTGAAAGCAATATTCGTTTGCATAAAAGCGATATGACAGATGAAGAAGTTATCGCTGCAGCAGAATTTGTGCAAGCAAATAATTTTATCGAAAAATTGCCGAACACTTATAAACAAAAAGTAACAGAGCGTGGATCTACTTTCTCAAGTGGGCAAAGGCAGCTTGTTGCATTTGCACGAACGATCGCAACAAATCCGAAAATATTAGTGTTAGATGAAGCAACCGCAAATATTGATACAGAAACGGAAGTTGCAATTCAAAATAGTTTAGAAAAAATGCGAAAAGGTCGAACAACAATCGCAATTGCTCACCGTTTAAGTACGATTCAAGATGCGGAGCTTATACTAGTCCTACATCACGGAGAAATTGTAGAGCGCGGAACACATCAACAATTACTGAAAGAAAAAGGGTTGTATCATAAAATGTACTTACTTCAAAACAGTGTTGTGGAGGAAATTGCGTAACAAGATGAAATAGTCGGAAAGATGTCACAAGCAATAGTAGGGTCAAATGGTAAAAAATTTGGTACGATAAGAATAGAAATTCGGAAAGGAAGACAGCCATGAGTACCGATATTAATCTATTTTTAGCATTTGGAGCAGGATTTTTAAGCTTCATCTCACCATGTACATTACCATTGTACCCTGCATTTTTGTCCTACATAACAGGTATGTCCTTAGAAGAGATAAAGACAGATAAGAAGCAGATGCAAAAAAGAGGAATGTTGCATACACTATTTTTCTTATTAGGATTTTCAATTATATTTATCGCACTAGGATTCGCTACTTCTTTCATCGGAACATTTTTCATTCAATACGACGATTTAATTCGTCAAGTTGGAGCAATCTTTATCATTGTTTTTGGTTTAATTGTTGTAGGTATTTTCCAACCAAAGTTTTTAATGAAAGAAAAGAAATTAGAATTTAAAAATCGCCCTTCAGGTTATTTTGGAACTACATTAATTGGTATGGCGTTTGCGGCTGGTTGGCAACCATGTACTGGTCCAATTTTAGCAGCTGTCCTTTTGATGGCAGGACAAAACCCAGACTCTGGTGTTTGGTATATGCTTGCATATGTATTAGGATTTGCTATTCCGTTTTTTGTTTTATCTTTCTTTATTACACGATTAAATTGGATTCGTAAAAACAGTCAATTGATCGTAAAAGTCGGTGGTTATTTTATGATTGGTTTAGGTCTACTATTGTTTTTTGATGGTATGACGTATATTATTCGTATATTAAGTCCACTCTTCGGGGACTTTACTGGATTCTAACGGTTGAAGGAGGTATATGCATACATCATGCCAACAGTATTAATAGTCGATGATGCGCTTTTTATGCGTAAAATGATTAGAAGAATACTAGAACATGCTCAGTTTGAAGTAGTTGGAGAAGCTTATAATGGTTTAGAAGCTGTAGAAATGTATGAAAAGTTTTTGCCTGACGTCGTAACGATGGATGTAACAATGCCAGGAATGTCAGGAATTGAAGCAGTACAGGCAATCGTAAAAAAATATGCAGACGCTAAAATTGTAATGGTCACGGCAATCGGGAAACCAAAGTTAGTCGTCGAAGCGATTGAAAGTGGTGCAAAAGATTTTATCACCAAACCATTTAATCCCGAGTTAATGGTGGAAATATTGAAAAACGTAACGGACTGGGATGAAATGGATGAATAAAATAACTAGCTTTGGTAATTGGTTAGAAATTACAGAACAAACGCAAGCGTTTTTATTGTTTGTCAAAATAGATAATTGTTCTGTGTGTGAAGGTTTATATCCTCAAGTACAATTGCTAAAAGAAGAGGCAAATATTCCTTTTTATGTTGTAAATGTTTCCGAAGTTCCGGAAATGGCAGGGCAGTTATCTTTATATACTGCTCCAGTTGTCTTGTTGTGGCATCGAAATAAAGAGTATATGCGTTTTGCTAGGTTTGTTCCAATGGAATCCTTACGAGATGCGCTAAAAGAAATAGAATTGATGGAGAATGACTATGTTTGAGGCAATTTCACCGAATATAATGCTTATCGTTTCAACAGTCATGGCTGTAGTAATGGGAATTGCTGTTACTACACTTCGTGCAAAAGCTGCTAAAAAGCCTGCAACTGCAAAAAAAATACTTTTGCCACCTGTATTTATGTCAACGGGAGCACTTATGTTTGTATTTCCGTTTTTCCGAGTTCACCCGATGCAAATAGTCGAAGCCATCATTGTTGGTATGCTATTTTCGATTGTCCTTATTTGGACATCGAAATTTGAGCGAAAAGATGGAGAGATTTATTTAAAACAATCCAAAGCATTTATTTTTATCTTATTTGGCTTATTAATTGTTCGCCTAGTTGGGAAAATTGTGTTAAGTTCTTCAATTGATGTAGGAGAGCTTAGTGGAATGTTTTGGTTGTTAGCATTTGGGATGATTATTCCTTGGAGAATTGCAATGTATTGGCAATTTAGAAAGCTACAAAAAGAAATAGTATGAAAAAAGCGAGTATCCGTTTAATGGATGCTCGCTTTTTTTCATTCTACGTTAAAAAATTTATTGTACGGTGTAACGTCAATTTCCATTTCGGCTAATTTTTTTCGTAAAAACTTGTGATCTCGTTTAGGAGTTGCAAGTATATAGCCACGAATGAGTAATTCTTGGGTAATCGACTTTGCCTTCTCGTCTAGTGCAAGCTCGCCGATTTTACCAGCAATTTTTTGTTTTGCTACTGGTCGAAACAGCTCTGGAACAGGGCTAACAAGCTCATTTAAAAGAGCTTTTTGATCATCTCCCCACAGATGAATTGTTTTATCTACATAATGTTCTTCCCAATCTAAAATCGATTTACCATCGTCTTTAGGAAGAGCCTTTAAAAACTTTCTAAACATGAAGAAACCACCGATAGCCATCAAAGAGACTAACGTTACTCCCCAAAAAAGTATAAACCACATAAACCATCCACTTAACAATCTCTTCACCTCGTTCTTATTATACCAAGTATAAGATGTTCTGAAAAAAAAATCACCCTCTATGTATTCTTTTAGCTAAAAAACTTCTATTTATCTATTGAAAGGAGGTGAAACATATGACAAATCTAGAATACAAGCAAGCGTTATTAAAACTAGCTTATGAAGGAGGGTTAACGGAAGAAGGCAAGATGAAAGTGAAAACTAAATCTTACCGAAATATTTACTCTAATGCTACCGCAGATAGTTTACAAGAAGTTGCAGAAACACTTTCAAGCTTCTCAAGTCAGCCGTACATCGGTGCAGAGAAAATAGAAACATCTACCCTAATCTAATAAAAAGGAGGAAAAGGAATGGCAAAAACATTGCAGTTACAATTTGAAACATCTACTGGTAAAAGGTTGATGGTTTCAGTTGATAGTCCGAAAGAAACGCTTACGAGTACAGAAATCGATGCAGGAATGCAAGCCATTATTGCAAGTGGGGTTTTCCATGTGGAAGGAATTCCGCTAGCTATTGTGAAAAGCGCCGATGTTGTAGAACGAAATGTAACACAAATTATTTGAACTTCTAGACTCTCCGTCATTGGGGAGTCTTTTTTAAAAGGATGTGATGAGATGGAACAGTAGCTTTCTTTAATCCAAGATGTTGGTTTTCCTATTTTTGTGTCATTTTATTTAATGCATCGAGTAGAAAGCAAACTAGAGGAGATAAAAAATGCGCTGATTGCATTAAAATGAACCCAAATTCACAAAAGTGTTGGAATCTAAGAGACAATGTAGTTGTATGAACTACATTGTTTCGCTAAGATTAAGGTATGAAAAGAAAAGAGAGGTCTCATACATGAAAAAACTATTACTTATGCTTTCTATCTCTATACTTGTTTTAGCAGGGTGCGGAACTGGTGGGAAATTTGCAGCACAAACGAACTGGGAAATACAAGATTTTACTTATGAAAATCAACGTGGTGAATCAGTCAGTTTAGAAGACTTAAAAGGGACAGTTTGGTTAGCAACGTTTATCTTCACAAATTGTGAAACAGTATGTCCGCCGATGACTTTTAATATGAGTGATATTCAACAAATGTTAGATGAAAAAGGCGTTGAAGATTACAAAATAGTAGAGTTTAGTGTGGATCCTGAAGTAGATACACCAGAAAAGTTACAAGAATACTTAGAAAACTATGATGTAATCGATGAAAGCAAATGGGAGCTTTTAACTGGCTATACGCAAGAGGATATCTCCAAGTTTGCTGAAAAATCATTTAAAACATTAGTAAAAGATGATCCGAATTCAAATCAAGTAATTCACGGGGTTTCTTTCTACTTAGTCGATCAAAATGGTGTTGTTGTAAAAAATTATAATGGTGCACAAGACGTGCCAAAAGAAGAGATAGTAATTGATGTTGAAACATTAATTGAAGACGGAAAATAAAAAAGCAAAAGTGCTGCGACTACTAATGTCAAAGCACTCTTGCTTTTTTTATGCATTATTTTGTTTTTTTAAAAGATCTCTAATTTCTTCGAGTAAAATTTCTTTCGAATCTACTGGAGGAGCTTCGACTTTTGCTTCCACAATTTCTTCTTTTTTCTTGAATTTCGACAATAAACGAATAAAAAGGAAAATAGCAAATGCAATGACAATAAAATCAAAAATATTTTGCAAAAAAATTCCATACAAAATCTCTGTATCTTTGTACTTAATTGATAAAGTACTAAAATTGACTCCACCAACAAGTAATCCGACGATAGGAGTAATAATGTTTTCTACTAAAGAAGAAACGATTTTTCCAAATGCAGCACCAATTACAACGGCTACAGCTAAATCTAATACATTTCCTTTAAGAGCGAACTCTTTAAAGTCTTTTAACATCTTATGTCACCTCCATAAATTCATATTACAAAATATTTAAACACTTGTATAGTTACTAAATACTTTTTTTGTCTACTGTTTTTATTGAATTTATGCTATTATTTTCCTAGATAGATACATAGATAGGTGGTGGAGATCATCTTGTTAAAAAACACATATCGTCATATTTCTTTTAAAATCGTCATTATTTATGCAATTTCTGGATTACTTTGGATACTAATGGCTGACATCTTACTGTCCCCATACTTTTCTGATAAAAAGATAGTAACGATAATCCAAGGTCTTATCTACGTAGTTTTAAGTTCACTATTACTATTATTTTTAATGAGACAATCATGGAAAATGCAAAAAGATTTAACAATAAAAGAATATATGGACGATTTAACTGGTCTCCCAAATAGAACTACTTTACAAGCAAGGCTTTCTACTTTAGTGCAAAATCAAGAAAGATTTCATTTATTATTTATTGATTTTGACCGTTTTAAAATGATTAATGATTTATATGGCCATGATAGCGGAGATAAAGTTTTAAAGGAAGTTTCGAGTCGACTGAAAAATGCTAGTTACATAGATCACGAAGATGCACTTGCAAGATGGGGTGCAGATGAATTTATTATTATATTAAAAAATAGATCTCATCAAGAAATTGACAAAATCACTAAAGATGTACTAGTTAAATTAGCTCTCCCCATTGCTATAGGTGATCAAGAAATTATAAGTTCAATTAGTATAGGTTCTGTCCATTGTCCCGCTGATTCAACAAATGCAAAAGAATTGCTCCGTTTTGCTGAGCTAGCAGTGGGAGTTTCGAAAAAAAATGGTGGACTTACTCATTGCCGATTTGAAAAATCGATGTCTGAAGAAGTGAATCGTACACTTTATTTAGAAGAAGGACTTAAAAAAGCGTTAGAAAAAGAGGAACTCTTTTTAAACTATCAGCCGCAAATTTTAGCAGAAACGCATGAAATTGTAGGGGTAGAATCACTTATTCGTTGGAACTACGGAGGAACGATTATTTCTCCGGGAGAATTTATACCAATTGCAGAAAAAACAGACCAAATTATTAAAATTGGCGATTTTGTTTTAAGAGAAACATGCAGAAATATTCGTCAAATTGAACGTGCAGTAGGAAAAGAACTAATTTTTAGTGTGAATGTATCCGCTCGACAATTTTATCAAATCGATTATATTGAAAGAACGAAACAGATTCTGACGGATATGAATATACATCCAAATAAAATTGTTTTAGAAATAACCGAATCGATTATAATGGAGTATACTGAATTTGTAATAGAATCTTTGCAGGAATTAAAAAATTATGGATTTCAAATTGCGATTGATGATTTTGGAACAGGATATTCTTCATTTAAATATTTAGAGTTACTTCCCGTGAATATTATAAAAATCGACCAAAGCTTTACACAAGCCATTGAAAAAGAGAGGTCAAAAGCAATTGTTCAATCGATTATTTCACTTGCGCATAACTTGAATTTAAAAGTTTTAGCGGAAGGTGTCGAAGATCTTTATCAAATCGCGAGTTTAAGCGAATTTGATTGTCATTATCTTCAAGGGTACTTTTTTAGTAAACCGTTAGCATTTGAACAATTAATCGCGGAATATAAAAGTAATTTATGAAATAGGTGAATAGAGGACGATGAAGCAAAAAAAGAATGCATCTTATAAAGTAAAAGTGTGGGCAATTCTTTTACTTTTACCTATTACAGTTACAATTTATATTGTAGCAATTATTGGGTGGCAAGAACTTCAAAAAATCCCAGCTGTACAAGAATGGGCAGAGAGCTTACAACCAATACCAGGCCAGCATAATAAATTAGATGTACCAAAAGAATATATTCCTTTTTATAAAAAAGCAGCAGAAAAATATGGTGTGCCGTGGACTCTACTCGCAGCTCACCACAGAATAGAAACGAGATTTTCAACGATGGATCCTTTGCTTTCACCTGTTGGTGCTGAAGGACATATGCAGTTTATGCCTTGTACATTTGTTGGGTGGTCTCATCCTAGTTGTGGTGGCTTAGGTAAAGGCGAAATACCTGAGAAGGACAAAGTTAATCCAAAGATTATTGCACAATATGGTGGATATGGCGTGGATGCAAATAATGATGGAAAAGCAGATCCGTTTGATATGGAAGACGCTATATTTAGTGCCGCAAATTATTTAGCGGCAAGTGGGGCAGCTGATGGTGAGTTAGAAAAGGCGATTTTTAATTATAACCGTAGTGATAAATATGTCACGGACATCCTGCATTTTTATAATTTGTATGAAAGTCAGCTAAAAGAGCTAGAAGCTGCTTTAGCTAAATAAGGAATAGATGGAATAAAGCAATAAAAAGATGGGCCCAATGAGAGCCCATCTTTTTATTTCCGCATCGATTTTAATAGTAGACTTAAAATCGCTACTAAAATGATTGAACCGATTAAAGCAGGAATAATTGCCATTCCCCAAATTACTGGACCCATTTCCGGGAAAATTAATCCACCAACCCAAGCTCCAATGATACCAGCAACAATATTTCCGATAATACCACCAGGGATATTTTTACCTAAAATTAATCCCGCCAACCACCCAATAATACCACCTATAATTAAATACGATAAGAATCCCATAGTATTTCATCTCCTCTATAAAATAGTATATAGTTACACTATTTATATAACCATATCGAAGGAGCACTAAACATTAGCCCATTACTTTTTTACAACAATAGCACCTAACGTGTTTACAAAATGCCCTAATGCCCAATCATGACCTTGCTCATTAAAGCTTGCTACCGCGTTTTCATGAATAACAATAGAAAACCCTAAATTATAAGCATCTACTGCTGTATGTAGCACACAAATATCTGTACAAACTCCGACGATATGAACTTCTTCCACTTGTCGTTCTCTTAGTATTTGCAACAAACTCGTGCCAGCAAAAGAACTGTATCGAGTTTTATCCATCCAAATAATCGATTGTTTGTTTTGTTCATAGACATCTTTCAACTTTCCATATAATTCACGTCCTTCTGTACCGCGAATATTATGAGAAGGGAACAATTTTGATTCAGGATGGTACGGATCATCTTGATCATGGAGATCAACAGGGAATACTACAACGTCTTTGTTTGTGATGAATTCGTTTGTTAGTGAAACGATTGCATCTTCAATTAATTGCCCAGGTTTGCCACAAGTTAAAGCTCCATTATCTGCTACAAAATCCACTGTGTAATCTACAACTACTAACGCTTTTTTCAATTTAGATCATCTCCTTTATCTTTCTTCCATTATGAATGAAATTTCAATAAAATTATTTTTATTGAATGTTCAAAAAATTTTGCAAATAAACATTTAACGTATTATAATAAAAAAAAGGAGTGGTGAACATGGATGAACAATCTACTAAAAAGCTCAATAGACAAGGTATTTGGTTCGTTGTTCTGCATTCGGTGTTAATAGTAAATATAGTATTTGAAATTTTTAAAATACATTAAAAGACAGTTAATCACTGTCTTTTTTTTGACTGGAGAGATTTGTACATGCAGGATTTGCAAAACGCATATGAATCCATCCAAAAACCATTTGCTTGGGTGGATTTAAATTCCCTAGATGCTAATATTCAATTTATTAATGAACAGACAAAAAGTAAGTATGTCAGGGTAGCGACTAAGTCAGTTCGATCTGTTGAAATGCTTCAATATATTGAAAAGGGGTTGCATCGTTTTAATGGCTGGATGACTTTTACGCTAGAAGAAACGTTATTTTTATTAGAACGGGGGTTTGATAATTTTCTTATTGGATACCCTCAGTTAGATAAATTGGCGCTTGAAAAAATTATTCCATATATAGTTGCGGGAAAAAAAGTTGTATTTATGGTTGATCAGATGGCGCATTGGAAATTTTTAGAGTCTATTGGAGCTGTGCATAATGTTGTTTTTTCTATGTGTATAGATATTAATATGTCCAAAGATTTTAAGTTTATTTATTTTGGAACAAAGCGCTCTTCTATTCATAATTTAGAAGAACTGAAGCAATTATTAGAAGAGATGAAGGAATGGAAGTATGCAAAGGTGACGGGGGTTATGGGGTACGAAGCGCAAATTGCTGGAGTGGCAGACCATCCTGTACAGTCATATAAAAAACCGCTAATTCAGCTATTGAAAAATCGTTCCTATCATTCTATTTCTAGTTTTAGAAAAGATGCAGTTCGCTTAGTGTTGAGTTATTATCCGACGGTTGAATTCGTCAATGGTGGGGGCTCTGGGAGTATTTCGTATACGTGTTCGGAAAAAGCAGTAACGGAAATAACAATTGGTTCTGCGTTTTATGCACCGTCCTTATTTAGTCGTTATGATTCTTTACAGTTGCAACCAGCAGCTGGTTTTGCACTTCAAGTAACGCGTAAACCAGAGGAGCATGTAGTAGTTTGTCATGGAGGGGGCTATATTGCGTCTGGAGCAGTTGGAGTGGATAAACAGCCAAAACCAATTTATCCGACTGGTCTGAAGCTTCTTTCATTAGAAGGAGCAGGGGAAGTTCAAACGCCGTTATATGACCCAAATCAAGTTTGTCATATTGGAGACACGGTGTATTTTAGACATGCCAAAGCTGGGGAATTATGTGAACGATTTAATGAATTGTATTTGAGTAGAAGTGGACAATTAGAAGCGGTTTTTAATACATATCGAGGGGATGGAAAATGTTTTCTTTAAATGATTTTCAATCAACTAAACAATGGACGAATTGGTCTGGAAATGTAGTGTCTTCACCACCAATTAGAAAATTACCAAAGTCTTTTGACGAAGTTAGTGCAATTGTGAAAGAAGCAAAAGGTTCATCTATACGCGTGACAGGTGCAGCACATTCGTTTAGCCAGATTGCACAACCTGACGAAATTGCTTTGTCTCTACATCATTTAAGAGGGTTACTACATGTAAATGTGGAAAAACAGGAGGCTACATTTTTAGCAGGCACGTATTTATATGAAGTTGGGCCTTTACTTGCACAGCATCATTTAGCACTGGAAAATATGGGGGATATTCAGTACCAATCAATTGCAGGAGCAGTATGTACAGGAACTCATGGTACAGGAATTGCACTAGGTTCACTATCCAATCAAGTGGTGGAATGGAAATGGATAGATGGGAACGGAGAGTTGCATAGTCATCGAAGAACGGATGATGACCTTTCAAAAGCGTTACATGTATCGCTTGGATTGTTAGGAATCATTGTAGAAGTGACTTTGAAAGCGGTACCACTGTATGGGCTTCAAGTAGAAAGTTATCATACACAATTACATGAAGGCCTTCAAAGTTGGGATACAGATCAGCGTATGAATAGACATTTAGAATGGTTTTATTTCCCTGGGCAAGAAAAAGTTCAAGCCAAAAAGTCAACGATGGTTCAACCAAACAGACAAACTTTTTCGTCGAAAGCGGTAGAGTTTGTAAATGGAAATATTATTGAAAATTATGGTTTTTATTTTTTGTCGGAATGGTGCAAAAGAAATCCAAAGAAGACGAAGTGGGTAGCGGAGCTTTCTGCCAAAATGGTACCGACAGGAAAAAAACAAGGGCTTAGCTTTGAAATGTTTCCGACTCCTAGACTAGTACGATTTTTAGAAACGGAATATGCAATTGATCAAACTAAATTTCAAGCGTGTATGGAAGAAATACATGCGCATTTAGCTAGCCATCCATTTGATGTTCATTTTCCGATCGAATGTCGCACGACGGCAGGGGAAAATGCTTTTTTAAGCCCTACATCGGGGAAAGAAACAGCATTTATAGCATTTCATATGTACAGAGGGATGGATGAAACAAAGTATTTCAAATGGGTACATGAGCTAATGGAGAAATATGAGGGAAGACCTCATTTTGGCAAGATGAATGTACTTACTGAGGAAAGGCTACAAATCTTATATCCCGAACTGCCAACTTTTTTAAATTTACGAGAAACATATGATGAACATAATGTTTTTATATCAAAATATTTCAAGCAATTATTAGGTGTAAACTAAATTATTTAAGTGAAATCGAATGCTAAAAAGACCATTCGATTTCACAATAAATTATTTAGCAGTACCGCTGACAAATACATCTTCTTTGTAGTACATATTTTTAACTAATATATTTGGACCTAAGCATTTCACTGCCGGACAGTGGCAGTTAAGTGTTTTAGATAACGAAGAATCTAACCACTTATCGAAAATAGCAGGTAGCGTATCCGATTGAATATTTCCTAGCTTTGGAGCATCACCAAAATCGGTCACGATTACTTCTCCTGTGAAAATACTAACATTCAGGCGAGATCTGCCGTCTGGATCATTTCGAACAGAAACATTTTTTGCGTTTTTTAATCGATTAAGCAGTTCTAGGCTTCTTTCATTTTTGTTGCAAGGATAAAATGGGAGCGTTCCAAAAAGCATCCATACATTTTGATCTCGAAAATCAAGAATTTTTTCAATCGCCTCATGTGTTTCCTCTAATGTTAATGTCGTCAAAGCGCTGGCAAAATCAGAAGGGTACATCGGGTGAATTTCATGTCGTGCACATTTCATTTCTTCCACTACTTGTTTATGAATATGTTCTAAATAAGGGAGTGTTTTTTTATTTAGCATCGTTTCTGCTGAAACCATTACGCCAGCTTCTGAAAGCATGCGACTATTGTCTATCATTCGTTGAAAGAGTTTTGCGCGCTGTTCATATGTAGGCTTTTTTTCCATCATGGCAAAACCAGTTTCGACAAATTCATCAACTGTTCCCCAATTATGTGAAATATGTAATACATCTAAATAGGGGGCAATTAATAAATATCTTTCAGGATCCAGTGTAAGATTAGAATTTATTTGTGTTCGGACTCCACGATTATGTGCATACTTCAATAAAGGAAGTACATAATTCGTAACCGATTTTTTGGATAGCATAGGCTCTCCACCAGTAATACTAATTGTTTTTAGCTGTGGAATTTCTTCTAGTCGTTGAATAATTAACTCAATCGGAATTGCTTCTGGATCTTTTGTTTGTAATGTATAACCGACGGCACAATGAGCACATCGCATATTACAAAGTGTTGTAGTTGTAAATTCGATATTGGATAAAGTGAGCATGCCGTGTTGTTCAATATCGCGATAAGCTTCCCACGGATCATTTGATGGTGTCATATTTGTTGTAGCAATCATATTAAACTTCCTTTCCAGTTAATTATTGTCGCATACTATTTATAAAAAGAAAATAATAGGATTCGAGACATATCATTTAGAACAATAAAAAAAAAGCGATAGAAATCAGAAAAGGTCATAAGTAATACTTATCACTTATAATAATTTTAATGTAATTTACTTATCAACTTTATTCAAGTATGATTAGAAGTGGAGAAAAGTCACTAGAATAGAGTCTTTTCAATAGACATTAGGAGGAATAAAAATGGCAAAAAGCAATTTACACAACAGCCGCACTTCTTTTTCTCTAAATGGTAAAGAGTATAACTATTACCGTTTAGCTGCACTAGAAGAAGCAGGTATCGCAAAAGTATCACGCCTTCCTTATTCAATTAAAGTTTTATTAGAATCAGTTTTACGTCAATATGATGGATATGTTATTAAAGAGGACCATGTAAACCAACTTGCTAAATGGGGAAAAGACGCAGATACAGAAGCGGAAGTTCCATTTAAGCCTTCCCGTGTTGTACTACAAGATTTCACTGGTGTACCAGTAGTAGTAGACTTAGCTTCATTACGTTCTGCAATGAAAGAAATGGGTGGAAATCCAGACAAAATCAATCCTGCAATTCCAGTTGATCTTGTAATTGACCACTCTGTACAAGTAGATCAATATGGTACTGCAAATGCATTAAAAGCAAATATGGACCTTGAATTTGAACGTAACGCTGAGCGTTATAATTTCTTAAAATGGGCTCAAACATCTTACAACAATTTCCGTGCTGTACCACCAGCAACAGGTATCGTTCACCAAGTAAACTTAGAGTATTTAGCTCCAATTGTACATGTGAACGAAAGTGCTGATGGAACATTAGAAACATTCCCAGATTCAGTTGTAGGTACTGATTCACATACTACAATGATCAATGGTCTTGGAGTTTTAGGATGGGGTGTTGGTGGTATCGAAGCGGAAGCTGGAATGCTTGGACAACCTTCATATTTCCCAATTCCTGAAGTAATTGGTGTTAAATTAGTTGGAGATCTTCCTAACGGAACTACTGCAACTGACTTAGCTCTTAAAGTTACACAAGTATTACGTGCGCGCGGTGTAGTTGGTAAGTTTGTTGAGTTCTTCGGTCCTGGGGTATCTAAATTACCACTTGCTGACCGTGCAACGATTGCTAACATGGCTCCAGAATATGGTGCAACTTGTGGATACTTCGCAATTGACGAAGAATCACTTAACTACTTACGTTTAACTGGCCGTGACGAAGAACATATTGATGTGGTAGAAGCTTATCTTAAAGCTAATGACATGTTCTTTGATCCAACTTTAGAGCCTGTTTATACAGACGTTATAGAAATAAGCTTAGCAGATATCGAAGCAAACCTTTCTGGACCAAAACGTCCACAAGATTTAATCCCTCTTTCTGATATGAAAGCTCGTTACCATGAAGCGGTTGTTGCTCCACAAGGTACACAAGGTTTCGGTTTATCAGAAAAAGAATTCGACAAAACGGCAACTGCGAAATTTGCGGATGGTGATGTAGTAATTCCAACAGGTGCTGTAGCAATCGCTGCAATCACTTCTTGTACAAACACATCTAACCCATACGTTATGTTAGCTGCTGGTTTAGTTGCAAAAAAAGCAGTAGAAAAAGGATTAACTGTTCCTGCTTATGTAAAAACATCATTAGCACCAGGTTCAAAAGTTGTTACTGGTTATTTAGAAGATTCGGGATTAAATGTATACTTGGATAAAATTGGTTTCAATACGGTAGGTTATGGTTGTACTACATGTATCGGTAACTCAGGTCCATTACTTCCTGAAATTGAAAAAGCAGTTATTGACGAAGATTTATTCGTAACTTCTGTTCTTTCAGGTAACCGTAACTTTGAAGGTCGTGTACATCCACTTGTAAAAGCGAACTATTTAGCTTCACCACCATTAGTTGTTGCTTACGCTCTTGCTGGTACAGTTGATATCGATTTACAAAAAGATTCATTCGGAAAAGACAAAGATGGAAATGAAGTATTCTTCGCTGATCTATGGCCTTCTACGGAAGAAGTAAATGCTGTACTTTCAGCAGTTGTTACTCGTGAATTATTCCAAAAAGAATATGCACGCGTATTTGATGAAAACGAAGCATGGAATGCAATTGAAACATCAACTGAGTCACTTTACTCATTTAATGACAAATCAACTTACATTCAAAACCCACCATTCTTCCAAGGTTTATCTAAAGAGCCTGGTGATATCCAAACACTTGCTGGACTTCGTATTGTTGCGAAATTCGGTGATTCTATTACAACTGACCATATTTCACCAGCTGGTGCAATTGGTAAAGATACACCAGCTGGTAAATACTTGCGTGAAAACGGCGTAGAAATTCGTGATTTCAACTCTTATGGAAGCCGACGTGGTAACCATGAAGTGATGATGCGCGGAACATTCGCAAACATCCGTATTCGTAACCAAGTTGCTCCTGGTACAGAAGGTGGATACACAACTTACTGGCCAACTGGTGAAATTATGTCCATTTACGATGCAGCTATGAAGTATCAAGAAGAAAATACTGGGTTAGTAGTATTTGGTGGAAAAGATTACGGGATGGGATCATCTCGTGACTGGGCTGCTAAAGGAACAAACCTTTTAGGCATTAAAGCAGTAATTACAGAAAGCTTCGAGCGTATTCACCGTTCTAACCTAGTAATGATGGGGGTTCTACCACTTAACTTCTTACCAGGTGAAAATGCTGAATCTCTAGGCTTAACTGGAACTGAAGAAATTTCTATCAATATTGCAGAAGGTGTTAAACCTCGTGATATTCTAAAAGTAACGGCTAAAGCAGAAGACGGTTCTGTTAAAGAATTCAACGTGCTTGCTCGTTTCGACTCAGAAGTAGAAGTTGATTATTACCGTCATGGTGGTATTCTTCAAATGGTATTACGTAACAAAGTACTAGAAGGTTAATAAAGATAAGTTAAGGACCTAATTCTTCGTGAATTAGGTCCTTTTTCTAATGTACTACGCTTCTTTTTAGAGCATAAAATTAGAAAAAGTGAGTAGGAGTGATCTGTACGAAAAAAAGAAAACTTATAGTAGTAGCTATCTTATCTTTATTATTAATCACGTTCTTTAAAACTAGCTCCAATCCTCCCATAGTTGAAAGAGGTTCTAGTTCTCAAATAACACTAGTAGATCAAGAGTTAGAGGACTTTTAAGTCAAGTTGACTCAAAAAGATGGATTATTTGATAAAGTAGGAAAAAAGCTAATGAAAAAAGGATATGAACATAATACGCTAGGTATGGTCAATTCTCAAGATGAAATCCTCGTCAAGTTTGTTCTTACTAATAAAGAAGCAAATAAGAAGGAAAGAAATGAAGTAATAACCATTTTTAATGAACTAATTGTAGAGAATGGGATGGAACCAAAGTTATTTAAGGTGAAGGTAAGCAATGATGACAGTCCGGATTGGTAGTTGTATAAAAAAGAGTAAGTGCGAAGCAAAAATACACGGTTAACAGTTGGAGAACAGATACACAAGCTCGCTTGCCAAAAATATTTAATTACTTGTCACTGTAGTTGAAGGAGAGTGAAAAGCGAACATTCAAATTGCAATAACTAGCTAAACGGTTTGTTTATAATCATTAAAGTTTATATTAACTGGAATTTCTATTGCAATATTCGTCTTTTAGTAATAAACTATTTATTGTTCCACACTATATGTAACTGGCGTAAACATGGAAAACCATGGGGAAACATATAGCTATAGCGTCGCGCGCCTGGGCAAAGTATTTAGATAAAGTCGTACAATTCTGTACGACTAACTAAGTGCTTTTTTTCGTGGAAATAAACGAAGAAAAGGTGAAGTTTTTGGATTATGTAAAGGATATTTTAGCAGCTCTTGGAGTATTACTAAACGGTTTACCACAAGGATTACTAGCGTTAACGTTCGGATTTGCTTCCGTTCCAACAGCGTTAGCATTTTTTGTTGGGGCAATTGGGAATACAGCAACCGGATCTATCCCAGTTATCTCTTATCAGGCAGAGACAATTACCGTAGCAGGTACAATGGGAAAAAATATGAGAGAACGGTTGTCGATGATTTTCTTCGGCGCTTTTATCATGTTACTAATAGGTTTGTTCGGATTTTTAGAAAAAATCGTTGATTTTATCGGTCCTGTAATTACAAATGGGATGATGGCCGGTGTAGGACTTATGCTAGTTAAAGTCTCCTTTGATATGTCTAAAAGTGATAAAGCAGTCGGGATAAGTTCTTTTATCGTAGCAATTATTACATATATGTATACAAGTGATCTTGTATATACGGTTATCCTTTCGGTTGTCATTTCAAGTATTATGGGGCATTTCTTTAAAAAAGAAGTAGAAACGCCAGTTTTAGAAAAGGAAAAATTCATATTACAAAAGTTAATTCTTAATACATCTGTTATACGTGGTGCACTTGCAATGGTCACATTGAACATTGGTGCCAATATCGCCTTTGGTAAAATCAATGGGGAAATAGCAAATCAAGAAGTAAATGTAGATCACTTAACGATTATTAGTAGTTTAGCCGATATGGTCTCTGCTATTTTCGGTGGAGCACCTGTAGAAGTTGTAATTTCTGCTACATCTAGTGCACCACATGCTGTATTTGCCGGAGTTTTAATGATGGTTATCATGGGTATTATTTTACTTAGTGGACTGTTACCTAAGCTTGGAAAGTATATTCCAAGTGCATCGATTGCGGGATTTCTTTTTGTATTAGGTGCGATTGTCACGTTACCTGGCAATGCAACCGCTGCTTTTGAGGGTGGAGGGGGCTCTGCTATAGTTGGGGGCATGACAATGATTATTACCGCTTTGTTTGACCCATTTTTAGGAATGCTTGCCGGATTAATAATGGAATTTTTACTTTCTATCTTTGCTTAATATTGAATAAAGAGGAGTTTTAATATGAAATCAACTTACACTTTAGAAGTTGCAGGTTTAACAAGAGAATTACCGATTGTAAAATTAACGGATGAGTTAAGTATTGCTAGTTTTGTTATTTTAGGCGATGCTGAACTTGTACGAAAAGCATCTCCAATTCTAGCTGAGTTATTACCAGAAGTAGATGTATTAGTTACTGCTGAAGCAAAAGGAATACCACTTATTTATGAAATCGCAAATGTACTAAATATGCCAAAGTATTATGTGGCTCGTAAAAGTACAAAAGCGTATATGCAAGAACCATTGATTAATGAAGTGTTTTCTATTACAACGCAAACGAAACAATTCTTATGTCTAGATCAAAAAGATGCTGTTGAAATTGCAAATAAGCGTGTAGCTATAATTGATGATGTTATCAGTACAGGAGAATCGATTAAAGCGCTAGAAGAATTGGTCGAAAAAGCTGGTGGACAAGTTGTGGCACGAGCGGCGATTTTAGCTGAAGGCGATGCATGTAAAAGAGAAGATATTATATTTCTAGAAAAACTTCCTTTATTTAAGTAGTTCAGTAGATGTAGTAGCAATAGGGACTATCACGAATGAATTTTGTGATAGTCCTTTTCGATTGAAATCTTCCTTACTTATTTTTCGAAATCAGGTCTGATAATTGAAAAAACAAATGCATCATTTGACTTTTCATTTTGATAAATATAGCCTCGTAATAAACCTTCTTTTTGAAACCCTAATTTTAATAAAAGTTTAAAAGAAGCTTCATTTTCCGGAAATGTAACAGCCGCAATGCGATATAGCGCAAGCTCTTCAAAACAATAATTGATAACCGCTTCTACTGCTTCGCTCACAATCCCTTTTCTCCAATGCTCAGGTAGTAGATCATAGCCGATTTCTGTTCGTTTACTAGAGATCACCAGATTGTTTAAACCAACTGTCCCAACAAATTCGGATGTTTCTTTCACAATAATACCCCACCGAATCGAGCTTTTTGCTTCAAAACGCTTTGAAAATGATTCAATCATATTCACTGCTTGTTCTTTTTGAGTAAAAGCCGACATCCCGTAATACCTTATTATTTCTTCATTTGAAAAGATACTATACACATTCTCTGCATACTTTTCACTAATTTCGACTAATTTTAGTCGTTCGGTTTCTAATAGTGGAAACTCCATAGTTGTCCTCCTTATATCCTTTCATACATATTATCATATTAACCTTCTGAATAGTCGTTCAATTCAGAAGGTTAATATGATACGATAATAGAAGTTAGTGCTTGAATGGAAAGGAGAGTACTGGATGGAACAAACTACAATTCTTATATCTAAGCTAATCCCACCTATACCGTCTTCTTTTTATATGAGAAGATCGACTCTCATTAAGAAATTAAAAACAAATTCTCATGTTAAATTAACACTTTTACATAGTGGTGCTGGTTTTGGAAAAAGTTCCGCAGTAGCACAGTATTTTGATGACTCAAGAAGCCTTTATTCTTGGTATACAATTACTGAGGAAGATGATGATATCCTTCCTTTTTTAAGGCATTTATTTCAAAGTGTAAGACGAGTCATACCGACATTTGGAAATAGCTTCATAGATCGAGAAATGCTTTCTGTGTATCCGAAAGAGGAAGAAATAGTGCAGTGGCATGCACTTTTTAGTAATGAACTTTATATGATCGATGAACCATTTTCCATTGTACTAGATGATTTCCATCTTGTTGATCACGTATTTCACATCAATTATCTTCTAGAAAAAGTTATAGAGTTTCTGCCACCTAATATTCATATAGTTGTTGCCTCACGAACTCGTCCCAAATGGGCTATTCTATTAAAGTTAAAGTTAAATACGCAATTAGTAGAAATTATTGAAAAAGACTTTATGTTTACGGAAGAGGAAATTCAAGTGTTTTTTGAAGACTATTTTGAGAAAGTTATTTCTGAACAGGAAGCAAAAGAAATTATGACGCTTACGGAAGGATGGGCTATTGCTATTCATTTATTAGCAATGCAGTTATCTGAAACTAGTAGACAAATAGACGAATTATTTAATCCGGCATTAAAAGATTTGTTTTCCTATTTATCAGAAGAGGTATTTTTATTCATGCCACAAGAAGATCAGCAATCCCTACTTAATTTTAGTATATTTCCTATCTTCACGGAACAGTTAATGAGAGACTTTTTCGGAGAAGAGGAGGCAGGTAATTTAGAAAGATTAGCTAGTAGTCATGTTTTTATTCAATCTTTAAGTGATAGTGGGTCCTATCGCTTCCATGCATTGTTTCAACATTTCTTAGAAACAAAGTGGCTACAGACGAATAGTTCTATATTTTATGAAACGCATAAAAGAGCTGCTCTTTATTATGGTGAAAAAAATAATCTATTGCAGTCACTTCATCATGGTGTGAAAGTAAATGATGACTTTTTTCTTGGAAAACTGCTTGTTCAATTTGCCCATTCGATGGTAAAGGCTGGTCAATTCGATTGGTTGCTTGATTTGTTAAAAGATCTTTCGGAAAAATGGAGAGAAGAATTTTACGAACTCTTTTATTATGAGGGCGAGTGTCACAGATACCGAGCGTTTTATGAAAAAGCAAGGAACGCTTATACGACTTGTTTAAATATTGCGCAGAAGAAAGAAGATACGCTTTATTTGAGTCGTGCGAATACAGGAATCGCCCATATTTACTTAGATACGATACAACCTGGACTTGCAGAACCGTATTTGTTAGAAGCTATCCATTGGGCCGATAAAACTCCCGCAGTTAGTTCTCTCGATATGGCTCTTTTAAAACGTTTATTAGCTGAAAATCTTGTGAATTTAGGAAAAGCAAAAGAGGCAGACACCTGGGTTAAACAGGAAAAAATCGATGCTGTGATTTTACAAGAAGGAAATTTAGATGCACGTATCTTACTTCGTAGGGGAAGGTTGAATGAGGCACAAATACTTTTAGAAAGTCGAACAAATATGGAGCTCCGATTACCAGATTCACATCGTGAAACGGAAGTACTTCTATCTCTTATCTATTCATTAACAGGCCAAACGACATTAGCTAAAGAAACATCATTAAAGGGTGTTGAAATTGGTTTGCGGGAGAAATCAGGATTTGTAGAGGCAGTCGGGTGGATTAGAAAAGGTCATTCAGAAATTTTAGATGACCCATTTGATTTAGAAACGCCAGAAGAACATTATTTAAAAGCAGTTAATCAGATGGAAGAGCTAAATGTTTCTAGAGGTAAAGCGGAGCCTTATATGGGACTTTCTATTCTTAAATCTAGGCAAGGCTTGTTACAAGAAGCTATCTCTTATGGAGAAAAGGGGCTAAGAGAAACTGAAAAAGTAAATGATTATTGGCTTTCGGCTCTAATATTAGTTGGGCTCACGATTGTTTACTGTGAGCATAAGGAAATGGAGAAGGCTATGGAAGTTGCAAATGAAGCAAATCGTCTGTTTATAGTTTGCGGAGATACATACGGACAAATGATTTCAACTTACTGGTTAATGTATATTGCCTATCAGATTGAACAAGAAGAGCAATTTTCGCAGCAAGCAAGAGCATTTGCACATCTTTGTTTGACAAATGATTTCCTATTCTTTCTTCAGAAAAAGACAATGTTCGGGCCAATGAATCTCCAAATACTATACCCTATGTTTCAATATGCTTTAAAAAACAACCCGAATTCGAATGAAATTCAACATTTAGCTGACGTATTAAATATTAGTTCTACGATAAATTATCCTGGTTATCAGTTAATCATTCAATTGTTAGGACCATTTTCTCTTTTTATTGGTCATGAGGAAGTTAGAGATAAACAATGGCAACGCGACAAAGCAAAAGAATTATTTGTTTATCTTTATTTACAAAAACATCGTTTTGTTCCAAAAGAAGAATTAATGAGGGTGGTTTGGGGAGAAGGAGAAGAAAAGGCAATTGATCGGGATTTTAAAGTAGCTCTTAATGCTTTATTAAAAGTAATCGAACCGAAACGTTTACCGAGAGAGGATTCTTTTTTTATCCTTCGAAAGCAGTCAATGTACCGCTTAAATCCAGATGCATTAATAATAAGCGATATGGATAGTTTTTATAACTATGCTGATATGGGAATAAATGAACTGAATCCAAACGTCTCTAAGGATATTCTTTTAAAAGCTGTAAAGTTGTATAAAGGTATGCTCTTTGAGGATAAAATGGCCATTGAATGGATTTCACATGACAGAGAAAAAATACAATTGCTTTATATAGCGGTTTTAGAACGTCTTGCTCAAACATGTACAAGATTAAAGGAATTTGAGAAAACGATCTATTGGGCAGAGAAGCTTTTGCGAATTGATCAGACATGGGAGGAAGCATATCGTTTACTCATGTATGCTTATTATCAACTGCAAAATCGTTCTCAATCTGTGAAATGGTACGAACGCTGTGTTGCTGTCTTGGAGCAGGAGTTAAGCATTGAGCCGATGAAAACAACTGTTCAAATGTATGAAATGATTACGAATTATGAATGAGTAATAGAGACTAAAAAATGTGAAGGAGCTTGAGGATTTAGTTGTTCAAGCTCTTTTTTATGTGTGGATTTTTACTGTTACTTGTTCCTATACGTCTTAAAAGAGCTTTTGCTCCTGCGCTGCTTCGCATGCTCGTCGCAAAAAAAAGTTTGCTACTGCGCTGCTTCGCATGCTCGTCGCAAAAAAAGTTTGCTACTGCGCTGCTTCGCATGCTCGTCGCAAAAAAAGTTTGCTCCTGCGTCGCTTCGCTTACTCGTCGCAAATGAAAAGTTTGCTCCTGCGCTGCTTCGCTTACTCGTCGCAAATGAAAAGTTTGCTCCTGCGCTGCTTCGCTTGCTCGTCGCAAAAAAAGTTTGCTCCTGCGCTGCTTCGCTTGCTCGTAGCAAAAAAAGTTTGCTCCTGCGTTGCTCCTGCGTTGCTTCGCTTACTCGTCGCAAATGAAAAGTTTGCTCCTGCGCCGCTCCGCTTGCTCGTCGCAAATGAGTTACAGAAGCAGTCGCTTCTGTAACTCATTTGTAACTCCCATTATGTACGATTTAACAGAAGCATGAGAGCGCTTACAAATGGAAGGTGGAAGGAGATTTATATGACAAAGAAATTTGGATTATTGTTAGTATTCCTATTCGTACTTATTTTTAGTGCAGCTTGTAGTGATGAGTCTGGTACATCTGAAGAAGTAGAAAAAGAAACATCTACCTCAACAGGTGAAGCAACTAAGTCAGAAACGGAAGAAAAAGAAACAATTAAAATTGGAGTTCTTGCATCATTAACTGGAGCTCTAGAGTCTTACGGAAAACAAACACAAAGAGGTTTTGAATTAGGACTTGAGTATGCTACAGATGGAACGATGGAAGTAGCAGGCAAAAAAGTAGAAGTCGTATTTGAAGATACGGAAACAAAACCAGAAGTCGCAGTTCAAAAAGCAACGAAGCTACTAGAAGAAGATAAAGTCGATTTTTTAGTTGGATCGTCTAGTTCAGGTGATACGCTAGCAGTTTTACCATTAGCGGAAGAATATGAAAAAATTATGATTGTGGAACCAGCGGTAGCAGATAGTATTACAGGATCAGAATTTAATCCTTATATTTTCAGAACTGCACGTAACTCTTCACAAGATGCAGTTGCTGGAGCAGCGGCAATTGCAAAGCCAGGTGTTAAAATTGCAACGTTTGCACCAGATTATTCATTTGGTTGGGACGGGGTAGCAGCATTCAAAGCAGCAGCAGAGAAATTAGGCGCGGAAGTTGTATTAGAAGAGTTTGCAGATCCAGCAGCAACTGACTTTACCTCTAATTTACAAAAAGTAATTCAAGCAAAACCAGATTATTTATTCGTTGTGTGGGCGGGTGCAAACTCTCCATGGAACCAAATAGCGGATTTAAAAATGCAGGAAAAAGGTATCAAAATTTCAACAGGTGCTCCTGATATTGCGGCACTTTCTATTATGGAACCATTAGTAGGTATGGAAGGTTTTACTGTCTACTATCACACACTTCCAAACAATAAAGTGAATGATTGGTTAGTAGAGGAACATAAAACACGTTTTAACGGGGAAGTACCTGATTTGTTTACTCCAGGTGGAATGGCTTCGGCAATTGCAATTGTGGAAGCGTTGAAAAAATCAGAAGGCGATGCAGATGGCCCTAAACTAATCCCACTTATGGAAGGAATGTCTTTTGAAACTGCAAAAGGAACGATGACTTTCCGTCCAGAAGATCACCAAGCGCTACAATCGCTTTATTCTATTAAATTAGAAAAACAAGAAGGTGTACCATATCCAGTGCCTGTTTTAATTAGGGAATTGTCACCGGATGAAACAGAACCTCCAATTTTAAACAAGAAGTAATAAGAGCAGCTGACAGACTGTATTTATAGGTCTGTCCCTCTCCATGTTATAGAAAGTAACTCTATGATGTGGAGAGCGACAGATGAAAGGAGTTTTTTTATGGAACCAATTTTAAGAACTGAAAATTTAACGATTCAATTTGGCGGACATATAGCTGTAGATCATGTTGATTTTGTTATGCCAGAGAAACATTTTAAATCGATTATTGGACCGAATGGAGCTGGAAAAACAACCTTCTTTAATTTAATAAGTGGGGAATTAAAACCAACAGATGGCGAAGTGTTTTTCAAAGGAGAATCGATGTCCAAATTTTCCTCAGTCGAGCGAACAAGAAAAGGACTAGGTCGATCTTTTCAAATAACGAATGTATTTCCAAATTTAACTGTATTGGAAAATGTTCGTTTAGCTGTACAATCGAAAGAAAAAATACGATATCAAATGCTTCGACATTTCACTTCTTACAAAGCACTTCATGTGCAAGCAGAGAAGTTATTAGAAACGGTTTTATTATCAAGCAAAGCACATGCATTTGCCAATCAGTTATCACATGGTGAAAAACGCAAATTAGAAATTGCTATGTTGCTTGCACTAGATACTGATGTGTTACTACTAGACGAACCTACTGCTGGTATGTCGCTAGAAGAAGTTCCAGCAATACTAGATGTTATTCGACAAATCAAAGAATCTGGTGAAAAAACGATATTACTTATTGAACATAAAATGGATATGATAATGGACTTGTCTGATTCAATTATGGTTTTATTTAACGGCAGATTGCTTGCAGATGGGACACCGTCGGAAATCATGAAAAATGAGACTGTTCAGCAAGCATATTTAGGAGGTTTATATGATGAGCACCTTGCTTAAACTTGAACAGGTTCATACACATATTGGGCAATATCATATTTTACAGGGCGTTTCATTTGAAGCAAAAACTGGGCAAGTTAGTGTGTTATTAGGAAGAAATGGTGCAGGAAAAACAACTACACTGAAAACGATTATGGGGTTGACCCCTGCATCATCTGGTTCCGTCCAACTGGAGGAAACATTGATCACAAAGCATGCAACACATCAAATTGCTCATCGTGGAATTGGCTATGTTCCAGAAGATCAAGGAATATTCGGGGCGCTTACTGTAGAAGAAAATATGAAAGTTGCTATGAGAAAAGAAGATGATATGGCACGTGAAAGACAAGAGTATGTGCTAGAGCTTTTTCCAGATTTAAAGAAATTTTGGAAAAAGGAAGGCGGATATTTGTCAGGTGGTCAAAAGCAAATGCTTTCCATGGCTCGTGCATTTGTAAATGAAAGTAAGTTACTACTTATTGATGAACCATCTAAAGGACTTGCTCCAGTTGTCATTGAAAAAGTAATGGAAGCAATTGTAGAAATGAAAAAACAAACATCTATTATTCTTGTAGAACAAAACTTCATGATGGCAAGTAGAATCGGAGATACATATACACTTATCGACGATGGTGCAACAGTGCATTCAGGGAAAATGAGTGACTTAGTATCAAATGAAGAGTTAAAACGCAAATACTTAGGAATAGGCTGAGGAGGGTATAGGATGGAATTAATCATCAATTTAACGATTAATGGTTTAGCTACCGGCATGCTTATTTTCCTTTTAGCAGCAGGTTTGACATTAATATTTGGTTTAATGGATGTTTTAAATTTTGCACATGGTGGATTATTTGCATGGGGAGCTTTTTCTGGCGTTTGGTTTTACGGCCTTACGAATAGTTTTACTTTAGCTATTATTGGTGCAATTGGAACGGGGATTGTACTTGGATTCATTACAGAAAAGCTGATTATTAAACCTGTTTATGGGAATCATATACAACAAATTTTAATCACACTTGGTTTTATGATTGTATTATCTGAAATGTTAAAAGTAGTATTTGGTCCTAATCAAATTGCAGCGAAAACTCCACCTTTGTTGTCGGGAAGTTGGGAAATTGGAGACGTTATTATTATTAAATACCGTCTGTTCATCATTGTCGTTGGGTTTCTTATATTTGGTATTTTTCAATTTATATTAAAACGCACAAAAATTGGATTAATCGTACGTGCAGGTGTTATGAACAAAGAGATGGTGCAAGCACTTGGCATTAATATTAAACAAGTATTCTTATATGTATTTATGGTAGGAGCTGGCCTTGCCGCGCTAGGTGGAGTATTAATGGCACCGTATTCAGGTGTTATTTATGCAGAAATGGGAATGGAATTTGCGATATTAGCTTTTATCGTTGTTGTAATCGGTGGTATGGGGAGTTTTCCAGGTTCTTTACTTGCGGCAATTCTTGTAGGGCTTGCTGGAAGCTTTATGGCGTACTATGTTCCGGCGTTATCGCTTGCGGTCAATATGATGCTTATGGCAATTGTGTTAATCTTCCGTCCGCAAGGTTTGTTTACGGCAAAGGGGTGATGGAAAATGAAAAATAAATTTCAACTTAAAAATGGTGCGCTACTCGTTATAGTTGCTGCGCTCGCAGTTTTTCCTTTTGTTTCAGACTCTCGAACTTGGACGATTTTATTAACACAAATTTTCATCTTTGCAATACTAGCAATGAGTTATGATATTTTGCTAGGTTACACGGGAATTGTTTCGTTTGGTCATGCGATGTTTTTTGGAATGGGTGCTTATACGACCGCTATTATGTTAGATAGATTTGAGCCAACGTTGAGCATATTTTTCTTATCGATTGCAGTTGGAATGGTTATAGCAGCGTTCGTTAGCTTCGTCGTTGGACTGCTTACTTTACGTTTGAAAAGTCATTTCTTTGCGATGCTAACACTTGCTGTATCTGGATTGTTCTTAGTTCTTGCAGAAAAATGGAGAACATTAACGCATGGAAATGATGGATTTACATTTAAAGCTCCAGAATTTTTTAAGGATCGAATGATGTTTTATTTATTAGTTCTCGTTTGTTTAGTACTTGTCTATATTTTCTTACGTCGTTTTGTAGATTCACCTCTAGGAAAAGTATTAGTGGCGGTGCGTGAGAATGAACAACGAACGAAATCGCTAGGCTATCATACATTGCATTATAAAGTAATTGCATCTGTAGTAGCTGGTATTGTTGCAAGCTTGGCAGGCTCACTATACGCTATCTCTTTACGATTTGTAAATACAAGCGTACTTGCAATGGACATTACATTAGATGCACTACTCATGACGATTATTGGTGGGGTTGGAACACTTATAGGACCAATCATTGGGGCAGGTGTAATTGAATTAGCACAGCATTATTTATCTGGACTTGCAAAAGATTTCCCTATCTTTGAAAGATGGATTATTTTCTTCGGTATTATTTATATACTAGCCGTTATTTTCTTCCCGAAAGGAATTGTTGGATCGATACAATCGGTATTTTCAAAGAAAAAAGATAAATCATTTGACCCTGTATTGAAAAGAGCGAAGCGTAAGGAGGTAGTCAAATGACGGTAGGAATTGTAAGTACAGGTATATATATACCTAAAGATTATATGACTGCCGAAGAAATTAGTGCTCTTGCGAATCTTCCAATCGATGTTGTAAAAACAAAAATGGGGGTTACTCAAAAACCAATCCCCGGACCGGATGACCATACCGTTGCAATGGGTATATGGGCAGCACAAAAAGCACTTCAAAAAGGAAATATTGATCCAAAAACAATTGATCTTGTTATTTATATTGGAGAAGAGCATAAGGAATATCCTCTTTGGACAGCTGCTATTAAGCTACAAGAAGAAATAGGAGCGTATCACGCGTGGGCGTTCGATGTTGCCTTGCGATGTGGAACAACTATTATGGCGATAAAAGTAGCTAAAAGTATGATGGAATCAGATCCAACTATTAATACAGTGTTACTAGCAGGTGGGTACCGTAATAGTGATTTTATTGATTATCAAAATGAGCGTACTCGTTTTATGTTCAATCTAGGCGCAGGTGGAGCGGCAATTATCTTGAAAAAAGATCATGGCGAAAATATCATTTTAGAATCAGATATTATGACGGACGGTTCGTTTTCAGAAGATGTTGTTGTACCAGTAGGCGGAACGAAAGAACCTTTGACTGCAGAGCATTTGCAAAATGGATTATATCGATTAGATGTATTAGACCCAGTCGGGATGAAAGCAAGATTAGAACAAAAGTCAATGCAAAACTTCTTGAAAGTTATCCGCAATTCTTTATCAAAAAGCGGATACGTGGAAACTGATATTGACTACTTAGCAATACTTCATATGAAAAAATCGGCACATGATTATGTATTGAATGAATTAGGTCTTTCAAGTGATCAGTCTACTTATTTGAGTGATTATGGTCATATAGGTCAAATGGATCAAATTATTTCACTCGAACTTGCTATAGAATCTGGGAAATTAAAAGAAGGAAACCTAGCTGTATTAGTTAGTGCAGGTATTGGCTATGCATGGGGAGCAGTTGCCATCCGATGGGGAAAATAAGAAGGGAGAGTTCTATAATGAGCTTGCAGCAAATTCTTTTATTTAACGGAGAAAGTATTGCTTATCGTAAACGCCCAGGAGGAGAGGAAATTATCGTTTTAGTACATGGTAATATGACGTCTTCCAAGCATTGGGATGTGTTAATGGATACATTAGATGATCGTTATACACTTTATGCATTCGATTTGCGAGGATTTGGTCAATCGACTTACCATAATCGGGTCGAAGCGATTAAAGACTTTTCGGATGATCTAAAAGCATGCATTGACCAATTAGGGCTAAAAAAGTTTCATTTAATCGGTTGGTCAACTGGTGGAGCAATTGGCATGCAGTTTGTTGTGGATTATCCAACTTATTGCGAAAAGCTAATACTTCTCGCTTCCGCATCTACAAGAGGTTATCCTTTTTACAAAACAAATGAGGACGGCACTTCAAATGTTGACTATAGGCTACAAACAATTGAAGAAGTGGAAACTGATTCTAGAACACTCGCAATGCAAGGACTCTATGATACGAAAAATAGGGAAGGTTTAAAAGCGGTTTGGAATGCTGCCATTTATTCACATAATCAACCATCTCCTGAGCTTTACGATGAATATGTGGAAGATATGTTAACGCAGCGCAATTTAGCGGATGTCTATCATTCTTTGAACACGTTTAATATTTGCAATACACCTAATAGCGTTAGCGAAGGGACAAATCAAGTAAAGGATATTACGATTCCAGTATTAATTTTAAGAGGAGATCGTGATTATGTTGTGACAGAAGAGATGACTCAAGAGATTGTTGCGGATTTAGGGGAAAATGCTCTATACATTCCGCTAGTCAATTGCGGGCATTCTCCATTGATAGATGATTTGGAGCAGTTAACAAATGAAATTCATCATTTTTTACAAGGGGAGAAGGCAAAATGAGATTAAAAGATAAAGTGGCACTTATTACAGGTGCAGCTAATGGAATTGGTCTAGCGGCAGTTATACGATTCGCTGAAGAAGGTGCTAAATTGGTTATTGCTGATTATGATGTTACTGCTGGAGTAGAGCAAGAACAAATACTATCTCAGCAAGGATACGATGTAAAGTTTATTCAAGTAGATGTAGCGAATAAAGAAAGTGTAGATTCACTCGTAAAACAAACACTCGAGCATTACGCAAAAATAGATATTTTAATAAATAATGCTGGTATTACGAAAGATGCGATGTTAACGAAGATGACCCAGGAAGATTTCACTCGTGTACTAGAGATCAATTTAAATGGCGTATTTAACTGCACACAAGCAGTCGTTCCACATCTTATCGAACAAGGACATGGCAAAATTATAAATACATCTTCTGTAAGTGGAGTTTATGGAAACGTTGGCCAAACGAATTATGCCGCTACAAAAGCTGCAGTCATCGGCATGACAAAAACATGGGCAAAAGAGTTCGGACGAAAAGGAATTAATGTAAATGCAGTCGCTCCGGGCTTTACAAAAACTGCAATGGTAGAGAAAATGCCAGAAAAAGTTATCGATCAAATGAAGTCTATTATTTCTATGCAACGTTTGGGCGAACCAAGTGATATTGCCAATGCCTATTTATTTTTGGCATCAGATGAATCCAACTACGTGCAAGGTCATGTATTACATGTAGATGGTGGAATCATGATGTAACGAAAGGAGCGGTGCAAATGTATACAGAACAAGCTTGGATATATAAACGTGCCGTACTGTCTCCGGCAAAAATCGCTTTAATCGATGTTCATACTGGAGAACGCTGGAGTTATAAAGATCTAACTATGAATATATCAAAGTGGGTGCGTTATTTTGAGTTGCAACAAATTGAAAAAGGAGAACGCATCGTCGTTTTGTCCCATAATTGTTTAGAGCTTTTTGCTATTCTATTTGCTTGTGGTTTGAGGGGGCTTATTTATGCTCCTTTAAATTACCGTTTAAGCGATGTGGAACTTCAATATATAATTCGGGATTGCGAGCCAGCTTTAGTTGTATTTGATGCAGATCATCAAGATATTAGTGACAACATAGAAAATGTTGAACGCTTATTAATGACTAGTGTAACAAATGATAACGTTTCATATTGTCCCTCAAAGACCGATTGGAGCGCTACAGATAGTTGGATGATGATTTACACGGGCGGTACTACGGGCAAACCAAAAGGAGTGGTACTTTCCTTTGATGCGGTCAATTGGAATGCTATTAATACTATTATTAGCTGGGGATTAAATGATCATGACTGTACCTTAAATTATATGCCACTGTTTCATACGGGTGGGTTGAATGCTCTCTGTCTACCGTTATTGATGGCGGGAGGCACTATCGTTATTGGAAATCGTTTTAATGCGGAAGAAGCACTACATTCGCTGAATACATATAAGACGACTATTTCTTTGTTTGTACCAACTATGTATCAAGCAATGCTAGAAACTAGTTATTTTAAGGATGCTACTTTTCCAACAGTTAAAGTTTTTTTGTCTGGAGGGGCACCGTGTCCCAAAAGCATTTATGATGCATTTGAACAACGGGGATATTTGTTTAAAGAAGGATATGGACTTACAGAAGCCGGTCCTAATAACTTTTTTATTCATCCAGAAGAAGCAAGAGAGAAAAAAGGCTCTGTAGGAAAAAGCATGCAATTTAACGAAGTGAAAGTAGTAAATGAGGTTGGCGATATTTGTCGAGCGAACGAAGTTGGAGAGCTATACCTCGCTGGGAAACATGTTTTTACGAAATATTGGAGAAATGAAGAAGAAACGAATCGTACGCTTGTGGATGGTTGGTTAAAGACAGGTGACCTTGCAATCGTTGATGAAGATGGTGATCACTTCATCGTTGGTAGACGTAAAGAAATGATTATTTCTGGAGGAGAAAATGTATATCCTCAAGAAGTAGAGCAGTGCCTACTATTACACGCTAATGTTCGTGAAGCAGCAGTAATTGGAGTAACGGATGAAAAGTGGGGCGAATGTGTCACAGCATTTATTACATGCAAAAATAGCCGACATTTTGTGGAACTAGAGCTTATCAACTTTTGTAAAGAAACGTTAGGTAGCTATAAAGTACCGAAAAGAATTTTTGCTTTAGAGGAGCTACCAAAAACAGATGTAGGGAAAATTGATAAAAAAAGATTGCTCGACTTCACTTTAATGTAAAGAGACGAAAAGGCTGTAGAGTACATCTTTACAGCTTTTTATCGTGCCTTTTTGTTATACTAGACAATGAGGTGACATGAAAAATGTTTATTAGTGAGAAAGAAATTGAAGTGCGTTATGCAGAAACGGATCAAATGGGTGTTGTCTACCATGCAAATTATCTTATTTGGTTAGAAATGGGCCGTACAAAACTCATTCAAGATATCGGATTTACATATGCTGGACTCGAAGAAGACGGGTATTTATCTCCAGTAACAAATGTTAATGTGAATTACAAAACATCTGTAAAGTACGGGGAAACAGTGACCGTTAAAACATGGGTAGAGCACCACGGAAAGCTTCGTACGATATATGGTTATGAAATACTACATAATGATGGTACGATTGCGTCAACTGCTACTACAGAGCATGTAGTCGTAAAAAAAGAAAATTTTCGACCGATTTCATTAAGTAAAATTCACCCAGAATGGGATGCAAAATATAAAGAAATAGCTAAGGTGAATGATTAATGGCGTTTGGAATTACTCGCGAAGAACTAGTCGAATGGAAATTGTCTGTACAAAATGAAAAAATTGCGTTCCTCACGCATTACTGGATTGACGAGCGTTTTCCAGGTTGTAAAACCGTAACAAAAGTAGGTTGTGGCAATTTGTCGATTTTAATCGAATGGGGTAAACAATACGGATTAAAAGAGGAATGGATTGACCATAAGGAAGGATATCCGCATTTCGACTTGTTCGGGAAATATGAATATGACATACTGAAAAATGAAGGTTTATTAGATCAACTAAAAAGGTTTCAGTAAAAAAAGCGTGAAATGAATCTCACGCTTTTTCATATGAATAAGTTAATTCATCCAACTTGACATCTACATCCACATGCAAGTCATAGCCTTCGAAAAACCATGCATCACGTTCTTCGATAAAATATACGATATTATCTCTCGTAATTGTTGAAGAAGGAATGACCGGAATATCCCGTGTCATGCCAATTGAAAAACCATCATGTACAGGACTAGAGCCACCGTAGCGAGCATAAAAACGAATGGCATCACCTGCTTTTACTTCCATTTCATCATGGAACCACTTCACTGCATCAAGAGATAAAATGATTTTCAAATGATTCACCAAGCTTTCTTAAAAAGTTAAATCCATGTTACTTTTGGCTCTGTGCCTTCTTTAATACGTTTTATATTCGAACGATGGCGATAAAAGATGAACATTGCTAGCAACACGATGATACCGATCAAAGGTAAATCTTTATCTACTGTAAAGTAATAAATAATTGAATAAACAAGTGCAACAATAGATAAAATCATCGATGTTAAGGATACTATTTTTGTTAGCTTCAGTACGAGGAGAAATCCAACTACTAAAAGTACAAATATTGGCCAGTTATATCCGAGAATAATTCCAGCAGAAGTTGCTACTGCTTTTCCACCTTTGAATCTTGCGAAGATTGGATACATATGACCAACTACTGCTAGCATACCAAGAACTAAAGGATGCACATTTACCGAGTCAAATATAGATAACAAGCCGAGTAATGTTGCAGCAGTACCTTTTAGAATATCCATTACGGTAACAATCAAACCAGCTTTTTTTCCAAGAGTACGAAACGTATTTGTCGCACCTAAGTTTCCACTTCCATGCTCGCGGATATCGGTTTTGTAAAATATCTTTCCAATCCATAACCCAGACGGTATGGAACCGATTACATATGCAAGTAAAAGTAAAATGATCGTAGTCATAGCATGCTCCTTTAAATTAGAAAACTATTATTATATTGAACTTATTAAGTTTAACATGTACGCTAAGTTCAGTTCAATGTAAAGAAGGAATTATGCAATAAAATATAGAATGCTAGTAAAACGTCAATTGCATTCTTTTTGATATTTATTTACAATTAAGCTTATGCCTTTGTTCGGTGACTATTGACAGACATTCAATCTGTTTGTAGTCTTTAATAAGAGTAAGAACAGATGTTTTGTTTTTTGGAGGGGAAAGTATTTGAGTAAGAATGAAGCATTAACAAGCTATAGTGATGACGATATTCATGTATTAGAAGGGTTGGAAGCAGTTAGAAAAAGACCTGGTATGTATATTGGATCAACGGATGCACGAGGCTTACATCACTTAGTGTACGAAATAGTCGATAACGCAGTAGATGAAAGTCTTGCGGGCTTTGGTGATCATATTATCGTCAAAATCCATGAGGATCAAAGTATAACAATAAGAGACTTCGGTCGTGGTATGCCTACTGGAATCCACAAAACAGGTAAGCCAACTGCAGAAGTTATTTTTACTGTTTTACATGCAGGTGGGAAATTTGGACAAGGTGGCTATAAAACAAGTGGTGGGCTACATGGTGTAGGTGCTTCTGTTGTTAACGCATTGTCTTCTTTCGTAGAAGTAATCATTCATCGAGATGGTAAGAAATTTATTCAGCGTTTTGAAAATGGTGGACAAACAGCTCAAACTTTAAAAGAAATAGGTACAACGAAAGAAACTGGTACTTCAGTACATTTCTTACCTGATAGCTCTATTTTCTCCGTAGTGAAGTATAATTACGAAACATTATGCGAGAGACTTAGAGAATCCGCATTTCTTTTAAAGGGCTTAAAAATAGAGTTAATAGATGAACGTACGGAAGCGCATGATGTTTTTCATTATGAAACGGGAATTGAAGCTTTCGTTTCTTATTTGAATGAAGAAAAAGACGTGCTACATCCCGTTTTTTATATGGAAGGCGCACAAGATGAAATGGAAGTTGAGTTTGCGTTCCAATTTAATGATGGCTATTCAGAAACAATTTTATCATTTGTTAATAATGTTCGTACTCGTGATGGTGGGACGCATGAAACTGGAGCAAAAGCAGCGTTAACACGTGTCTTTAATGAATATGCGCGTAAGACGAATTTATTGAAGGAAAAAGAAAAAAATCTAGAAGGATCAGATATTCGAGAAGGACTATCTGCCGTTATTTCCGTTCGTATTCCAGAGAATTTATTACAATTTGAAGGGCAAACGAAAGGGAAATTAGGAACAAGTGAAGCAAGAAGTGCAGTAGATGCTGTTATTTCGGAAAAACTTCAATACATTCTAGAAGAAAATGCCGAGCTAACAAGTTCGCTTGTTCGTAAAGCAATTCGTGCACAACAAGCGAGAGAAGCAGCTAGAAAAGCGAGAGAAGATGCGCGTAATGGGAAGAAGCGTAAACGTTCAGATACGCTTTTATCTGGTAAGTTAACACCAGCGCAATCTAGAAACGCTGCGAAAAATGAATTATACCTAGTCGAAGGTGATTCGGCAGGTGGTTCTGCTAAGCAAGGGCGAGATCGTACATTCCAAGCAATCCTTCCTTTACGAGGAAAAGTTATTAATACAGAAAAAGCAAAGCTTGCAGATATTATGAAAAATGAAGAGATTGCAACAATCATCCATGCCATTGGTGGCGGAGTAGGGTCAGACTTTCAAATTTCGGATATTGCATACGATAAAGTAATTATTATGACGGATGCGGATACAGATGGAGCACATATTCAAGTGCTTTTATTAACTTTTTTCTACCGGTATATGAAGCCTTTAATCGAAAACGGTAAAATCTACATTGCCTTACCTCCTCTTTATAAAGTGTATAAGGGTCTAGGTAAGAAAGAAGTGTTTGAATATGCTTGGACGGAAAAAGAATTAGAAGAAGCTTCGAAAAAGGTTGGTAAAGGCTATATGCTTCAGCGCTATAAAGGGCTTGGAGAGATGAATGCTGACCAATTATGGGATACTACGATGAATCCAGAATCGCGTACACTAATACGCGTAACAATTGAAGATGGCGCACGTGCGGAAAAACATATTACGACATTAATGGGTGACAAAGTAGAACCCCGTCGTAAATGGATTGAAGCGAATGTTGACTTCAGTTTAGAGGATGAGTCGAATATTTTAGAAAATGAAAGAATTCACACGGAGGATGAGTTAGTATGACACAAACCGAGCGTTATCAAGATTTACCACTAGAAGAAGTAATTGGCGATCGGTTTGGACGTTATAGCAAATACATCATACAAGACCGTGCACTACCAGATGCGAGAGATGGTTTAAAGCCTGTTCAACGCCGTATTTTATTTGCTATGTTTCAAGAAGGTAATACAAACGATAAACCTTTCCGTAAATCAGCTAAAACTGTCGGAAACGTAATAGGTAACTATCATCCACATGGTGATAGTTCTGTTTACGAAGCGATGGTAAGGATGAGTCAAGACTGGAAGCTTCGTCATATGCTCGTGGAGATGCACGGAAATAATGGTTCGATGGATGGCGATTCACCTGCCGCAATGCGTTACACAGAAGCTAGACTTTCTGCTATTTCGCATGAATTATTACGTGATATTAATAAAAATACAGTAGACTATATTCCAAACTTTGATGACTCTGACTCAGAACCGGTTGTATTACCAGCACGGTTTCCCAACTTGTTAGTAAACGGTTCAACAGGAATTTCTGCAGGTTATGCGACAGATATTCCACCCCATTCATTACATGAAGCATTAGACGCTGTATTAATGCGTATGGAAAACCCTGCTGCAACCGTTGAGGAGTTAATGACAGTTATTAAAGGACCAGATTTTCCAACTGGCGGAATTATTCAAGGTGTCGATGGTATAAAAAAAGCGTATGAAACGGGTAAAGGTAGAATAATTGTTCGCTCTAAAACGGAAATCGAAACGATTAAAGGCGGAAAAGAACAAATTGTTATTACCGAAATTCCATTTGAAGTAAATAAAGCAAATATGATTAAAAAAATTGATGAGCAACGTCATGATAAGCGACTAGACGGAATTGCTGATGTTCGTGATGAGTCAGATCGTACTGGTTTGCGTATTGTCATTGAAATGAAAAAAGATATAGATGCACATGGTATTTTACAGTTTTTATTTAAGAATACAGATTTACAAGTGGCATATAATTTCAATATGATTGCGATTCATCATCGACGTCCAACCATGATGACATTACCTTTACTGTTAGATTCTTATATTGAGCATCAAAAAGAAGTTGTCACTCGCAGAACTAAATTTGATTTGAATAAAGCGAAAGATCGCTTACATATCGTAGCGGGTCTTATGAAGGCGTTATCCATTTTAGACGAAGTCATTCGAACAATTCGTGCTTCAAGTGATAAGAGAGATGCCAAAAACAACTTAATGACTTCTTTTGACTTCTCAGAGGCTCAAGCAGAAGCAATTGTATCGTTACAACTATATCGCTTAACAAATACAGACATTACAGAACTACAAAAAGAAGAAGAAACGTTAAATGCATTAGTAAAAGAATTAGAAAGCATTTTAGCAAGTGGAGCAGTTCTTTCTAAAGTAATTAAAAAAGAACTTTTAGCTGTGAGAAAGCAGTTCGCAGTACCACGTAAATCAGTTATCGAAAATGAAATAGAAGAAATTAAAGTAACGTTGGATGTACTTATTCCAAGTGAAGAAGTAATCGTTACTGTTACAAAGGATGGCTATATTAAGCGTACGAGTGTCCGCTCCTTTACAGCATCTAATGGACAAGATTTTGCTATAAAAGAATCCGATTACTTGCTCTACCAAGCACCGATTAATATGCAGCATCACTTATTGCTGTTCACATCGAAAGGTAATTATATTTATCAACCGATTCATGAACTACCAGATATTCGTTGGAAAGACCTCGGTCAACATATATCGAGTATTATGGCATTAGAAGCAAATGAAACGATTATAAAGGTTGTAGGTATAGATTCCTTCGATTTGGATTTAAGCGTGCTTACAGTGACGAAAGAAGGCCAAATTAAGCGATCTCTGCTATCAGAATACGTTGTACAAAGATATTCGCGTCCACTTAACACAATGAATCTAAAAAAAGAAGACGAAATGATTTTTGCAGAGCTTGTTGCACCTTCCGATGAAGTTTTACTCACGACTTATAATAGTTATTCTGTTCGATTCTCTTTAGATGAAGTTCCGATTACCGGTGTCAAAACAGGTGGCGTTAAAGGAATCAGTTTGAAAGATGCGGATAGTGTCATTAGCGTTAATGTCATTGCACAAAATAGTACTGATGACCTTATACTTATTACACATCGCGGTTCTGTGAAGAAAATGGCTTTAAAAGAGATTGAAATAGGTACCCGCGCGAAACGAGGTGTGGTTACCCTTCGCGAGCTTAAAAACAACTCACATCGTGTATTTGCGGTTGTTTTAGTGCAACGCAATGATGAACTTGTTTTGGAAACAGATAAATCATTACAAGAAGTAATTCAAGTAAATTCGCTTCGACCGTCCGACCGATATTCAAATGGATCACTTATAATTGATACAGAAAAAGATGGTTCATTAACTCGCGTATGGAAAAAGCCTACGGAACAAAAAGACTAAAGGAAAAGGAGCTTATTTAAAGCTCCTTTTCTAGTTAAGAGGATTTTTATGTGGAAAAATGCAAATGTTTGGAGTGTATTAGTAGGTGAGCTAATAGCCGGTTTAGGTTTATGGAGCGGAATCATTGGTAATCTTGAGTTTATGCAAGAAAAAGTACCTTCCGATTTTCATAAATCTTTAATTTTAGCGAGTGGACTTCTTGCTGGTGTACTAGTTGGACCTCTGGCAGGAAAAGTTATTGACCAATCAAAGAAAAAAACAGTATTAATTGTATCCGGTATAGGGCGACTCATTAGTGTCCTATTTATGTTTGTTGCGATTGCAACTGGGTCCATTTGGTGGATGGTATTATTTCTTATTAGTTTGCAAGTGTCTGCTTCTTTTTATTTTCCAGCGTTACAAGCAACACTTCCTTTAATCGTAAAGGAACGTGATTTATTGCAGTTAAATGGTTGGCATATGAACATTTCAACGATTGCTCGAGTAGCCGGTACTGCAATGGCAGGCTTAGTACTCGTCTATTGGCAAATTCAGTCACTATACATTGTCTCAATGGTTGCTTATGCAGCTTTACTCCTTTTCACATTCATGCTGAAAATAGACGAAGTAGAAGTGCCTAAAAAAGAAGTGTCGAAGCAAGCAAGTGGGTTTAAAGAAGTCTTTCCAATGCTTAAAGAAAACAGAACTGTTCTCATAACACTTATTTTAACAGTCATTCCGGTATTATTTTTAGGATCATTCAATTTGATTGTCATTAGTGTAAGTGAAATTCAGGATTCTTCTTTTATTAAAGGAATGATTTACACAGTTGAGGGAATTGCATTTATGGTAGGGTCTGTGGCAATAAAATATATTGGTTCGAAATGGAAGATTCATAATATCCTATTTTTCTTTGTTTTTGTAGTAGGATCAGCAGAGCTTTTATTGTATTTTGCAGCCAGTCCAGCAATCACATTATTAACTTTTGCACTAGTTGGATTTTCTTTAGGCTGTTTTTTCCCGACAGCTATGACCATTTTCCAAAAGCAAGTACCAAAAGAATATCACGGTCGCTTTTTCTCGTTCCGAAATATGATTGATCGTGTAGCATTCCAAGTAGTCCTGCTATCAACCGGAGCACTTTTAGATTTTATTGGATTACAATATATGGTCATTGTATTCGGAGTAATAAGTGTCACTTTGTCTTCGATATTCTTATTCCAAATGAAAAAAAGTGGGGTAAGTATGGACTAGGAAAAACCGGTGATTTCCACTGTTGATAAATAGGAGGAGATAATCAGAATGAAAAAGTTTATTTTACTATTTTTAGTTATTGTTTTGGCAATAGTTTTTTCTGCTTGCTCAAACAACACGGATATACCGAAATTAGTCAGTAAGGAAGGTATTGCACCGTATGAGCTATCAGAAAGCGATACATATCTTCTGGAGTCGTTTGGACTTGAACAGGACGCAAATATCCTATCTTTCAAAGCTCCTAAAACTGCAAGAAGCCTTAAAGTTAATGTTTATACTTTGAACGATGATGATACTTGGAACGTTATGGGAGATGGACAGGTGTCATTAGGGCAAGATGCTGATCCAGATGATAGATTAGAAGGTACGTTTACTATGATGCTTAAAGACAACTATGCAATAGATTTCAACATCAACACAAAGGGAATGGCTTCCTATCAGACCGATACACTGGATGTCGATTATGAAATTACAGCATCTCTAAAAGGTTTTCTGACAGATTTTCAAAGTATCGAAATCAATAAAGAAATACCAGTTGCTATTATGATTTATGACAGTGGTTCCAGTATGAGAAGCTATGATGTGGGGGATTTCTTTTCTCCTTCAAAGTTTGAAGAAATGGACTTAGTCCAGGCAGTCACACTGACTTTTACCGATTAAGCAATATAAAAAGCATTTCCATCGGGTATAATACCTGGTGAGAAATGCTTTTTATATTTATTCTGTTGATGTTGTAATTTTTCAACTTTCGTTTTCGTCTTGCGTACATGCGTACTAAAGTCGATTTCACTACGAAATAATGAAACATCTTTTCCTGTGTTGCGTAATTGATGGCTGCGTTTTCGTTTTGCTGCTGATTTTGCCATATTAAATCACTCCTTTAATTAGATTACATAAAGTAGAATATATTATTTTATTGAAAAAGACAAATTTCATTGTTTCTTCATATGTGTATGGTATAAATTTATATGCAAATATAACAGCTTTGGAGGAAAGAAAAATGAAGAAAATTATTATTGCTACACTTGCATGCTTATTCCTTTTTGGGGGTCAAGCATTAGCTCATACTGGTTTAGACAGCTCTAACCCAGCGAACGGTAGTGTTGTGTCAGAAGCGTTAAAGGAAATTTCATTAACGTTTGAATCGAAAATTGAACAAACGAGTTCTTTTGAATTAGTGAATGAAAACAATGAGAAAGTTCATATAACTAATTTAACTGTGTCTGAGAATGTGATGACTGGTGCGATAGATAAAAGCATTGAAAATGGTGCATATAAAATTCTTTGGAAGATCATTGGAGCAGACGGACATCTTATTAACGGAGAAATTGCCTTCACATTAGATGCACCGATAGTGGAAGAGGTACAGGAAGAAATAAGTGCACCAGATGCTGAATCCGAAGTTTTGGAAACACCTAAAGAAGAAGTAACTGCAGTAGAGTCAGAAGAGGACTCTAACACTGGCATGATAGTGATTATTATTGCAATAATTGTAGTGCTTGCAGGAAGCGTATGGTGGATGACACGGAGAAAAAGTAAATGATGATGATTTTATCAACAATTAGCGAAGCATTGCTCTATACATGCTTTGCTTTGTTGATGGGAAGCTATATTTTTTCACTTATTCCAACTGGTTTTAAACCGGATGTTGTTGTTTCAAGATCAACTAAGCATATTGCAGTTATTGGCATAGCGCTATTTTCTTTTATGCCACTAATCAACATACTAACGTTTTTATATGCAGACTATGGCCTATCACAATCTTTACAGTCCGTTTTACTTACCTTTGAAGTAGGGAAAGCTTGGCTTTTTACTTTCATACTTACGATTATTTTAGGCTTATTTATTTTCTTTTTTGATCATAAAAATTCTAAGGCATATTCCATTGTTGGATGTGTGCTCGTATTTTTATTAATTTTAGGGTTAGCATGGACAAGTCACGCCCGAGCTGTTTACGGGTGGCAAGGGTTCATCACACATGTTCTTCATTTTGCTGCTGTTGTAATATGGGTTGGTCTTTTACTTGTGGCTAGTTGGTTTTCAAAAAATAAAGATAACTGGCTTCGTTTTTTAAGTTGGTTTCATCTCACGGCTATTGGTTGTTTTGTTATTATTAGTATAACTGGCTTAGTTTTAATGAGTTATACGATGGAATTGACTGATTACCCTAATACATGGATGATTTCGTATGGTCAGAGCTTACTTATAAAGCATTTGCTGATTATTCCGCTCATTGGATATGCGTTTATTAACGGAATCCTAATGAAGAGAAAGTTGCGTGCTCATTCTGATCTAGATCCTAGGCCATGGACAAAAATTGAATTTGTGCTCATTTTACTCATTTTTGCAGCAACAGCCGCTATGGGACAACAATCACCGCCACTTAACTTAGCATCTATTCTAAATTTTGAAGGAATCTCCCCATTATTTGGCCAATTTTACACTGGACCAGTAAATGCGGACATAACTGTTCAACTTGCATTTCAAGGATATGGACTACTGTTAGTAGGCTTAGCTGTCATATTTTTGGTACTAAGCATTCTTTCGTTCTTCAGAAAAATGCATCCATTATTTTCGTTTATTATGTCTGTACTTGCCGTTATTTCAAGTTACCTTGGATTAATGCTTAGTGTGCAAGTTATTTGATAAATTTTTAAAAAGCATTCCACTTGTAGATTTCTCGTGGAATGCTTTTTTTGTAACAAAATGTTACTAAGTAGTTATCAATTGATTATTATTGAAGTAAGTAAATAATAATGACTGGGGTATAAGTTATTGAGTTCAGAAGTAGAATACAACGCTTTTTTAAGTGCTTTGAAGCATCACTATAAGGTTGGAAAATTAGATTTTTCTTTGGGAAGAAAAATAAATACACTCTAACTAATTTTGGGATAAGTATTTCTGACGCTCTCTTGACAGTAATGGAATTAACTTAAGAAAATTATTACCGAGGTCCTTAAAAAGATCAAAAGGATTTAGAACAAACTGTTTGGAAATTTGGTATGGATAATTTCTTTGAAGAATCATATCCAAACTCTACACTGTACTTAAAGATTTCCATACGCCGATCAAGAAATGATATCATTTCATCAATCTGAATTCCCTATTGACTATCCTTTAAAAAAATAATAGATAAATTTGAAAATGATTACTATTCCACCTTTCAAAATACAATGCCTAATAAGGAAAAAAGGAAGGACTATCATGGCTTATCAACCCAAATGCCCTATATGCATGAAGGAAGTTTCGTTTACAATTAAAGATGAATAGTTTGTAATATCAGTCAAAAACGAAGAGTTTTTAATTACTGGCAAAAGAGCGTTTTGTACTATCGATGGAGAGGAATTATATTATCCAGAATTTGATATCGAGAATAAAGAACAAGCTTTCCAACTATCCATTTCTGGGGTGGACTACGTCAGACTTCAATATGATCCTGTGCCTAATTGATACTCCATTCTTTATGAATTTATCCCAAATATCCAAAGAGAAGAAATGGAGTATGGAGAAAGAATCGTATCTGAAACAAACGAGTCAGTACCAATTTACTTGTCTTCAATCGAAAGGGAATCTCTTCAAGTTATTTTTAATTTCTTTGGAGAATATACATCTAATGAAATCAGTAATTTTTCTCATGAAGAGAGAGCTTGGAAAGAAATTAAAAACAATTTCACCATTCCATATGCGTACGCAGAGTTTTAAAGGATTTCGTAAATTATATGAAAACTAATGATAGAGTTTTTAGAATATTAGTTGACTTTTCATTTAAATCAACGTAATATAAAAACAATTTTACAAAGAAAATTCGTTGAAAAAGAGAGTAGTTTATTGTGAATTGAAAAGCGAGTTAGGGATAGTGAAAGCCTAATGCATGAAGCATAAACGAACCGCACTTTGGAGAAGCTTTTTGAAATAACAGTAGAAAAGCACGGGGAGTCACCTCGTTAACAACTGAAAGTGGTCGCAGTTTGCGGCAACTAGAGTGGTACCACGGGAAACTATGCTCTCGTCTCTTATATTAGAGACGGAGGCTTTTTTTATTTGGAGGAGGAATAGTAATGAATGATAAACAGGTGATCACAGCAGCATTGCATCTTTTATTAAATGATCAGTTAACAGAGGAACAGATTAGCAGCTTACTCGAAAAACCAAAGCACGCTTATTTAGGTGATTATGCTTTCCCATGTTTTGCATTAGCAAAGCTATTACGCAAGTCACCAAACAACATTGCAGTAGAGTTAAGCAGTAAATTAAGCAATGCACTAATTGAAAAAGCAGAGGCAGTTGGTGGCTATGTAAACATCTTTTTAAAGCAATCTATTGTCTCAAAGGCAGTATTAGATGAAATTATACATACGCGAACTGAATTCGGTAAAAATAGTCAAGGAGAAAAAGAAACTATTACAATCGACTTTTCATCGCCAAATATTGCAAAGCCTTTTTCAATGGGGCATCTACGCTCCACTGTAATTGGAAATGCCCTAGCAAATATTTCAGAGAAAAATGGGTATCAAGTAGTGAGAATCAATCATTTGGGTGACTGGGGTACACAATTCGGAAAGCTTATCGTTGCGTATCGTCTATGGGGAGAAAAAGAAAAAATCGAACAAGCCGCAGTTAAGGAATTACTAAAAATATATGTGAAGTTTCATGAGGAAGCAGAGAAGAACGAATCTTTAAACGTGCAAGCCCGTGCAGCTTTTAAGCAACTAGAAGACGGCGAGGAAGAAGTAATACAGTTATGGCAGTGGTTTAGAGAAGCATCATTAAAAGAATTCCAAACGGTTTACGAGCTTCTAAACATTTCTTTTGATTCGTATGCTGGAGAAGCCTTTTATAACGATAAAATGGACCGCATCATCGAATTGTTAGATGAAAAGAAATTACTAGTTGAATCAGAAGGAGCAATGGTTGTTGAACTTGAAAATATGCCCGTTTGCTTAATAAAGAAAACAGATGGTACAACATTATATGCTACGAGAGATCTAGCAGCTGCTTTGTACCGCCTTGAAACATATCAATCATCCAAATCATTTTATGTCGTTGGCAATGAGCAATCCTTACATTTTAAGCAGCTATTCAGTGTGCTTCAAAAAATGGGGTATTCCTGGTCAGAGGGACTTACACATATACCTTTTGGGATGATTCTAAAAGACGGAAAAAAAATGTCGACACGTAAAGGGAAAACTGTCCTGCTTGAAGAAGTATTAAAAGAGGCAATTCAGTTAGCAAAGAGTAATATTGAACAAAAAAATCCAACATTAGATGATAAAGATAAGGTAGCAAAAATTGTTGGTACTGGAGCAGTAATTTTCCACGATTTAAAAAATTATCGTTTAAATGATATTGAGTTTTCATTAGAAGAAATGTTGAATTTTGAAGGGGAAACCGGCCCTTATGTACAATACACATATGCGAGAATTTGCTCATTGCTAAAAAAAGGACAGTTTAACGAGCAAACTATTCAGCTAGAAGGCTTAGAGGAAGAAGCATGGCAAGTTGTCGTAGTATTAAAGCAGTTTCCAGAAATCATTATGAAAGCATTTGATCAAGCGGACCCATCACAAGTAGCAAAATATTGTATAGAGTTAGCTAGAGCATTTAATAAGTATTACGCTCATACAAAAATTTTAGAGGAAGGTCCAACGAAGCATGTAAAATTAACGCTATCGGCTAGTGTGGCACTTGTATTGAAAGAAGGATTGCGTTTATTAGGAATTCAAGCACCGGAGAAAATGTAATACTACAGAGGAGGATTTGAATGGGATATAAAAATTGTTTAGATTTGTATATTCAAGCAACGAACACTCATAATTTTAAGAACGTTAAGGAACTATTACATCCTGAAGCTATTTATTGGTTTTCTAATAAGAGCTGTACCACTATGAATGAAATCCAAAACTATTTCGAAAATGCTTGGGATGTAATTAAACAAGAAGTCTATTCAGCTTCAAATATACATTGGATAGCAGTGGATGAAAAAACAGCAACTTGCATATACACATACCATTATGAGGGCTATAAAGACGGGAGCTTTGTCAAAGGTAGTGGAAGAGCGACAAATGTTTTCATTAAGGAAAGTCTGGATGAATGGAAACTAATCCATGAACATTTAAGTAGTTTATAAGCCCTTTCTATGCTAGAATTTCAATAGTCTAATAATTATAAATTCTAATTTATAGACTATATTTTTTTAGGAGGTAGATATCATGATAAACAAAAGAAATGTTAGCGAGAAGATTAATAAGGGGAAAACGGCTAACTAATTAAACTATATAGCGTTTTCCCACATTTGAAAGGGGAAAATCATTTGAATCAAACATTACTAATTATTGATGCTCAACAAGAATTAATGGACGGAAATCAAGAAGAAAGCCCAGTTTTCAATAAAGAACAACTTATTAGGAATATCAATAAAGTAATCGAAAGAGCAAAAGAATCCAATATTCCAGTTGTATTTGTAAGAGATCTCGATGTTGCTGAAGGTAAGGGAGCAGGATTTCAAGTTCACAATGAAATTAATGTACCCGCCGACGCAAAGACTTTCGATAAGTCTGCCACAAATTCCTTTCATGGAACTGGTCTTTTAAGTCATTTACAATCTCAACAAGTTGGACATCTTGTTATAATGGGATGCAAAACACAACACTGTATAGACACTGCTGTTAGAACAGCCACTATTAACGGCTTCGATGTAACATTAGTCGCTGACGGGCATTCAACAGAGGACAATGATGTTTTAAGTGCAGAACAAATCATCAAGCATCATAATAGTACCTTACATGGTCACTACAATGTCGAACACTTTTCAGTTGTTAGAAACGCAGAGGAAGATTTGTTTCGTCCAACCCATGACTCATATAGGTAGTATTCGGATGCTATGAAAAAGTAACAACGGCCTGATTTCTCGTTTACAACACAGAGAAATTGGGCTTTTTATAAGACATCACAAGAACTTCTTATAAGCATTTAGCGTCTGATATTAACGGGTAAAGGAGCTAGAATGAGGTTGTTAACAAATAGAAAAATAGAAATGTTAAGAACTAAGATTAATAATGTTTTAAATAATGAGCTAAAGTGGAAGATTGGTGAAGTAAAGTTTCTAGGAAATGGTGTAGTGAATGCAGTATTTCTTATTAATGAAGAAAATTTAGGTGCATTAGTTGTTAGGACACCTTGGAGAGTAAATGAAAATTTGATAGATCAAAACTCTGATGGAATAGTTTCATTAAAAAAAGAATATACAATTTCAAGACACTGTGAAAAGCATAAAATACCAGTGCCAAAAATTCATAAATTGTATTTAAGTAATGACATCAATTTTTTAGTTTCTGATTTTATAATAGGAGATGAAAAAGAGATTTCTTCTTATGATATTGGACATCTCACAGCTAAAATACATAAAGTACCACTGGATGATTTAACTATTATCGATCAAAACGAACGACCATTGAGTAATATTATTGCAAATCGAATAATAGAACGTGTAAGTTCACTTAGCGCCATAATAGATTCTAAGATTATTATACCTAGTTCTGAAGAATTGGAGACTATATTAAATACATCTCAAATAAAGAATAGTTTATTGCACCTAGATGTTAGACCACCTAATTTAATAGCGAAAGAGGGAAAAATTAAAGCTATTATAGATTGGGATAATGCATTTATTGGAAATCCAATGATGGAATTGATGAGAATTTCAGAATCAAAAGAGCTCAATGAAAGGGAATTTATAAAGGGCTACAATAATAAAGATATTATTGATAATACAGATATTGTTATTCAGTCAATCTACCGACTAGACACTGCATTAATGCTTTCAATATTATTCAAATCTATCTTAAATGATGCTAATAAAGCGGAATATTATCTTAAACGTGTCCATGTTCTTAGTCAGGAAATCGTTAGGAAATTTTAGATAACTCACTTACTTACTTACATCTATTAAAATTTTAGATATCACATAATTATGTAAACCGAACGTTAAAGGAGAGAATACAATGACTCAAGCAATTATTTTTGATATGGACGGCACATTATTTCAAACGAATTTGATTTTAGAACCAGGACTTCATGCTACGTTTAATGTATTACGAGAAAATGGTCATTGGCAAGGAGAGACACCAACCGAGAAGTATCGTGAAATTATGGGCGTTCCATTACCAGTCGTTTGGGAAACACTATTGCCGAACCATTCACAACAAATTCGCGAAGAAAGTAACGTGATTTTCCTAGAGCAATTAGTAGAGAAGATTTATCAAGGAAAGGGAGCTTTATACGATCAAGCTGATCAAACGTTGGAAACGCTCTCCGAAAAATATACCTTATACATAGCTAGCAATGGACTAACCGAGTATTTAGACGCGATTATGGACAAATATGGGTTACATCGATGGATTAAAAAAACATATAGCATACAGTTAATTAGTAGTGGCAATAAATCCGAATTAGTAAAGAAAGTAATCGAAGAGAATAAGATTTCAAGGGGAGCAGTTGTCGGGGATCGTTATTCCGATATTAAAGCAGCGAAAGATAATGGTTTGCTAGCAATCGGATGTGAATTTGATTTTTCACAGCCAGCTGAGCTTGCTCAAGCAGATGTAATTATTCAGGGCTTAAGTGATTTAACAGCTATAAGTGAAATTTAGTCGAATAATTGCTGTTTTTTCAAATAATATATAAAAAGGGGAGAGTAACTTGAAAAAACTTTTAATTCTTGGGGCAAGTGGTCTTGTTGGAAAAGCAATAGCGGCACAATGTATGGATACATTTGATGTATACGGGACTTATTTTTCAACAGCAACCAATCTACCTGAAAACAAACAATTTCAGTTGAATGTAGAGCTAGAAGAAACAAATATAGTGGAAATACTCGATGTCGTTCAGCCAGATATTACTGTATCTTGCTTGCGAGGCGATTTTCAGAATCAATTAGCATTTCATAGCAAGTTAGCGAAGGAATTACAAAAAAGAGCTAGTATTTTATATTATTTCTCTACTACAAATGTTTTCGACGGGGATTTATCAAGGCATCACGATGAGGCAGACACACCAATTTCCAATTCGGATTATGGCAAGTTCAAAATAAACTGCGAGAAAATAGTCATAGAGCATTTGGCTGAGCGTGGCAATATTATTAGAATTCCTGGTATTTGGGGAAAAAATTCGCGTCGTCTAAATGAATTGAGAAAATCTGAGCAGATAAGTGTGTACAATAATTTAGAATGTGATTTTCTTTTAGACACACAATTAGCAAGTCAAATGCAGTTCATTATGAAAAATGAATTGAGTGGAATATTTCATTTAGCAGCAGTAGACATGATAACACAGGGGCTATTTTATAAGGAGTTATCAAATAAATTAACTGTTGAAGGCGAGAATATTCAATATAATCTATTGGAAGATAAAGGAGATATTTATTATTTCGGTCTTTTGTCAAATCGCGAAGATGTGCCCAATTCGTTAAAATCCACGAATGAAGAGATTATTTCTATGTTGGTTGATTAAGACAGCAACTCATCCATTTTTAGCAAAAACCTCGACTGATAGAACTCGGGGTTTTTAAGGTTTTAAATCATATTTTGTTAAAAGAAGTAAATGCTTTGTTACATACAAGGGATAATCCACTGAATTGTTAATCTTTGTTCAAATCCATGCGCTTCATTTCTACTTTATGAATTCGCCAAGTATAATAATAATCAGAAGAACTTTCCAATTTAAAGAAAAACGGAAAAAATCGAACATGAAGTGAAGGTGAGTTATGGTATGAACGATAAGTTAACAAGAAACGCCGAAGAAAGCTATCGGCAAGCTGAGCAGAAAGCTGCCAGTTATTTTAAATCACTTTATGAACAGATCGAGCAAAAGACTTATGTCACAAGCTTAACTGCAGATATACAGATTTGGAAACATAATCACATTCACCATCATACTTTACTATCACTTTTCTCACGCAGAAAAGATAAACCTAGTTCACGAGGATATCGTAACTACATACAATGGCTAAATTACACTGGGAAACTGGATAATTACCTGGAGCGGAGCATTTCCTATATATTTATGAGGGATTTGGGTAAAGCACTTGATTCACCTGATACACGGAGCAGGATAAGAAATGTAGTTGCTAGTTTGAAGAACTATCTTATAAATCCCTCTCAAGAGTCCAATAACGAAGTGTTTAATATGGTCGAATTGTATCGCATTGCTCAGAAGGACGGCGTGGAATCGACCTTTATTTGGGTGATGAATAAACTAAAGACTGTTTCATCCAATATTCCAAAAGGCATAGACGCAGAGCAAGCCCAGAGAAAACTTATTAAAATAATTGTTGGCGTTATTATGCAAGAAATTGAAGAGATGGATGATAAGACAACATCTGAAGAACGTACTATGAGACTAGATAAAGCTATTAGGCTTGGTTATTCCTATGGTCTGACCTATCCTTTTATTGATGATCTTCTCGATGCTAAAATTTTATCCGAAAGTGAAGAAAAACACTATTCCGATTTAATACGTACGACGCTTATAACAGGAAGTGTGCCTGAATTAGGAGTGTGGCCAGGAGATAACGAGGATTTGATTAGATATATTCATTCAGAACTTCGAGATGCTTTTGTATATATTAAGAACCATCAACAACAGGAAACAAGCGAAGGCTTTTTAGAGCAATCGTATGTGTTTTTTTATTCCCAAGAAGTAGATAGGGTAAAGGATCTTTCCAATGCAAATTATACAAATGAAGAGCTCTACATACCGGTTATTTTAAAATCCTCTTCCTCCCGCTTGATTGTCCGTTCAGTAATTGCTGCTGCCGAAGATAAGGCATTGGATAGCCGAACATTCTTTTATGGTATTTATAATCAATTGGCTGATGATTTTGCAGATATGTTTGTTGACCTGAAGGATGGTGCGGTAACACCCTATACGTATTATTTGAAACACCATGATAAACGCTCGGATCTTATTAACCCGTTTGAAATGTATTGGGCCGTTATCTCTAACTTGATTCATAATGTGTATAACTCTGATATAAATGCATGTGAGGTAATATTGGATCGGGCTATAAATGGATTAAAACGATATAAAGAGCGAGTCGGTACAGAGAAATACAACGAAGTGATGGGCATATTTGCTAGCGGGAATCCTGCGTTCAATAAATTAATTCAAGCCATGGTCCGAAAAGCAGATGATGTAGACTTCTTTGATAAATTGCTCCGCGACCATATGATTACTATTTTGAAAAATGAACGAAAAGAAAAAGAAGAATTTTCAAATACAATCAAAACATTGCGTCATCAAATCAACGACATTCTAACTATCTCTAAATCGGAGAATATGTTTTTAATGGAAGATCAAGTAATGGATGCAGCAAATTTCAGTCTAGAAGGTGACGGGAAGCGTTTAAGGCCTATAGTTGCTTGGTTCATGGGCGTAAATGCATATGGATTAAATAGTTCAGCAATCGAGCCACTTTTAAAATCATTGGAATATATGCATACCGCATCTTTAATATTTGATGACCTACCATCCCAGGATAATGCATCCACTCGCAGAGGGCGCCCTACTCTCCATGAGGTGTATAGCATTGCTGTATCAGAAATAACTGGGCTTTTTCTAACTCAAAAGGCTATTGAGGAACAAGCATCTCTTGAACAGTTTGATTCAAAAACTGTACTAAACCTGATTAAATATTCCGCCGAAACAACAGCGAATATGTGTAGAGGGCAAGCGATGGATTTGGATTCTAAAGGGAAACAATTGACACTAGAACAATTGAATACAATGTGCTTTTATAAGACTGGATTAGGATTCGAAGCTTCTCTTCTAATGCCAGCCATTCTTGCCGGGGCAAATGAAGTAGAAATAGATGCCTTGAAGAAGTTTGCCCGTCATGCAGGCATTGCATTTCAAATTAAGGATGATTTACTTGATGTGGAAGGGGATTCTACCTTACTAGGAAAATCTGTTGGTAGGGATGTGGAAAACAATAGCTCCACATTTGTCTCGATTTTAGGGCAAGAAGACGCAAAAAAAGAGATGTGGGAAAACTATTGTATCGCAATGGAAGTTTTACAAGAAGTGCCACGCAATACTACTTTCTTAAAACATTTTCTGGATTATGTTATCAATCGTGATCGTTGATCGAGCGGCTAGCACAGAAGTATATGAGGGAAGTTCTCGCGGATTTTTCAGTAACTAGAATCATATATTAAGGTTAACCATTGCCCTTAAATAGGAAAGGCTAATGGATATCAGGCTGCTCTTGAGGGTATCCTGACAGTAGAAATATGGTGATGACTAGGCACCGTGAAAACTTGATACTCAATCCAGACTTCGGGCGCTGGAAGTTGGCAAGCAACATAAAAACCTAATCATTATATTCAAAAAGGGGAATGAAGCTAGTCATACTTTCATTCCTCTTTTTGATTGAAAATAGGTGATTTTGTATGATGGATGATATAAAAGGACAATCGATAAATTACTTCATGGATTGCTAGCATTTGAAAAGGTAGTGAATACATACATTAAATTAGAACAACCGAATAACACCGCGGAAAGTAGTTAACTTTCTGCGGTGTTTTATTTTATTGATTGAGATAGAGCTTCCTTAATCAAGCTAAATTTCACACTTGAAACTACTATTATATTCAGAATGTTATTTAAACTCAGGGTTTTTAGGATTAAAAATATGATAAGATTAGAGTAGGAGCTTCAGGTAACGCTGAATACGGGGGATTTTAATGGGGATTTGGAAGAAGTATTCACTCTTACTAAGTGGTATAGGCGTTTCATTTTTTGGCAACTGGGTGTATCTAATTGCGTTAAATATATTAGTACTTGATATGACAGGTTCAGCTGCTGCAGTGGCTGGTATTTACATTATTGGACCGATTGCACGATTACTTACAAACTTCTGGGCAGGCTCTATCATCGACCGTGTGAATAAACGGAAATTGATGGTCATAGCAGACGTACTAAGGGGGTCGCTTATTTTAGTTGTTCCATTTCTCGATTCGCTATGGATTGTTTACGCTATTCTATTTGTGGCAAATATAGCAGCCGCATTTTTTGGTCCAAGCTCAACCTTTTACATTACAAAGTTTGTCGCTGACACGGATCGTAGAAAGTTTAACTCCATCATGAGTATGATGAATTCAGGATCTTTTTTAATCGGACCAGCAGTAGCAGGTGTACTCATTGCCTTATTTGGTACGACGTGGTGTGTGATTTTAAACGCCATTACTTTCTTTTTCTGTGCGTTATGTATCGCCAGATTACCTGATGTAGAAGATGAAAACTTACAATACCGAGAGCCGATTACAGTGAAGATGCTTGCTGCTGATTGGATGGTTGTCAAAGGGTTTATTCAACAGGATCGTTACTTTATTAAGATATATTTATTGTTCCAGACCGCACTTATGATTGCTTTCGCTTTGGATTCCCAAGAGGTCACATTTATCAAGATGAATTTAGCTCTTTCTGATCAAATGTATGGACTTATTGTTAGTATTGCAGGTGTAGGTGCCTTAATAGGTGCAGCGGCCACAGCAGCCTTTGTAAAGCGATTCTCATTGCAACTGTATATAGGCGTTGGGATGATTTTAACAGCAGTAGGCTATTTGTTATTCTATAGTGCAGTTGATTTTTGGACAGCAACAGCAGCCTTTATCTTTCTAGGATTCTTTATGGCTTTTAGTAATGCAGGCTACGATACGTTTTATCAGAAAAATGTTCCGACGACGATTATGGGACGTTTTGGTAGTTTGGCGTCGATGTTTCAAAGCTTACTGCAGATTGTATTGACCTTTCTTTTAGGCGTGATGGTGGAATGGTTCTCCTTACAAATAGTGGCCATTGGATTTGCAACTATCGCAGTTTTCATGGCATTATTGCTTTGTAGCCAGGTATTTAGCAAGCAGCATGGACAGTATTACGCAGAAGGAAATATGCTACCTGTGTCAGAAACAAAGAGTTGATGATAAGAAAACAGAATGAGCAACACAGGAGATAAATGTTATTTACACTTTACTATGGAGGTACTTATGAAAACTCACTATTATTTAGGCTGGTTTAACAACTTTTTTCCAAAGAATCTGGGCAGGGTGTTACAGGAGGATATAACTGATAGAAAATCGATTGCTATGATTAGCTCAGATCCATCTTTTTATGAAAATGATGGTGCTACTGAACGCTCGTGGCTTGACAAGGCCGGCATTATGTTCGATGAATATCATTTAATCAATTATCAAGTACAGAAGGAAGATGCCCAGGCGTTAATTCAAAATGCTTCAGTCATTTTCTTGTTGGGTGGAAATACTATTAAGCAAAATGGTTTTTTAATAGAATATGAATTGTCAGACTTGATTAAAAACAGCAGTGCCGTTGTTCTAGGAGCGAGCGCTGGTGCGATTAACATGTCCGCTAAATGGTTATGCTCGAAAAACTTTGGATATAAAGTTGAAAAGAGCTCTGTTTACGATGGAATCGGCCTTGGCAATTTTTCCGTCCTGTCTCATTTTGATCTTGAAAATAATATGGAGCTGGTTCAAGGTGAACTGTCTCACTTATCGGAGGAAATAAATATTTATGCGTCGAATAAAGATTGTGCTGTACGTATAAAGGGAGACAAAACCGACATTTTTGGCAATGTATATTTAATTTCCAGCTCAAATATTCAGAAATTGGAGGAGACGCTCTAGTTGTGGTGAACGGCTATGGCAGTTTTAGATATGCTCCCTGTGTTAGAAACAACTTAGACACTATTCTGAGTTGTTTCTAACACAGGGAAGCTTCAAAACTTTTATAGAGATATAATATGGGGAGAAGTACTAATATCTGTATTGATTTTTAATTATTATATTCATAAAAGAGAACAGCATCGATTAATAAAAACTTAGGTACTTTTTGAAACTAGGCTTCTACCAGTACAGGTGGAAGCCTTTTTCTGTTTCTTTTAAAAATATTTTAAATTTTTTGAATCGTTATGGACAAATATAGTGTCTAATAAGTAGGAGGGAGGCGTCATAAACTTTGAATAATCATAAAGTACTCGTTGAATTAGCGAAAAATGGTGATGGTGATGCCTTTTATGAGCTTATAGAAAAAGAACAAGATAAATTATATCGAATTGCATATGTGTATGTACAAAATGAAAACGATGCAATCGATGTTTTTCAACAAGCCGTAGTAAAAGCATACGAAGGATTACACCAATTGAAACAGGCACATTACTTTTCAACCTGGCTTACGCGCATCGTTATTAATTGTAGTATGACATACATAGAAAAACGAAAGCCTCTTCATTTAATGGAACCAAATCTACTTAATGAATTTACAAATGCAGCACCTATTCAAACTGAGGAGCAACTAGATTTATGGGACGCTCTTTGTCTACTAGAAGAAAAATATAAAACTGCTTTGCTACTGCGCTTTTACCAAGATTATTCCGTAAAACAAATCGCTACTATTTTGCAATGTCCAGAAGGTACTGTTAAAACGAATATTCGTAGAGGGCTACAAGCTTTAAGACAACGATTAAAGGGGGCATATATCGATGAATGGACAAAATCCATTGAAAGAAATGATTAATCGTATTCCTATACCACGACAAAGATTAACTGAAGTATTACGAATTGAAGGGATGTCCAAAGTATTTAAACATAAAAATCATTCCATTACTGCATTAAAAAATATTCACTGTACGATTTATCAAGGTGAGATGGTAGCTATTATGGGAACAAGTGGATCAGGGAAAAGTACGTTATTGAATATGTTGAGTGCGATTGATGAACCGACAGAAGGTGCTATTTTCTTATTTGGAAAACAAGCAAATGCTATCTATCAGGAGCCCAGAGCGTCTAATTTTCGAAAAGAAAACATAGGTTTTATCTTTCAATCTTTTCATCTCTTGAAGGATCTGTCTGTCGAGGATAATATTGCCCTGCCGCTCATCTTAAATGATGTGGCCAGTCGAGAAATACAAGAACGAGTTCAGCAAATCATGGAGAAACTAGGAATCGCTGCTTGGCATAAGCATAGACCACATGAGCTGTCAGGCGGGCAACAGCAACGAGTTGCAATTGCCCGTGCTATTATTACGAACCCGCCCATTTTGTTAGCAGACGAGCCAACTGGTGCTCTTGATTTTAATACAACAAATGATATTTTAAATTTGCTCGTGCAAGTACAAAAAGAACAGACCCAAACGATTTTACTTGTCACGCACGACCCTCATGTAGCGACTTTTGCAGATCGCGTGCTATTTTTTCATGATGGGACGATTGTTGATAGCTATCAAAATGAACGTTCCCCCCATGACTTAGATATGATTTTATCGAAGTTTAAAGCAGTTTCTAGAGGTGAGTACTAATGTTTAACTTACGTACGATCGCGTTTAAATTATTTCGTGCTGCATCTATACATGTTGTCACCTGTATGAGTATTATAACTATTTCTATCTGCCTTATTATGACGATGAGCCTTTATATTTACAATGCTAAGGCACAAATGGAAGATGAAATTCAAGCACTGTTTGGGAATGCCGATATTACGGCAGGTTATAACCCAGAACAACATCAATGGCTATCTGAGTACCAAATCGAACAAATAAAAGCACTACATGGGGTTGAATCTGTTTCACCTATCTCCCTCACTCATACGGATGTCGAGAGCACGTTAGATACGGTATATACACTAGGTGTAGAAAATGATTCACTTGTTCGAAGTAAATACGATTTTCAATCATCTCTTCAATTACAGGATGTCATTTTATCGGAAAGTCTTGCACAGTTTTTCGATAAACAAGTGGGGGAGTCTATTCAGATTAATGGTGACATGTTTTCCATCAAGGAAATATTACCGACGATGAAAGGTGTAGAAAGCATTTATCTCGCTTTGCTTTCGAATGATGTCGTAAAATTGTGGATGCAAAATGATCCAAACAATGCAGGTTTATTTACTCTAATTGAAACGAAGGAGGATTTTAACCCAACGCTTATAGCCATGGATTTAAAAGCATTAGATGCTTCACTCCGAGTGGATATTACGAATGAATATGACTTTGTTAAAAGGAATTTACAATCACTGATGATTTTCATAATTGTTTTGTCAGTCTTTGTTTTATTGATAACAGGGGTTTTACTACTTTCTACTTTTCAACTACTTTTTTATAAAATCAAAGAACAACTAATGATTTTACGAGCTTTAGGTGCCACATCAAAGCAAGTAGGACATCTAGTGCTGGTTCAATTGACGGTTATAAATAGTATCGGCGTTATGCTAGGTACATGCTTAAGCCTACTAGTCGTAAAATACGGACTAGCACAACTTATTGATACACTAGGCTTCCCAAAAGGAAGATTAGATTTCCCATTCCTATTAGCTATGATAATCGCAGGTGCTAGCTTTACAATCCTTCAACTTTTTGCGTTTGTTCAAGTACGTAAAAGCATGAATTTGTTGCCAATGCAATTAGCATCTGACAAAGAAATGCTTACTTTTCGCTGGACGAAACGGCAAACAATCTTATCGATTCTCATGGCAGGTATAGCACTTGTTTGTTTTATAAGTGCGCATGTCCAAGAAAATGGGCACGGTCAAAAAGCATTGCTCATTGTAATCGGAACATTATTCAGTTGTAGTTTTTTACTTATCGTAATGCCATTTATTTTTACTGGTCTATTGCATATTTGTTTACAGCCGATTCGTACCATTTTTGGTAAAGAGGCTTACTTAGCGTGTCAGCAATTGATTCCTCAAGTGCGAAAAAACATCCCAATTATTTTAAGTATTATTGCACTAATGACCATCTTAACGTTTGGAAGTTCGTTATTAAAAACTGTTCAGAAGAATGATACATCTTTTATAGAACAAAGTTTCGAAACATCCATTGTTTTAAAAAATGTATTAAATGATATCTCATTTACACAAGAAACAGTGGAAGAAATTGAGAATTTATCTTCTGTCTCATACGCCTATGCTACAAGCTTCCATCGGTTCGAGATGCAGCTAGAGAAGAAATGGGATTCTATCAATTACGCAACAATTGATGTAGAACAGTATGTTGCCTTGAAAAAAATAGCCTCTTATGAGGGCGACCTTTCAAATGGGCTTGTCATTAGCCAAACATTTGCAAACAAACATGGACTCAAAGTAGGAGATAAATTACCACTAGCTGTGTACGATTTCTCAACACGAAAATCCAATCCAGCTGGGGAATTTCCCATTATTGCGATTACACCAACTTTCTTAAGAAATATTGATGTCTATTTAGATTGGTCGATGCATGTACCAGGTAAAGAAACTCCTCCAATTTATGAAATTATGGTGGAAACAGCTGATGTAGACACAGCGCTTGCACAATTAAGCTATCTTCAGAAAGAGTGGCCAGAACTTCAAATTACAAATAAAGAGACGCTAATTGCAGAATCAAGTGAGATGTTTTATCAACGTTGGAGTCTATTTGTAGGTGTCTTTGTTATTTTGATAGGCGCTACATGCCTAGGTGTATTACAAACATTGCTTCATTCAATTTATGTCAAACGAAGCGACTATGCGATACAACGTTTTCTTGGTTTGTCACCTAATGGATTAATGAAGCTGATCTTAACACAAGTGCTATCGTTTATATTGTACGGGCTTGCAATGGGGACTTTAATCGGCTTAGTTTTAACGAAAATGTTAGCTCTTGTGGATCGTGAAGCTGGAGTTTTTATTGATTTCTTGACATTAGGGTCCGTTAGTTTACTTTTCTTACTTCTTACAATGATTGTTTTTAGTCTTCAAGGGTACTGGATTAGCCGAAGAAAATTAGCGAATGAAATGATCTGATTGCTGCAATGATAGCTTCCAGATACAAACATACAGAGCTGCATTTCGTGTTTTAACAAACTTTTGGAGTGTACGCATTGTAATATTGCTCCCTGTATTAGACACAGGGAGCAATATTTGTTTAATAATACTGTTGCAAATTGTATATAAGTACAATATTATATAAGCAATTGATTATATGATAGGTAGGGAGGGAAGAAAACATGCTAGTACCGGAAATTAAGATAGAAAAAGCTGCAACTATATTAAAGCTATTGGGCGATAAAACAAGACTTACAATGATAAAAATGCTGGATTCACATGATTATTGTGTTTGTGAATTTGTAGAAATATTTAAAGTAAGTCAACCGGCTATAAGTCAACATTTACGAAAGTTAAAAGATGTTGGGTTGGTACGTGAAACAAGGAAGGGACAATGGATTATTTATTCATTGAACAAGGGAAGTGATGATTTTCTATTCGTTCAAAATCTGATTGATCATCTTCCGAACCAAGATTTCAAACTGCAAGAATTAGAAGAGCAGGGATTACGTATCTCATGTGAATAATGGAGGCTAGTATTTTGTCGCAAGTGATTTTAGCATCATTGATTTTCTTAGTAACGCTTGTCTTTGTTATTTGGCAACCAAAAGGGTTAAATATCGGTTGGTCAGCTTGTGGAGGGGCTATTATAGCGTTATTAGTAGGGGTTGTTGGTTTTAGTGATGTCATCGAGGTGGTAGATATTACTTGGAATGCAACTTTGTCTTTTATTGCAATTATTCTTATTTCCTTGATTTTAGATGAAATTGGTTTATTTGAATGGTCTGCATTGCATATGGCGAGGGGCGCTAAAAGTAAAGGGATTAAAATGTTCATTTATGTAAGTGTGTTAGGGGCTGTTGTTGCTGCCTTTTTTGCCAATGATGGTGCTGCGTTAATATTGACGCCAATTGTTTTAGCAATGGTTCGAAACTTGAATTTCAATGAAAAAATGATCTTCCCATTCATTATGGCGAGTGGGTTTATAGCCGACACCACTTCGCTCCCATTCGTAGTTAGTAACCTTGTAAACATTGTATCAGCTGATTTCTTTGGAATTGGCTTTGTAGAATATGCTTCGAGAATGATTATTCCTAACATATTCTCACTCATTGCAACTATAAGCATATTATTATTTTATTTTAGAAAAAGCATTCCAAGGACATATGATTTATCAAAGCTTAGAGAACCAAAAGAAGCGATTAAAGATATAAAAATGTTTCATCTTTCATGGTATGTACTTGCTATATTGGTTGTCGGTTATTTTAGTAGTGAATTCATCCGTGTTCCTGTTTCAATAATTGCTGGAATTATAGCGATCTTCTTCATCGTAATGGCAAGAAGAAGTAACGCTGTTGACACTAAAACAGTTATTAAAGGTGCACCCTGGAATATCGTATTTTTCTCTATTGGTATGTATGTGGTTGTTTACGGACTCGGAAATGCAGGACTAACAAGCGTGTTAGCTGGCGTAATTGAAGTAGCTGCAGAGCAAGGGCTATTTGTAGCAACGATGTCGATGGGCTTCATTGCAGCATTTCTATCATCCCTAATGAATAACATGCCAACTGTGATGATTGATGCATTAGCAATTGCAGAAACGAATACTTCTGGTACAATTCGCGAAGCGCTTATTTATGCTAACGTGATTGGATCTGACTTAGGGCCAAAAATCACACCAATTGGCTCACTTGCTACATTAGTATGGCTCCATGTTTTATCTCAGAAAGGTGTGAAGATTTCATGGGGGATTTATTTTAAAACAGGTATTGTCTTAACAGTTCCTATTCTATTCATTACATTATTAGGACTATATATTTCTTTATCATTTTTCTAATGTGAGCCATCAATTTACGTAAATAAACTAATACTTTTTATAAAGTTGAAACCAAAGGGGATATCGAATCATGACTAAAAAAACAATCTACTTCTTATGTACAGGAAATTCTTGCAGAAGCCAGATAGCAGAAGGTTGGGCGAAAAAGTATTTAAGTGATGAATGGGAAGTTAAAAGTGCAGGTATTGAAGCACATGGTTTAAACCCTAATGCTGTAAAAGCTATGAATGAAGTCAGTATTGATATTTCTAAACAAACTTCAGATATTATTGATATGGAAACATTGAATGATGCGGGTTTTGTGGTTACACTTTGTGGGGATGCAGCGGATAAGTGTCCAATGACACCATCTCATGTTAGACGTGATCATTGGGGCTTTGAGGACCCTGCCAAGGCAGAAGGAACTGATGTTGAGAAATGGGCAATATTCCAACGAGTTCGTGATGAAATTAGAGACAGAATCAAACATTTTTCTGAAACAGGAGAGTAATATGTAAATCATCAAGTATATATTCTCTTGGTTCGATTTATAGACAAGGGGGACCACTCATTTGAGTGGTTTTTTTTGATTAAGTATCTTATATTAAAACTTGTAAAATGCAAATAAATAACGTATAACTATTTAATGTAATAAATTACGCTGGAAAATAGGATTGATGTTCTTAAAAACATGTTAATTCGGTTTGATTTCCTAAACAAAAAATGCTGAAGTGACATATTTAGTACGATAAAACAATCAGTATAAAATAGGTTTAACGGATATTGAATTATTAAATACTTGTATGTTACAAGTAAATTGGAGGATTTTAGAATGAACGAAATACTTGATACAATCGTTATTGGTGGTGGGCAAGCAGGTCTTGCCTCGGGCTATCATTTACAGAAAAAAGGGCTACAATATCTTATTTTAGAAGCAAGCAGTCAGGTAGGAGGTTCGTGGCCACATTATTACGACAGTCTCAAACTATTTTCTCCGGCAGGTTATTCCTCTATGCCAGGCATGAATTTTCCTGGAGAACAAGATAGATATCCGAAGAGAGATGAAGTCGTTCGTTACCTACAGCAATACAGTACAGAGTTTAAATTGCAAATTCAGACCAATCAGTACGTGGAATCTGTAGAAAAAGATGAAGTGGGTTTTACTATTCATACGAGGACAGGAGATATATTTCAGACGCGCACTATTATTAATGCAACCGGCTCGTTTAACAATCCTTTCATTCCAAATATAGCTAGCCAGGATGAGTTTAAAGGGTTAACACTTCATTCCTCCAAATATAGAAATACGGAGAAATTTATTAATCAAAGAGTGGTCGTTGTGGGGCGTGGAAATTCAGCCGTCCAAATTGCAGCAGAGCTTGCTGAGGTGAGCCGAACTTCTTTAGCAGTGTTACAACCTGTCCAGTTTGTAAAGCAACGTGTATTGGGTAAGGATTTGCATTTTTGGTTTAAACTGATTGGCTTTGATAAATTTCCATTCTGGCGATTCGGGACAACTGCACCGAACTCAAGTGTCGTGGACGATATGGACCAATACAAAGAGCGATTGGCGGCAGGAAAGCCAGATCAACAAACGATGTTTAAATCCTTTTATGAGAATGGAGTCATTTGGCCAAACGGGAAAAATGAGCCGGTGGATGTGGTGATCTATGCTACTGGTTTCAGACCTGAGCTTCCATACCTTCGAAAGATTGGTGCGTTAGATACTGAAGGAAATCCGATTCATAAGGCAGGAATAAGTAATGTGCCCGGTCTTTATTATGTAGGCATGGAAGGGCAGCGTTCCTTTGCTTCTGCTACTTTAAGGGGTGTGGGTTCAGATGCACAGTTTGTTGTAAAAAAACTAATGCATTACATTGAACAATGAATGTGACTGTTATAAGCGAAGACTATACGTGTATTTTAATGAAATTCGGAGAAATCCTAATTGTTTAAAATGAAAATATCTTTTAACTTAGTATAAATTAATACTTTTACTAAGTTAAAAGGTATAATCAATTCTATTAAGGGATACGTAATTATTCTTCTTTACCTACTAATTTACTTCTTCTTTCTAATAAAACACTATCTCTCCATTTACCATTCACTTTACCTATTTTTACTCGTATTCCTACTTCTCTAAAATCATTTTTCTTATGCAAATAAACACTGCTTTCATTTTCTGGAAAGATTGAAGCTTGTAAAGTCCAAAATCCTAACTGTTCCGACTTAGTAATCAAATTTTTTAAAAGAAAATCGCCAACACCTTTACCTTTAGCGGCAGGATGCACATAAATACTTACTTCACCTACACCAGCATATGCCAAACGATCAGATATCGGTGACAATTTACACCACCCCTGTATTATGTCCTCTTCTTGTGCTATTAGAGTGCATTCTAGGTGTGACTTTAAAAGCCAATGTTCATAAGAGGATGGTGCTTTGGTTTCAAATGTAGCATGACCTGTGGAAATACCCGCTTCGTAAATGCTTCTAATTTGATCCCAATCTTCTTGTGTAGCGCTTCTAATTGTATAATTCATTTTTTGATTCCTCCGAATTAATAAATAAAAAAGTATTTAATCAAAGTTTAAGTTTATTTGTTGCACTTTACAAGTAATTATTATATAAATAATGTAAGGGGTGAAAAGATGGAAAACAAACGTGAACTATTTCAAGTTCTAACTCGAAGATTTGGGCTTTTAAATAAAAATTGTTGTTCGGTTGGCTCTGTTGATATTTCATCTGTTCAAAGTCATATTCTCTATGAAATTGACAAACAAACAGCACCCTCTATGCAACAAGTTGCAGAAACTTTGGCAATGGATATTACAACTTTTAGCAGACAAATCCAAACGCTTATAAAGTTAGATTTAGTAAAAAAAACACCGTCTTCTGCGGATAAAAGGGTTTATAATTTATCCCTAACAGCACAAGGGAAATTTGTTTCCACGACCATTGATCATTCGATGAATGCGTATTTAGAGGAAGTATTCTCACATATGAACGAATTTGAAAAAGAAACGGTTATTCGTTCTATTCAATTATTAAACCAGGCTATGTCTAAATCAAGCGTTTGCTGCACACCTTTACTTTAAGCAAGTTAATTCTTGCTTAAAAAAATATCCATTACTTGCATTTTACAACTAATTTGAATTAGGATAATTTCACTAACCTTTATGGAGGTAAGAAGATGAAAAATATCGAATTGAAGCAAATTAACACTGGGGGATGCTGTGGCCCTTCTACAGAAACGATTAAACAAGAAGTGAAGATAACGAAGATGGATTTACCTGTAGCAATTATTGGTGCCGGTCCGGTAGGATTGGCAGCAGCTGCGCATTTAGCTAATCTTGGCGAACGTTTTATAGTACTGGAATCAGGTGAAAGTGTCGGAAGTAATATTCTAAATTGGAGTCATGTCCGATTATTTTCACCGTGGCAATACAACATCGATAAAGTTGCTAAAAAAATGCTAGAAAAACATGGTTGGAATGCCCCTTCATTAGATCAACTACCATTAGGCAGAGAGCTAGTAAACGAATATTTGGTGCCATTAGCAAACTTGCCTGAAATAAAACCCTTTCTATTACTGAATACAAAAGTCGTTTCTTTAAGTAAAAAATCTTTAGATAAAATGAAAACTGCAAACCGTGAAAATTCTCCATTTGTTTTATACACCGAACAAAATGGTACATCAAAAAGAGTAGAAGCAAGGGCTGTTATTGATGTTACGGGAACTTGGTCAAATCCTAACCCTATAAATGCTGATAGCATTTGGACGAAAGAAGAAAGAAAATTAAATGAGCATATTTATTATGGAATCCCAGACATAAATGGCACACATCAAGAACGATACAAAGGAAAAAGAATTGCAGTAGTTGGTGGTGGTCATTCGGCCATAAACACAATTTTAGAATTAGCCCAGCTAAATGAAAACGTAGATATAACATGGATCATGCGAAAGAAAAATGTAGAAGATGCATACGGTGGGGAGGATAAAGACGCTCTAGAGGCAAGAGGAGAGCTAGGAAGCCGTATTCATCAACTAGTTGATACAGGGAAAATCAAGGTATATACTCCTTTTCATATTCACCAACTGTCAAAAACGAAAGATGGTGGTATCGAAATAACTGGGGAAGCAAATGGGACTGAAATTATCCTTCTACCTGTAGATGAGATCGTTGCAAACACGGGTAGTCGCCCGGATTTTTCTTTTATAAGAGAAATCAGACTAAGTATTGATACTGCCACAGAAAGTGTGGATGCTATTGCTCCATTAATTGATCCAAACCTTCATAGTTGTGGAACAGTACGCCCTCATGGAGAAAAAGAATTAAAACAGCCTGAAAAAGATTTTTATATCGTTGGAATGAAAAGTTATGGCAGAGCTCCAACATTCTTAATGGCAACTGGCTATGAGCAAGTGAGATCTATTGTAGCTCATCTTTCAGGTGATTTTGAATTGGCTAAAAAGGTAGAACTAGATCTACCGAAAACTGGTGTATGTAGTGTTAATTTAACACCACAAAAGTCCTCACAATCATGCTGCGGTACCGAAGCATCAAAATGCTAGGGGAAACTTACTTGACTGTGAATCACGGGGCTAATTTATCGAAAGAATACTTTTATTTCCTACTTAAAACTGGTAGGGGGAAACCAGATCTTAATTGTTAGAACAGGCGCAAGTTTATATGTTCAATAACTTTATAAAAGAAAGTAAGGATTTATATGGAAAAGAAAGTTACAGCAATTTTTTAGAGGCATTGAGATATAAAAAAAGAAAGTGGCCTTAGCAAGTAGCTTTATAAAAAAGATTGATAATTTGTAACAAAGGTTAGTTAAAATCATCTCATCTCTGTAAATTTCTTAGAGGTGAGATGATTTTTTATTACATATACGTGATAAATAGAAATTTTCATTTTTAGAGCATTTCTTGAAAATATCTCATTATTTCAAGTATACTTATCCAATGAAACATAACTTCCTATAATAGATATTATGTAAACTAAAATTATAAAATACTTAAAAATAAGAAATAATACTCTATCTTGCTCTCTAAAACCCTAAATAGTGCAACAATAAAATTATTGTGTCCCATTCTCTGTTGTTCTGTTAGAAATTAATAAGTTTGCTATTAATTCCTTCAATAAGATGGTAATTGTACAGTACTTCGAAGTTTAACATAGTATCCTCTTAGTAGTTTAATCTACTAATAAGTTGTTGCGTAATTATCATCAGACTGTACGACCCATAACCACATTATCCCATTTCGACACTATTTGTAAACGTTCTTATTTTCAACTTCTACTTATAAAACGATTCGATCAGGTAATACTAAGTATATGATTGTAAATAGGAGGAATAAATTTGAATGCTTCAGAGAATAAACTATCTATCTTTGCTCTTGGTGGTATTAATGAAATCGGTAAAAATATGTACGTTTTACAATCTTCTAATGATATTGTTGTGATTGACTGTGGATCTAAGTTTCCAGATGAAAGTCTTTTAGGGATTGATCTGATTATCCAAGATATTTCTTATTTACAGGAACATAAAGAAAAAATTCGTGCAATGATTATTACACATGGACACGAAGATCATATTGGCGGCATCCCCTACTTCTTAAAACAATTAAATTTGCCTATATACGCTACAAACTTAACGCTAGGGCTAATTGAAAGCAAATTAAAAGAACATGGCCTTCTTAGGGAAACTGAGCTGTTTATGATTGATTCTAACTCAGTTTTAGAACTAGGCACTATTAAGACTACATTTTTCAAAACTAGTCACAGCATCCCCGATTGTTTAGGAATTGCCTTTCACACACCACAAGGAATAATTGTACATACAGGGGATTTCAAATTTGATTGGACTCCAGTGGACAACGAATCTCAGGATATTCACAAAATGGCTGAACTTGGTCGTGACGGCGTTTTATTACTTCTATCAGAAAGTACAAATGCAGAAAGACCTGGCTCTACCCCATCGGAACAACTTGTTGGTGATCATATTGAAAATGCATTCCGTCAAGCTACCCGTAAAGTTTTCATTTCCACATTTGCTTCCAACGTTCATCGTGTACAACAAATCGTCAATGCTGCGATTAAAACAAATCGGAAGTTAGTCTTACTTGGACGTAGCATGATCAATGTCGTGTCTGTTGCAATGGACCGGGGTTATTTAGATATACCTGAGGGGATGTTACTGGAAGTAAATGAAGTACGTGGAATGGATCCAGAAAAAGTGGCCATTCTTTGTACAGGTAGTCAGGGTGAACCAATGGCAGCATTATCACGATTAGCAAGTTCAAACTTTCGTCAAGTTGAAGTTCTTGCTGATGACACAGTTATCTTTGCCGCAAGCCCCATACCTGGCAATGAAACGAGTGTATCACGAATTATCGACAATTTATTTCAACTTGGAGCTAAAGTTATCTATGGTTCTGGAAATGTTACAGGCATGCATGTTTCAGGTCACGCTTGTCAGGAAGAACTAAAACTAATGTTAACGTTAATGAAACCAAAATACTTTGTCCCTATCCATGGAGAGTATCGAATGTTACATCAACACGGATTACTTGCTAAATCAGTAGGGGTAAAATCTGAAAACATTTTTATTATTAATAATGGAGATGTCGTAGATATAGCCAATCAAGAAGCGATTCAAACTCGAAGTATCCACTCAGGTAACATATTCGTAGATGGATTTGGCATTGGTGATGTTGGGAATATCATATTGCGTGATCGAAAGCTTCTCTCTGAAGATGGTATGCTTGTTATCGTTACGACACTGAGTAAATCAGAAGGTAAAATTATTTCTGGTCCAGATACTATATCGCGTGGTTTCGTATACGGTCCTGATTCTGAAGAATTAATGAAAGAAGTAAACCAAGAAGTACGAATGACTATCAAAAAAATGAAAAATAGAAATGGAAACCAACGTGTTCTGAAACAAGATATAAAAAAGTCAATTGAAAAGCTTTTATACTCTCGCACGAAAAGAAGACCAATGATACTTCCAATAATCATTGATATTTAAAAAAGAAATGTGAAAAAGCGTCCTCTTCTAAGAAGTGAACGCTTTTTCTAGTTTTATTAACTAAAAGCAACATCTAGTATCATCATCACAGTAAATCCAAGCATTAAACATACAGTTGCTAAATCCCCATTACCGTTTTCTTGGGAGCCAGGAATAACTTCCTCTACTACGACAAAAATCATTGCCCCTGCTGCAAAAGCTAATGCAAATGGAAGTATCGGAGTCATAAATGTTACAGCTAAAACCCCAATTACAGCAGCAATTGGCTCTACCATACCTGAAAATTGCCCGTACATAAAGCTTTTTCTGCGTGACATACCTTCTCTTCGTAGTGGCATCGAAACAGCTGTTCCTTCAGGTAAGTTTTGAATACCAATACCGATTGCTAAAGCAATAGCAGCGGCTAATGAAGCAGATGGAAAACCAGCCGCAACTGCACCAAAAGCAACCCCAATTGCTAGCCCTTCTGGTATGTTGTGTAAAGTAATCGCAAATACAAGTAATGTACTGCGTCTTTTACTTTTAGGATGTATTCCCTCGGCATGATCCAAATTGGAGGATGGATGCAAATGAGGAATAATCTTATCTGCTGCCCAAAGAAAAAAGCCACCTAATAGAAAGCCAACAGCTGCGGGGAACCAAGCAGGAAAAGGACCTCCCTCTGACATTTCAATGGCTGGAGAAAGCAATGACCAAAAACTAGCTGCAATCATAATCCCACCGGCGGATCCTAACATTCCGTCCATTACCTTTTGATTTATTTCCTTTGTAGTAAATACTAAAGCAGCACCAATTGCAGTCATACCCCATGTGAAAAGGGTTGCCAGTAATGCCTGCATAACTGGGCTAAGCGTTGAAATAAAATCAATCATATTATTACCATCCCTTCTAGTTGATGCTTATCTTAAACAGATAGCTTCTTCTTATTTTTATTATTGTATGCCTAAAGTTTCCTTACTGCAACTATTTTTTGATTACACAAGTAATTTTTATTCGAGAAACAAATGGAGATAAATATGCTGCTCCATACTAACTATTATCGAAGATTTAGTCAGTCCAATTTTCATTTTCAAGAATAATATCCAAATTTCCCCTTTCATAATTCAGAATAGTTCATTATAATTCTCTTAAGAACATAATTTTACTACTACTAAAGGAGAATCACATGTTAACTTCGAAACAATTACAAGATATAGAAATGCTACAAAAAGAATGTGAAGAACATGATCGCTTGCAATTAAAACTGAACTGGGAAATGCTGCGAAATAGAGAATCAGATCAGCTTGATTTCCTTCATTATGAAAATGATATCCTTATTGCATTTTTAGGTTTATATCCTTTTGGTTCTACAGTGGAAGTATGTGGAATGGTGAAGCCTAACGAACGCCGCAATAAGCATTTCTCTAAGTTATTTCAACAAGGAATGGCTTCTGTAAAACAAAATGCTTTCAAAAAGATTTTATTAAACACACCGGCTACTTCATCTGAAGCAAAAGACTTTTTAGCAAAACAAGGAGCTCTTTACGCATTTTCAGAGCATCAAATGAAGTGGCAGGAAACACCTCTTAATGAAGTAGATGGTTTTACACTTCGACAAGCAAATGAAGAAGATCTAGATATGCGTGTTCGCTTAGATGTGGAAGCATTCGGAATTGCAAAAGAAGATGCGTTTGAGATGGAAGCTAAAAGAACAGAAGATGAGCTTATGATTGATGTGAATGGGGAAACAATTGGAAAAATTCGTGTGGATAAAGAAGAGACTGAAGCATGGATTTATGGGTTCGCTATTTTAACAGAGCATCAAGGAAAAGGAATAGGCAGAAAAGTGTTGAACCAAGTAGTGAAAGAGCAATCTGAGTTAGGCCGCTCCGTTCATTTAGAAGTAGAAACAAAGAATGCTCATGCATTAGGACTATATGAATCAGTTGGTTTTAATGTGGTGCATGCACAAGATTATTATTTATACAAATGAATACAATAAACCGCTGATTTATCGATAATCAGCGGTTTACTTTTTTATTTTACATCTATTTCAAATGATTGGTCATATAGCATGTCCACATTTTTCTGTCCATTAATTATATCTGATTCGGTATAAGGAATAATCTTGAGTTTAGCTACATCGTCTTCTATTGCTACAAATCTACTACTATTCTCACTGCTATTTCTTCCTCTGCTGGACACTTCTTGTAATTCAAGACCATTTTGTTTTTCCACTTTAAAATAAACATTCGTAGATACATGTTTCATTTTGTAATATAACGTTGTAGAAACTGGAGTTATGATCAAGTCTTCAACGATTATTTCTTGACCATTATCTAGTGTGAAATTTTTTCCAATTGTAATGGATTTTCTTTCTGAAACGAGGTTTTTACCTGATGTGGTGAATTCAAAACTCCATTTTCCAGCTTTCATTTTTTTATGATCGCTTCTTTCCAAGTCTTTGAACACTATCTTTATGTCATGTTCCTCCTCCAGATTGAGGTCATGTATATTAGCTGACCAAAAATAAGTTACTGATGTCCTATTAATTTCACGTGGCCCCCCTCCTCCACCTGGTCCCAGTTTCTTTCCATTAATGTAGATATCCATTTCCGTAAACCAATTCCATTTTAAATCTTCCTCTGAAAAGTCTGAGTGGAACGTGCTACTAATAAGAAGTTGTCCTTCATCTAACATAACCTCATTTAGCGTCACTTTCACTCCATTATCTCGCACTGATTCCCCGACGACTGTCTTATAATCTTGTAGGGAATGCTCTTTTGAATACACAAACTTCTCAATTGTACTGCCGATAATCGGTAAATCAGCTAATACATATTTGTTACTCATTCCTGCGTACATCATTATGGCCAACGAAGCCACAACAACAAGTATCCTTTTCGTGTTATTTGCTTTCTTTTTAAGCTTTGCCTTTATTCTTTTTTTTGTCGCTTTTCTTTCCATGTCCGTTAATTGACTATTCTCATGCTCTGTTACATCTATTTGTTCCTCATTTAAACGTTCAAATATGTTTTTCATTAGTCCACCTCATCTTATTTACTAAATAAATTTCGAAGCTTATTTCTCCCACGTGATAACCGATTGTAAATAACAGATTTTTTGACACCCATTTCTTCAGCCAATTCATCTACGTTTTTATCGTCAACGTAATGTTTCATAAACAATGCTTGGTCTTCTTTGTTTAGAAGGTGTAACATTTTTTCAGAAGTATTACTGAGCTGGCTATCTATTACTTCGTTTTCTATATTAATAGGGCTAATTAATACTTCATTTTCTATATTTTTTTGTTCCAAATACTTTTTATGTTTTCTCTGATAATCAATAGCCTTATATTTAGCTACTGCGGCAATCCAGTTTTTGAATGTATTTTTCTCTTTATCAAATGAATCGATATGATTCCAAATAGAGAGCAATACATCGTCTAGACATTCTTCATGAACGGATTCCAAATTGTATAAATATTTTTGAATGATGCTTTTTAACAATCCACCATATTGATCGATGATGTAGAATAGAGCTTTTTCATTCTTGAATAGTAATTGTTGTACAACGTTTTCATCGTTTATTTTCATTATTACCTCCTATGTAAGCGGCCCTTACACTATCTAATACGTATTTACATTCCACATTTCTATCAAGATCGTACATTATTTTTAAATAAATAAAAAAGACTAAGGTAATTTTACCCTAGTCTACTAATTATTGCTCTTCCAATCAGCAGCAAGCATGCCATAAACAATATGATCCACATAATGATCATATAGCCACTCGGTTTGGCGTACACAGCCTTCTTCCGTAAATCCTAGCCTTTCAGGTATAGCCCTACTTTTCTTATTTTCTACTGCTGCACGAATTTCGACTCTATTTAGCTTTATTTCTTTGAATGCATAATCAACAAAGGCTTCAACTGATTTCGTCATTAATCCTAATCCAACATAATCATTTCCTAGCCAATAGCCAATACTTGTGGATTTATTGTTCCAATCAATTTTGTGAAAGCCAATAACACCTGCAATTTTACCGTCATACCATATACCTGCTTGAAAACCATTATTCTCACTGTATTGTTTCATTGTTGACTGGATGAAGTTTTTCGTATCGTCTACTGACTTTGTGTAATCAATAAATGGCAACCACTCTCTTAATGTTTCTTTTGACTCGACCGTCAAAGTAAATAATGCTTCTGCGTCCTGTAAATCGAGCATTTTTAATGCTGTTTTGTCGTCAATATTGTAAGTAAACATTTGAATTCCCCGCTTTTCTAATTTTTTACTAGTTCTATGCTGATTACTGAGATATCTTTTATATTATAGCAAATAATCTAAAAATTAATAGGAGGCCATTTATATGAGTTCTTTTAAGGATACAACGGAGGAAAGTAGAATCGCATGGGAAACAAATGCAGATTTTTGGGACGATAAAATGGGTGATCAATCCAATTATTTTCATTGCAATATAGTACGTCCACGCACTGAAAGCTTACTTGAGACACAACAAGGTGATTTTGTTCTCGATATTGCTTGCGGTAACGGCAATTTCTCACAGCGTCTTGTAGAAAATGGCACAAAAGTTGTAGCTTTTGATTATAGTGAAAAACTAATCTACCATGCCAAACGCCGACGAGCAGATTTTTTAAGTGAAGTGGAATTCAAAGTGTGTGATGCAACGAATTATGACCAGTTGATGCTCCTCAAACGAGAAATTCCCTTTAATAAAGCAGTTGCGAATATGGCGATTATGGATATTTCCGATATTGAACCCCTAATGCAAGCTGTTTATGAGATGTTAAGTGAAGATGGAATCTTTGTATTTTCGACGCATCACCCTTGTTTTGTTAAGCCTGATCATACATATGCTACTGCTTGTTTACATAAAGGCATAGCAATAAAAGGACAACCAGCTTTACAAAATTATTATCATCGCTCATTGCAAGACCTTTTCGGAATATGCCAGAAAGCCGGTTTTGTAATGGATGGATTTTATGAAGAATCTGATGGTAGTGAAGAGAATCCTGTCATTATCATTGTTCGATTGAGAAAATAAGGAGACTTTAATCCTTTTGATTCTCTTTAGTTAGTTCAGTTAACTGCTCCATGTCTGAAAAACCACATATTCAATAAAGAATGATTGAAAAGGTGGTTCCTTCTCAATCATGCTTTATTTTTCTTATGGAACGAAAATCACCAAAGTGTTACCAACATCTAATACAATTCGCTAATTATTTCTCCTGTTAACGCATCCACAAAATAATGACAATCAATCATCTGCTTTGCTTTCATACTATGTCGTTTTTCATCGTAAACATAATACGGTTTAAAATAAATATCTTTATCCAAAAGCTTTACTGCTTCCTCATTTGAAATCTTCACATCTAAATCGAGAACAGGTAATTCCATCACTCCACTTAGTTCTAGTAATTCACGTTTATCCATTACCAACACAATAATATGCTCATTTACATCGTATGTAAATTTCATTTTATCAGTAATTCGATCTAATACGCGAATTGGAACAACAGTTGCTTCTAGAAGTCCATTGTGCCTCTCGATCTGCTCCACTTTCCAATTTCCGCTTTCAGCTTGTCGATGTTCGCGTAAATAATTAATGATTACCTGCAAAAATTCACTTTGTTCCTCCAATGTAACTACCAGACTATCTGGATGAGGAATATTCTTTTTCATTTCCTCTTCTGAAATTAGTTTAGATTTGTAAAACGCATTCCATAAATCCGGTATACGGCCATGAGTTAGAGGTACTTCTAGAATAGAGTCCTGTTCACTCCAAGTCAGTATAATTTCATCATCTAAAACCATTTCCCCATCAACAAATATTTCATCTACTCCGTAAAGAAGCTGTATTTGTTTATCTTTCATTATTCCAAAGAGGATAACTTGTTTTTCTTTTATTTTATCAATGTCCTGAATCAATTGATCAGTTGCCGGCTCAACAGTGATTTCTGGTAGGAGGTTGTGAAAGAAGCCATATAATGAATAATTCATAATACAGCCTTGCTTGTCTACTTTTATATCAATATAGCCTCCAGGAGAAACTTTCCGTTCATGTAAAACCGAATGAAAGAAATACTCTGTCCCACTCTCATCCTTTTTCTCATTCAACATAAGAAAGTCAATCTTATACTTTAAAGTAGTATGTTCTTCAATCCAATCAGTAATAGTCTTCCAATCCGAACTTGGCAGCAGTGGAGGATTTTTTCGAAGATCCTCCTCCATTACTACACAGAATCTTGTCAGTATGCCATAAGTTAAATTTACTTCTATCAAAATGGTTCCTGGTGGATTTGAATCCTCTTCTGCTATTGTACCATTCGGAAAAAACTCCATATTAAGAGTATATACCGTGGTTTTAATAGATGAAATTTCTCTACTGATAGTCGGATTTATCTCATAATCTTCTAAACCAAATTTGTTAATTAGCTTTTCAGTCCATGTTTGAATAGTATTCTCCATTTAATCACCTTTGTCCTTTATACTCTTTGTCTACGTGTTTATGGATCAAAAAGTTTCACTCTAGCAGATTTATCAAAAGATAACCACGAACAGAACGAATGTTCCCTACTCCGTAAATTGAGCATTATTTGAGCATCAATTTTGAATTTCAACCTAATTTAATCCCTATTTTCATGTGCTTTTTTGCATTAAATGGCTATTATGCGCTGCAAAATGGATTAACTTCTAAAAAAGAACGAATGTTCTCGCACTCGTAGAAAAAGCATTTTTAACAAAAAAGATATTTAAAGTTTACATAATATAATTATATAAACCTAAATACTGATTCCAAATAAAAAAGCCCATCCTCTCCTCAAATTAACGTAGAGAAGATCGGCTTTTCAGTCATTCATTTTTATTTATTTTGCACAAGGAAAGCGTAAACCGCCATCATTTCTCGTTTATTCAACTCACGAATACGGTTGAAAATTGGAATATCCGCAATTGCCTCGATATTCAAGATTTCAGGAACAGCAGTACTGACTGTGCCAGTTAGCCATGTTTCTACACCTATCCCTTCGACGATTTCCTTCAGTCCTTCCTTATTAACACCAGTTTCGTTACACGTCACACAAGGGATCGTCAGTTTAAATACACCATCATGGAGATTATCTTCTGTAATGGCTTTCTTTCCGTTACAGAATGGACATGGCTGGCTTTTTCTAACCTTATTAATGAGTGTAACAATCTTTTTGTAACCTAACGCTTCATAGACATACGTCAGCTTTTTGTATTTTCCATTCGTGAAGTACTTATCAATGATCGTTTCTCTCGTTTCATTGATATTGTCAAAATCACAGATCGTAATCCGGTTATTAACGCCAATCGATTCAATATTATTGCTAATGTTGTTCCAAAATGGCAGCACATTTTGTAAAACCATTTCATAGTGAGAAAAACTAGCCTGCTCCAATTCAAACATTTTCAAAGCGACTTGTGTTTCTCTTGGTAATAGAGACACGTCTTCACTTAAAACCATATCGCCTCCGACAATGTCTTTTAATTTTTCTAGTTGCTGTAAGCTGCCAACTGTTTTTATTACTTGATCGAGTGGTTGGTTAATGATCTCACGAATATCCGAATCGCCGAATTTCAGCTTTTTATGATGGTTTAATACGGTTCCTTCGCATACTGGACATGTAATTAACTCTTTGGATTCTTTTATCTGCTCTTTAATAATCGATTTCGATACAAATATATAGCGTCCAATGATTAAATTAAAGCCTTCCCATGTTCTTCTTGTCTTACCTTCTTTATCATAAAAAGACTGCTCCCAATACCCGTATAAGTAAGTATGCTTTTCAGCATCCGTCATATCATTAAAACTCTTGCTTATATCTTGACCTAGCTCATTTTTAATCTCTTCAAAGAGGAATTCCAGTTTTGCGAACTGATAAAATTTTAAAACTTCCATTACGTCTGCATGTAATTGGCCATCCCAAAATGGTACAGTCTTATCCTGAAGAACAACATCAAAATCAAACTTTTCAATCACTCTACGACCCGAACAGCATGGGCAATGATTGTCTTGATGATAGAAATCGAAGCTTCGCGTATCTTTATTCGTCGGATGTGCTGCTACAATATGGTTGATTACGCCGCCAAGTTCATAAAGAAAACTATGTTGACTATACAAATGGCGTTCCAAGTCTATCGCAATAACTGGTGCAATTACGTCCGTTTCGTATTCACCATAAATTAAGCGTGCCATGGAAGATAAGCTCTTTAAAATACCACCCTTATAAACGTTTTCTGCGTTTTTAAAATAGGCAATATGATTTTCTGTTAAGTAATTAATGCCATTTGGTTGATTTAGTGTAGAGGAAATTTGAAAGGCTGCAGCCTGTTCTGGACCCTTCTGCTTGCTATAATACGTATCATGACTCACTACATCCAAATGCTCGACCGGTGCAATCTGCCTGTCCCCAAAATCAACGATAAAATCAGAGTTGTCTATCATATACCCATTATGCTCAATCATCATAATGGAGACAGATTCATCTTGCAAAATGCTCCTTACACTATCAATGAATTGATTTAAAATGTTTTGTGATAAACCTTTGGAAGGCTCGTCAAAAATAAAGAGCGTGTGCGGGTTTCTTGAGTTAGCAAACAGCTCAGAAACTAAATGAACACATTGAAATTCACCAGTAGATAAAGATTGCGTTTTTCTTTCCAACGTCAAATACCCAAGTCCAAGTTTGATCAATAAGCTTAAGCGTTTATGAGCAATATCTTCATTTGGAAGTTCTTCAATAATATCTTCTATCGAACGCTGAAAAATATCATCGATCTCTTCACTATATTTTGTAAGTTTCCTTTTAATATCAAGAAATGTCGCTACAGTTGACCGACTAGTAATCGATTGGTTTCGATCTTGTCCAACTATTACGAGTTTATCTTTTGCATAGCGTTTTTGAAAATCTTTCGCAATACACTCATTAACAAGTGTAGACTTCCCACATCCAGATTCCCCCGTAAAAGTGACAATTCTATTTTTAGGAATCTGAATTTCTTTCATTTGAATATTACGGCAGTAAAGATCTTTAAAATGATAATATTCTGTTGGTATTTCCAGGTTTCTTTCCGAAGTGATTGGTTGTGGACGTGGCGATTCTTCTACAATTTTCCCGCCGTATTTACCACTACCAGGTCCAAAGAATAACTGCTCTTCCGATGTGTTAAGCACCGTGTCAGAATGATCAATGAGCCAAATCTGATTTTTGTAGCCCAATTGTTTAATCTCTTCTAAAATCTTTAGTAACGTTTGGTGGTCTAGACCTACTGAAATTTCATCAATAATAATAACCGTATTTTCACTTGTTGCCATAAATTCTGCCAAATAAAGTCGTGTTATTTCTCCACCTGACAAAGTGCCCATAATACGATTTAATGATAAGTAACCAATATTCATATTGATGATATTTTGAAGAATATGTTGTTTTGCTTCACTAATATGTAATTCTTCTTTAAGGGAAAGAATCGCTTCAATACTTAAGTTGTTGATATCGGAAATACTATGGGCTTGATTCAATAATTTTGTCTTATATTGCTCAACCTCTGGATTATAACGCTTGCCCTCACATTTTTTACATTCGATATTTTTCGTCGTGCCGCGCCCTTTACACGCAGTGCACCAACCTAATTCATTATTAAACGAAAAAACTTCTGGTGAAAGATTAAATTCTTCCGCAAGACGCACACGAATCTCTTTAAATACGCCTGTATGGGTGCCAATCGTTGAACGTGGATTCGAAGAAATGGATGATTTTCCGAGAAAAAGCACTAAAGGCATTTCTTCCATCTTAATCGCACTGAAATTCGTTTCCATAATATTAGGAAATAAATATTGATATTCAGCTTTTGGCAATAAAGAAACGAGACGCTTCTTGGATTCTTCCCCAATCGTTTGGCAAAAAGTCGTTTTACCCGATCCAGATAAACCCGCAATTCCTAACGATTTATCTACTGGTAATACTGCATCTAATTTGTTTATATTGTTCGCTATTAATTGATTTATTTTCATCGAGACGTTCTCTCCATTCTATATATGTAGTATTGCCAGAATAAATAAGAAAGAGCACAATTCTTGTTACGGAATTGCGCTCTATTGTGGAAGAAAACGTTTTACAGCTCTGCTAACACTTTTTCAAGCTTATCACTCATACTAGTCCAACCATATTTAGCTCCCTCAATTGCACCCTCACGAGCTTTTGTTGCTTCACTAAATCCAGTTTGATCGAGATGTAAATGGATAGTTCCTTCTGCATCTTTACTCAAAGTCCATGTAACAGTAGTTATTTCACCGGCACTTTCCCAAGTGTAAGATAATTTTTGAAGCTCGTCCACTTCTAGTACTTCCCCGTTTACAATGCCGTCCCACCATTCAGAAGGCTCTGCACGAAACTGAAATTTATAGCCAACAATCGGTTTAAAATTATTGTCCCATATCCATTTTGCAAGCGTATCAGAATCTATTAAAGCATTCCACACCTGCTCGATTGAACTTGTAAATTGAAAATCTAACGATACATCTGGTTTCATTTTTTTTCCTCCAATAAAAGATTTAGTTTAACAATTCTTTCTTTCCAAAAACCTTCGTAATAAGATACCCAGTCTTTAATTTCCCTTAAGGGGGCAGCATTTAGTCGATATCTTGTTTCTCTGCCAACTTTACGAGCAATTACGAGATCAGCATCTTTAAGAATAGCTAAATGCTTCGAAACAGCTGTACGACCCATTTGAAAATGAACCGTTAGCTCATGTAGGGGTAATTCTTCAACATCTGCCAGCATTTGAAGTAGTTTTCGTCTTGTTGGATCGGCAACAGCGCCATAAACATCCCTCACTTGACTTTCTACGTTCAAAATCCCCCCCACCTTTTCATTATTATTTCCTGTAATGCCATCGATTAAACTATTTAATAACCAAATAAGACACCTTTTGTTGTCTCATTTATTATAGGACACCAAAAGGTGACATGTCAAGTTCTCTAGCTATTCCATTATCTGCACAATAAATTAAAGAACACTTAGGTTTACATAATATAATTATTTGAACCTAAGTGTCATGTTTACTTAGTTATTTCTCATTAATCCCTAAATATGTAATTTTATAAATATATAATATTTTAGAATATTTAGATATGTTTTTCAGTAAAATAAATAATATATGTGGGAATTCAACGGGGCAAAAAAAGGGGTGAGATAAATAGAGCAATTGGGCCGAAATGCAGACAAACGAACATTTTTTCAATGGATAAATTTTATATTTCCTTATGTCTATGCCACAGGAATTTCCTTTATTTTGACTTGGATGATTATCTCCTTCCTTCTACTAGGTATTTCCACAGTGAAAGAGAACCCAAAATCGTTATTTCTTCAACCAGATGTTACAAATGAAAACCCTGCTATTAACGGGGATCCAAACAACGAAACCGCATTTTCTATCATTATTAAACCATTTGTAGAATCGAATTTTCATCAAATCATCTTTCAAGGCCTTTTTCTATTAATTGTCTGGGTGCTTTTGTTTTTAACAATTCCTGTTGCCTTTAAGCGGTTGAAGAGATTTAAGTTTTTAAATTTAGAATTTGAGGTAGATAATATAGAACAAGCTGCAATTGAAACTGTTGAAATTAGTGGAACCAAAGCAAAATTAATGGCCTATTTTACAGGTGATGATGCCTCTGGTAGAACTTTAGAATTTTTATTTCAATCAGCAGTTGATTACAAAAAAGTATTAGAATATTTCTTAGAAGAAATGCAAATAGGATACAAAAATCACCCCATTAATGGAGTATTTACTTTTGAAGTAAATAATAATGAGGCCCTAGAAAAATTATCTGATTTAATTGGTGAATCGATGGAAACTGGAGATGCGGTTATCTATAATAAAATTGATGAAAACAATATATTGAAGAAAAACTATTTAGTTTTCTATTATAGTTATAATCACTATGATTACGTTACAGTAATCGAAAGCTACACGTATTCTTTTGATATTTTGGACAAATATTTATTCGAACTCCTGCATAGAACGATCGCTAAAAATATAGAAAACATCGAATATATGGTGGCTTTGACGAATATAGAAGATCAAAGCGAATCGTAAGAAACTCTATGTTGATTCAGAGAGAAGAATGAAAAACCATAAACCGAATAATTTATTATACCCGCTTGTTCATAGCGGGTATTTTTTATTGTTTAACTTTAAATTTTTGGAGTGTTTTTTAGCCATTTTCTGCATAATTGGAGATGATCCAACTAAATCAGCAGGGTTTTTAACTGGTAGCCGCTCCGGGTTTATATCCCTGACTCCTTTGAATTTTTCCCCATTTAATAACCTTTTATAAATATCAGATATTTTCAATTTTTCTCCTCTTTTCGGCTTGCGCAGTATTGTATATGATATTATATTCATCTTCTTCTATTTGTTATTCAATTTTTTAAAAATATTTAGTTTACATAATAATATTATATTTTACTTAATTGATTGAATGGATTGTTCTCAATAACATTTTGAATTTCTTTGTCTTCCACATGCGTATAAATTTGTGTAGTTGAAACACTTGTATGGCCTAGAATATGCTGCAAACTTCTAATATCTGCCCCGTTTTTATACATAATGGTCGCGGAAGTATGTCTAAGCTTATGTGGTGTTATACTTTCTTTATTTAAACCAGAGTTCTGGTTAATCTGCTTCACAATCTTTGCTACCGTTTGTCGCGTTAACCTAGTGCCTTTTTGCGATAAAAATAGGGCTTCATTTGTATTTGCTCCTTGTATCAAATGGCGTTCTTTCTCCATATAGATCCGAAGAGATTCGGTGCAAGCGTTGTTCAAGAAAACCGTCCGTTCTTTATCGCCTTTCCCAACAATTCGTAATATATTGTCTTGGATCGATGTTAAATTCAAACTGCATACTTCCGATACTCGGAGCCCTAAATTCAAAAAGAACATGATAATGCTGTAATTACGGTAATAGTGGTTACTTCTTTTAATGCCCGTAATAAATATCTCCGCTTCCTCGAGATTCATATAAATAGGCTTTTTCTTCCCAATCTTTGGCGTTTCTAGTTCATCCGCAGGATTATCTTCTATTAGTTTTCTTTTCCCTTTTAAATACTTAAAAAAGGATTTTAGCGTAGCAGCTTTTCTAGCGCGAGATGCTGCGCTGTTTTGTCGCTGTACCTCACAATACTCCATAAATAAGTAAATGTCTTCCAATGATATTTCCCTGATCCAATCAATTGTTATTTCTTTAATATTCACGTTATGTATTTTTGATAGCTCTATATCTTCTTCCATCAATTTTAAAAACTTAAAAAACAAAGTGATATCGTATTCGTACTCTTTTCGAGTTCTAATCGATTTTCCTTTGATTGTTGTTAAATAAACTAAAAAATCCTTTAAAATTTTCGGTATTTCTCTTTTCAACTTCCCCACCTCTTATACTCCTAGTTTATCACAAAATAAAGTTCCCAAATATGTATTTGGGAACCTTATTTAAATAATAGTCGTTTTTTCATAAGAAATCGAATTTTTATTACTTTCTCCCCCAATTTTTAATTACTAATATTTCCTTATAACGTTTAAATTGGTGTGCTTCTGAGAGCCTCTGAGAAGCTTTTAAAATATTTTTCGCGACTCAATGTACGTAACTCGCTTCTAAATTCAATTTTATATTAGACGAAAAAAACTCACATTTCCCTGTAAAAGGATATGTGAGGCAATCACCATAACTTATTCTCTTGTAGTTCAAGATATATATCTGTATGCAAAAAATCCTGTTTATTTTTATTTGCTTTTGTTGAATGAAATTTCATCATTGTTACAAGTTGAAGGTCATCACTTCTAAGAGGTTTTTTCCTGGTTCCTCCAACGAGGCAACTCCCTCCGTACAAATGCCATCCTCCTTTTTCATAAAAAGGAACTAAATCTGGTTTACAAGTGAACAAACTGACATCTGGCATATTTTCCTCCATATAATCAGCAACTACCTTAAGTAATTTTCTTCCAATACCTTTTCCTCTGTACTCTGGATGTGTAACAACTTCACTTAACCCAAATGACTTATATTCTATCCCATTTTGAACAATCGTTTTTCCAACAATGGCAATATGAGCTATTGCTTTATTATTATCTACAAATACATAAGAAGTCTTATGCGTGTCGTTGTCTGGCCAAGTAATAGTTTCAATCTGTTGTCTAGGTGCTGCTGGCCATTCTAAACATTGCAATGTAATTATTTGCTGTCTTAATTGTTCTGAGTTATTTTGTTGAGGATATTGTAATAATTCTAGCATCTTTGTAAACCTCCTAAAATTGATGTATATTGTTCAAATTAGTTGTCAACTTCTCTGTTCAGACGTATAATGAATTCAAAAATGAAAAATAATAAAAAAGACCGCTCGATGTTGAAGCATTGAACGGTCAGTAAATAATAGTTGGTTCCCTATAAGGGGATTGGCACTAGGTTAGGATAACCCATCAAGCGTAAACTCAAGGATGGGTTATTTTTTATGGTTAAATGAAAGAATTGACACGATTAATGCTGCAAATGCTATTGCAAATTAATGCTTCAAATACTGTCACCGGCACCACCCCCTTTCTAATGGGAGTGAGCCAACCACCCTTGAGCAACCTATTCTATTACCCTTCAACAACTCCACACATTCGTTCTATTTTTTAGTTATAATCTATGTTATTTATCAACTCTTCAAACCATTTCGCACATGTATATGTATTTCTCCAAATAGAATCATTATCCTCTATTCCCCAACATGTAAATAATATCGACATAACAAACCCTGCCTTCAATAAGCGTTCTTTATCAAACTCAAGTGCTTCACATAGCAAATCTACTCTTTTTTGCAGCGCTTCTTTGGGATTTTCTTTATGGAAAAGCTGATTCGTTAAAAATGCAATCACATCAAAGTATCGGTCACCAATAACACCTTTTGGATCAATTGCTATCCATCCACCTGTATGATCATATAATATATTCTCGTGATGTAAGTCCCCGTGCAATAATTCTTCTCCAGTGGATGCATTCATTATTTCTGTAAAATATGCTTTTGCCTGTTGAATATGTTGCGAGGAAATAATACTAGTACGAAGTTCAAAAGCTTTTATCCATTCGGCGATTGATGGATTGGTCGAATTTGGAGGAGCGGGTCTTCTAGTCTTCTTCCAAACCTGTGCAAAATGTTTCACAGCTAGCTTCTCATCTTTTTCCACTACTAACATTGTTCCAGGAAGTAAATGCTCTAATAGCATTGCTCCGCCTTTTGCATCTTCTTTTAGTAACTTCACACAGCCATTTCCATCGTATAAATGCAAAGTTCGAATTTCATTTTCAGCACTGTCACCTGCAATACCCAACTTCAATATCGCAGGAGTTCCTGCAGCATCTTTTACTTGGAGAATATAATTGTACGACAAATTTTCCACTGGACTTATTAACTCTAACTCCCATTTATTTAAATAAAATTGGATAATAGATTCTAATTTGTTTAACCATACTTTTCCTTCTTCGCCAAAAGTGCCAATGATTTTATTTTCAAATGAAATTGGATAGTTCATGCATGTTCCACTCCTTATTAGAAAAATAGCCGATGATCCTAAAAAACTAGAATCATCAGCTATTTAGTGATTTTTAGCGAATTCGCCAACAACTTCTACTGTTTCATAAATATTAATGAAGGCTTTCTCATCATGCTTTTGTACAATTTCTTTAATTTGTATTGTTTCAAAGCGTGTCACAACGGTCATTAAAATTTGTTTCTTTTCCAGCGTATACCCGCCATACCCATCAGTAATCGTGACACCACGGTAAATAGACTCCAATAATTCTTGACGTATTGCTTCTCCATTAGTCGTCACAATTTGCATCGTTAATTTGTCATGGTTTTTGTAAATTGTGTCAATCATTTTACCTGTTAAGTAAATAGATAATAGCGTATATAATGCAATTTCCCAGTCAAAAACTGCGCCTGCTATAAGAACAATTACTCCATTCATAGCAGTTAGAAGTAGCCCAACACTCATCGTACTTGATCTTGAAATAATGATAGCAATAATATCTAATCCACCTGAAGTACCAGAGTACTTTAAAATTAATCCTACTCCAATACCACCAGTTATTCCACCAAAAATAGTAGATAGAAGGATATTGTCGGTAATAGGTACTGCCGGAATGATAAATAAACCCAAAGAAAGCGAGGCTACACAAATAAGTGTATTAATAGTAATCGTTTTGCCTAATTTGAAATAGCCCAAAACTAGTAATGGTAAATTAAGCAAAAGATTTAATACCCCTGTGTTAAATGGTGTTATAATTCCAAGCAAAATAGCCAGACCACTTATCCCACTACTTAATATATCATATGGGACTAAAAAAGAATTAAAAGCAAAGGCAATAATAAGAGATCCAACAACAACAATTAAATTTTTCATACATTTAAAGCTCCTTCGTTACTATTCATAAAAAAAAATCGCCCTATAAAAGGACGAGTTTTACTTGTGAAGCGGACAAACTTATCACAAGGTTTTTTCTCTTCTTAGACTTTATACATAGTACATAACTTAACAGGAATTTATATGCAAGTCAACCATAAAACGACCGATTAACGCAGGTGCATCAATCGGTCGGGCACTTATTATTTACTTACAGATATTTTCCCATTATCCGTTTCTAATTTAATCAAGTTCGTTCCATTTCCAAATATAGTTTGTTTATTTGAACTACCAAACACATCAATTTTTCCTAGGTCAACTTTTGCGTGAATAGTTACATTAGAAGGCTCTTTATCCGTTTGGATTTCAATCAAGCCGTTATCTGTCTTTAAATTTATAAATCTCTCTAGGTTGCTTGTAGTTAATAGTATTCGACCATTGTCGGTTTTGGCATTTATTTCACCACCAACTTCATCCATAAGGATTTGACCGTTGTCAGTTTCGACGCTTACTGTTTGCGCTTGAACATTTTTCAATTCAATTGAACCATTATCCGTTCCCAAATTCACATCTTCCACTTGGAGTCCTTCTGCAATAATTCGTCCGTTGTTTATTTCTGTTCTAAGCTCTTCGTATTCTTTTTCTGGAACATAGACGATTAGTTTAATATCTAATGAAGTAAATCCAAATTGGATAAAGCGCCAGTCCTTTTCTTTCAATTCAACGTATAATGTATCCCCTTTAACATCAACATTAAAAAGATACTTCGATTTTTGTTTCATTTTTCCTGAAAATTTAACTTCGGTATGATTATTTTTTGTCGGTATAATTTCCACAGACGCATTATCGGACTGTATATCTATATTTGTATAGCTTTCTTTCACCGTTAGTTCATCCGACTTATTCACCAATGTGTCTTTTACATTCATTACAATACTAATTGCTGCTCCTGCTAATAATACAAAAAAACCTATAATAGCAATTTTCTTCAAATTCATCTTTCACCCTCCATTTATCGTATTTCTTACTCACTCTATATATTTTATTATAAAGGACTTAAACATTATTCAAATGGTCTGGAGGAGTGACTTCATCTAAGTCTTGAGACGTATAATTCCATGTCACTTATGTAAAATCCATTAGTACACCATAATGATCGCTAGGCAATATTTTTGTTTGAGCAACTGGTATATCCCCGAAAACCTGCACATTTTTAATGACCGGTAAGTCAATAACCTCATTTTTATGTATTAAAATCCAATCATAGCGAGCCGGATTCTTTATATCAGAATCATTCTTTAAATAGGGATTATTAATATAATCAAGTTTTGGCTGTGGTTTTATAGATTTCTCTGCCTCCATATACTGTACGACCTCTAACCAAAAAATATTTGTTAAATATTGATGAATTGCTGAGCCAGGGTAATCGTTAAAATCGCCACAAAGAATTTCAATTGGTTTCAGTTTATTATCTTCAAAAATCCACTCATGTACTGTTCTTAATTGTTCTTCTCTTATGGATATTTATTTCCTATTAAAGTGGGCATTCGTAAGCCCAAATTCTCGATTACCGTATTTAAATGTAATTCGAATTGCACAGTAATTAGACTCCTCTGTTTCTTTATGCCAAACAGTATCATCTGAGCAAAGAGGAAATTTACTTAAAATAGCTAGCCCTTCATCTGGAGAATCAGGATACTCTTTAAAATACAATAAGGATAGCAAGTTTGCGCCGCTATATGCTGTGCAACATAGATTTCATTTTTCCTTCAATAAATGTTTTCACTTCTTACATTGCTAGAATGTCAGGATTAATATGTTTGATTTCTTCACAAATAGCATGTAATCGTTCCAAGCATAGTATGTTCTTATTCCAAATGTTATAAGTAGCAATTCGCATTCTATTCCACCACTTTCTCCTAATCGAACAATAAAAACTGTGGGTCTTCAACTATTTTAATAAAAATGTTTTCTGGATTATCACTAGAATTATCGAGAAAATATTGTGCTGGAGCACCTGATGAAAGAAACTCATCTCGAAGTATTAGAACCCTTTCCCCCATTTGTATACTAGCTGCTCTTTGAAGATCACGACTAACGTGAATATCTGCATCTGCCCATAAAATGACATACTTAACTTCAATTCCTTGTACAATCCACTCCGTTGCGTATGATTGAACATCTTCCCAAAAGGCAACCCAATCAATAATGACATCATAACCAGCGTCTAAAAAATTATTACTTAAAGAGACAATGTTATTCCAAACTAGGTCTTTTGCTTGTTCGGATAGCCAAGGCTTTTCATATCCTGAAACGGGCATATAACTAATCGTATCTCCTGATATATGGGCACTTTTTACAAGTTGTTGCGCCAGTATTTTTGATGTAGTTGATTTTCCAACACCTGCTGGGCCAGAAATAATAAAAACTTTTCTCGTCATTAGTCATAATCGCTCCTATAAAATCAAAATATTCTATATTATCATCTTACACGAAAACTAATCGTTTATTTTGAAAATAATACAAAAAAATACTAGACCTTCAAAATCAGGCCTAGCATATATGCTTATTCTAAAATGTTTCTATTTTTCTCTCGCTTCCACATATACATTAGTAAACCAATACCTATTAGTAACGTGGAAGTATACGCAGTCGGTGCAACCGATTGTGGAATCCAAATTGCGATAATATTAGTTATTAAATATAGTAATCCATAACCAATTACCCCAACAATAATTGGTATTTGTACACCTATGAGCACAATATAATTAGGTACAACACTTGAAAATACCATTGCTAGTAACGCCATTATTAAACCTAGCACATAAATGGCCACGATATTTAAGACGATAAACTGTCCAAATGTCGGGTCATACCAATTAAAACCACTGATAAACATATGTACTGGTACGCCAAAATACATAGAAGTGTTATTTAATGAATAAAAACTCAAATAGACGATTAATAATGTTGTGATAAGTAATAATGTAGAAATAAAGCCTGCAAGCACTTTCGTCTTATACAAACTACGCCCTTTTTTGGACGCATACTGTATGAAGTGCAACTGCACCATTCTATCCTTTAAAAATATTGGAGAAATAAAAATGACAACACTAATAACGATTGTAATAGCAACAGATAAAATAAATGTTTTAAAATTGGAAATAACTACTTCAGAATAAACTTGGTACAATCCTTTCTCAACCATCTCAAAATAACGTTCTTTTTGCCAAGGCTCAGCATTCTTTAAATAATTTCCTAGTATTTCTTCCTTCCTTTCATAAAAACCGATAAGCCTTTCTCTCTCCTGTAGCTCCCATACTAGATCATTATTTTCTACAAAAAGTAAATTGCTATAAAGTGCAGATAGTTCTTCATTTTCTCTATCGAAATTCCTTAACTCTGTATATGTTTCCATTCCAGCTTCTACAAAATCACTTCTTGTTTGCAAAAACTCGTTTATTTCCTCTACTTGCATGTCATATGTTTTCTTAAAATCTGCGAATTCAAATTCATCCATATGTGTACCGTATTTTTCTATCATCTCAATTCCTATATTATAGGAGTCTAATGCCGGTCTTCCATTTGGAAAGTGCTCAATGTCAAATTGAATGAACATATAATACATAATGGCATTTACGATAAATAGTAAAACAAATATCTTCCATGTCATAATTTTTTTTAGTTCATTCCATAATATTTGCATGTTATGCCCCCTACTGAATACTTTGTTTTTGAAAATATTTATAAGCGAGCATACTTGTAACAGTTACAATAAACGCCCAAATAACAATTGTGATAACTTCATAATTATGAAACATCGTACCTAGCCCATTTTGTCCACTAAAGAGCATATGTGGATTCATGACGATAACCGATAAGTTAAACGAAGCAAATATTATAAAAATGGAATTAGTTGGCATAAAACCACTAGCTAAATATCCTAGAGCAAAAAAGATAGCAAAGATAAAAAACGTGAAATAACTATTTTTTACAATAACTGAAATAGTGAATACAACTAATGTAAAAAGAAGCATACAGCCCATTAAAAGCAAAGTAACAAGCAGTAAAAATTGTATGAATGGAATATTCCGCCAAGTTATATAAGGTAGTGTATATTCCCAATTAAAAGCACTGCTAATTGGGCTATCCCATAAACCAGTATATGAAAAAACACTAAAGTAACAGGCAAGTGTAACTCCGAATAATACAAGACACATGAGTAGTGACATAATAAGCGATGCAATTAGCTTATCTTTCATAAATGCTCTTCCTCTTCTAGTAGAAAAACTAAGAAGATGTGTTTTATGTTCAACTTCATAGTTTGTAATAAATGCTGTTGTTAATACGACCAAAACAAGTGCTTGGAATACAAGTGCACCAAAAATATTTCTAAATAAAAAACTATGCATTTTATAAGGAGCTCCAGCAAATGCCCATTGCTTATGCTCTTCTGATATTTTTATTTCCTCGAAACGATCTGATAATTTTATGTATTCATTTCGAATCATCTCAGCCGGTTTGCCGCTTAATCCGTACATACGTATCGTATCTTCAGCTAAACTATCTATCTTTAAGCTATCGTAATAAACGTCAATACTTTGTGCCATTTGAAAATACATTTCTTTTAGTTCTAACTCACGAAAAAGTGACTTATCCACTTCACTGTAGCTATCGAAATCTTCCCAAGTCGTTTGTTCAAAAAACTCACTTACACTAGAAAATTTCTTTCCAGTAATTGCTACCAGCTGTTCCCTGTCTTTTTGAAGAGCTTGTTCAAATAGCTGTAATGACTCCTCTGTAATTTGTAAACCATATGTTTCCGCTAGTTCATTAGCTATTTTTAGCTCTTCTTTCATATAGCTATTATTGATAATAAGAAAAAAATCAAAAACCGAAAAAACGAATAGTAACAATAAAAATATCGGCGACTTCCACACTTTTTGGCATTCATGCCAAACAATTTGCTTACTCATCGTACTTCGCCTTCCTCATTGTCTCGGTACTCATATAGAAACACATCTTCTAATTGTGGCTGCATCACCGTCCAGTTCGATCCTGCATTTCCTTTATGGATAAAACGAATAATCATTTTGCCATCTTCCTGTTTTTCGGAAAGCAATGTATATTGTTTTCGAAAGGATTCTAACTCCTCATAATGTATAGATGCTTCGTATACAGACCCATCTAGTGTTGCACAAATATTTCCCACACTTTCGTTATACAAAAGTTGTTTATTTTTAATCATTATCACTTTATTCGCAATCGATTCTATATCAGAGACAATATGCGTCGACACAATTACGAGTCGTTCTCTAGCAAGGTCTGATAATAAATGGCGAAAGCGAGCTCGCTCTTTCGGATCTAACCCAGCAGTTGGCTCATCCAAGATGAGAATCTCTGGGTTATTAAGTAATGACTGCGCTATTCCCACTCGCTGAATCATCCCACCTGAAAACTTACGCATTTTTTTAGTAGCTACGTCACTAAGCGCAACTTCTTGTAATAAATCCTCAATTATCAGCAATGCTTCTTTTCTACTTATCCCTTTTAAAGCAGCTAAATATAGTAAATATTCCTTTGGTGAGTAGTTTTTATAGTAACCAAACTGCTGTGGTAAATAACCTAAAAGTGTTCGGTATGAGTCATCCATTGCGAGTATATTTTTTCCATTATACAAAATTTCTCCTTTTGTCGGAAAGATTAGTGTTGTTAGCATTTTGATAAGTGTTGTTTTACCCGCACCATTTGGAGCAAGCAGACCATAAAGTCCATTTGTAAACTCTAAATCAATTGTATCGAGAGCTAAAAAATCACCATATTTTTTCGTTACATTTTTTACAGCGAGCATCTTAATAAACCCCTTTCTTTTGATAGAAATAAATTAATCGGTTCAATAACTTTACGTATACCAATGCAGTGCAAACAAAAACTAGCCCATATATGAACAGTGGTAATTGCATAAGAATCTCTAAATACAATTCATTGTTTGTGCTGCTAAGGACAATATTTCCAGCAAACCATATAAATACTGTACTAATAATCGTTGGAAATGAATGATTCCTCATTAATGCGTATAAAAAGAAAATCGAAAATAAAAACAAACCTGTTGTAGAAATCATAAACGCTCGAAAAAAATCGATTGGTTCATAAAATATGTTCAGAACAACAAGTGCAAACGTATTTGTGAACATCGAAAAAATACTAAATGTGAACATCCGAAAAGCGATAATTTGATAGACATTGTATTTACATGTCATTTCTACTTCGAATGTTGTCTTACGCACTTTCGACATATACGTATACATAGAAAAAATAAGATAAAGAATAGGTGAAAAGAGAAAAATTAACGCATATAATTCTTCCATTTTGTATTTGGTTAAACCATACATAAAAAATGGAGAAATTAGTGAAATAATTACGGTAAACAACGCAAAGACTAGCCATGCATAATTAGAAAATAAGTGACGAAAACCTAGTTGCTTATACATTGATTTGATAAATGGAAAAAAGGATTCTTTTTGCTTCACGCCTTCTTGAACAATTGCTTGAATTTGCTTTTGCATTGTTACTTGACCTGGCAATGGCACATAAAACTTTTCTTTACTCATATAAATCCTCCTTCATCGCTCGGCGTATTCCTTTTATCGAAGCATAGTATTTAGTTTTCACAGTAGATAGTGGGATGGACACGATTGCTTCAATTTCTTGAAACGTATATTCACCAAAAAGTTTGAGACGAACAATTTGCTGACTTGTAGCATCTAGTACAGTTAATAGTGAAATGACCGTTTCAAAATCTTCTTTGTACTCTAGTGTGATAACGATATTTTGCTCGTCCTGAAACTCATACTCCTCGATTGGTTGCACTACTTTCGTATATTGATAGCTTTTGGAGCGGAAATAATCGACAAGTCGGTTCGATGCAAGCCTATATAGCCAAGTTCGAAAAGAAGCCTTTTTACTATCAAAATGCTGAATAGACTTTAGAACACTTATAAAAATTTCCTGTGTCAGATCAAGCGTAAGCTCGTTATCTAATGTTTGTTTATATATAAAGGCGTAAATTTCATTGTAATACTTAGTGATTAACTTATTTGCAGCTTCCTCATTTGCACTTCGTTTTATCTTTTTTATCCATAGCCTTTCCATATCTCACCACATGCTTCCCTCATGATCATTGCCGTCTCATACATATATTCGTAATAGATTAGAAAATAGTTTGATAAATTGATATAAATAAATATTCTTTCTTTTATTATAAACAAAAAAGTACATCGCTTTTAGACAGGCAATGTACCTTTTTAGACTTTTCATTATTTATCTGCTATCCAACAAAACTCCATAAGGATTATTTGGAGTTGTCTCCCTTTTAGTACCTGATTTATCCCAAAAACTCTCACTATAAATTCTGAACAAGATGATTTTATTAAGTGAAGTTTAATTTTTTCTAATCTATTATTTATATTTTCAGAAATTTAGATTCCTTTCTCCTATTTGTAGTGTATTTTTTTACACCCTTCAAATACGCAACCCAATCTTTAATGACTTCACATCCATGCTCCAAAGAGTTATTACCTAATGATACAATATTCTTCCAAACCTGATTTTTAGCTTGTTTGAATCCAAAGGCTTTTCATAACCTAAGAAGGTATAGGGCTAATGTTTTCAGCTAATATATTCACTTCTAACCCTTATTCAAGCATTCGTCATGTTGTTAATTTTACAAAGCGATGAAAATTTCAACAACTTGAATCCATATAGCTCAAATTTTGATATACTGAGAGCTACATGGTTTGATCCTGTAATATCATAGTTACAATACCCCGGGTGGAGAATAATTTAATTTTTATATAAACATTTATTAACTAAGGTGAAAAATATTGGAATTACTCTTTATTCTTCCGAAATAGTGTCTCTGTATGATTTTCTTCCTGAATCAACCTTATTTACATCCACAGTTATTTTTCTGATTGAATTTTCCGTCAACTCAACCTTTCCGTCTTTATGAACCTTTTTCCATACTTTAACATTATCACGATACAAATATTCCGATAATCGATAGATATCAGTATCATGTTTTAAACCCTCTTTATAAGTTTCTTCAATTTCTTTCTGAACTTCTTTTTCTACTCCCTTACGTACTTCATCCTCAGTTACTTTACTAAGAAAACCACTTACAGTAACTTCCATTATTACATTTATGTCAAACATCACCTCACCTTTATCAGTAATTGGTTTTACTTTCACATTGATTTTATCTACATCAACAGTGAGATAATTATCTTTATTCGTATCTAAGTTGACTGTTACTTCTCCTCTTTTTGTCTCATTAGTCATCCACTGTAATCCTCTTACCTTGTCTAACATTATCGTTTGCTTAAAGCCTTTTGGATTAGTTACACTAACACCTGTAATACTTGCAACTTTATCAGGGCCTTTTTCGGTTGACCAATTATCTTTAATAGTGACCAACGGAATGTTTACTTCATAGCTTGGCTCATTTAGTCTTATGATCAACTTTCGTAAACTGATTGGTTCAATAAATGATTCTTGTTTATATGAATTCATAGGATCTGCAATTTTAGAATGTGAAATTCCTTTATTTAAGATCGGAGTTAGTAACATTACTTCTTTCACAGACTCCTGAGTACTGTACACCCAAGTTTGATATCTCGTTTCTCTATAACGCACAAAAGTGTTTATAATTGGATTAGCATTACCATATTTTAGTACTTCTTCTGATAAAACAAGATAAGTCAAGTGCCCCCAAAAAAGTTGTTGATCCAATGTATGATATAGCTCATATAACGCTTCATCTACTGTAGTACCAGTAGCATGACCCACTTCTAACTGAGTAGCCTGTGTATTTGGTTGTTCCGTTTTTGCCAACATGGAAAAATCAATGATTTGAGCAAATACTTCATACTTACCATCTTTATAATCTATTCCTAAACCATATATATAAAGCATTCTTTCAGGTTCGTTTTCATCCCAACACCCTGAAAGTAAGAATAAAACAGAAACAAAAATAATTACAATTTTTCTCTTCATTTTTCGACCTCTTTGGTTCTTGTTTCGTCTTGAGGATCTAACGACTTCGGACGCTTTTTATAGTATTTCGCGGGCATTCGGAGTAATGATTTCGATATTGTTGACCAATTTAAATCTGATGCAATATTCATGTAAGGAACACCAAAAACTCGGATACTCGATAAATACAGTATCGTAAAGTGAAATGCAATGAAAAAGCCAAACAACCCAAAGAATGCTGTAACAATAATAAAACTAATGCGTAATATGCTCACCGCTGTTACAAGGGATTGATTAACTAAAGTAAATGTTGCAATGGTTGATATTGCAATAATAACGATCATTGCTGGACTAGTAAGACCTGCTCGAATAGCAGCATCACCAATGATTAATCCTCCAACAACACTAATTGTGCCACCAATGACAGAGGGGAGTCGTAGTCCTGCTTCACGGAATAGTTCAAACATAACTAGCATAAGAAGCATTTCAAGTGCTGAAGGTAGTGGAAGTCCTGTATTCGCTTGGACTACTGTTGCTAGTAATTGGAGTGGCAATTGATTTTGGTGATAAGAGGTTAATGCTAGCCAAAAAGCAGGTAGAAACAAACCGATTAATATGCCTGTCACACGAAGAATTCGTTCAAGTGAACTGAAAATAATGGGATATTCGTTATCCTCACCTGACTTTAAAAGTAAAAATAAATTCACGGGAGTGATCATGGCATATGAAACCCCATCAACAAAAATGATAAATCTTCCTCGCACAAGCGCTTGAATAGCAAAATCAGGTCTCCCTGTATAATCATTTCTCGGGAATATTTTAGCGCTTTTATTAACTCTTTCCATTAATATATCCCCACTGAAAATAATATCTGTGTCAACTTTGTTTAACTGTTCTTTTATTTCATCTAAAATGCCTTTATTGGCGATATCGTCAAAATAAAGAATTGATACTTTCGTTTGTGAACGTTTCCCCAATATGAAATTTTCCACGCATAGTGAATTTGTCGGCAATCTTTTTCGTATTAAGGCAATATTCACTGAAATATCCTCTATAAAATTGTCTCTTGGCCCTTTTATAAGAACTTCCATTCTTGATTCTTCAGGATTCCGGTTTGGCTTTTTTTCTATATTACTGGAAAATAATAGATGCTCATCTTCAAAAAAAAGTAGCAAGTGCCCCGTATATACAAGTGAAATAGCATCAGCCATGTCCTCTACTTTTTTTAAATCAGGAATGTGCAATTGAGCAAACACAGTTTCTTCCAACAATTTGTCAGCTATATTATCACACATTTGTTGAACTCGTTTAACAATGACATCATTTAATAAAAGCAGGTCAATCATTGCATTACATGTAATGAACATTACTTTATGTTTTTGGAATGCATACTCTTGGAATTGTACATCAGCGGAATTTTTAAATAACTGATGCAAGGTGTTAGATTCAATTTTTTCTCTTTCTGATTGCATCCCTCTTCCCTACTTTCCTTGTGAATTTACTACTTATATCTTTTTGGAAGTCTTCCCTGAAATCCAAGCAACGCTTGCAAAAAAGATAGACAAAGTGAAAAAGAAGAAGAACGTACTTACCAAGAAATAATTTCTTTTAATTTCAAGAAAAAGACTTTCACTTAAAAGAAACAACATTAAACAAATCAAGAAAAAGGCTGGTGCAAGAAGCAATCCAATTCGTTTTTTACTCCTATTCATATTTAACATGTCCACAACAATGAATAATATGAATCCTACTCTTATAAATGCACCAGTAAGCCATTGATAAATAGAGAAAAAATCCATATGTTCAAGATACCTACCTACCGATACAAGTCCCCATTCCTCAAATGCAGGATACTTTTGTTTAGCTGCTTCAACTGGGCCGAACTCAGTAATTGCCCCCATAAGTGGACCAATTGTCAGCCCCATTAAAATAAAAAGCATCAGCACATAATGAAACCATTTAATGCGTTTCTTAAAATGATGTTGAAGGAATAGGAGCATTAGTAATTCAACAAATCCAGATGCTGGATACACCATGCCTTCAAAAACTGGTTGAAAACCATTTTCAAAAAATGGCCGCAATAAATTATAATCCTTCACTTGTATATTCGCGATTGCTACAAAAAAACCTAATATAACTACCCCAAAAAGAACGATGACGTTAACCATGGCAATTGTTTGTATGTTCGTTGAAGCTAATAATATACAAAGTAGCGTGTAGATGATTAGCAACAATAACGATGGGGTTTTTGGTAAAAAAGTTGTAGTAACCCATTTCAATGTTTCAACCATCGTAAATGCTGCAAGTATTACTAAATAAACCCCAATAATATTTAGTACAATGGTAGAACCTATCCTCCCAATCACTGATTTTAACCAATCAGATATCGGCGCTTGATTTGATTTATTCTGGACATAAACTAAAAGAAACAACCAAGGTGCCATAGATATCGCAGCAAGGAGAACAGATACCCAGCCATCTCTTCCTCCAACATGTAGGAGTGGTGGAAGGATTGTTACATGATTTTTTAAACCGATAACCGTCATCGATAAGAAGATGACATGTAATATACTAATTGGTCCAACGACTCTCAAATTACAACCCTCTAACATTTATTGATATTGTATAGTATTGACAATGAAACCGAAGATTATAAGTTAACGATTGAGATAATTGCTGTATTACAACTTGTATAAAAGAAATAATTTTTTGGGATATAAATAATTTTTATGAATATAATTTCAAAGAATAATAACTCAACTTTTGAGTTGAAAAATACCTAGAGTTACTTAAACTCAATTCCTTGGGCAATACACTTGTTCCCAATATTAACTAAGATGAAAAAATCGTTTACATATACACCGGAAACCATATCTGTACCACTAAATTGTCCAATATTTTATACAAATACTTTTATAATATGTATACTTTCATGTCACTGTCCAATAAATTTTGCAATGATAATATACACGGCACCTCCCCAATTCCGATTGTATAACAACTGTTATTATCGTAAACTATCTTAATATTGGTTTTTTCTTACATGCCTATTATTGGAGGTTTTCATATTGAGCAATTTATTCGATGTTAGACGTACTATTTTGAAACATTATCTCGTCGAACAAGCAATTGATGCGGTGATGATTACAGATCCATCAGATGTTTTTTATTACACAGGTTTTAATTCGAATCCTCATGAACTGTTCATGTCATTGATTATTAACACGCAGAACAATATGTCTTCTTTATTCGTTCCTGCATTAGATAAAGACGTTGCTATACAAGCAGCCGATATCGAGCATATTATTCCTATATCGGATGAACAGAACCCGTTTGATGTTGTAAGTAATACAATTGGTGCCTTTCAAGGAATTATGGGTATTGAAGGAAAAGCGTTAAGCTATTTCCGTTATCAAAGCCTTCTGAAAGTATTTCCTAGCATCCAAGTTGTCGATGTACAACCTTTTATCATTAAACAGCGCATGAAAAAATCAATAGAAGAAATAAGCTATTTGAAGAAAGCACTTGAGATTATTGAGAAAGTACTCGAAGAAGGTATTAAAAAAGTAGTTGTCGGTATGACAGAAGCGGAATTAACTGCTGAACTGGAGTTTTAATGCGTAAATTTGGAGCGGATGGTCCCTCCTTCTCTACAATTGTGTTATCGGGCGAAAAAGCAGCATTTCCTCACGGTTCACCTGGTGAGCGAAAACTGCAAATAGGCGATTATCTTTTAATTGATTTCGGTGTTATGAAAGACGGCTATTCCTCCGATATTACACGAACATTCATTATCGGCGAGGCTTCTGAGGAGCAGAAGAAAATATACGGTATTGTTCTCGAGTCCAATCAAGCAGGGATTCAAGCAGTACAAGCTGGCGTCGCGCTAAAAACGTTCGACCTAGCAGCAAGAAATATCATTATCGAAAAAGGTTATGGGCAATATTTCAATAATCGAGTTGGCCATGGTTTAGGAATGGAACTCCACGAAGAACCTTCCATTCACCAAAATAATGAAGGCATAGCGGAAACTGGACTTGTCTTCACGATTGAACCAGGGATTTACATTCCGGATGTTGGTGGTGTGCGCATCGAGGATACTGTCTACATCAATGAAGATAGAAAAGTGGAAGTATTGTCTTCCTTCCCAAGAGAAATGCAAATTCTATAATTAAAAAACTGCCGATCGCTTCAACGTTTAGTCGAAGTGACTCGGCGTTTTTTTTATACTTTGTACCATTTCGGTATGAGAATATGAAAATCTTCAAACTGATCCAAAGTAAATTGGGTATATTTTTGAAACTTCCCCTGTTGTTTAATGCCACCTTCATGTCCCCATACTTCTGCTGAAACGATATGAATAGCTACATACAAACGATGTAATTCCCAAAAAGAATCCAATATAGTCTGATTGTCATGATAACCATCCAAAACTCCACAGGAATATTCTCTACTTACAGACACATTAAAGTATTCCATTTTGTAAAATTCGTTCACTGGATCAGCATAAGTTATTTTTTGCAAATCGATAAGTCCTGTAAATTGATTTTCATGTATTAAAATATTACCAGGGTGAAAATCATAATGCTGCGCGCGGCAGGGTCGATCTTTTAATAAATGCAGCTGGCTTTCTATGAATGGTAGCACAGTTAAATAGCGCTCATTTTCATTCGCTATTTTTTCAAAACGTGGGGTTAGTTTCTGTACTCGGCTTGTCCAAAGCTGCTCCCAACTAGGATGATCATTCGGTGCAGGAATACTATGTAAGTTTTTAAACGTCTTGCCCACTTGTTGCCCAATTTTGTATTGATCTGCTGGACTGGCGTTTAATAATGCTACATTTCCATTTTCTCCAATTATATAATCTAAAATCATATATGCTTTTCCGTCATGTATTCCAACATCGTGTACAAACGGAATATGCTTGTCCTTTGCATGAGCAGAATTTATTAGCTTTTCTTGTTGTTCTAATTGAGCTATATCTTTATCTGGAGAAATGCGTAATAAATACGTATTATCAATACACCATTTTTCTTCATTTGAGTAGCCTTCCTCAATTAATTCATACGATAAACAGTTTTGTAAAAAAGGGATTTGGAGAAGTTCCATATGTATGCTCCTTTCAAGTAAAAAATGGATCTGCAAGAATAGCAGATCCGCCGTATTGTTAGCCTTTTGTTGGTGCAGTTTGTAAATTCATCAGTATATTGATTGCAAATAAAATAACACTGATAACTACTAAAGTTGCTCCGATCGAAACGGCGATTGCCAGTTGTCCTGCTCCAGTTAATATAAGTGCTGCGAGTCCAATCATCATTACCGGCAACCCGATATTACCAGTCCAAAAATGCCATTTTGCGAGTCCATGTCTTCCTGTCCTCGGGAAAATATGATAGATGATACCAGATAATGCAAATGAAGCCCAACCAAGTAAATTGATATGCACATGAACGCCTTTTAATGCATAATCATGTGCCATAGACATATACATCCCTAAAAGTACTCCAATAGCAAAATACACAACGGAAATTTTTATTAATTTGATGCCCACTCTTTTCCCCCCCTCTCTAATAGGTCTTATACATTCTATTTCTAAGAAGAAGAGAGTATGATTATTCAGTTAGAATTGGGATCTTAAAAGCGCTCATCTAATTTGTCCGCATAAAAAGTAATGGCCTTTTGATAACTCAAAATTTCTTCATCGGTAGTCGTTTCTGCAATACACTTAAGTAATAATTCCATCGCACGATTATGCTCATTTAAATTATAAAGTGTCATGGAATAAAACACTTGGATTGCTTTATTCGTAGGAAACAAGTCCATACCTTTTAAAAAGACCGTTTGGGATTTTTCATAATCCCCTAGCGTTCTGTACGTGCTTCCTAATCCTAGTAAAGCTCCTTCTAAATCGGATTCCGTTAGTCCTAAGTCGATGGCATTTTCATAATAAGGTGCAGCTTTTGACTCCTCTCCTAGCACATCATAACTCCATGCACATTGGTAATTAACATAAGCATTACCCGGCAATTCTTCTGCCAATTTTATTAGTACTTCATTTGATTCCTTTAACCTTCCATCTTGTCGCAAAAAAAGTGCGTGGTCCAATTCTGGATTCATTTGTAATGTCCTTTCTTTAATTAAAGGTATTTTAGTGTACAATGTCACATGAAACGGAATATGAAGAAAAAACGGGTAACTAAATATTTACCAGTTCATCCGCTTACAAAGATTAGTAATATGAGTAAGATGATGCTTTCCATGCCAAACGTATAAACCAATATTTTCAACAATCCATACTTCACCAGTATCGGGATGTATAAACGTTTTTTTAAGATTGCTAGCATCTAAACTTCGTAACAGCTTCACAAGTCGAATATGCACCGCTTTTAGTAATGAAAGAGAAATATCAATTGGCAGCTCAGAGTCAGCAAGTTCCGCCCAGTTTGCTTCATCATATGATTTAATGACTGGATTATCTTCCGTCAACGCTAGTTTAAATCGAATATATGCATTCATATGACTATCGGCAACATGATGAACAACTTGACGAACAGTCCATCCAGCTTCTCGGTACCGTGTATCTAGCTGCTCGTCATTTAAATTTTCTACAGCAGCAGTTAGTAAAGCTGGGAAATCCTCCAACTCTTTCATCCAAACTTCTATTACTTCATTTGTTATATCACCACTAAACTCGAATTTTCCGATAGGGTACTTTACATCCATACTTACTCCTCCACTTCTATCATGATTTGCGTGACATAATTATCATTGCCAGTTACCGAAATTTCATCAAGCACATATTCCTCATATGCATAACTACCAAGCTTTATATGATGAGTATCGATAAAATCCATCATTTTTTTATATGTTTTCGAAATATTTTTATCATCACCCTTGTGAAATCCGACGACATATAAGCCTTTTTGTTTTGTATAAAAAGAAATTCCTTTCGCATCTTCCGCTATTTTCGTATACAAATACGAATAATTGTCATAGTCCTCTCCTAGAAGTTTCTCCTTACTTACAACTGCTCCGATAGGATACCCTAGATCTAATTCATTCGTATATAAATAGTCAATAAATGTAGAAATTGATTTTAAAAATTCTCGATCCGAACAATCTAAAATAGAATTACTTAAAAACAATTGTTCTTCCGCTTGCTCAACAAGTGTAATTTGTGAAAAATCTATCGTTAAAGCATATTCTGTTAAAGTAATTTTCGTATCAATAATTTTTTGTATTTGGTTAAGGGTGTTAATCTTTTTTTCAATTTCTAATGACTTTCCTTTTAATAGCTCGATTAATTCGACTGGTGTTTTATTTTTCAAAAATAGTTTAATTTCTTTTAAAGGCATATCTACCTCTTTTAATAATTCAATCACGTTAAAAACATCGAACTGATGATATGAATAATAGCGATATCCTTTGTCATTTTTTATTTCTGGTGAAAGCAGTCCTATTTCATCATAATGAAACAATGTTTGCTTTTTTACATTACATAACTTCGCAAATTCTCCCGTTGTAAAGTATTTTCGTAAATTCTCACTCATTTTAAAACTTCCCCCTTGACTATATGGTTACCGTATACTTTAGGATATAAATATACCACATCAGACATGTATTTGTAGGAAAAGAAAGGAATTGATAGTCATGACTATTTCGATTCATGACGTAACACAAGAAAATGTACAAGAAATTTTAAATTTGAGAGTAGGAGAATCCCAGCAATCATTCATTGAAACGACGGAACAATGTTTGGATGAAGCGAAAGAATGCGAGTTTTATAAACCAGTTGCCCTATATGCAGATGATAGTCTAGTCGGTTTTGCAATGTATGGCTTTTTCCCAGATGAAAAGGAGAACGGTCGACTTTGGCTAGATCGATTTTTAATCGATTCCAAGCATCAAGGATTAGGTTATGGTAAAACAATGCTTCAGGCAATGTTACAAAAGCTTGACGACGAATACACTTCGCAAAATATTTATTTAAGTATTTTTGAAGATAATAAAGCAGCTATACATTTATACGAAAAATTTGATTTTCAGTTTAATGGAGAACTTGATATTAATAATGAAAAAATAATGGTAAAAAAATTCACGAACTTAAACGGACAGTAACAATTTATAATTAGACAAGATTGGTTAAAGGTGATACAAATGAACGAAACTTCTTTAAAATTAAAAAATACCCCAACAACAAAACTATTTCTTTCCTATTTACTCCCATCAGTAGTCGGAATGCTGTTAATGGCTATCAATATATTAGTAGACGGAATTTTCGTCGGCAATGGTATTGGTGCAGATGCTTTAGCAGGTGTTAATATCGCAGTTCCGATTTTCTCCATATTATTATCCATCTCCCTTTGGATTGGAATGGGTGGTGCCACGCTATACTCGATTTCTTTAGGACAAAATAATAAGGAAAAAGCGAGATCTATCTTTACACAGTCATTTGCAATTACTATTTTTATCGTTGGTATACTTGTTATTTTAGGTTTGTGGAAACAACAGGAAATGGCTTATCTATTTGGGGCGAATGAACAAATTATGCCATATGTTCTCGACTATTTACATGTTATCTTATTATTTGGGATTATATTTGTGCTTGAAAATATTTTGAGTATTTTTATTCGAAATGACGGAAATCCTCGGCTTGCTATGGTAGGGCTAATTACTACATCTGTATTGAATATACTATTCAACTATTTGTTTATATTTGTATTCGATTTTGGTGTTAGTGGAGCAGCTTATGCTACTGGGATATCGGCGGCAATTGGTTTAGCTGTATTATCGACTCACTTTCTTCGCAAAGAGAGTATACTAAAGTTCACGAAATTAAAATGGGAATTCCTAATTATTAGGGATATATTTAAAGTAGGTCTTCCAAGTTTTATTATCGAAAGTTCGGCAGCGTTTGTTATTATCGCTTATAATATAACTTTCATGCATTTTATCGGTGAAATTGGTGTAACTGCTTATGCAGTTGTCAACTACTTACATGCTGTTTTTATTATGTTATTTATCGGTATTGGTGCAGCATTACAGCCAATTGTAAGCTTTCACTATGGAGCGAAATTATATAGTCGACTTCAGCAATTTTTGAGACTTGGCGTTATTACAGGAATTGTATTTGGAGCAATAATACTGCTTGTCGGTTGGTTATTTGGGAATAATATTATTGCCTTATTTGGAGTTTCTTCCGCAGAAGTAATTGCGTATACTGAAAAAGGTATTACTCTGTTTTTCATCGGTTATTTATTTATGGGTATTAACTTGGTTTATGCAGAATACTATCAAGCGATTGAAAAGATTAAACTTTCTTCTATTATAATTATCGCTAAAAATATTGTTTTGTTTTTACCTCTTTTATGGCTGTTACCAACGTATTTCGGTAGTGATTTCATCTGGCTTGCCTTCCCAATTGCTGAAGGTATTACCACAATTGGATTAATCATTGCGAGAAACACATTGCATGCGTTAGAACCATTAAAAAACACAAGTTCAAAAATAGTGCCTGTCGTTGAATCATAAGAAAAAGAGGTAATCCGTTCACAGACGGATTACCTCTTTTTAGATTACTACTTTCGTCTTAGACGCTTGAACAAGTGCAGTTATTTTTTCTTGCTTGTTTTGATGAAATGCTTCAACAATTGCACTACCCACAATAATCCCGTCTGCTAATGAACCAATTGCCTGAACTTGTTCGGGTGTTGAAATACCAAAGCCAGCTAGTACGGGAATTGGACTAATTTCTTTTAGCTGTTTTAAATGATTTTCTAACAGATCGGCAAATTCATCTCGTACTCCCGTAATTCCATTTATCGTAACCGCATATAAAAAACCTTCCCCGGAGCCAGCGATTCTTTCGATTCGATCAGGTGGGCTTGTTAATGAAACTAGCGGAATGAATGCCACATCGGTTTCCAAAAATGCCTTTTTCACAAAATCACTTTCCTCTAATGGTACGTCCGGGACGATTAAGCCGCTTATTCCACTTGCTACACACTGCTCTGCAAAAGCATCTATTCCATAGCTTAATATTGGGTTTATATAAGACATAATAATAAGCGGAACAGAAACTTCCTCTTTAATCGTATATAGCTCGCTCAAAATAGTTCGTAATGTTGCACCGTTTTGTAATGCGCGCTCTCCTGCACGTTGAATTGTCGTACCATCTGCTACTGGATCAGAAAATGGAATGCCAATTTCAATTGCGGTCACGCCAGCATTTTGGAGAAATAAGATTTGTTTTTTTAAGTCTCCATCTCCCGCCATAATATATGGAATGAATGCTTTATCACCTGCTTGTAAGCAGTTTTCTATAGCGGTAGTTAACATCTTTTTAGTCATTCTGAACACCTCCAAGTGCGTCTCGAACCGTATGCACATCTTTATCTCCACGACCAGATAGACAAATGACGATAATTTCATCGGAGCGCATTTTTTCCGCTAATTTTGTTGCATAATAAACCGCATGTGCACTTTCCAAAGCTGGAATAATTCCTTCTGTTTTTGCAAGTATTTGTAAACCTTCAAGGGCTTCCTTATCTGTAACTGAAGTATAGGTTACTCGACCAATGTCATGTAAATGACAATGCTCTGGCCCAACCGCTGGATAATCTAAACCAGCTGAAATCGAATGCGCTTCTTGTATAAAGCCGTTGTCATCTTGTAATACATACATATAAGCCCCATGTAACACACCTTCTTTTCCATCAGCAACAGCTGCGGCATGTAATCCCGTTTCAATTCCACTACCAGCAGCTTCTACCCCATACAATGCAACTAGCTCGTCATCAATAAAAGGATGGAACATACCAATTGCATTACTACCTCCGCCAATACAAGCGACAATTACATCAGGTAAACGTCCTTCTTTTTTTACTATTTGCTTTCTAGTTTCCACACCAATGACACACTGAAAATCACGGACAATTTTCGGGAAAGGATGTGGCCCAAGTGCAGAACCTAAAATATAATGTGTATCTTCCACATTTGCTACCCAGTAACGAAGTGCTTCATTGACAGCATCTTTAAGTGTTCCTGAGCCTTGATCGACAGACACGACTTTTGCCCCTAACAGCTCCATACGAAATACATTCAGTTCCTGTCTTCGAATATCCTCTTTCCCCATGAACACGACGCATTCTAAATCGAATAATGCGCAAACAGTAGCTGTAGCGACACCGTGCTGACCCGCTCCGGTTTCTGCTACAATTTTCTTTTTCCCCATACGCACAGCAAGAAGCGCTTGCCCAATTGTGTTATTAATTTTATGTGCTCCTGTATGGTTTAAATCTTCCCGTTTCAAATAAATTTTCGCTCCACCAAACTGATTTGTAAGACGTTCCGCAAAGTAAAGTGGGGTTTCTCGTCCAACATAATCTTTCAAGTAATAGCTCACTTCTTCTAAAAAAGCTGGATCTAATATGGCTTCATCATACGCTACTTCCAATTCTATTAGTGCGCTCATCAACGTTTCTGGAACAAATTGACCACCAAACCGACCATAACGACCTTCTTTTACTTGTACCATTCGCTCATTGCTCCCTTTCTTTGACTGCGTGTATAAATGCACGAATCAATTGTTTATCTTTTCTTCCATCTTTCTCTACGCCACTCGAAACGTCTACCATATAGGGGTTAACATGTTCAATTGCCTCGGCAACATTTTCTACATGTAAGCCCCCTGCTAAAATTACTTTTTCTTTTGCAATATGAAGACGTTCCAAGTGCTGCCAATCGAATGTTATCCCACTACCTGCTTGAGGTGCATCAAATAATAAAAACTCCGTATTATACTGTGTTGCCACCTCGACATCTTGTTCGCTTCGAACGGATACAGCTTTAATAGAAGGATAGCCATGGGCCTGAATAGAGCTTGGTTTTTCATTGCCATGGTATTGAATGAAATCTAATGGTACTTCCCTATATGCTTTTTCCATTTCTTCTTGTGTGGCATTAACAAAAACACCTATTTTTAAAACTGTATTAGGAATATCCACTGCAAGCTTTTTTGCTTCTTTAATCGTTATTTGCCGCTTGCTTGGAGCAAAAACAAATCCAATCGCATCGGCTCCTGCCTCAACCGCTGCATTCACATGATCTTTCTCCATCAATCCGCAAATTTTTACTTTAGTCATTGAGCATTTTCACCTCGCTTCACTTGAAACGAGTGAACTACTTGTTCGATATTTTGACTTCGCATCAATGATTCACCAACAAGCACTGCACTCGCCCCTGCTTCCGTAACTCTATTAGCATCCTCTATTTTCCATATACCACTTTCACTTATAAGCACTCGTTCTTCATGAAATGGAAAGACTGCTGCTATTTCCTCTGTGCGTTTCAAATCGACTTCGAATGTTCGTAAATCTCGATTGTTTACACCAATAAGTTTCGCTTCGATTTTTAAAGCTCTTTTTAACTCTGGAATGTCATGCACTTCTACTAATACCTCTAGCCCCAACGCAGTTGCATAGTTATATAAACGTTCTAATTGTTCTTCGTTAAGTGCTGCAACGATTAGAAGAATGACAGATGCACCGGCGCTTTGTGCTTCATCAATTTGTACAGGATGAATGATAAAATCTTTACATAATAAAGGAATAGGTACTGCCTTTGCAACAGCTGTTAAATCTTGAAAAGATCCTTTGAAAAAGAGATTATCAGTCAAGACTGAAATGCAAGCTACTCCTGCATCGTAATATGCTTTTGATTGAGCTACTGGATCTACGTTCTCTGTAATCAGACCTTTAGAAGGTGAAGCACGTTTTATTTCTGAAATTACTTGCAAATGCTTTGTTTTATAAAGTTGATCGAATAGTGACGGTCTAGAAGAAGGGCTCTCATTCTTTTTATTATTTTGATGAAGCATTTCCTTCACTTGTGCTTTTTTCTCCTGTAAAATTTCATCTAAAATAGTCGTCATCTAACTACCTCCTGTCTAGCAGTTGTTTTATTAAACCGTTTAATAGCTTCTAGTTTTTGGAAGGCTCTTCCTGATAAAATGCAATCTGCTGCTATTTTTACACCTTCTTGAATTGTCTTCACGAAACCATTAGCAAAAAATCCAATTCCTGCATTGAAAATGACTGTATCGAAATAGGCACTGCGCTCTCCACGAAGTACTGCCAGCATAATTGTTGCATTTTCATGCGCATCTCCACCACGAATTGCTGAAATAGGTGCAAAAGATAAGCCCACCTCTTCTGGTGTAAGCGAAAAAGGGATTAAATCGCCTTTATCCAATAAGACAAAGTCATTTTTACCCGCTAATGATGCTTCATCCATCCCACCAGCTCCACTTACGACAATTGCTCGTTCCCTTCCAAGCATGCGCAAAACAGATGCATAATCCATTGTAAAATCTGTTCGATTAATACCCGTATATTGTGTTTCTAAACTTACTGGATTTGTCAGTGGGCCAACAAGATTAAAAATGGTCGGTCTTCCAATTCTCTCTCGAACGAATCCAATTCTTTTTAAATGTGGATGAATCGTTGGTGCATAAAGGAAAGTGAGTCTTTCTTGTTGAAGTAAATCCATTGTTGATTGGGTATCAATCGTAGGATGAATGCCAAGTGCCTCCAATACATCAAAGCTTCCTGCAGCACTAGAAACCTTTCTATTTCCGTGCTTTGCAATGGTTACTCCTTCTCCAGCTAACACAAACGCTGCTGCGGTGCTAATATTAAAACTATTGGAACGATCTCCACCGGTACCACAGTTATCCATATAGCTTCCTTCTGGAACATTCAATTTTAAAGAAAATGACTTCATGACAGTAGCGAGTGCTGCAACTTCATAAGCTGTTTCTCCTTTGTTTGATAAGGCAATTAAAAAAATCTCGATTTGCTGTAAATCTGTTTGTTCATCGAATAGTAGCTTCGATGCCTCGATCATTTCGTCGTACAATAAATGCTCTCGCTTCTCCACTTTTTCTATAAAATTTCTCATCTCATACTCTCCTCTGCTCAGCTAGCTTAATGCAATACGTCCAGTAAAGATCTTGCTTTATTGTACGTCTCTTTAAATTCTAATTTCGGTTGTGACGCTGCAACGATTCCTGCACCCGCTTGCACATATACTTTTCCATCTTTTATAAGCATCGTTCGAATCGTTAAAGCAAAATCCATATTACCATTGAAGCCAATATATCCGATTGAACCTCCGTAAAAACTTCTCTGTACATTTTCTAGCTCGTCAATAATTTCAATCGCTCGCACTTTTGGAGAGCCAGTGACAGTTCCAGCTGGGAAACAGCTACTTAATGCATCAATTGGATGAAGCGATGTCAATAAATCACCTTCAATTTCTGACACAATATGCATCACATGCTCGTAACGAACTAAATACATATAGTTCGTTACTTGAACTGTACCTGGAACACAGACTCTCCCTAGCTCTTCTAATCCAAGATCCACAAGCATTTTATGCTCCGAAATTTCTTTAGGGTCAGCAAGTAATTCTTGCTCTAATGCCATGTCTTCTTGTGCGTTTTTACCTCTTCTTCGGGTTCCTGCAATTGGATTGGTTACCACTTTTCCATTCGTAACTCGCACAAGACTTTCTGGAGATGTTCCGACAATAACGTAATCTTCTAGTTCCATATAATACATATAGGGTGATGGGTTACGTCTTCTCAGTTTTCTATATAAAGAAAAAGGATCTCCTGTAAAATCAGCTACTAATCTTCGAGATAATACGACTTGCTCCACTTCGCCTTGTTCAATATAGACTTTAGCTTTTCGAACAAGCTCCTCAAATTGATGCTGCGTAACAGAACATGAATAGTCTGATATAGAAAACGCTGTTTCCGTTTCCACTTGACTAGTAGTAATTTGTTTAGCAATACTTTCTAAGTCAGGTTCTTCTTGTACTGCACCAATTTGTGTATGAAAAATCGTTACTTCATCTAAAAAATGATCAAAAATAACAATCGTTTCGTATACATTGAAAAAGATTGCTGGAATGTTCAATTCATCTTTCAATAAAGATTTCTTTGGCATACACGCTCCATATCCAATATAACCAACCGCCCCTCCGGTAAAAGGTAATTCACTATGATCTGGAATACGTGGAATTAGCCTTTTTAGAAGTTCAAACACATTTCCTTCATGCACATATTCTTTATCCGAATCATAAAAGCGTTCGATGATTTTATCTTCACTCCCGGTAAATGATTTCAATGGATTCACGCCTATAATTGAATATCTACCAGAGCTCTCATGCTTTGCAGAGCTTTCCAATAAAAACTTTCGCTTGCCTTCTAACCTTCTCAAAATCAAAATGGGTGTCAAGGAATCTCCATTTAATTTCTTAGAAGTCGTCCGATAACCTAACTGATCTGCGCTCATCACAATCTCTCCTCTGCTCATCTTAACTTTTTCAACATAAAAAAAAGCCCTCTTCAAAGGAATTCAGAAAAATCCCTTTGAAGAGGACGGTGTTGACCGCGTTGCCACCTCATGTTGGAGCAATATTACTCCCACTTCATATCCTGTAACGTAGGAAACACGTCTTCCCCTAAAACGATTAGTCGTTCTCAAGGAAGCTCTCATAAGTCCATTCACACTAGCAACGAATCAGTTTTCACCAACCACTGACTCTCTTAATCGCATACTAATGCTACTCTTCTTATTCAAACAATTTCTCAGCTATGCTCATCTAATCTCGGCTCATCTGTTCTATGGGCGGTACCGCTATCGGCACCTTCTACCCGTATCCGAACATAAAAGTTACTTTTTATCTTAGTAGGAATACTTTCAATTGTCAAATAATTTTTTGATTAAAATGATTTTGCGATTATTTGTTTCTTAATGCTCCCACTTCTTCTACACTTAAATTAGTCAGTTCCATAATTTTTTCATCAGAGTAATTTTTATTTATTAGAGTTTTTGCAAGACTTCTGAGTGCTTCTAGTTTTCCTTCTAACTTCCCTTTCTCTTCCGCTTCTTTTCGTTCAAAGGCAAAAGCTTCCGCAAGAGTTGGGGATTCACCATATTTTTCTGAAAATAACATACTACTAGCCTCCTTCTGCAATATCGGACTAATATTGCTATATAAACGTTTCGTTAAATCTTCTGGTAAATGCAACAAATAATCAATAAAGTAAAACACAGAGGAAATAGATGTTTTCGGATAATCCGTATTTTCAAGGATTTCCTGCATTAAAGTCATTTTAAAAGCATAACGCTTTTAAACATTTCCTTTTGTTTCATTCATATACTGCGCAGCAAGTATCACCTTACTAAAGATGCGCTTAGAATGTTTTAATACCTCTATATTCTGATTAGCGATTCGATATGAATTATACGCATAATTTAATTTTGTACCAAAATAAGAATAATTAAATGCACTAGATTCATTACTTTTCTGTGAATCGGTTATTATCGCAAATGCTACAATTTCTTTATCATATTTATCGAAAATACGATAGAAGTATGGGAACATTCTCTTGGAAAACTCATCATCCGCGGCGCCTTGTACTTCAATATGGATCAAAATCCATTTCTCTTTCCCATCTTTCAAATGCATCTTCACTATTTGATCCGCAATAACTCTCTTCCATAAGTCATCTTGATCTATTATATTCGCACGGTATTTCATCGGTCTTTCAAGTACAAATGCAATTGTCATCTTTCATTTTCAGACCCAGCTTATTGTTTTCACACTATTACAACTATTACAACTATTACAACTATTACACAATACAAGAACATACGTTTCGAATATTTTACGTTAATCAAAATCTTCCCTTTCCAATTAAACCGTTTATCGTTAAGATAGAAATATCCATAGACAATTAGAAAGAAGCGAAAAAATTGAAAAGAACTCTTGTAATAAGCGATATTCACGGAGAACTACAAAAATTTGAACAGTTACTTAAAAAAATGGAATACAACCATGAAGAAGATCAATTAATACTACTTGGTGATTATGTAGACCGTGGACCTAATGCAAAAGAAGTCCTAGAAAAAGTGATAAAACTCAAAGAAAACGGAGCACGCGTACTGAAGGGTAATCATGAGGACCTAATGATAAAGGCATTAACTACCGATGTAGAAAGAGCTTGGAATCACTGGGTGATGCTATGTGGAGGAGATGCTACATTATATAGTTATGGTTTTTCAGAGGAGAATATTGCTGTTAATGAAGAAGACTTTAAAAAACCAGTACTGCAATCAGACATACTTCAAAAACACTTAGAATTTATACAAAGTTTAGAACTTTACATAGAAACACCCGAATATATTTTTGTCCATGCGGGCGTAGAGCCAACAACACCTATTTCGGAAACTGATCCTCACTTACTCATATGGATTCGAGATGTGTTTCACAAAGGATATACGGGTGAGAAAACGGTTATATTTGGCCATACGGAAACAAATTCGCTTCATAACGACACGGAAAATAACAATGTATATTTCGGAAGCAATCGAATCATTGGTATTGACGGTGGGGCTGTATATGGTGGGCAACTAAACTGTTTAGAGTTACCGAGCCAAAAAGTATTTTCTGTAAAGTAATCGTATCAAAATAAACTGTAGTATTCGATCAACCAAAAGAATCCAATTTGAATTTATGGAAATTGGATTCTTTCGTTATGAACTGATTGTTATCACTTTGTACTATTTCTTTTTTTCCAATCACTTTTTAAAAGGCTAAATGTTAATAAATCTTCATAATGGTCATACAGCCATTGTCCATCTCGTTTAATCCCTTCTTGAACAAACCCTAATCTCCTAGGAATAGCAGAGCTTTTTAAGTTATTAGCTGCAACTTGAATTTCAATTCTATGTAAATCCATCTCTTCAAAAAGATAGTCTATTACAACCTGTACGCTACTAGTTATAATGCCCTTTCCTTGTGCTTCTTCGGACAAAAAATAACCGATACTTGTTGATTTATTTTTCCAATCAATAAAATGGAGCCCAATCATTCCTACTAGATTACCGTTATATCTAATTCCAGCATCAAATCCATTATTATTTGCGTAATTATTTATCCAAATTGGGATAATCGGCGCAAAATCCTCTGCTGATTTTCTTTTATCAACCCAAAGTAGCCATTTTCGTAAATATTCTCTATTAGTGTCTACAAGATTGTATAATTCATCTTTGTGTTGCTGTTGTAATAATTCAATTTCTATTTGATTATTTACTTTAAATGAAAACACTTCAAAACCTCCTATTAGACAATAATTATTTCAGATGCTTTTATAAAATCGGGTATTAAAAATAGTATTAATACCCGATTTTAAATTATGTCAGCCTTAGTTTACCTCTGTTATTTCTATTAGCAACGAATGATTAGCAATGATAATTTCATTTCCTTCAATCTCTTGCTCAGAAATTGTTAGATTACGCATTAGTAGGTTTTGCTGCAACATTTGTTCATGCTTGTTTAAAACCTCTTGAAACTCTTTATCCGTATTTACGACAATATCAACACGACTATCGATTGGAAGATTTAATTTTTTTCTATATTCCTGTACAGCACGGATCATTTCACGGGCCATGCCTTCTTGAATGAGTTCATCTGTCAAAGTAATATTTAACGTTACTGTATATACTCCATTTGTCGCAGAAGCATACCCTTCCTTAGCTACTTTTTCGATTAGTACATCTTCTAGCAGTACTTTCACTTTCTCATCAAAAGTTTCTTCTAGGAAACCAGCCTGCATAAATTCGCTAACATGTCTCTCTTCTAAAGACTGAAGCCATGTATTTACTGCATTCGATTGTTTACCAAATTTCGCACCAGACTTTTTAAAATCGAGCTTCACCTTTGTAAAAACAAATTCCCCTTCATTTTCCATCAACTCAAATTGCTTCACATTCAATTCTTCCTTCACAATACTTTCGTATAAAGTCCAATTTACTTCATTATTTAGACTCATAAGTGAAAGAGTTGCTAATGGCTGTTTTACTTTCAATGACGCTGTATTTCGTACACTTCTACCTAGCTCTACAACCTGAAGCACTGCATCCATTTCTTTTTCAAGCAGTTCATTAATTAGTTTTTCATCATGTTCTGGATAGTTTGATAAATGAACACTCTCTCCCGTTAAACGCATAAATACATCTTCCGCGATGAATGGCGTTAAAGGAGCGAGTAGCTGACTAATTGTTGTTAATACTTCATAAAGAGTATCGTACGCAGCAGCTTTTTCAGGATTCATCTCACTTGACCAAAAACGCTCTCTAGATCTTCTTACATACCAATTGCTCACTTGCTCTAATAATTTTGCGATTTCTCTAGCAGCATTTGTAAAGTGGTAATCATCCAAATTAACTCGAACGATTTTTATCGTGCTATGCAAACGAGATAAAATCCAATCATCCAAATTATTATTATTTGTCTCATACTTAACTTTTGGATTGTAGTTATCTAAATCAGCATACAACGTATAAAAACTATGCACATTATCCAATGTATCGACTAATTTAGATTTTGCCTCCTGAACAATTCGTTCGGAAAAACGTTTTGGATTCCAAGGCGCACTATCCACCAATAAAGCCCAACGTAAAGAATCAGCACCGAATTTTTCGATTAACTCTACTGGATCAAGTGCATTTCCTTTACTTTTAGACATTTTTTGTCCATTTTCATCTAATATATGTCCTAAAGACAACACCCGCTTATACGGTGCTTGACCTGTAAATAAGGTAGAAACAGCAAGTAAACTATAAAACCATCCTCGTGTTTGATCTATTCCTTCTATAACGACATCCGCGGGAAACTGTTTAACAAAAAGCTCTTTATTCTCGAAAGGATAGTGATATTGTGCAAATGGCATCGATCCACTATCAAACCAAACATCGATTACTTCAGGGGTTCTAACCATTGTCCCTTCACACTGAGAACAACGAAGCTTAATCGTATCAACATAAGGCTTATGCAACTCCACATTTTCTAAAGAATGAATGGAATTTGTTTTTAAGTCCTCTATACTTTTTGGCGCATATTCATGATCGCATTCTTCACATTGCCAAACATTTAAAGGCGTCCCCCAATAGCGTTTTCGACTAATATTCCAGTCCACCATTTGCTCTAAAAAGTTTCCGAATCTCCCATGCTTAATATGCTCAGGGTGCCAAGTTACCGTATTATTATTTTGAATAAATTGGTCTTTTAAGGCAGTTGTTTTAATGAACCAACTTTCACTTGCATAATAAAGTAAAGGAGAATCACAACGCCAGCAATGAGGATAACTATGTTCATATTTTTCTTTATTAAATAACAGTCCTCGTTCTGCAAGATTACGCACAATATCTACATCACAATCTTTCACAAATCTACCTTCAAAGCCCGTAACATCCGAGGTATATCTACCTTTTTCATCTACAACATTGATGAATGAAAGACCATTTTCTTGTACAACTCGGTAATCATCTTCCCCATACGCTGGCGCAATATGAACAATTCCTGTACCACTCTCAGCAGATACAAAGTTTGCCATTACGACTTTATGACCAACTTCCACATCGACAAAATCAAACAATGGATTGTAAGCAATATCTTTAAAATCTGATCCTAAATGGACGGAAAGCACTTCATAGTCATTTTTTAGTACTTTCTCTACTAACGCTTCCGCCACAATCAAAATATCATTTCCTTGTTTTGCACGTACATATTTCATCGATGAATTCATCGCTAACGCAACATTTGCTGGCAATGTCCATGGAGTTGTCGTCCATCCTAAAAAGTATTCATTGTCCCGATCTTTCAGCTTAAATTTTGCTGTAGCAGATAAATCTTTTACCATTTTGTAACCCTGGGATACTTCATGGGAGCTAAGAGATGTTTGGCAACTCGGACAATATGGGGATACACGATGTCCCTTTTGGAGCAGTCCTTTCTCATGAATCGTACCAAGTATATTCCATTCACTTTCAATATACGTATTGCTTAAAGTTAAATAAGGGTCATCCATTTCAACCCAATATCCGAGTTGTTCTGTAAACTCACGCCACTGTTTTTCATAAACAAAAACACTTTCTTTACATTTATCAATAAATGCTTCTACACCGTATTTTTCAATTTCACTTTTACCTGAAATACCTAATTGTTTTTCTACTCCAAGTTCAACAGGTAATCCGTGCGTATCCCAGCCTGCTTTTCGAATAACTTGGTGACCCGTCATTGTTTTATACCTTGCCACTACGTCTTTTATCGTCCGACCTAAAGCGTGCCCCACATGTGGCAGACCGTTGGCCGTAGGCGGCCCTTCATAAAATACGAAGGAAGGATCGTTTTCTCTCTCATCAATTGACTTTTTGAACACTTGTTCTGCCGTCCAATAACTTCTTATGCGCTCTTCTCTTTGCAGTACAGATTCTTTTTCCATTCGATATCACTCCTTGTTATTTCCATAAAAGCATACAAAAAACCCGTCCCAGTAAAGGGACGGGTTTAACCGTGATACCACCCTAATTTTATCGAAAACGTTCATTTTCAATAACACTTAGCCACGTACTATCATACGCGTTCTTTTTAACGGTAGACACCCGGTCTCACTTACTAAATTTCAGCTCGACTTCTCAGAGAGGATTTTCATACATGAACTGAACACCGGCTTTCAGCATTTTACCGGCTCTCTTTGGAACAGTTTCAATAATTACTTTTTCTCATCAACGAATTTGTATGGTTTTATTGTCGATAAATTTAACATGAAGGGATGATGTTGTCAAATAAAAATATTTCCACTTTAAAATTCCTCCCTCTGCTCTTCTCTGCTATAATCATGAAATAACGAAATTAACTGAAATGAGGAAAACAAATGATTAACAAACTTGGACAAATAATGCTATATGTAAATAATCAAGACGAGTCCGTGAAATTTTGGACAGAAAAAGCAGGATTTTGTGTACTATCTGAAGAAGATAATGGACAAGGATTTAAATGGTTTGAAATCGCTCCAACAAAAGAAGCAGCAACGAGTATCGTTCTCCATAATAAGGAGCTAATCGCTCAAATGCAGCCCGAGTTAAATTTGAGCACACCATCTTTAATGTTTTTCTCAGATAACCTAGATAAACTTTATGCCGATTTTAAAGAGCAAGATGTTACTGTTGGTGAATTAGTAACAATGCCTTCAGGCAGAGTGTTTAACTTTGCTGACAATGAAGGGAACTACTTTGCCATTATGGAAAAAAAGTAAACGTTCTATCTACAACAGCAAAAAAATCCTTCTACAAATTATTTGTCGAAGGATTTTTGTTGTTTTTAATTCCAAACTCCAGATTGTTCTAATTTCTTTTTCCCTCTGAATGCCATGAATACTAATAATACGTTGATTACTAACATCACCGCAATTGTATATAGAACAGAAGTATAACTTCCTGTTAATTGGAACACATATCCGTATCCTGGTAATGCCACGATACCCGCAACTGCTAAACCAAGTGCAGCTGTAGCATAAATTTGTGCGTAGTCTTTGTTTCCAAAAAGAGACGATGTTAATAATGGTACTAATGTCCCTAAAGAAGCTACGATAAATCCGTAAATACCAATCGCTAAGTTAAACATGAATGGATTTTTCGGAACTGTCAATAAAATTCCAATCGGAATTAATCCTACTAACATAGCGAAAATCGCTGTGTTTTTCGCACCAATTTTATCACTTAACACACCAAATGTAAGTGCCCCGATTAACACACCAACTTGCCAACCACCCATTGCACTACCAGCGAATTGAACATCATACCCTAGGCCCATTGCAAACGGCGCAACATGTTGCCCAAAGCTACTAATTGCTGTAATAAAGAAGAAGAACATTAATAATGCATAAAATGCACTTGATTTTTTCGCAGCTGCCATAGATACACCATTAGCAGCTGCTGGTTGTGCAGTAGTTTGATCTTCTTTCACTTCGTCCGCACCTAATGGTTGTAAACCTTTTTGTTGTGGAGACATGCGAATTGTTAATAAAACAACTGGTATAACGATTGCCATAACAAGTACTCCTAAAGCAATATACGTAAATCTCCAGCCATCACTTGCGATTAAGTTTCCAGCCATTGGTTGTAGAATTGCTCCGAAAATACCACCAGAGGCAACCATAATACCCATTGCTAAACCGCTGTGTTTTTTGAACCAATTATTGATTAATACTGGACCAGCAATTTGTGTCACGAAAATGGAACCAATTGACATTGGAATACAGAATAAATACCAACCCCATACCGAGTTCATCAATCCGAACATGGCAAAAGATCCTGCTTGTAAAATAATTGCTGTTACTAAAATAAATCGAATATCATACTTCGCCATGATTTTACCTGCAATCGGTAAGAAAATCATTGTAACGATAGATGAAATACTAAAATATAACGTTAAACTTCCCATTCCAATTCCAAGATCTTTTGTAACAGGTGTTAAAAATAATCCACCCGCTGTCATAATTCCGCCTTTTGCTAGACCTACCATTAATGCTAGACCTACTAGCAACCACCATGCGTAGTGGATTTTTTTCTTTTTCGTAGCCATATTACAATCCTCTTTCCCCTATTTTATCTAATTAACGTAATTTAATTGAACCGCCATCTACCATTATTGTTTGTCCAGTAATATAATCTGAATCTGCGCTTGCTAAGAATACCGCTGTACGACCAATATCTTCTTCTAACTCACCAAGTCTTCTTAAAGGTATTTTCGAAAGCATCCCTTGATAGTATTCTGGATGTTCTTCCGCCCATTGTTATAAGCCTGGAGATTTAGCAATCGGTGCGATTAAGTTTACATTAATTCCAAATGGACCGAATTCGTTAGCTGCTACTCGAGTAATTGCGCGAATTGCTTCCTTTGCCGCTGCATAAGAAGCTTGGTTTGCATCACCGTTAATACCTGCACCAGATGCAAAGTTAATAATTTTCCCTTGTGTTTCTTTTAAGTATGGTAAAGCTGCTTGCATAAAATAGAACGTTGGATAGAATCCTGTATTAAAAGATATATCAAAGTCTGCTTGAGTTGTTTTATCAAACGGCATATTCCTCGAAGCATGCGCATTATTCACTAAAATGTCGAGCTTCCCAAATCTTTCAGCAACATTTTTAACGATATCCGCTAATTTATCGTGCTCTGCTAAATTAGCTTGTACAAAAATGGACTCTGATTGATATTGTTGCAATTCTTTAATAGTTTGGTTACCATCTTCTTCGTTTAAATCAACAATTACTACTTTTGCTCCTTCTTTTACAAAAGCAGTTGCCATACCTTTACCAATACCACCTGCTCCACCTGTAATAATAGCTATTTTGCCTTCAAGTTTTTTCATCATTTTTTCTCCTCGTATATACATTTATTTTCATCTAAAACCCTTATCAAGTTATAGAGTTACTCCCTGTACATATAACTTTCTCCTTGAGCCTATAAAATATCCTTCCAACTTCAAAGTAACTACGAAATCGATTTTATCATCTCGCCTCGTTAAAATTATTAAATTCAGGTAACTTTTAAATCACAAATTACTTTATGTAACCGTACTAACTCAGCATTTTTTATGTGTTAATAATATGTACTCAATTGATTAGTCAAATGTATTGAGCTTTATATAGATAGAATTTTATGATAATATAATATTAACTAATAATTACTCAGTTACTATAAGTACTTTAATAAGGAGAGATTATATATGAATGAACTAAAAGTATGCAATAAAGTAGAAGGAGCTTATCAAATCATAGGGAAGAAGTGGATGTGTCTAATCATTCATGCTTTAATGGAAGAACCAAAAAGATTTAGTGAAATTAATACTTTTATTCCAGAGTTAAGTAAGCGCATGCTAACGGAGAGGATGAAAGAGTTGGAAGAATGCGGAATCGTATTACGAAATGTTATTACAGATCGTCCTGTGCGTACAGAATATTCTTTAACTAGAAAAGGTCATGACTTAGGCCTTGCCCTTCAAACCGTGGAAACTTGGGCAGAAAAATGGATGTAAATAAAGATCGCAATGGAATTCTTTTGTTAGAAAACAGAATTCCATTACGACCTAATTATTTCATACTATTTAAGTAATCTTCCGCGTTTTTTGACATACTATTGAGCAGTTTTAACGCATAAATCTGCTCATCCTATGATAATCCCTTCGCAAGAATTGTTTTCCATTCTTGCAATATAGAAGTTAACTTCGGTTCAAAAGTATGAGCTTTTTCAGTCAAATATAATTTTTTAATCCTTTTATCGACAACGAATACTTTTCTTTCTACGTACCCTTCCATTTCTAATTTTGCTATTGCTCTAGCAGCTGTACCTTTGTCCATTTTCAATAAATAAGCTATTTCATCTTGAGAGATTCTCTCATTCTGATATAAAACTGCAAGAAATTGATATTGACCAGCTCCTAAATCGAACTCTTTTAATCTGTCATTCATATAAACATTTCCATAGCGATGTAATAATGAAATCCACCTACCAATAGACTCTTTGTTTATAGCACTCATTTAAATTCTCCTACTTCTCATTCTATTATGTAAATTTTAAAACATTTTACTTGCATAATCTAAGCAAATAAAACAACATTAGTCAGGTTGACAACTAATGTTATTTTTATTAATAATTTTCCATTTAAAATATACGACATTTTAGTTGTTAAAACAATTAATTGAATAGAGGAATAGAAAAGAAACACCCCGTAGTATCTCAAATCCAGTTATCATATTTAGTACGACTTTATTAAAAATAGAAAAAATAAGAATAGGATGTATATCAAATGAATAAAAAAATCTATCATATCGCAAGAATAATATTAGGATCCATCATCGTTGCTTCTGGAGCAGGTGTATTGTTCAACTTAATGCCAATACCAGAGTTTGCAACTAAATCTGTTAATGATTTTATGCAATCATTTACCTAAAATGGATATTTTATGCGTTTTTTATCTGTTGTGAAAATTGCATGTGGACTAGCTTTATTATCAAATAAATTTGTTCCTCTAGCACTAATTGTGTTCATCCCTGTATCTATTAATATGTTCTTTTTCCATATCTTTTTAGATATAACGACTGTTGCTGGAGCTTTGATCATAATAGTATTAAACATATATTTACTTGTGTCTCACTTGAAAGATTATCGCCAGGTTTTAGTAGTTAAATAAGTTGAAATCATGAAGGCAAGGAATTAATATTCCTTGCCTTTTTTCTATAAAGTTATTTGCTTTAAAAAATCCACAATTTGTTTAGAAGCAGTTCCATCTCCATAAGGATTTATAGCTTGTGCAATTTTTGCATATTCCGTGGAGTCATACAATAAAGTACTAGCCATTTTAAAAATTTTTTCTCATTCGTCCCTACGAGTCGAAGGGTTCCAGCTTGTACTCCTTCAAGTCGTTCTGTACTGTCTCTCACAACAAGAACAGGAATATTTAGTGCAGGAGCCTCCTCTTGGATTCCCCCGGAATCAGTAATAATCATATAAGATTGTTTCATCAGATGTGAAAAGTATTCGTAGTCAAGTGGATCGATTAGATGAATTCTGGAGCTATTATCACTAGCTGCTAAATGTTCATATACTTGTTTCAATACATTTGGGTTTGGATGAACAGGAAAGATTATTTCAATATCCTCGTAATCATCCAGCAGTCGTTTTAGTGCAGCATAAATTCCTTTTAAACTATTAAAATTCTCACGTCGATGCGTTGTTACTAGAATAATTCGTGATTTTCTATCCAGTATTTTTTGCAAATGTGCTGGAAAAGTATATGGTCTGCTTGTAATGTCTAAAAGTGCATCTATGACAGTATTACCTACCACTACAATTTTTTCTTCTGAAACTCTTCAGCAATTAAGTTCTCCTTATTTGTTTCGGTTGGTGCAAAATGATACGTGCTTAAATTTGTTACTAACTTTCGATGCATTTCTTCTGGAAATGGAGAATACATTTGAAATGTACGTAAGCCAGCTTCAACATGACCAATTGGAATTTGCCTCAAATATGCTGCGTAAGCTCCTGCAAATGCAGTGGCAGTATCACCATGTACGAGAACAATTTCGGGTTCTTCCATTTCAAGTACTTCACCAATTTTTATAATCATTTTGGTTGTTATTTCTTCAATTTTTTGTTCAGGTTTCATCAGTTTTAGATCATATTTTGGATGCAAAGAAAATAATGTTAACACTTGGTCTAACAGCTCAAGATGTTGTCCTGTGTTCACTAGTACGCTTTCAAACTCCTCTGTTGATAGGATACCTTGTATTAATGGTGCGATTTTAATTCCTTCCGGACGCGTTCCAAAAATAATCATGATCTTCATAAAATACCACCCCCTGTTCATTGTTAGATGTAGTATTACGGCTGTTTTAACGTAAGTTTTATTATGCTTCCGTCAACTTCTTCAAATTCTGGTACATATTCATTTCCCCAACGATTTAGCATTTCATCAACAACCATTCGAAACTGGCGGTTTAATAATTCTTTTTGTAAAATCGTTATATCATGATTATGCCTGCGCTGATGGTAGAGCGGTTCGTCTATCCAGTGAATATCAAACTGTTCAACAATTCGTAAAAACATCATAAAATCATCTGCTAGTAGGGGCTCACCGTTTAGACTTGTCATCCAACCATTTAACTTTTCAAGAGCAGATCGACGGTACATACGCGGACAATGTGTTTGGAAATTTTCCAACACTTCATATTTGTTTGAACTAGGAATTCCTCTATATACTGGGCCTTCCGTCAATAGACCATTCTTTTCAAACCAGATTTTTCGATTTGCAAACACCATTCCAACATTTTGTGGAAGAGAATCCATCTGTACTAACATAGTATTAAGCGCTGTAGGGTCTAGCCAGTCATCACCATCGAGTTCAAGTACGTAGTCACCTAATACATAATTTAAGCCAATATTTAACGCTGCTGCTTTATGCTTTTTATTTAAATGAATAGGAATTAAGCGAGTATCATGTACCGAATAAATTTTTTTCAAAGTTTGATCGGTTGACCCTACGTCTAACACTACAATATGGAAATTAGAATATGTTTGATTTAATACACTTTGAATACACTCAATAATATATTTTTCATGGTTATGTGCTGTAATTATAACCGTTACTTTTGGTATATCTCCATTTTTTTGTCGATGTTCCAGACTTGCAGTCATACTTTCAATAAAAATTTCTTCTAAAGGGGTTATCGTTGTCAAAGAGTATTTTCCATTTAATCGATATTCCATTAATGTCTCATGGATAAAGAGAAACTCACCAACCTGCATTAATTTTATCCAAAATTCATAATCCTGAACTAGTCCATATCTTGGGTCGTATCCTCCTGCTTTTTCATACGCTTCTCTTGTAAAAAGAAAAGAAGCTCCAATAAAACAAGTCAACATAATTTCTTCTTTGGGTCTATCCATCATTTCAAACATCGCATCATACCAAGATTCTCCAAATGAGTCTGTTGCTCCTTTACTATCGATTGGCTGATACATGGAATATACTAACACTGTTCCAAAGCTAGCATTATTCATGGACTCTACTAATTTTTCAAGAAACTTAGGTTTTTGCCTATTGTCGCTGGATACCCAAGTTAAATATGGACAATCAAGTAGTTGCTCAAATCCCTCATTTAACGAATGGGCAATTCCTTTATTTTTTTTCGATTAATAATTTTATACGGACATGTTAATATTTCAGCAGCTTCGTAGGTAGCATTTACTGTTTCCTTATTTGCTCCATCAATGACAATTACTAGTTCAAAATTACGATACGTTTGATTTTCTAATGCCTGTAAACATTAAAATAAATATGTTCTTTCTTGGTTATATATAGGGAGTACAATTCCTACCTTCTCTTTCACAAGTTCGCTACGCCGCGAGGGACTGAATTTACTAAGCAATCTCTTATGCCAAATCTCATTTTTTCCTTTCATTCCATTTCTCCTTTCATAGATACTTAACGGTATAAAAAATTCTATTTAGAAGACCGCTTATAAAGTATTTTATGAAACTAATAAGAATATGAAGCGGCTAATACCCCTGTAGAGTGCGTATTAACAAGAATAATGAAGAAAAAAAACAAAAAAACCCTTCAATTTTATAGATTTAAAGGGTTCTATACTATCTATTTATCATTCAGTCGGAAACACAATAGTAATTATTGCTCCACCTTCTATTCGATTGCTCGCCGTGATTGAACCTCCACTACGTTCAATTATTGCCCGAGATAATCAAAATCCCTCTTCGTCATGTTAAGGAAGAGGGATTTTGCTATTTCTAACATTATTAATTATTAGCTTTTCCAACGAAAACAACATTAAAAAAGTCTTGTTTTCCGTTGTTTTGTAGATCTACCGTATCATAAGCATTTTCATCGTTCTTTTCGACTAAAAACAATGTATTCATACCTAAGCCTTCATCTTCTTCGGAATCGTATTTGATTTTCAATACGTCCTCTTCAATAGTAAACGATATATTTGAGTAATGAACCCCTTCTGAGCGAAACAGTATATAACTCCTATCTTCACTCGTATTAAACATGTAAAGTCCGTTTTTTAGTTCTTCTTTATTAAATATAGAAAAAGTGCTATCCATTATTGCTTCATCATATTCTAATTCTTTAATCGACACATCATTATTTTCAACCAAATTGGACTCGGAAATGACCGTGAAATTTACTTTATCCTCATTACTACACCCAATAAGGACAACCATCGTTATAAATAAAAGCACTATCTTTTTCAACTATATGTTTCCTCCTTATTATAATCGACTAATTTTACTATGAATTCGTCTAATTGCTTCTCTCGTTACGACTTCTCCTGCAGCAATACAAACCTTGGCGTCTTTAAAGCTAATTTGATTGAAGCCAAGATCCGGTTTTAGTACTACATCGGCTAACTGCAACTCTTCCTTCACCATTTTTGCACTCATCATATCAATTGTATTCATAAGAGAATCCACAAAGTGACGCGTTGTTCCTTTTGCGAACGATTCTGGACAAACATTTACAGCGATGACAATGTCTGCCCCCATACTTTTAACAAGTGCAGCTGGCACTGGATGAACGACAGCTCCATCAATAAGATTTTTCCCTTCATAGCTTACAGGGCGCATAATGGCAGGAATGGCTGTACTTGCACTTATTGCGTGAGCTAATGAGCCACTTTTCATTATATGAGCATCTCCTGTGGACGTATCTGAAGCAACTGCAGCAAAAGGAATAGAAAGATCTTCAATATTCCTTTTTCCTAAATACTGTTCAATAAAACCAATCATTGGGCTATTATGTACGAATGAGCGAATTGGAAAAGTCGGTCTTACCAATCGCCCCCAACGTATAGTTGAAAGAACTTTCTCGCACTCATCAATTGGCATTCCAGCAGCATAAGCCCCGCCTACTAAAGAGCCTGCACTCGTGCCAGCAATCATATCAATTGGAATGCCTTCTTGTTCAAGTATACGAAGCACTCCAAGATGGGCCATCCCTCTTGCAGCACCACTTCCTAGTGCAAGCCCTATAGTTGGTCGTTCTCCTGCTTCACGGGTTCTTCCAAAACGCAAATGATTGCTATAAATAGTACGTCCTTCACTACGTACAAATGCTTCTTTTACCGTATCACGTAATTCTCCCACATTATTTGTTAAGAACGGAAACAAACTAAGTAGTCGTAGGGCATCTTGAGAAATGACCATTTCTGCATTCTCTGCTCCTTCTTTCTCTAGAAAAAAGTGAGCAAGCAAAGGAATATCATCCACTCTTTCACGCAGTGGTGCGATAAAAATTGTAGGTATATTTCCCAGTTCAATATCTTTTGAAGTTGATAATATAACTCTTGTTTGATCATTTGTTTTTATTAGTTCAGTCAATATATTTATAGGTAATTGCTCTGCATTTTCCACTACAATCGTACCGCCTTTTGCAGCATGTACTTTTGCATTCCATGTAAGTAGATCAAAATCCTTTGCGTGAATCGTTAAAATAGGATAATGTCCTTTTGTCGTTAAATAATGAAGCTTTCTAGCGACATTCATTTTCCCCGTACCTGGTTCTCCTAGCACAATTGTATGAGCTTGTTTAGTTGAATGCTTCTCTATATCGACAAGTAGTCTTTGCATCGCCGCACTTTCACCAATCAATTCACCATGTCGCTCTTGTTCATCGTGTTCATGCTCTTTCATAATTAACACACTTTTCGTATGTTCTTCCAGCACTCGATCATTTGAAGTTTGGATTCGTTTAATCATCGCTTCAAGAATTTGCATTCGAAAATTAGGGTTCTGATCCATTAATAACATCATACCTGCTCGACAAACCGTTACGGTTCCAACTTCATCAACCGCTTCCACATTTGCACTTATAGGATCTCCTGTTAAACAAGACATTTCCCCGAAAAAGTGACCTCTTTGTAGCAAAGCTAATTGAACTTTCCACTCTTGCTCTATAAATACTCGCACTTCACCTGTAACAATAATATGCACACGTTCGGAAACTTCCCCCTTTTTCAAAATAAGCTGCCCTGGTGCAAAATTATGTTCTTGTAAATCGAGATTGGATTGTCGTAGTTTTTCTTCAATTTGCTCATCAATAATTGGATACTTTTGCTTTTTATTTAGCAACGGTAATCCTCCTCTCCAGGCTATAATGCATTAATCATTTGATATGATTAATGCATTGAACTCTTCCACCTTTATAATTCGGAAATTTGTCCATTTTTGTAAGTTGGATTGCTCAATAAATACTCTTCCTTTTATAAACAGCTTTGTTCCATCCACATCATTCGAAATTCCATGAAAGTTGTTCTTCCATCGCTCATCTAAAAATTGAACGGGTATATAAGTTTTCCCATCTTTTTGAACGATATTAACTCCTCTCGGAAGGGGAATAAGTTCGTTATTAAACCAAACTTGCATTTTTTTTGCTTTTGGATTTAATGGAGTAGCTTCAATAATTTCTTCATCTGTTTGAATATGCTTTAATTTATTCAAATCAACAGGAACCATTTTCACTTTATGATTAGCTGAATCTGCAACATATAGCTGCCCATCGAAATAAGTAACGGCTGTAGGTGTATCAAACTGAACTTCATAAGCTTCTCCCAACTTATCACCTGGTTCTCCTTGACCTGCCACATCAATCGTAATTCCTTGCTTCGTAATTGCTCGAATTCGATGATTCAAACTATCTGCTATAAACAATACACCTTTTTCATAATGTAAATCCTTTGGATAATTGAACAATGCCTGTTCTTTTTCTCCATTTTGATGACCACCTTCTCTGTAGCCAGTTGTTGAATCTACAGGCATAACCGCCCCAGCAAAAGTCGAAACTTCATTGTCTGTAACGTATCGAATTAATTGATTGCCACTATCTGCTACATAGAAATTTCCGATTTCATCAAACGCAATTGATGTTGGTTCATTGAAACGAGCCTCTTTTACTGGTCCGCTCACATAGCCTCCATCTGTAAAAAACTTTCCTGCTACAGTAGAAACGTCACCTTCTGGAGTAATTTTACGAATTAGATGATTCATTGTATCAGTCACATATAAGTTATTTTCCGCATCTAATGCTAATCCAGATGGATGATTAAACTGTGCTACTGTTTTCGCTCCATCTCGGTAGCCGGCTTTCCCTGTTCCAGCATGCGTATAGACAACGCCATTCACAATTTTACGAATCGTATGGTTGTTAAAATCACTAATGTACATCGTGCCTTTTGCATCAATAATAACGTCATTTGGTTGGTCAAATATAGCAGTTTGTATATTAAAGTCAGCATATCCTCCAATTGGCAATCCATAAGCATCTAATCCCTGATTGCCACCGACAGCGGCCACTTCTTGCCGCTCTTTATTAAAAGAGTGAATCGTATGACTACCTGCGTCTACAACTGTTAACTCTCCAGATGGATTCATCCATAATCCTTGTGGATGAATCCATTCCGTTTGCTTCGGTTTATAATCAATAACAGATGCAGTAGTAGTAATGCTACCAAATACTAAAAAGATTGCACTTGCTAGGAGAAAACTTGCCCAACTACGATGTTTTGTCATATTTGCACTCCTTTTTAATAGTTAAACCGTACTCAATCACTCTAGTTTGGCATAGGTTCGAAACAAATTATTATAGACTCATCTTGAACACCGTCTGTTTCTTGATTTCGTATAGTCTGCGGTTCAATTTCAATTATATGGCCTCCGTAACTTGGTAGTAGGGGATCAATCAAATGTATAAAGAGTTTGTTTTCTACAATAACAACCTTCTCGATTTCGTATTCGGTTACAGTTCCAGATCCATCTTCTTTTAGAAGTCGTATAACATCTTTAAAATTTTGAGGTGCTAGACTATCATCTGTATCGAATTCAATCTTCTCTTTGAAGGGAATCGTTATGATTTTTTCACCCACTGAAAGAGTATTAGCTTCAAAAGCATCTATATCTACTTCAACTAACGACATTCTTTCTAGTGTAACAGGTAAAACGAATCCTGAAGTAAATTCCAATCTGATTTCTACGCAACTTAAATCCCTAGAAATCATATTTTGCATAAATTCTCTTTGCAGTATAATTCCATTAGTAAGCACTTCATATTGGATTTCTTCTACTTCATCAAAATTACTTGAATCTCCCGCAAACAAAACTTTAGCCAAAGTATCGCCATTTGAAACATACTCTATCTTCAGCTCATTTCGCTTTTCTGGATCTGGATGATACTCTTCTGCCGAAACGAATGTAGGATTTTGCACTGGAGGTACCTCTTCGCCTGGTCCTTCATCCGGGACACTTGGACGAGAAATGCTAGGGCTTTCTGCTTCTGGCTCGTAAACAATAACATTTTTCGGTGGTATTACTTGTTCTTGATTGTCGTTTTCTAATTTAAAGCGAAGAACTTGTTCTTCATCAAGCTCCACTATTTCGAAACTACCGTCATCATGTATTAACAAACTTTTGTTTGCCTCTACCCTTACAGGTTTACTTTCTCCGATGTTTACCATTACTACGCCTTCTAATACACCGACCCAAGTACCATGTTCATCATAATAAACATAAAATTCCGTCCCCATTACACCCATAATTGCGTTAGGAGTTTGAATGTTAAACCTAGATTCTCCTTCTAACTTTTTACTCACTTTCACTTTTACTTTGCCGCCAACTAATGTTAAATTCGTTTTTCCTGATTTTGCTTTTACACTTTTTACAAGTTCGCTAATTACTAACTTTGTATTGGATGCAATTGTAACTTCCTTATCCTCATCTAAGGAAAGCACTGCTTCACTTTTTTTACCTGTAATAATCGTATCTCCTTGTGTGAAAGCCATATTTTTAAAAGCTTTAAAAAGCTTATTTCCTCCACCTTTTTTCACTTCGACAGTGCCAGAAACACTAAGTACATTTCCTACTTTTTTTGTATCTTTTGCAAAACTTGATTGAGGAAATATAAGACATAAAATAACTAAACATAACAGAAATATTTTACCTTTCTTCAATTCATTCCCTCCAACTCATATATTAAAATTCCTTGTAACTTACCCTTCACTTTAATCTCTCCAAGAGATTGGGTTAGTACACGATCCTTTACTTGCTCATAAATAGTTTCACTAATTATAATTTGTCCCGGCTTTGCATTACTTTCCAGTCTTGCTGCCGTATTTACCGTGTCGCCAATTACTGTATAATCCATTCTAGTTTTCGAACCGATATTTCCGACAACTGCTGGTCCTGTATGAATGCCGATACCGAAATGTACACTTTTACCGAATTTCGCTTGCAGTTTCTTCTCAAGTTCCACGGCGCCTTCTTTCATTGCCCAAGCAGTTCGAACTGCTTGCATAGCATGGTCCTCCAATGGAAGAGGAGCATTGAATATCGCCATCGTCGCATCTCCTATGAATTTGTCTAAAGTTCCACCAAATTCGAAAATACAATTCGCAGTTAAATTTAAATACTCATTTAATATTTCTACAATTTCTTCTGGCTCAACACTTTCCGATAATGTCGTAAACCCACGGATATCAACAAAAAGAACTGTTAAATCCTTTCTGCTTCCACCTAATTTCAATCCTTCTTCGCCGTTTTCGAGTATTTGCTTAACTACTTGAGGCGCTACATACCGCCCAAAAACTGCGGTCACCCTTTTTCTCTCTGAAAGTTCCGTAAAATAATTAAAGCCCACAGAACATATATATGCTGTAATAAAGAATGTAATTAGATAAACAAGCGATATAATAATACCTTGCCCATACAAAAACTTCCCAGCATACAAAACGACCACTAATAAAACGATGAAAGAAGCTAACATAAAAATAGGAGATTTCAATCGACATATAAAATAAGCTAATATACTAGCTAAAATCAGAAATAAAGCATTCCATTTCCAATCAAGCTCTTGCTTAAAATTACCCTCTAGCAGGTTTTGAATAATATTCGCATGAATTTCAACACCGTACATACTTTGCTTTCGGTCCAACGGAGTTAAAAAATCATCTTTAATACCAACCGTATAAGGTCCAATTAAAACGATTCGATTTTCAAAATAATCAGCTGGTACTTCCCCTTCCAATACCATTGAATAAGGAATAATTTCAAATGATCCTGGTCCACCTGCATAGCTAATATGAAATTGTTGAAAAGCATTTAATGAAGGAGTAGTAACAGGAATTGTATCCCCTGTCTGTTCCATATACTGTTGTACAATTACCGACGAAAAGCTTTTAATCCGCTCCCCATTATGAGTAAATTCCAAAAGAGACTTCCTTACAACACTGTCTTCATCAGGAAAAGTATTCAAATGCCCTAAAGCACTAGCAGCTTCCTTCAGTTCAGGAAAGGGCTCCGATAACTCTGTACTCTCAATCATTCCATTTTGAGAGAAACGATCAAAAAGCCCATAACGTGCAAGTACAACATTTCCAGCATCATGAACTGCAGAAATAAACTCAGCATCATCTTCCGCAGCTTCTGAAGCTAACGGAAATGTAATATCAAAACCAATAACAGCAGGATTACCTTGTGTTAATGTTCGTACTAACTTCGCATGGACATCTCGTTTCCACGGCCACTGACCAATTGTTTGCAAACTTTCATCATCAATAGCTAAAATCGCCACACGATAATCAACTGGCCCCTCTTCTTGCATCCAACGATCCTGTAGTTCTAACTCAAACCCTTTTAAACTGTCTTGATACAACAAAAATATAAAGAATATTGTTAAACCACTAATAACATGCCATAATTTAATTTTCATCATCTCCTATGAGATTTTTTCAGACATGAAGTACATAAATACTAAAATTTGTCCGATATGTATAGATTGATCAATGCCAAGCCCCCAACCAAGTGGATCTAGCTTTTTATAAAACCAAATCGGTTTCGCCTTCATATAATCAGCAACCGCATGAACCGTAAATAAAATAAGTACATCCCAAACATCAACAGAGTATCCAATAAAATGAGCTGTAATCAGAATCATCCCTGTCCAAATCCCAGCATGACTGCTTAATACAATCAGATTCTTCCCTTTCATCTTCGCAAGAAACTCTCCCTGTAACGGATAATCCGCCAACAGATGCGCAAAAAGTAAAATTAAAAAATCCAAACCGCATCCCTCACTTCCAATAGAAAAAAATTCATCACTAATAGCCCGTTCGATTAAACACTATTAAACTAACCATAATTTAGATATATCTATATAAATACACCGTGGTATATACAGATAATTAAATCTTTTTCCACTCTTCTAAATAAACACTATTCAATAAGTGTATATTACTTTTTACAAAAACAATACTGACAAATGTTAATAGTCCGTGATTTTTTTGTAATATATTCAGAATCATTTATAAGAAACTGTTCATTTAAGTAGTCGACTTCATTTTCACTTTACTTCCTGTTACACAAGCGACAAAAAAAACCTCCTGCCAATAGGACAGGAAGGAATTTTATATTATTCACTAGTAGACCTTTTTAGAAAAACATTGAACTATTTAATCATTTTATCGATGTTGATCTACAAGAATTGAATTACCATCAGGATCTTCTATTGTAAAGCTTGCAGGTCCTTCACTTGTTTCATCTGCTTCAGTTAGCATTTTAATTCCTTTTTCTTTTAATTGTTTTTGAAGATCTCGAATGTCCATAAATGAATCGAGATTTTCAGCATTTTGATTCCACCCTGGATTAAAAGTAAGAATATTTTTTTCAAACATTCCTTGAAATAACCCAATTACGCTATTTTCATTCTTCATTATGAGCCAATTTTGAGTAATGTCCCCAACGAAAGCTTTAAATCCAAGGTTTTCATAAAATTCTTTTGATTTGTTAATGTCTTTTACATTTAAACTTACTGGAAATGCGCCAAGTTTCATATTTATTCCTCCTCAAAATCATAATCTAAAAAAATCTATCATTTAAATTGAGTCTACAGCATTACTATTGGATTTCTCAAGTAAACATGAATGATGGACTAGATTCTTTAAATTCAAGCGTATGGAATGTATGTATTTACCATTTTTTCTTTCTATCTAATTCAAGATATTGAGTTGTTCTTTCAATAATGGAATGTCAAAGGACTTCTATACTTTAACAAAAGCCCTTTTTTTAAAAAAATTTCATGAGTAGTAACAGATTTGAAAGTTAATATATACTGACACCATATTTTGTGCTATAATTCCTACTAGAAATGTGGTTTTATCTAGATTGAAATTCGGTCTTGTAGCTCAGTTGGGAGAGCACCACCTCGACAAGGTGGGGGTCGCTGGTTCGAGACCAGTCGGGACCATATTAAATACACAGTCACAACCCTTGATACGTAGGGGTTTGTGACTTTTTTGTTTTAAATGAATTTATCTCCAATTTATTGAATGGTGCAAAATTGGTGCAAAAATACGTATAAATCCGTCGTAAATCTTATGAATCTATATTAAATTAATCCCCTACCATAATAACCAATTATCTATATTCGGTTTGCTTTCCATCACAGTTCTTTCTTCAATTACTTCTAACCAATTATAAAACTTCACAGGATCACCTACACTTGGTTGTTCTTCCACAATTGATGTAGTGGGTGTTTTTTTATTAGAACGCTCAATCGACTTCTTATAAGCTCCTACAAACACAAAATTTGTCAAAATAGATAACTGACCATAGTCGTCTGTTTTAATGTATACAACTCTCTTATTTATGTTTATCATTATGGTAAATATATGTAAGGGGGTTTTTGTATGTATGCTATTTTAGGCCTCATTGGTTTTGTTGGTGTAATAGTTGGAATCATACTAATTATTATTAATTTAATTAAAAAGAAAGATATGAAAACTGGTTTAATAGTTTTTGGTATGTCATTTGTACTTTTTGGAATTGCACTATTTCTAACTCCTGAAGAAACGGAAGAAGTGTCAATTGATAAAGAAAAAGTCGAGGTTATTTCACCTGTATTAAAAAAAGAGACTGCTGAAGAAAAATTGATTCGTGAAGCAAGAGAAGCGGAACAAAAAGTAAAAGATGAAACTGAAGCGAAAGCATTGGCAGAAGCCGAAATTCAAGTAGTTGCTGAAAAGAAAGCAAATGCCAAAACAATTGATTATCCGCAATTAAAAAAGAATCCAGATCGCTATTCAGGTGAATACGTAAAATACACTGGTGAAATTATTCAAATTTTAGAGGGTAACAACAGGACGAACATTAGATTAGCTGTGACTCAAGATTCACATGGATATGATTTTAACGACATCATTTTTATTGAATATGACGGCTATACTGACTTTGTGGATGGCGACATAGTGACTATTTACGGAGGGGTTTACGGAGCATATAGTTATAAATCACAAGCGGGGCATAACATTTCACTACCTGGAATTCTTGCAGATGAAGTGCTTTCAGCAGAATAACACAAAAACCACCTTCCACAATTAATGGTTGGTGGTTTCATCTAATTCCTGCGCAATTTTTGCGATATCTTGTAGTTCATTATGAGACAATCCTGCTAAGATATTTAATGCTGCAACTACTTTTTCTTTTGGATGTTCGCTTAATATTTTTTCTAATAACACGCTCAATTCTTCTTCCACAATATCACCTCTTATTCTAATATCGACGCATCTATAATATCATCGAGCGAATATGCAAATAAACCATATGGATTTTCTACTTTTATAGTTCTTCTACTTATATCAATACTTTTTACAATTCCACCAGACTGATCAATTTTTCCTTCCACCCAAAAATCTAATAAAACATCCTCACTTCTTTTCATCGCCATTTCTATAGTTTTTTCTATAGCGTGCAAATCATACTCATCCAGTTCCGGTTTAGGCACTCTCTTTTGATCAACATTAAATTCCATATATAATGCAATATGTTCCTCTAGCATGATTCCACGCCATTTCTTCATAACTCTATCTTTAATCATCCTTTATGTCCTCCAACCATTTTAGATCGTTTTACCGCTGTTCCTGCTGGTGTATATGAAATAGCCCTCAACAATGCAGCTTGACCATATCGATTTCTTATACTATCCATAGCAGCGGCTAGCTTTCGATTTTTCCAATTATCTTTTTCGAATAAACTAAGCTGCATGGAGTGTTCATCTTCAAGTTTTGTAATGGAAACTGAAATTTGTCGTACTGGACTTCTATTATAATTTTCTTTCAATAAATCTTTGCATACTTGATAAATTTTCATCGTGTCATTAGTTGCTTCCTCTATAGTTCGTGCGCGCTGAAATCCACCACCGAATGCATTTTTGCTATAACCAATACCTAGTGAAATTGTACGAGCTGATTGGAATACATCTCTTGCTCTTTTCGCTACATCCTCACACATTTCTAGTAGTACTGCGTGTACGTCTTCGATTTTGTTGTAATCTCTCATCAAAATTTGGCTCTTACCATAACTAATTTGACCTGTTTCGAAAGGTGCTCCAAGTTTAGAAAGATCGACTCCCCAAGCATGATGATAAAGCTGATTCCCCATTACTCCAAACTTATTTTCTAATAGTGATAAAGGGACATTAGCTAACTGCCCTATATTGAAAATACCCATATTATTTAATGTTTTTTCAATTTTGGAACCAATTCCCCACATTTCACTTAAAGGTGAAACAGGCCACAATTTGGTTTGTACATCCTCAAATGTCCATTTGGCGAAAACTGTTTTCTTCGCTTCCAAATCTAAAGCTAATTTTGCCATTAACATGTTTGGACCCATGCCGGCAGTACTATGCAATTTCAGAGTATCGAATATTTCTCTTTGAATTATTCTTACGGTACGTTCAGGCGGACCCCATAACTTTTCCGTTCCTGTTAAATCAATAAAACTTTCGTCCACACTGTACACATGAACCGCTTCAGGAGGCACAAACTTGTGAAGTATATCCGTCACAGCCATAGACATTTCTAAGAAATATTTCATTTTTGGTTCAAATAAACGAATCTCTGGATGCCGAGGTATTTCATATAATCGTGTTCCAGTTTTGACTTTAAATCTTTTTTTCATTGCTGGTGAAGCTGCTAATACAACTGATCCTTTTTGTTGTAAATTTCCTACTACTGCAATCGGTACAGTACGTACATCTAAATTGTGGAGGACAGCTATACAACTTGCGTAAAAACTCATCATATCAATACAAGCGATTGAGCGATTTGGAAATTTACTATAATCCACTTTATATGACATCTCGCTCTCTACTAACAATAGGAACACATGCAAGTACATTATCAATTAGAAATGTTCGCTTAGCGCTTCTTGTGAAACAATAAGCTTGAAATGAATCACCTTGAATTTTGATGATTTTAACTCGCCTTTTACTGATTTCACCCGACTTAGATAGATACATTAATTCAATTATATGACCTCGACTGAAATACTTTTCTAATAAAACACGTACAAACGTTCCCTCCTTTTCATCTAGTATATGCGAACGTGTGTTTTTTATGCAACAGTTTAAAAATGTTATTTTTTGGACAAATAAAATAAGCGACCAACTCAAATAAAGAGAAGGGCACGAATTTTAGTCATTTAAATTTTGGGGTTACTGCAAATCATATTTATTTCTCAATGATTTTCTTTGTGTTTCTACTTCAAATAAAGCATGCTTTAGTGAAAAAATACTATTTATATAGCTTCACACTTTGAATAAACTCATAAACAAAATATCCTGCAAAACCAATTAATAAAATCCCCGATATTATTGTTAACCATTTTATCATATTTCGATTTAATGCTTTTCTTGTAATGGATATAATGGTGAGTAATCCAATATCATGTAGCAATATTCCACTTAATATCCCTAATGCAACAATGAAAAAATGACTTTCATCGCTTGCATAATTTTTCGCAAGTACTACTCCAAATACATTTACCCAAAAAACAAGATTACCTGGAGATATAGCCACAAGAAGGCCATTCTTGTAAGAGCTAAAAAAAGACTTTGATACCCTTTCTCCTGATAAAGTAATATCCTTATCAGCATTTTTTATTGAATCATAACCTAAGTACACTAAAAATACAGCTCCAATAAGCCACATCGGAATTTGAATAATAGGTAACGCCAAGATAGAAGCAAGTCCTGTTGATAGCAAAATGATTAGTGTGACATCAATTGTAATACCGCCTAACCCCACTGCCCATCCATGTATAAACCCATTTTTCAATCCTTGTTTTGTCATTTCGACAGTAATCGCCCCTACTGGCATTGCAATTGCAAGACCTACCATTACATATGCAAAATACAAACTCACATAAACACTTCTTTCAATAGTAAAGATAGATTGCCTCATACGTCCGTTTATATGTATTATTATACAAAAGTTGGTGCGTTTTATTCATCCCCTTATTTTACTAAACGTTAGTTAAAGAAGAAAGTTCTATCAATTATTAACATTGCCACATGAAAAAAATAAAAAAGCCCCACTGCTTCAACAGTGGGACCGTAATTTCATGAGATTCTTGCGAAGGGATCTCACATTTATAAGATTTCCTTATACTTCTTAATTATGCTTTTTTCTTTAATTCTGCTAATTCTCTTGCTAAAGGAAGCAAGGCGTTCCATACATAGTGCTGATTTACTTCTCTGAATGGATTCTTACCATCTGTAATTCCAAGATCAATTGCTTCTTGACGAACTTTTTCTTGTGCTGGAGTTAATTGTTGTTTGGACACTTTTTTTTCCTCCTCAATAATTAGTTGCGGAAACGCTGGTTTTAATCCTTGTTTTAATTGACTAATAGTTAATCCCCGATTGAATTGCAAGTGAGGATAGTCTTTGAAACTCGTCCAATCTCCACCCCATTCAAATCCCATTGCTTTTGCAATAGCTCCTACACGTTTCCATTTGTCATTGACCGTCCACAATGATTTGAGCCCGTCATCTGAAACTAAGAAGTAATCGATGGCTAATCCATAATTGTGGACGGACGTACCTGGTTGAGCATTTGAAACAATTCTACCTACTGAACCATATTTTTTGCCATTCCACATGTATTGTGGACGACCTTGACCATAGATGTAGGCTTGATCTTCATTTGAACGATATCCAGAAGAAATCTGTATTAAAATTCCCTCTTTGTAACATCGTTTAATCAACTCAATTGTGTATTCTTTTAATGAAGGGTGAACTGCCCCAATACGATTAACCGAACGTGTGATAAGCGTATCAACTGAAACAGCCATTATTTGTTCACCTCTTCCGTTTTAGATTTAACAATAGCTAATAGATTCTTAACAAACGGGGGCATTGGAGCACCCATCTTCACACCATTTTCTGTGATTGAAATAAACTCAATAGCGATGTATGCAATAGCTATGCCATCACCTACATGTTCGCTTCCAAATAAAATACTTTCGACTAAATAAACTGCTGCAATGAGCAATAATATATATAACTTTCTCGCAAATCCTGTTGTTCCGATTCGACTAGATAATTGTTTATTTACAAAAGCTGAAATTATTCCTGTTGCGTAATCAATCGCCATAACTGCTAATAATATAGCCACTGCAATACCCACTCCGTCCACTAAATATGAGACTAAAAATCCTACTGTTCCTGTTACTCCTGCAATCCATCTTTCCAAATTCAACCACTCCTATTATTTTTTTGTACATAAAAAGAGCACCTCGATTGAGATGCTCTTAGATGTTATTCTCTTAACTTGTTATTCTCACGATAACATCTTTATAGCCTGTTGCTTTAAAAGTCCATGTCCTTTCTAACTCTACGCCGTAGCTCATATTAGTAGAAAAAATCCTTCCAGCTTTTATTTGAAAAACAGACAATAGTTCATAATCACTAACGTTTTTATTAGTAAATGCAATGCTATAAATAGCATCCCTCCATAGCTGGTCATCTGCAAATGTGAAATCAAATTTTCTAGAACCAAGACCATCAACAAAACTTGCATCAATAACTACTGGTGAATCTTTCAAAATGATCGTAGTAGTTACCTCTACCGACCCAGTATCAGCAGTTTTCCCTGAAGCCGTATGTTTCACTGTATAGATAACAGTGGATGTACCATCCGCTTTAATCTTACCATCCTTATCATACTTTGAGGGATCAGATGGTAATTTAACAGAAATGGTATAATCAGCGCCAACAATTGGTAGAGAAACAGTTCCATAAAAATTTGCAGCTGGTGCAAATTTTGCTGGAATACTAGCAGCTTCAACTTCTACTAATGTTCTAACAGTATCAATCTCTATTTTTGCATCCTTTAGTGCTTGACTTACATCTACAATCGTTGTTAATGCGTCGATTGTGGCTTCCCACTTAATTTTATAACCTTCTATAGTTGTCCAATTTGCAGGACTATAATCAGCTTTAACACTTATTTTATAATTTGTTAACTCTGCAATCGCATTTGTCTTCGCTGTAACTAAGGCTTCTTGATCTATTGTCAAAACTTTATCTATATCTGCTTTTGCATCTGCAAGTGCTTTAGTTACATCTGCCGTTGTCTTAGATGCTTTTATTGTAATTTCTCCATTAATTTTATAACCTTCTATAGTTGTCCAATTTGCAGGACTATAATCAGCTTTAACACTTATTTTATAATTTGTTAACTCTGCAATCGCATTTGCTTTTGCAATGCGTAATGCTCGTTGTGCCGAAGATTCGGACGAACCACTACTATCTCCACCGCCTATTGATGGTGGTGTTACTGGTGTTGGAAAGAAGATTGCTTGAAGTCTTTCCAACTCTTTTTGTAATGCCTGGTGGAACGGCTGTGTATTAGATAGTTTTGCTGCTAAAGCTTGGATTTCTTCTACTATTTTTTTCGCTTCTTCTACTTTTCCAGCCTGGTATAGCTGAGATGCTTCTGCGGATTTCATTATAATAGTCACAGGAATGATCAGTTCATCACGTTTTGCATCCGCTGGCTTTTTATACTTTTCTAGCAATAGATCACGAGGTGCTTTTCCAGTGAATCGATACAAAATAGACGTTCTTGATTTTAGTTGAACTGATAGCTTGTGATACGCTTTTTCAACTGCCAAGAAATCATTTTTTGCTTCTGCTTCTTTTATTTCTTTAAGTAAAGGATCTAAATACTTCGTTGCGTAGTTATAAGCGTCGATGTACGGGATAAGCCCTTTGACGATTTTTTCTTCATACAATGCTTCTAATTCTTTTAACTTCGCTTGTTTTTCTTTTTCTGACAGATTAGATGCCAGAATAAGTTTTTTTGTTGCTTCGTAGTTTTTCTTCACACTGTTTAATACAGGGTCTAGCGAAGAACTTGGTACTAGTTCCCCTTTAAGTGCAGGTTCTACATAAGCCAATGCCGCTTGTTTCATTTCCATTTTTATTGCATCAATTGATTGTTGAACGGAAGTTGTTTCTCCGTATGCAATTGGTGAAAAAGATAAAATAGTCGAAACGAGTAAAACGGCTACGATTATTTCTTTCCATAGTTTACTTTTCATAATTTTTCTCCCCTTTTTTGAGTACTTATATACAGACTCTTTTATAGGATAAACTAAATTTAATAATCGCAATACTGAGGAATGTTAATAGTGACTAAATATATTTATATTTATTTTTCATAAACTCTAACTATTGTATTAAAAAGAACACTCCGAATTGGAACGTTCTTACTTTGTTGCTATTTATTTTTTTTCGACGCAGTTTGTTCCGAATTCGTCAGAAAAAGCCAACAGGTTACTGTTGACTTTAATTAAAATTATTAAACTAAAGCACCAACAATCAGGTATGTTGTTTCAGAGAAAGTAACTAATTAGTTTAAATCCACACATTGTTTTCAGCAGTTATTTCAGAACTAGTTTCGCCAGTATTGACTACACCTTTAGGCTCTATAAGCATTATATGGCACTCCTTTTCAGCATAAGGCTTATGCTCCACACCTTTTGGTATCACATACATTTCCCCTTTAGAGAGTTTAACCTCTCCATCGCGGAATGAGATGACCATTTCTCCGTCTATAACAATGAATGCCTCATCAGTGTCTTTATGATCGTGCCAAACAAAATCCCCCAGAATCTTGACTAACTTAAACTGATAGTCATTCATTTCACTAACAACTTTGGGTGACCAGTGTTCACTGAATTTGGACAATTTCTCGCTTAGATTAATAGAATGATAATTCATATATTTCCTCCCAGTGTTTTAATTTCTGTCATTCTCATAAGATGATATATCAACCAACCTGCTGTGTTTGTTCAATAATATTTTCATGCGCATAATGTTCCAAATGTGTAACGATAAACCCAGAAAAATCTTGATTTACCTTATTCAACTAAAGCACCCGTTAGTGAAAAAAGAAAAATATATTATTCTCTGATAAAGTTTAAGAACTCTTAAGTGCATTTTATTAAAATGAATCCTATTTTACAATCAATGCAGGGCAATTTACACGTTTCATCACTTTATGACTTACGCTACCTAACACCATTTCTTGCAATCCATTTAGCCCTCGACTGCCGATAATGACAAGATCAACCGCCTGTTCATTCGCATATTTCACAATTTCTGGTCCTGGTGTACCATGTAAAATCGTTACTTTGTACGAAATACTGGCATCACGCAGTAGTTGCTCCACATTTTGAACTTTTTTACGACGTTCAAGGTTTAATGCCTCATTAGAGCTTGCATGCAACACCTCTGTCTTTGCTTTTTCAAAATTAGCTACATATATAATTTCGACTAATGAGTCTGGACTACATAAAGCAATTTTAACTGTTTCTTTTGCTGCACGAATAGAATTCTCTGAACCATCAGCAGCTAATAAAATATGTTTATACATACTAAATCCCCCTTTAATGAGATGATGACATCTCATCTAATTGTGTGATTATCTTTTGACTGGAAGTATCTAATCCTGATACTTCAACCTTAATACCATTTTGACTCAACATCTCTTTTACTTTCAATAATGCCCCTACGCCTGAATCATCCCAAATGCGACTGTTTGAGAAATCAATTTGAATATTTTTTTCTTGCATATCTGCTTTTTTAAAATAATCAATAAAAGCATCCGTTGAAGCAAAGAAAAGCTGACCATTTACAATATAACGATAATCTTGTTTTATAATTTTCAGTGTCGAGATTTTTACAACGAAGAAGATCGCACTTAAAATTACCCCCGCAATGACCCCTTTTGATAAGTCATGTGTATAGACAACGATCACGACGGTCGCAAACATCACAAAGGCATCTGTACGGGGCGCTTTTATTAAATATTTAAATGAATTCCAATCAAATGTACCGATACTTACCATAATCATGATTCCTACAAGTACAGGCATTGGAATTTTCACTACTAAGTCGCCTAACACGATGATTAAAAATATTAAAAATAAACCAGCTGTCAGTGTCGATAAACGTCCACGTCCACCAGACTTAACATTAATTACGGATTGACCAATCATTGCACAACCAGCCATTCCTCCAAAGAATCCAGTAATGAAATTCGCAATTCCTTGTCCTCTTGCTTCTTTGTTTTTTTCACTTTCTGTTGCGGTCATATCATCGACAATTTGAGCCGTTAATAATGATTCAAGTAAACCAACGATTGCTAAAGCAATCGAATAAGGAAAAATGATTAGAAGTGTTTCAAAAGTAAAAGGTACATTAGGAATCAAGAAAGAAGGGAGGGTTTGAGTAATGTTACCTAAATCCCCAATTGTTTTTAATTCCACCCCACTAAAGAGTGCAACAGCCGTTAAACCGACAATCGCAATAAGTGGCGCTGGTAACACCTTTATAAAACGTGGTAATGTATAGACAAGTAAAAGCGTCACACTGACAAATACATACGTCATCGTAGAAATACCGATGAAATGTGGTACTTGTGCTAAGAATATTAGAATGGCTAATGAGTTAACGAAGCCGATCATAACGGCATTTGGAATAAATTTCATTACCTTCGCTACTTTAAACACACCAAATAGTAGTTGAATAATACCTGTTAAAATTGTAGCTGCTAATAAATAATCTAAACCATGATCTTTTACTAATGGAACCATAAGCAGTGCCATAGCACCCGTTGCTGCTGAAATCATACCTGGTCTGCCACCAACAAATGCGATAATGACAGCGATACAAAATGACGCATATAGACCAACCATTGGGTCAACCCCTGCGATAATGGAAAAGGCAATGGCTTCTGGAATCAGTGCAAGTGCAACAACGATACCCGATAGTATATCGCCACGCACATTTCCAAACCATTGTTGTTTTAAACTTTGCATGATAATCTCCTTTATTCTTAAAATTCTTTGATTATCATAACACCCCTAGTCCCAAAAAGGAACCTTTTCAGGACTTTGTTAGGAGCGAAAAATATGATTTATGGATATATACGTCCTCTATATGACGATGACAAATGTGATAATCAATTAAATATCATACCTTTTCAATGCGAGACCATTTATCGTGAATTACATGGTTCACCTAAGAAACGTACACAACTAGAGGAGATGCTTATGGCATTACAAGCCGATGATATAATCGTGGTGGAGAGATTGTTTGCGCTAGCTGATACCACAAGACATCTCGTTGAACTTTTAAAACTCTGTGAAAAAGACGGTGTGACGATTCATTTCTTAAAAGAAGGGATTCAAAGCAGCGAAATTTTAGCTTTCTCTTTACAAGACATGATGATGCATATACTTCAATTCCAATCCGATATCGTGAAACAATCAACAACACTTGGGCTTGTGCAGGCGAAAGAACAAGGTAAATCCATCGGGCGTCCCAAAAAATCCGATAACAACATAAAAAAAGCAATTTCCATGTATCATTCTGGCAACTTTACATTGCTTGATATTAAAAATGAAACGGGCATCAGTAAATCAACGCTTTACCGTTACTTAGAGGCAGCTCAAAATGGATAAAAATTGTTCATATTTTGGAATTAAATAAAAACCGAGCTAATTCAAACCAATTCCACTGTCTGATTAGCTTGGTTTTTTGTTATATGTACAATCATTACAACTGATAAACTTGAAAGAGAATTATATTTTGTTGTCATATAGAAATCCCTTATTGAACTAACCTGCACCGTTAGTTCAACAAGAAAAGTAGCTATTTGATCTGCTTAACTCAAACCATTTTAAGTTCAATAACAATATTGCCCAAAATTAATTTAATTATTTTTAGTGAAATTCGCCCATTGTTCAGTAGGTCCTGTGTTATCTATTATGAATAAACTACAGTCTTCCTTGTAAAGAAAAATCTCATTTTCAAATTCAGCACCATCTCCTAATGCTGTTAATGCGTTTGTTGAGACAATTTGACTCATATCCACTTCATCTTTTGGAATAATTCTGTTAAAAACATATTTCTCCCCACCATAATTTATCCACTGCAGTGGAAGAGGACCACCTGAGTTTATGGGAACTTCAGCGGTTTCTTTCAAAGAATCTTTTCCACTTTCTTTAATTTCAGAAGTCGGTCCACATCCATTAAGGACAATAAGAATGAATAACGATAACCACAGTTTTAATAGATGGTTCATATGTCCCCCTCCTTATTAGACGTACTAACTCAAATGTTACGTTATTCAACTAACCTGCTTCGTTAGTTCAATAAGAAAAAATGCTTTACCCCTTCTTGAAGTAAAGCACCCGTTAGTTGAATAAGGAAAGTGAGCTTATTCAACATTACTTAGATTTCTCCCCCGAATATATAAGAGAGGAATACAACAAACAAAACACCCAACAAAATAGAAATTAACGAAATATATTTAATAAACCCTTTTTCTTTCTTAATGAAAGCGATAATTCCAAGTGCTATGCCTGTTAAATAGATAGCAAAACCGATGGGTATGGCTATCATAGACCACTTTCCAAAAGTAATATTGATAGGTGGAAAAATCATGTACGCAATAAAAATCCCAACGACAATTAGAATGATAGAGTACTTACTATACTTCATTTCCAATTTTCATATCCCCCTTAGTGAACTAAACTGCTGCTTTAGTTCAATAAGAAAAAAGGCTTTACTCCATCTTGAAGTAAAGCACCCGTTAGTTGAAGAAACTGTTTATCAATTACCTTTACCCTTAAAATCCTAACTTAGCTTATTTACCATTCATGAATTCCATTTATTTTAGTTCTAATATGACTTTTTCTGTTTTACCATCCCATGAAAATTCCGCCACGATAATTTCATCTTCTTGTATCCTTGCCCCTAGTTGAATATTGGTTTCTTCGAGAATTCCTTTTTCTTTGAAACTTGCCCCTGTTCTTGCTTGTTCACTCTTAGCTATGCTAGCAGATACAACGTAGTCGAATGATTCTGGGCTATTCCCTTCTCCGATATAGTCTATAATGTAGCTAGCAACTTGACCAGAATTCCCGTTGTCCACCACTGTATACTTCACTAGCCAATTGTCACTTTCTCCTTTAAAATGCAAGTTTCCTCCGCCGATAACTACACAACCAGCAAGTAGTATGAACAAGAAACCCATCGCAATCTTTTTCACCATTTTACCCGCCTCCGTTCATATAATTTTATACTTTACCAACTGACTATAAGTAAAAACTTGATACAAATTCTTTCATTGTATATCACGTTTCTTACAAAACTACCCATTTAATTAAATACGTTTGAAACAAAAAAGAAGTTCCAATTTTCAATAAATTTTCTATTCGAAAATATCATTAATCCAGTTTTTCTTATTAAACTAACCTGCTCCGTTAGTAAAAAAGGCTTTACTCCTTATTGAAGTAAAGCACCCGTTACTTTAAGTACAATTTTTCACAAACTTATAATAGAAAAAGACACTATTATCTGGTTTAGTTGAATATGAACATTTATAACTGCAAGCATAAGCTATTTGCTTGTTAATATTAACTTTCGTGTTTTAGCATCATATATTTTATAACTAACTCCAAACTTATGATCTTTTGTAACTGTCACCTTGCAATAATAAGGAATTGACTTTCCATAAGCATCAAGTGCAGGAATATCTCTGAAACTAAACACTTCATCTGTATTAAGCATTTTAAAGTCCGCTTCAGAAGTACGACCTGATGAATCTATTTCGATAACACATTTCCCACTGACGACATCATATTCCTTTAGCACAACATATTTAAGGCTTGGGAGAGTAATCACTAAACATAAAACACCAAGTGATAAGGCTACAAGGATTTTACCTACATTTAATATTGTGTAATCTTCACCACTATAAATAGCGATAAATGTAAATACCACCACTATTACTAACAAAATACCAATAATTAGTACCGAATAATAAATTAACATTTTTTCACTTCCTTTAACAATTAAATGGAATATTATATAACCTCTTCTTCCACTAAACTGCACCGTTAGTAAAAAAAGCTTTACTCCTTATTGAAGTAAAGCACCCGGTAGTTTAAGAAGAATGCTCTGTTAACGTAAAAGGAAATCGAAAACCACAAAAAAATTACATGTTAAATTCCTTTCTTTTAACTTATTGAACAACCGCTATCCTTAATGACAGAAGGGTGGAATATACTCACAGACTATTTTTAACAATTTCTATAAATTTTTGCACAAGTAAGCTATGCTTCTCAGCTTTTCTTGTGCAAATAGCGATTTTATGTGTGATATGTATATCCTGTACATACACTCTGGCCAATTGGCTATTATCTACATACTCTCGAACAGCGAGCGATGAAATAAAACTTGCACCATATCCAGCCATTACAGAACGAATTGTTTCATTAATCCCACTAAACTGAAGTGAGATTTTTGGTGATCTTACTTGGTGGGTTTGGCATAAAGAAAAAAGGTGTTCTCTCATCGAACTTCCTTCTTCACGCATAATAAATGATTCTTTAACCATCTCCACTAACGAAATAGTTTTATTAGCAAACGGATGAGTTGAAGATACAACAAACCAAAGTTCATCTTCAAATAACTCTTCCCATGTTACTTCCTCTGGTCTTTCCGATACCCCACCCCCATAAATAGCAATATCGGCTTTATAATGTATGAGTTGCTCAAATGCATCTTTCGTATTGGCAGTTGTAATAACTAAATTGACATCTTCATTTGCACTTTTAAACGTAGCTGCCCATTTAGGTATTAAAAAATTTGCAGGTAGATACGTAGCAACAATTTGAATTGTTCCTGCCTTGGCAAGTCGATAATCCTCAATATAAGATTCAATATGCTCTTCAAGAGTAACAAGATTTTTTGCTTTTTCTGCTAATGATTTCCCGAAGTCAGTTAATACAACACCTCGCCCTTGTTGCTTAAATAACGGAACTCCAATTTCATGTTCAAATTTTTTAATTTGGCTAGAAACTGCCGGTTGACTAATACACATCAATTTGGCTGCCTTTGTGAAACTACCTGTACTAGCTACTTGATAAAATAATTTTAAGCCATGTATATTCATGATTCCACCCCTATCTATAACATAAAGTTATGGATGAATAATAATAATATATTTTTATTATGATTCATTTTATCATACACTTTTGTTGGAAGAATAAACAAATTAGAAAAGAGGTTACCATTTTGCAGAATAACGTTTGGAAAGATGTAGATGAATATTTTATCGATAAACTAATACCATCTGATGTAACACTTGAAGGAGTATTGCAAGCTAATAAAGAGGCTGGTATTCCAGAAATTGATGTCTCACCAACACAAGGTAAACTTCTATACCTATTGGCTAAAATTAAAGGAGCTAAAAACATTTTAGAAATCGGTACCCTAGGTGGATATAGTAGTATATGGCTTGCACGTGCACTCCCTGAAACTGGTAAAGTATATACACTTGAAATTGAACCGGAGTATGCAAAAATAGCTATAAAGAATATTCAGAATGCAGGCTGTACGAGTAAAGTCGAAGTCATAGTAGGAAAAGCATTAGAATCCTTACCTACCCTTAAAGAAAAAGGTACATTCTTTGACTTATTTTTTATTGATGCAGACAAACCCAATAATCCTCATTACTTAAAATGGGCATTAGAATTAGCGAACAATGGGGCACTGATAATTAGTGATAATGTCGTTCGAAACGGTGAAGTTATTGACGAAAGAAGTGAAGATGACCGCGTACAAGGTGTACGTAAATTTATGGATATATTAGAAAAAGAACCTCGTATTGAATCTACAGCTATACAAACGGTTGGCAATAAAGGATACGATGGTTTTGTGATAAGTATCGTAAAATAAATTAGAAAGCTATGTCAAAATTAATTTGACATAGCCTTCTGCCATCTACTCTACAGCCACTACTAGCTCTTCCTTAAACGTGTAATAGCTATCCTAGTAGTCACTTCCCTCTTTTTATAGCCAAATTTTAACACGCTGCTTATTTTACTAACCTCCCTCTATAAACATTGAGATATCAACGATTTTCATCACTTCGTGATTTAAGAAAAATATTTTTCTCTTCTCTGATAAGCAGAGTCTTGAATTTATAGATTTTATTACCAAGTTGAGCGTACGCTTCGCTAAAACTAATGGAAATCATTAGCTTTTTTCTCCACTATTGTGATGCACAATGGATCTCTGCGAAACTTATGACGACGTACCCTCCCATGTCTCTTAGCGTCAGTGCGCTTACATTCCTTCGTTCGGTCTATTCATAAGGCAGAGGCCAGCTAAGCTGCCCCGGGGACTCATAGTCTTAGTGTTAGTTATAGTGCCGGCTTCTCCGAGTCATCCTATGGTAGGTCGTTGATTGGAAATGCTTACCCTGCTTCTCCGAGACAGTAAAGATCTTTCATCATAGCTTGCTCGTTAAAATAAACTTTCTTTTTACAAATTCCATGTAATACTTTTAGTAATTTACCACAGAGTACTACCATCGATTGCTTGCCCCGTAAGGGATTTTGTTTCCGTGTTGTGTAGTATTCATGTAAGTGTTTAAACGCTTGGTTGTGACGAATAAGTGGAACTATTACTTTGAAAAGAATATATCTAAGTTTCTTTCTTCCTCGTTTGGAGATATGTTTTTGCCCCTTATGTTGTCCAGAAGAGTTTTCACGTAATGTTAATGCCGATAGTTTGATGAGTTGGCGTGGATTCTCATAAAGTGAAAAACTTCCTACTTCTGATAATAAATCAACAATCGTCGCATCTCCTAAACCTGGAACTGACGCTAGTAGGTCATATTCCATCGTTGTCTTTGCCATTTCGGCTAATTGACTGTTCACGGATTCAATTTCGCTTTCTAATAAGCGATACTGACGAAGGAGAGTGGCAATTTCTTGTCGGGCCATCTGCGTACCTTCTATCAGTCCGATGGAATTTGTTGCAGCGTGAATAAGTAGCTTAGCTTTCGGTAACTGTGGAGCTCTCATACCCCCTACCTGACGGTATAAGAGGACTAGTTCTTCAGCTGTTTTCCCATGAATCTGTTGTGGCATGGGCGTTGTTTCCAGTGCCGTAAGTGCCATCTTTCCGAAAGAAGGAAAGACTTGAGTGAATTCAGGAAAATAGCAATCGAGCCAACGAATGATTCGATTTTTAATACTCGCTAAATCCTCCGTTAACTTTGAACGGAGGGTAGACCCAATGCGCAATTCGGCATCTATGTCTTTTAATATACGTGGATAGCTAAAACGTCCGTCTTTCATTAGACGTGAGATGACCAACGCGTCTTTTTTATCGTTCTTTGTTGGTAGATTATCGTCCAGTTCTTTCGAACGTTTGACGTGCATTGGATTGACCATGACGAGTGGGATTCCATATTGGTCTAAGAAATACGCTAAGTTCATCCAGTAGTGACCCGTAGGTTCAATTCCAACAATTACTTCTGTTTTCTTCGTTTCATTCATTGTTTGACAAATCTTTGTATACAAAGTTTCGAATCCTTTATTTGATTGATGTACCGCAAAAGCTTTTTCAATCACACGTCCTCGTTCATCTACAAAGCAGGCGTAATGAACGCGCTTCGCAATGTCTATTCCTATGACGAGAGTATTTTCAGTTACTTGATTAATTTTTTCATTCACTTTAAAATGAATAAAGGGGTCCTCCTAGTTTGAAAATGGGTCAATGTGCGTTGACACTCATGATCATACTAGAGGGCTCTTTTTGATTCAAGACCACAAACATCTTTCAAACAGGAATGCTGCCCCGTTAGTAAAAAAGGCTCTACTCCTTATTGAAGTAAAGCACACGTTAGCTTAATTAATGCCCGCTGCTGCTAATATTGCAATGCTCCACATAATAAGAGTAAACGATATTGTAAGCCAAAAAGTATTGACCGTAGTATTTTCTTCGTGTTTTACCTTTTTCAATATAGAAACCAAATTTAAACAAAATATAACACACAAGATAGGCATTAAAAACCCTCCTATGAGTACAGAGGCACTAATCATATTATTTTCACTTCTTTGTAGTTGTTTATCATTGTTCAACTAAACTGCTTCATTAGTTGAATAAGCATATAATTATCCCTTTTTTGTTGTTTTAAATGAAAGAAGGCGTGAAAGCCCAATTATTAAACAAACTATACTAATCGCCCATAAAACACCTGAGAATATAACACTCAGTGAAGCATTTTCTGAACCCATGAAGTTGTTATGTTCAGTAATGTTTATTGCTTCCAAAAGTTTGTATCCAGCAAAAGCAAAGATAATGATATGCCCAATAAATCAGCTAAATGCTTCTTTAGAGAATTTATGTTTCAACCAAAGCCTTCCCCCAATTAAATGAGAGAAGGTTTGAAAGTTGTTATTAATTTAAACAAATAGTATATTAAATAAAATAAGATTATATGCATTGATTCCCTTTTTTGATAACACCCTCGTTATTTAAAAATTTTATATTTCTTTTTCGGCATTCTCTTTAAATCTATCGATAATACAACAAATCATATTCCTACTTTCCTCATTTTAACTGTAACCTCATTGACTCTATCTTCAATATCCTTCCCGTCAAACTTTGGAAGCTTCAACTCACTAACGATATTTCCGTCACGCATAAACATAATTCGATCTGTCCGCGCCGCAACCTTTGCGTCATGAGTAACAAGCATAAGCGCCGTTCCGTCCGCGTTAATTTCTGAAAATATGTCCATAATCTCATCTGAAGATTTTGAGTTGAGCGCGCCTGTAGGTTCGTCACCGAAGATGATTTGCGGGTTGTTCATAAGCGCTCGGCATATTCCCGCACGCTGAAGCTGACCTCCCGAAACCTGTGTAATATAACGCTTTTCAAGCTCTCCAATGCCTACCCTTTCCATTAGCATTCTAGCCTTCTCAGATATTTTAGTTGCGTTTTTTCTGTTATCGCGCATTGAAGGAAGAATAATGTTATCTAGGATATTGAGATTTTTCAGCATAGTAGGCTGCTGAAATATAAATCCCATTTTTGTTCTGCGTATTTCTGAAAGCTCTTTCTCCCCGACCTCCGTTAGATCCTTGCCATCAAAAACGACCTTTCCGTCGTTAACGCTATCCATTCCACTCAAAATAAACATTAGTGTAGATTTTCCCGATCCCGATGGCCCCATAATTGCAACGAATTCACCCTCATTTATTTCAACGGACACTCCGTCGAGAACATTACGCTGTTCATCGACCACACCATAAGATTTTACAATGTTTTCACCTATTATAATTTTTTTCATATGTCTACTCCTTAATATTGTCGGAAATTTTTATTTGTCCCGCACCTAATGTACCCAACATTGTAGCTATAAGCACCGCGACTATCATCAGCAGCGGACTAAGCAAATACGCTGAAAGTGGATTGACTGTAAAGTTAAAAGTTGATGCTCCAAACGAAGCGATAAGCGCGCCAGCAAGTACCTCTCCGAGAGTATTCGCAAGAAGTGTACCCAGAATAATTCCAACAATAAGAACGAAAACCGAACGAGAAACATACTGTGTCTTAATATCCGAGTTTGTAAAACCGAGCGCTTTCATGACGGCAATGGAATATCTATCCTTCGCAATAAGCATTTTCATGAACAACAGTGTAACCAGTACCGTAATAACCAGTGCAACGGCAATTGAGGCGTAAGAAGCCATTTCAACGGAACTTATTGCCGACCCGAGAGTTTGAGAAACAAATTCATCAATGTCAGACGTCTTTGCAAAATCGAATTTTTCCGAATACCCTAAAACCTTGCTGTCGACAAGAGATTTATCCAAAAGTTCAACACAGATAATGATCCACATGACGCTCGCCGAATTGTCGATGAAAACTGACTTGGCTGTTTTACCACCGTTGGTGACATCCGAATATGTTCCGCTTACCTTGAGATCTTTCTCCTTCCCTTCAATAACAAGCGTAATGACATCGCCGACCTTTTTGCCCAGTTCTTCGGAGTTTATAGACGAAAGAGAGATTTCGTTTTCCGCAGCAGGAGCTCTGCCTTCAGAATACTCTATAGGAAATGCCGAATGATCACCGAGTTCAACTTTTATATTTTCCTCTGACCCGTTTCTTGTTTTTACTTTGAAAGTCTTAGTTGTCATAACAGCATATTTCGAAACGGCACTGTCGCTGTCTATTGTCTTCACAATTTCATCGCTTTTGTCATTTATATTGGTCTGTATTCGCAGATCGTAGTTTCCAATGCCCATATATTGGATGAAACTTTTTTCGGAAATTGTGTTGTAAAGGTTCTGCGGAACAATAATTAAAAATGCAGAAATCACCAGTACCACAAGCATTGTGGCGTATAGTCTTTTTCTTGCGAAGACATCCTTGATTCCGAGAAAAACATTCGTACTAAACACTCTGTTTCTTATTAAGGAAAAACGCTTAGCATTGGCCTTCTTTTCCTGTAAAGTACCAAAGCGTATAGCTTCCGCAGCGGAGATTTTCCGAAAACGTTTCAGCACTCCGTTTACATAAGCAATAATTGCAAGAAATACAACCAGTATTCCAATTATCCCTAAAACTATTGCAACAGAAGAATTTTCGCTTTCACCCATAAAAAGCCGTATATTTTCAAGAAGGATACCTTGAACCATAAGAGAAAGAATAAAACCAAGAACACTACCTGCCGCCGCAATAACTGTATATTTCGCAAGATAAATCTTCTTTATGTCGGAAAGATGAAGCCCTATTGCTTTCATAACACCAATTTCACGGTAGTCATCTTCAATTTTTGCAAGGAGCGTAAAACGTATGCTCATAAATGCGATGGCAACGACAAGAGCGCTTACAAGAAAGATAACCGCAATCATCATCCCATCAGAAATGGCGTTCATCGTTTTGAAAAGCGTATATGTAACCGTTGGGCCGTTCGCTTCAAGTCCTGCGGAAGCATAAGCTGCTTCAAATTCGCTTATAGCCGAGTAATCCTCTAATCTAAACTCAATCAGATACTCGATACTTCCAAGGGCTTTAATTTTCGCGAAATCATTGGTGCTTACAAGAAATCGCTTTGACGCGGAGAGCGAGGAATTCATAGTTGAATCTCGGAGAAATCCTGCAATAGTAAATTCCTTCCCGCTTATTACAGCCTTGTCACCAACCTTTGCGGTGTGATCCCTCATATAACTTATTGGAACATAAATTTCACCGTCATATACGTCGATGATATTACCGTTAAGATCAAGAAGATAATCGAATTTTTCGTTTTGTACGCTGAAGCCGTTATCCTGAACACTATTTGTGAGCGAATTTTCGCCCAATATAATCTGCGCACTATCAATGTTAAGAAATTCAACCACCTGATAATCATCGACATTGCTATTTTGCTCCGAAAATGATGCAAGCCGCGCAGTATCAATTTCACCCGAATGCATCTGCATAAAATGCGGAGTTTTAGCATGTTTCATAAGTGTATCTAACGAGCCCGAAAGATTGACGACGAGTATCGCCGCTAGTGAAACAAGCATAGCCGCAGCAGCAACAAATATCATCGTTGTCAACGTTATTGCTTTGCTCTTTAAAATGTCATTGCCTATTATTCTGGTATACATAAGTCAACTCCATATAAGTTTTTCTTTTATAATTTAAATCTAACAGATAATTAAAGATTTATTGTACGCCTCAAGACTGAGATTTGTTGCACCTTAAGGTTGAAATAATTTCCCAATAATTGTCACATTCAATAAAAAAGAGCATTAAGCTACTTTACCATCATATGTAGAAAAACCGCTTGTTTGATTCAATAAGTGTTGAAAGGTGATTTTTTAGGTTCCTCTTTATATGCAATTTGAAACCAAAATACCCGTTCTCTCGAAAACTTTTTTTAGGGCTCCACTCGTTCAAAAACAACACTTTCTTCCTTTATTTCTTGTTCTTTGCTCAATTTTCCGTCGTTTTTGCGTTAATCCTTCTTATAGCAACCCCACGTAGTTTAAAAACCTCACTATTCTATATAAATAATCTTCTTATGAAGAAGTCCTTTTTTCTATATAAAAAATATTTTCTTAAATGAACTGACTTGCTAATATGAAAGGAAAAGTTGTTACTTCTAATACTTGATTGTAATGTAAGTAATTAATGAATTAGTCGGAATTTTATTTAAAGAAATCTATAAGACATATGTAACGAAGGTAATACTCAAATTAAATCATATAGGATTAGCCATTACTAAAACTGTAGTAACCTGTTTTCATTAAAAAAGTAATACAGACCACCTGTCTACTCTTTTGTCCGCAATTTGTCCGCATAATTAATTTTCTCTACCGATCTTATTTTACTGAAATGATTTTCACTATCTCCAAAACCTTATTAAACCAGACTTATTTAACCTAATCGAACTCACTTTATCTAGATTATATAAGCGAGATAAATTCGACAAGGTGGGGGTCGCTGGTTCGAGACCAGTCGGGACCATATTAATAATGTAGTCGCAACCATTGATATATATGGGGTTGTGACTTTTTTTATTTAAATAACATTTATGAAATTATCGCCAATGGGGTTAAAGTGGGGTTAAAATTCATATAAATCTAAAGTAAAACTTATAAAAATAGGCTATGTTAAAGGTAAAGGTTGATTTAAAATCCTCTTTTAAATACCTAATATATCTCTACAATGACCATTATCTAAGCTTTGTACCAGTAACTCCATACAATTTACGGCATCGTTCATATCGTTAAATACAGTTTGCAACACTCTTTCTTCTAATCCTTCTCCGTGGAATGATACAACGTAATAACCTAAACCATTTACTTTTTTGTAATCGTTTTTTAGGAGAAATTCTATACCTTCCTTTTCGGATTTTAAAAGGTGAAACGCAAGTACATCATCTAACAAAGTATTACCTTTTCTCTCCTCTACTGGTCTAATCATATTCAATTCACTCTCGTTGATGATGGTCGAGAATTCTTCATATTTTTCAATTACTTCATTCGATAAGTGATGACAGTATTCATCAACTTCAAGAGGATTAAGAGGATATAGTCCTTTATTCTTTTGCTCTTGGAAATATTCAGAAAATGCTTTAGCTAATGCTTTGGCAAATCTCTCAAAGTCAAATTTATAATTGCTAAAAATAGGTTTACAACCATCATCGCTAAAAGTGAGAGTTTCAACACATAGGTTTTTCTCCTCCACCGTTAAATAATATGTCACTGAAAAACCGTAACCGTCTATTTCAGCTTTGTTCGCTTTTCCAGTCCATAGTTGTAATAGTACATAGAAGAAATGAGGAACTGAAACGGCTGGAACCATAAATGTGAATTCGAGTTCTTGACCATCTCCATTTGTTTTAATTCTAGCATCTCTGCGATAATCTATATCGTAAATAATTGTATATTGATTTTCCACAAAAAACACTCCTTTGGTTATCTTATTGAACTGACCTGCTTCGTTAGTTTAAGTGTAACATCTCACAAACTACATCGCTTCACAAAAAAACAACCCTAGCCTTTAACTTAGCCTAAAAATAAACCACATAACTTGTACTTCCCCTACCATAGTAACCAATTCTCCAAATTAGGATTACTCTTAATTGAAGTTCGCCCCTCAACTTCCTCTAACCAGTTATAAAACTTCACAAGCTTACTCATACGAGGTTGTTCCTCCACAGATGAAGTATTAGTCACATTCTTATTAGAACGCTCAATCGACTTCTTATAAGCTCCTACAAACACGCTTCGTAATGTCTTACTTATGCCACCGCAATACCCACTCCGTTCACTAGATACGAGTTTAAAAATCCTATAGTTCCTGTTATTCCTGCAATCCATTTTTCCAATATGTTCACTCCTTATTTTTTGTACATTAAAAGAGCACCCAAATGGATGCCCTAGGTATTATGATAATATTAATTTGTTAATTTATAACTATTGGT
>NZ_JALDYF010000005.1:0-257175 GCF_032154225.1 Psychrobacillus sp.
GGCTCATGCAAGGTGCGGCAAGCGCGGAGGCATAGTGACTATTTTTTAAGACACATTTTATGTATAGTACGAATGAGGACGTAATGCAAGTCGAAAACGAGTGTTTTAGTATTAAAGGGTATTAGTTTTTTCCTATTTGTACAAACCCCCAAGAAATAGGACAATTAACAGACGTGAAATAATATGAAAGGTCGTGAAATAATGCATAAAGAAATCGAAATTGAATTTAAGAATTTAGTAACAAAAGAAGAATTTTACCATTTATTAGCTCATTTTCACATACAACAAACGGATTTTCACACACAAACAAACTATTACTATGACACACCTAACAACTATTTTAAGGACAAGAAAATCGGCTTTCGCATGCGGGTGCTTGCGGATCGTAACGAACTAACGATAAAAGTACCAGAACAACAGCATATGATGACGGAAACAACTCAATACATTTCTACTGCAGAACGAGATACTATTTTAAATACGTTAAGCTTTCCAAACGTCCCTTTTTTGGAACAAATAAAAGACGAAGGGGACCTTGCTTGCATTGGTACTATGCAAACAAATCGTGCACAAATCGACTTTAAAGATGGAATTCTATTTTTTGATCATTCCCTTTATAGTCAAACGGAAGATTTTGAGATAGAATATGAGAGTAAAGATATCGAAAATGGAGAACGAACTTTTCTTCATTTATTAAAAACATATCAAATTCCGGTTCGACAAACCGATAAAAAAATTGCACGACTTATGAAATATATTCAATCATTGAAAGGTTGAGAGTTAAATGGACATCCAATCAATAAGAACCTTGATGGAAATCAGTGCATTACAAACATTAGGATCTGTTTCACAAGGGCCACAAAATTCTACCTCTTCGCTTTTTACAGAGATGCTAGGAGAATTAATGCAACCCGAACAAAACGAGCAATCACAAGACCCACTTGCATCTTTACTTTACGGCGGGAGCTCATCTGTATTTGTCCCACCTAATTTATCTTTGCAAAATGCTAGCCTAACGAATATGTACACTTCAAAAAGTGCTACTCCTTCTAATTATGATGACATCATTCAACGAGCAGCAGCTAAGTTTGATTTGCCTGAAAAGCTTATTTCATCAGTTATTAAACAGGAATCTAATTTCAACCCGGCAGCAGTTAGTACAGCAGGCGCTTCTGGATTAATGCAATTAATGCCAGGTACTGCAAAATACTTAGGTGTCAACAACTCGTTCGACCCAGAGCAAAACATCATGGGCGGAGCAAAATATTTAAAACAAATGCTCAATCAATTCGGTGGAAATATCGAAACTGCACTAGCTGCATATAATGCAGGACCAGGCTCAGTGAAGAAATACGACGGTATCCCTCCATTTAAAGAAACACAAAACTACGTTCAAAAAGTCATGAACAACTTTATGGGTTAATAGGAAAAACCATTTTTAGCGATGTATTTTCTATCTCGCTTTAGGCTTTACATTGGGCTATACGATGAACGGTAAAATTAAAAAAGCTTGTTGGATGTGGCTACGCCACATCCAACAAGCTTTTTCTTCGGTCATCGTATGGCAAATTTTCTCCTTCCGCTCGTCAGAAACTTCCGTGCCAAGTTGTTAAATACTTTTGGCAATAGGAGAAGCAAGTTAGTTCTATATACTTTGAAGGTCGCCAAAGATACAATTTTGGCGACTTTTTGTAATCTCTTTTGTGACGAGTAACCTCAGGAGCACCGAGCGGATGATACCGTGCCCGCGGTAAGTGCCCGACTCTGTAGCGTAAATCACTACCGAAACTACTGAAATGAATAAAATGAGTAATCAGCACGCGTGATATACTTTCTTATTTTTGAACAAAAGCGACCATTTCTAGGTCACTTTTGTTGTTATTAATTGGGATGAGGGTCTAATTATTTGAGATATTTGAAACAGATTGATAGAATGAGATTAGAGTTAATGCAAAGGGGTAACAAAAATGACAGAAAAACCTATACTGCCTTACGATCAAATCGGAGCAGAAACATTACACCTACTAATTGATACTTTTTATAGCAATGTAGCAAAACACCCTAAATTAATACCTATATTCCCTAAGGACCTATCGGAAACTGCTCGTAAGCAAAAGCAATTTATGACACAGTATTTAGGTGGGCCTAATCTATATACGGAAGAACACGGACATCCAATGATGAAAATGCGTCATTCTCCTTTTCCTATTACTCCGGAACGTGCAGCAGCCTGGTTAGAATGCATGCGCAACGCAATGGATACAATAGGGCTCGAAGGAAAATTTCGACATGATTTTTATAGAAGACTTGAACTTACTGCAAACCACATGGTCAATCAAATGAGTCATGAGGAGGAATAAATGTGACAAGAATACAAGTTCCGATTGAAACGATTGCTCCCCCAGTTTTAAACAAGCCTATCGAAATGTACGTTTTTCTTGATCCACTTTGTGCTGCTTGTTGGGATTTGCAACCGATTATTCGGAAGCTGCAAGTTGAATTCGATCAGTATTTCACTATCCGAACGGTTCTAAGTACACAATTAGATAAGTTGAATTCTGCTTGTATTGTTCAAAATGCAGATTACGAGAAAAATAGGTTTGATTTTGAAGACATAGAGCATCCTGCCCTTGCATCCATAGCAGTAAAAGCTGCAGAGTTCCAAGGTAAAAAAGCAGCTCTTCGCTTTTTCAATAAAATTCAAGAACACCTATTTTTAAAAACGCAAAATGTCAGCTCGTTTTCTGTACTAAAACAGCTTGCAAAAGAGGTTAAAATTGATTTGAGTGAATTCACAAAAGATATTCTTTCTCAAGAGTGTGCACGCTCTTTTCGAAGTGATTTATCTATTACTAGTGAAATGGAAGTCACTTCATTTCCAAGTATCGTTTTCTTTAATGAAAATATTGAAGATGAAGGCATTAAAGTTTCTGGTATTTATCCATATGAAATTTATGTGCAAATTTTACAAGAAATGCTTTATGATGAGCCCAAAAAACAACAGCCACCATCTCTTGAAGTCCTTTTTGATCGGTTCCATTCATTAACTACGTCTGAAATTGCTTGCTATTATAATATTTCCGAGCAACAGGTTGAACGAGAGATGAAAAAGCGTTTGTTGTTGCAGGAAGTAGAGCGATCCATTTTGCCGAATAACGTATTTTGGAGATCTAAATAAAAAACAGCTAAAAAGAGATGATTTCATCCCTTTTTAGCTGTTTTATGTATTCAAGAGAAAATCATATGTCATCAAAATTTTATTTCCAACTAAATGCCCCAAAATTTCAACTAAACCTTCCATTTTTCCAACTAATAAGTAGTTCATCTTCCTCTAAAAACAAAGAAAACGCCCTCTCCTCCATGAGGAAAAGGCGTTTTCTTTTTACAAAGGGGATGGGAGAAATGTTCACGTTCAAACAAAGGGGTGTATGTTATCTTGTGATTTATTTCACACTCTTACTTTATCATGCCTAAACTTGAAATACAATATATTAGGCTTTACTTTCACAAAATCGTCATACATTAGACGTCTAACCTTTTACTACGTGCAATATTGATTAGAATCCAGCCTATTTAAAGAAAAAACTAAACCTTCGTATAGAAAGTTTAGCCTTTTGGTTGTTATTTTATTCAGCTAAAAGTAATTGCTCTAGCTCGTTTAGTTTTTCTTCGAACACGCGGCATGCTTCTTCGATTGGAGCAGCAGTATTCATATCTACGCCTGCTTTTTTCAACACTTCGATTGGGTAATCAGAACAGCCTGCTTTCAAGAACTCGTTAATATAACGATCTACCGCTGGTTTACCTTCTGTCAGTATTTGATTGCTAAGAGCTGTTGCAGCACTTAGGCCAGTCGCGTATTGATACACATAATAATTGTAATAGAAATGTGGAATTCTTGCCCACTCTAAACCGATTTGCTCATCAATGATAATTTCATCACCAAAGTATTTTTTATTCAACTCATAATACACTTCTGTTAGTTTGTCCGCAGTAAGCGCTTCGCCGTCTTGATCTAACTGATGAATAATATGTTCGAACTCAGCAAACATCGTTTGACGGAATACAGTTCCACGGAATCCTTCTAACCAGTAGTTTAATAAATAAATACGTTTTTTAGGATCGTCGATTGTTTTAAGTAAATAATCGTTCAATAAAGCCTCGTTACATGTAGACGCTACTTCTGCTACGAAAATTGAATAATCGCCGTATACATAAGGTTGATTTGCACGAGTGTAATAACTATGAAGACTATGTCCGAATTCATGTGCCAATGTGAATAAATTATTCACGTTGTTTTGCCAATTCATCAACACATATGGGTTTGTACCATAAGTACCTGACGAGTAAGCACCTGAACGCTTCCCTTTCGTTTCTACAACGTCTACCCAACGGCTCTCTAAACCTTGCTTCACGATTGATACATATTCTTCGCCTAGTGGTTCAAAACTTTTTAGCATCGTCTCACAAGCTTCTTCATACGTATATTCCATATCCGCCTCTTTTACAAGTGGCGTGTATAAATCCCACATATGCAATTCGTCTAACTCAAGTACTTTTTTACGTAAGCCTACATATTTATGAAGTAAATGTACGTTTTTAGTAACTGTTCCAACTAAATTATCATACACGGTTTCAGGTATGTGATTTTGTGACATCGCTGCTTCACGAGCAGAAGAATGGTTTCTAATTCTTGCGCTTACATTATCACCTTTTACGTTTCCAGTTAAAGTCGATGCAAACGTATTGCGGAATTTACCGTATGTTTCGTACATTGCCTCGAAAGCATCTTTACGAACTCGACCATCTTCACTTTCTAAAAATCGAGAATAGCGACCATGTGTTAGTTGGACATCATTACCGTCTTCATCTTTAATAAAAGGAAATTCTAAATCTGCATTATTTAATTTTCCAAATGTATCCGAAGATGCACCTGTTACTTCTGAAAACTGTGCAAGTAATGCTTCTTGCTCTTTTGGTAGAATATGTGGACGCACTTTATTAATCTCTTCTAGCATTTGCTTGTACACTGCTAAATCAGTATTTTCCGCAACGTATTCTAAAATTTTTGCCTCGTCCAATGATAAAATTTCAGGCATAACAAACGATAATTCTGTTGATACTTTCACGTAAAGTGATTTAATACGACTTTCCATCGCTTGGTACGTGCTGTTTGCCGTGTCTTGATCGTGGCGCATATGTGCATACGTATATAATTTACGTAATCGACTCGTTAGTTCATCTTGATACGTTAGCATTGCTACAAGAGCCTCCGCACCATTCCCTAACGTTCCTTGGAACGAAGCAGCTTTACTTGATAGTTCTGCTACCTCTTTAAATTCTGTTTCCCATACATCGTTCGAAGCAAAGATATCCTCCAATTTCCAAGTTAATTTTTCTTCTACTTCCTCACGTGTAAGGATTTTATTTTTCGTTTCAGCTGTCAAGATGAACTCCCCTTCCATTTGTTTCGAAAATCAAATCACTTATTATTTTCTCAATATTCTGGTCAATTTGCAAGAAAATCACTGTAAAGAATTTTATTCATTTTGAAAATATTAAATGTACTCCTATATATACTAGTTTCTGAGTTGATCAAGCATGCTTGCAGTAACTTTAAGTATGATTGAACAGCTTGTAATTTTCCATTTGCTTCTGTTGGCCCAATTGGACGATCCCGAAGAAAAGATTCACAGTGTTGATGGTTCGCTTGATCAATTGGGACTTGAAGCGCTAACAGATGGTCGATAAATTGAATTTGCCATTCTACGGCATGCACTTGAAATGCTTTTGCATGAGCGGATGGTACACCGATAAACTGTGGAAGCAGTTTCGGGTACACTTGCCACTTATAACAAATTCGTAAAAAAGTGGATTGAATTCCCCTTTTATTATGAAAATAAAGATTTTCTAAATGTTTGATCCGCTGTTCTTTATATAGCTGTAAATAGTGCTGAAATTCTTCATATGAAATAAGCTTTACTAATGCAAAAGGCCATGTTTGCTTTGCGATAGGCAAGCTTTTCCTTTTGATAATAAAAGTGTTTGATTGAATATGAAGTGTGTTTGTAATATAGTGAAATTGTTTTGTCTTGGGGCAATACGTTATAATCATTGTACCGAATTTGGGGTATCCGATAAAAAATTGCTGTCTAAATGCAGATAATTTCATCATACCTATTTCACGAGTTGGGAGCTCCGATATAGGCGGTGTTCGCAAAATCCATAGTGGCATAATTTGATGGCTTTTGTAACCGTTGTTGCGCTCGGTCATACTAGTTACATCCATTTGACTACATTGAAATTCGGTTGCAACAAGTGACTGGAGCCCTTGAACTAATATGTCTGGCCTTTGCTTCAGCTTTGGCAAAAAAGCTTCTAATGTCGCAGGAATTTTCTGCTGCTTGAAAAAATCATACAACTGAATTTTCCCATTGAGATGGTCGGCACTTTCTCCTTCTGTAAATGCTTGTGAGCACTCCGAGTCATATTTATGTGCAAAATGCGGAATATTAATCGTTCCGACTTTCAATATAACTTGTTCATGGCATTGCAAACATCGAAAAATGTTTGTAGTTCTTAATTGTTTTAAATAAGCTTTTGAATAATTGACCGAAATAATGACGTCTCCTTGTTTTGTCATGGCCGTAAGTATTGCTATCACCTCCATTTTAAATGTACGAATTTTCAGATTAAAAATCAAGTATTTATTTTGGAAGCAATAAAAAAAACCTTCCTGTTACAGAAGGTTTAAAAATGTTTATTCAGCTCACTAAACACATCGTTTGCAATTATTTCTTTCCCATACTCATGTATCATATGAATCGTAGTAGTTGCACGACTAGCAAATTCTGAAATAACACTTAATGTGTTCAGTACAAACACTAAATCATTCACTTCATAATCAAATTCGACATGTAAAAAATACTTATCCTCGTAGCTATATAAAGATGTCGGCAATTCTGATTGAGCCATCTTTTTAGCAAGAGGAAGTAAATCATCAAAGTTTTTGAAAGCAAATGTATAAGCTGACGGTAATTCCTCAATATCATCCATCAAACTCGAAAAATCATCAAACTCATGTGGACCAATTGCACCGGAAACACCATTTTTAAAAATTTTATTGGAATGATCTTCTATTTCAAAATGAGCATCTGATCGCTCATCATTTCTCGTCATTTCTGTTCGAGTAACAATCACTTCCAAACCTTTTTCCATCGCATGAACTTGTATCCATAGTGGACCATCTAAATCATCAAAATGGTCATCATCATGAACCTCATCCATCATCTCCCAAAAAAGCTGCTCGCTCTTGTCTTTATTAAACCAGATTTCATCTCGGCTGAAGCCTCTTTCTTCAATGTCGATGTATGAAATGTATACTTTGAAAGTGTTATCATTGATACGCTCGATATCCATTTAACACATCTCCTTTCGCTTCTTACCGCTTCATCGAGTGCAGTGTCTATTACTATTGTATGTTGTTTATCAAAAAAAGAAAAGGATTCATACTCACCTTTTCATTATTATTAATAGATTATATGCATTGTAAGAAAGTTTAAGCATTAATGCAAGCATAATACTAAAAAGCTGGCTATTTTTCAAATTTTCTTTGAAAAACAACCAGCTTTACTTAATTAGTTAACCATACGTTGCGCTTCAAGCAATTGATACGCACGAACTTTTCTTGGTAAAAATCTACGTATTTCATCTTCGTTATAACCAACTTGTAGACGTTTTTCATCTAAAATAATTGGTCTACGTAATAATCCAGGATATTCTTGGATTAGTTCGTATAAACGTTGAAGTGGAAGACTTTCTACATCCACATTTAACTTTTGGAAAATTTTGGATCGAGTTGAAATAATTTCATCCGTACCGTCTTCTGTCATTCGTAAAATTTCTTTTATTTCACTAATACTTAATGGCTCAGAAAAAATATTACGCTCTGTGTATGGGATATCATGTTCTTCTAACCACGCCTTTGCTTTTCTACAAGAAGTACAGCTTGGTGAAGTAAATAGTGTTACCATCATTAAAAACACTTCCTCTCAATTAGTCGTTGTGTTATATGAATTAGATTATAATTAGTTTAATGTAGTTATCTACTTTTTTAGTATACACCACTTTTCACCTATTTAAAATATGTTTATAAGAAAAATTTTGCTTAAAAATAACATTGTCACATTTCCGTTATATATACATACTAGTTATATGCTTCGGAAAATTATTTCGCTATATATTTTTTATACCCATCTCGCTTCTTTTTTAAACATCTTAAAAAAAATTATTCTACTATTCTCAATTAGGAGTAATAGAATGAAAACAACTGTTATACTAATAAAAACGCTTTTCATGAAAAAAGGTTTCATTTTATGAATAAAAAAATAAAAAAATTGCCTCCAAGTAGAAAGTTCTACGTCTGGAGACACTTTTTATAACGATTATTAAGGAGTGTAATCTACTCCTGGTGAATATTTATTTCCTGCGTTCCATAATAAATATTCCATTATACCCGCTTCATTTAATGCTTTAATTTGCGCTTCTACTTCTGCTTTTCCATACTTTTTATAATTGCCAGCTCCTAAATAAGAAGCTGTAAAGTCTTGAATCCAAGGGCGTGAAACAGGCGGTGATTCTAGCTCCGCTAATTTCGCATTTTCGACTTTTGCATATTCTTGTACTAGTCGATACGGTTCTAAATCCGGCTTCGCAATGCCAAAATAAGATGTCCAGTGACTAGGATAGATCATTGAAGAAATAACATCAACATTTTCCGAGATTTTCGAAAAGTTTTGCCCAATTCCTGGTGCTTCAGGTAATGTTGCCGAATAACCGAAAATATCCACTGACACTTGTGCACCATATGGTTTTAGTTGTTCTCTTGCATAGGCTACAAAATCCGTTACAGCTTGCACGCGACGCTGTACAGTGTCCAATTCAGACGTTTCATACTCACCCATCGTATATCGAAGCGTGTCTTCTCTGTTTTCAAAACCTTCTGGGAAGCGCACATAATCGAATTGAATTTCTTTAAAGCCCATTTTTGCTGCTTCAATTGCAATTTCTACATTATAATCCCATACTTCTTTTAAAAATGGATTTACAAATGCTTCTCCACGTCTATTTTTCCATACATCATTTCCTTCGACAAATGACCATTCGGGCTTTCTCTCCGCAAGTTCTGTATCTTTAAAAACAACAATTCGCGCAATCGGATAGATTTGCTTTTCTTCCATTATTTTTAGCATTGCATTTGGATCTTTTATGTACGGTTTTCCAATATTATACGCAGTCAGTGATGATTCTTCATTCGGAACATACGTTAAATTTCCAAAGTCGTCTTTAATATCAACAACCATTGCATTTAACTCTGTCGTTTCCATGAGTTCGACTAGATTACTAAATCTAGCTCCACCTGCTGAATGTCCGGTAACATAAACACCCCTTACAGCATCTGGGTATTCAAAGTTAAGACCTGAATCGTATGTAAATAATTTAGATGAGGAAACCAGTTTTTCATCTATTGTTTGAAAACTGTATTCTTTTGGTGCAAATTGTTCCGAAAAAAGTGTTTCTTCTGCTGAAACAGTTGTTGGTAATAAAACCGCCACTGCTATACTCATGGATGCAAAGCATTTGAAAAATTTCATTGTATTTACTCTTCCCTTCTACTTTATTCTTTCATTCTATCAATCGAATCGTTTGAAAGATAGACTATTTTGACAAGAAGTTATCTAGCAATTGGATTTTCTGAGATACTACGGGATTTTAAAGCAAAAACATTCTAGCTACGCAGTTTCCGGCTCACTCCAGGCTTCACATTGGACTATACGATGAACGGAAAAGTTTAATTTGTTGTAAGTGGCTGCCAAAGATACAATTTTGACGGCTCTTTGTAGTTTTTTAGAAAGAGACACTTCTACATTTGGACATAAAGTGTAAAAGTAGATGACAAATTTACTTCATACGAAAATTGTCGGTCTATTTCTAACTAGAAGTGCTGATGAACTTTTTTTTTCCTCTTACATGAAAGAACTTAAGTAGAAAGAACGTAAATACACTCCCATAAGCAGTATGGATGTAGTGAAAAGCGGCGACCCCAGTGGGAACAGCACGAGCTGAAAGCCCCGCAGGAGCGGCTTTTTGCGACGAGGAGATTGAAGCCGTGCCCCACGGAAAGCGTCCGCTTGTAACGAAATCCACTCCATTAATCCCTACACTACCTTACTCTCTATATGTACCGTACACCCTGTGTTCATGGAACATTTTTATATACTTTCATCAAAAAAACGATCATTCTAATTAGAATGATCGTTTTTACTCTTTGACAGCTTAAGCATTTACGCTCTAGATAAGGCTTTCATCGCTTCAAATTCTTTTGCAGAACAAAACACAAAATGACCAGGATTCACTTCACGCATTGCTATTTCTTCCCCATCTTGATAATTATGAGAAGCTGGATCATATGACTTACGCACACGAGTACGCTCATAATTCGGATCTGGAAGTGGAATAGCAGATAACAATGACTGCGTATAAGGATGCATTGGATTTTTGTATAATTCATCGGCTGGAGCTAACTCCACTAACTTACCAAAATACATTACTCCAATACGATCAGAAATATATTTAACCATTGATAAATCATGTGCAATAAACAAATAAGTTAACCCTTTTTCTTCTTGTAGCTCCTTCAACAAGTTAACAACCTGTGCTTGAATAGATACATCAAGAGCAGAGATAGGCTCATCTGCAATAATAAACTCAGGCTCCACTGCAAGAGCTCTTGCAATTCCTAAACGTTGACGCTGACCACCAGAAAATTCATGTGGATAACGATCTGCATGCTCGCGGTTCAAACCAACCGTCTCTAAAAGCTCTACAACACGCTCTTTACGTTCTTTAGGAGTTTTCACTAAACCGTGAATATCTAATCCTTCTGCAATAATATCCAACACTTTCATACGTGGATTTAAAGAAGCGTATGGATCTTGGAAAATCATTTGCATTTTACGATTAAATATTTTTAAATCGCTTTTAGATTTTTTATCATGGACATTTACACCATCGTAAATTACTTCTCCGTCTGTAGCATTGTAAAGGCGGATAATCGAACGACCAGTCGTTGATTTTCCACAACCTGATTCTCCTACAAGACCAAGTGTCTCACCTTTATAAATATCAAAGCTAATATCGTCAACAGCACGAACTTCATTTGGTTTACCTTGATTGAAATATTGCTTTAAATTTTTAATTTCTAGTAATTTTTCAGCCATCAGTTAGTACCTCCTTCAGTTCCAGTGAAGTAACGACTTCCGGGAAACTTTTTCATACGTTCAATAATAGATAGTGGCGGCTCTACTTGTGGAGCATCTGGATGTAATAACCAAGTTGCTGCTGAGTGAGTATCACTTACTTGAAAGAATGGAGGATCTTCCTCTAAGTCTATTTGCATTGCATAATCACTACGAAGTGCAAATGCATCCCCTTTTGGAGGATTCAATAAATCAGGTGGTGTACCTGGAATAGCATAAAGCTTCTCTTCTTCTACGTCCAATGATGGCATAGAGCTTAAAAGTCCCCATGTATATGGATGTTGTGGATTATAGAAAATTTCATCAACAGTACCGATTTCAACAATTTTCCCACCATACATAACAGCTACGCGGTCTGCAACATTTGCAACTACGCCTAAGTCATGCGTGATAAAAATAATGGATGTATCGATTTTCTTCTGAAGATCTTTCATTAGCTCCAAAATTTGCGCTTGAATCGTTACGTCTAGCGCTGTAGTTGGCTCATCCGCAATAAGAATTTGAGGATTACAAGCTAAAGCAATTGCAATAACGATACGTTGACGCTGTCCACCCGAAAATTGGTGTGGATATTGTTTTATACGTAGTTCTGGCTTTGGCATACCAACTAAACGTAGTAAATCAATTGCCACTTTTCGTGCTTCTGTTTTATTCACTTTACGGTGCTTTAAGATTGGCTCCATAATTTGGTTACCAATTGTCATCGTAGGATTTAATGATGTCATTGGATCTTGGAAAATCATCGAAATGTCTTTCCCACGAATTTTTTGCATTTCTCGATCCGATAGCTTCGTCAAATCTTTTCCGTTAAACAGAATATGACCATTTTTAAATTCTGAGCTATGTTCAGGTAATAAACGCATAATTGACTTTGTTGTAACAGACTTACCAGAACCAGACTCTCCTACAATTGCAAGAGTTTCCCCTTTGAGTAAATCAAAGTTAACGCCACGAATAGCTTTAACTTCACCCGCAAATGTATGGAAGGAAAGCTCCAGGTCTTTAACTTCTAGAATTTTTTCCATTTCGGCTTTCCTCCTTTTAGTCTTTCATTTTTGGATCGAATGCATCACGTAAACCATCACCAAGTAAGTTAAATGCAATCATCAATAAACTTAAAATAATAGATGGGAATAGTAAAATATGTGGTTGATATTGAACTAATTTGTACCCGTCATTAATAAGTGTACCTAATGATGCTGCTGGTGGCTGTAAACCTAGCCCGATAAAGCTTAAGAACGCTTCAAAGAAAATAGCTCCAGGAATCGTAAACATTGTATTAATAATAATAATCCCTAAAATATTAGGTAAAATATGTTTTGTAATAATACGAGGATTGCTTGCCCCTAATGTTCTAGAAGCTAAAACAAACTCTTGGTTTTTATAACGCAACACTTGTCCACGAACGATACGAGACATACCAATCCATCCGGTAATCGTTATGGCAATGATGATTGCTGTTACACCTGGCTCCATAAACAGGATCATAAGAATTACGATAACTAAAGTTGGAATACCGTACAGTATTTCAACAACACGTTGCATCATATCATCTACACGACCACCGTAGAAAGCCGAAACACCACCGTAAGCAACTCCGATAATCATATCAATTAAAGCTGCCATAAATGCGATAAACAAGGAAATTTGAGTACCTTCCCAAACACGTGAGAACATATCTCGTCCTAATCCATCCGTACCAAACCAATAATAAGTATCTACTTTTTTCATTTCATATAAATCTACTTCTTTACCAGCCATCGTACCAACACCATCTAAAAATCCTAGTTTTTCAAAGCCTGGCACTTTCGGCGGTAAGTTAGCATGCGTAATTGTTTGTGTTTCTGCATCATGCGGACTGATCATCGGTCCAACAAAAGCCATTATTAGTATAAAAACTAATATAAATATACTAACGATGGCAGCTTTATTTTTACGAATACGAAGCCATGCATCTTGCCAGAAGCTTAAGCTCGGCTTTGCAATTCGTTCCGAGTGGCTGCTATCAATCGTAATTCTTTCAAAAGACTCAGCAGGTAGTTTTTTTAATTCACTACTCATTAATCATTACCTCCTGATAAACGAATACGTGGATCGATAATTCCGTATAAAATATCCACGATAAAAATAACAAATACTAAGAATACAGAGAAGAACAATGTTGTTCCCATTATGATTGAGAAGTCATTAGACATAATCGATTTAACAAACTGCTCTCCTATTCCAGGTATTGCAAAAATTTGTTCAATTACAAGTGATCCAGTCAATAGACCAGCTGCTAATGGACCTAAAACAGTAACAAGAGGAATTAAAGCATTTCGGAACGCATGTTTAAATGCAACTTCGAAGCCACTTGCACCTTTAGATTTTGCTAATGTAATATAATCTGAGCTTAATACTTCTATCATTTCAGTACGTATAAAACGTGCAGAAGTAGCAAGTGGTCCCATCGCTAAAGCTATTGATGGTAACACACTGGACATCCAGCCGTCTTTCCACAAAGCAACTGGGAATATTTGCCACTTAACACCTAACCAATATTGAAGGAACGTAGCAAAAACGAAAGATGGAATAGAAATTCCTAAGACGGCAATAAATGTACTACCATAATCCCAAATAGAGTTTTGCCTTAATGCAGCAATCATCCCTAATGCTATCCCTATGGCTACACCAAGTATTAATCCTTGTGTACCAAGTATGACAGATGGACCAAGTCGACTAACAATTAAGTCTGTTACACTCGCATTCTTAAATTGGAATGAGTTACCCAAATCACCTTTAGCAAGATTCAACATATATTTACCGTATTGAACCGCTATCGGCTGATCTAATCCATATTTCGCTTCTACTATCGCAAGTTGCGTAGCGTTTAGTTTTGGAGCAGAGCTAATCGGGGATCCTGGAAGCGCCTTCATTAGGAAAAATGTAGCCGTCGCAATCAGGAATAAAGTTATAAACATATAAATAACGCGCTTTACAATATATTTTGCCATCTTTGCACCTCCTGCATAAAATATTTACTAAACTTTTTCTCTACTATCTATATAAACAGATAAACCATGTTGTTGTCAAAATCAATTAAAATAATAAAATATTTTGTGAATTCTGATTCATTCAAAAAGAGAGTATATGGCCCAAAAGGATACCATATACTCTCTAACTATGAGATTTTCAATCTTAAAGAGTTTGTAAATTATTTACCTTCGATATAAGCCCACTTGTAACTGTAGTCTCCACCGAATGGGTGGTTAACAACACCTTTAACATATGGTTTTTGAAGGAATAATAAACCACGTTGATAAATTGGTGCGATACCGAAATCTTTATCTACGATAAGTTTTTCAGCATCAGCAAGTGCTTGCCAACGAGCTTTTGTATCAAGTGCTAATTCGTTGTTAGCAGAGTTTACTAACTTGTCATATTCAACACTTGAATAAGACATTTGGTTATTTCCGCCACCTGTTAAGAATAGGTTTGAGAATGTGTAAGGATCTTGGAAGTCAGGACCCCATCCAGCAATTTGAATATCATAATCTTGAGCTGTATCTAGGTCAAGACGTACTGAGAATGGTACTTCTTTAAGTGTAATTTTTAAACCTTTTAAGTTAGATTCAAGTTGAGATTTTAGGTACTCATCCATTTTTTTAGAAAGATCAGAGTCTCCTCCAAGAATTTCTAAAGTAAGTTCAGTAACACCTAGCTCAGCTAAACCTTTGTCCCATGCAGCTTTAGCTTCATCTGCGTTGAACATAGCCATATCGCCATTTACATCGCGGAAATCATTTCCATCTGCATCAAATGTGAAATCTTTAGGAATCATGTAGTAAGCAGGAACTGATCCGTTAGCTAATACTACATCAGCTAAATCTTGTTTGTTAAATGATTTTGCAATCGCTTCACGAATGTTTACGTTTGCTAATGGAGATTTTGCTCCAAGACGTTCTTGGTTAAATTTCATCCAGAATACAGAAGTATCTGTTTCTTTTAATAATTCTGGGTCAGCTGCATATTGCATTGCATATTCACCAGTAAGACCTGTACGATCTTTTTCACCATTTGTATAAAGGTTAACTGCAGTTGCAGTTTCTTTTACTACATCGTAGTTAATTTGAGTAAGTTTTACAGTGTCTTTATCCCAGTACTGGTCATTTTTAACTAGTTGCCAAGATAAGCCTGTTCCGTCCCATCCAGTAAGTGAGAATGGACCGTTGTATAATACTGCTTCAGAATTTTTCGCATAGTTTTCACCTTGCGCTGTAACGAATTCTTCTTTTAGTGGTAAAAATGTTCCGAATGACATTAGTGATAAGAAATATGGAACCGGTTTTTCAAGAGTTACTTCAAGAGTTTTGTCATCAATTGCTACTACGCCAAGCTCAGTGTACTCCATAGTACCAGCAGCGATTTCAGCAGCATTTTTGATAACGCCTTCCATCATGTATGGACCGTATTCAGATGCCATATCTGGGTTCATAGCACGTTTCCAAGCAAATACAAAGTCGTTTGCAGTTACTGGAGTACCATCAGACCAGTTAGCGTCACGTAATTTGAAAGTGTAAACTAAACCATCTTCAGAAATTGTTGGTTCACCATCAGAAATTGCTGGTTCAGCAACGTTATCTTGATTTAAACGGTATAAACCTTCGTTTACATTGTTTAAAAGATCAAATCCAACTGAATCTGTAACAAGTGAAGAATCCATTGTTGGAATCTCAGCACCCATGATAAGGTTTAGAACTTGTTCTTCTTCAACCGCTGGTGTTTCAGTTGTTGTTTCTTCTTCTTTTTCTTTCTCTGGTTCTGTAGTTGTAGTTTCTTCTTTACCGCCACATGCAGCTAAGAATACACCAAGAACTAACAGAAGGCTTAATAGCCAAACTAACTTGCTTTTCTTCAACAAAATAACCTCCTTAAATATTCAGAAAAATTCATTACAATATTCATTATACATTTTACGATTGACTTGTACAGTTAATTTATTTTTTTTTTTACAATATTGTAACAAAATCATTACATTGTCCTAATAATTGGAGAGGATTGGTAAAGTTTTTGCATTTTTCTTACATTGCTTCAAGTAGTATTTTTGATTTTTTCGAGTAAATCTTCTATAATCTTTTCAGATAGAGGTGAAATATGAAGAAAAAATTGATCTACTTTTTTGGTTTACAACTATTAATAGTAGTACTTTCGTTTGTAATTTATGGTAATCTACAACTTATTTCTTATGCCAACATGTCTTTTTATGTCGGTGGAACAATTACATTTTTTGGCTTAATGTCCTATGTTATTTCAAGTGGATTCTTTGATTTTTTTACACTAAGTATGCGAAAAGTTTTTACCCCAAAGCATATGAAAGATGAAGCAAAAAGTATGCGTGTGCCATCCGCAGTGTTTTCTTTTTCCTTTAAGCCGGTTATCGCTTTAGGATTATCTAGTTTACTCTGTATGTGTATCGCATTACTCGTTTATTATAGTTAAGTTTTACCTTGATTTTTGAGTTTCTTCTATATTATAATACTCGAAACAGAATAGTTAAGCTTTGACGAAGAAAAGTACATTTGAATTCGTATGACAAGAGAGTCTGTGGTCGCTGCAAACAGAACATACATCAAATGGAATGGGCTTCCGAGCAGTATATGTGAATGTGAATTTACATTAGCATATACCGTTTCCTTCACGTTACGAAGTTCAAGTGGCTATTTTTTTAGCAAGCTGGGTGGTACCACGGATTATACATCATTCGTCCCTTTTTTTAGGGGATGTATGATGTTTTTTTTATACCCATTTTAGGAGGAGAAACTATGAAGAAAATTTTTTCAGGAGTACAGCCAACAGGTATTATTACACTAGGCAATTATATCGGAGCATTTAGACAGTTTACTGCACTACAAAATGATTTTGATTGCGTATTTTGTATTGTCGATCAACATGCAATTACAATCGCGCAAGATCCACAAGAGCTAAGAAAGCATATTCGTTCTTTAGCAGCACTGTATATCGCAGTTGGTATTGATCCTGACAAGTCCACTTTATTTATCCAATCAGAAGTACCTGCTCATGCACAAGCTGGATGGATGATGCAATGTATTTCCTATATCGGAGAGCTAGAAAGAATGACACAGTTTAAAGATAAATCGGATGGAAAAGATGCGGTTTCTGCTGCTTTATTGACATATCCACCGTTAATGGCTGCCGATATTCTTCTCTACCAAACAGATATCGTGCCTGTAGGAGATGATCAAAAACAACATGTGGAGTTAACAAGAGACTTGGCAGAAAGATTTAACAAACGCTACGGCGAAGTGCTTACAATTCCAGAAATACAACTTCCGAAAAATGGGGCTCGCATTAAATCGCTTCAAGACCCATTAAAGAAAATGAGTAAATCAGATCCAGTTCAAAAAGCGACAATTCGACTGTTAGATACGCCGAAAGAAATTGAAAAGAAAATTAAAAGTTCTGTAACAGATTCAGAAGGAATTGTAGCATTTGATCTAGACAATAAACCTGGAGTATCCAATTTATTGACGATTGAATCTTCTTTAACGAATGTTTCGATTGAATCGCTTGTACAAAAATACGAAGGAAAAGGATATGGTGATTTTAAAGCATCTGTTGCACAAGTCATTATTGACCATTTTGCTCCAATCCAAGCTCGTTACGAACAGTTATTGAACTCTACAGAGCTAGATGACATTTTGGATAAAGGCGCAGAAAAAGCAAATCTTCTTGCTAAATCTACGTTAACTAAGATGGAAGACGCAATGGGCCTTGGAAGAAGACGATAATCGTTATTAATAGAAGAGATAGACAAAAAACAATAAAATCGTTGGAATTTATCATATAAAGTAAAACGGTATTCCAAGAGTACCCTAGTGATAAAAAGTTTAAATAAAGCACTAAATGTGAACAGCTAATAACAGCTGATCCGTAGCTTATTAAAAATAATAGAAGTCTCATATGTATCACATCCTTACTCAACTATATGAAAAACCGTTCCTAAACTTTCGTCTAGGAACGGTTTTTTTTGTACTATTATTATTTTGTAGATTTCGCACCAGTATCAGATACTAATTCGATATCTTGTAATTCAGTTGGAGTAGAATAATCAATACTGTAATTTTTCACACGTTTGTTCACTGGAACTAGCTCATAACGGTACATAGTTGGAATAACTGGAGCTTGTTCAGCCATATATTCTTGCCATGCTTTGAATTGACCAGCACGGTAATCTGCATCAAACGCTTCTGGAGAATCGATATTTATTAAAGTTGTTTCTAAGAAATCAGACGTGTAACGGCTGAAGTTATATACAGCTGTTTTCGAGTATAAACCTGATGGAGATGGATTTGTTCCTGTTCCCCAAGCAGCCATGAAAATGTCGATTTCTGGATCATCCGCCTGTACTTTATCGTAGAAGCTATTGAACTCAATTGTACGACCTGTAGCTAATGTTACATTTAACCCTACGTCTTTCCAGTTTTGCAAGAAGAATTGAGTAATATCTTCTGCAATATCATCGCCAGCCATAGTAGCAAATTTAATTTCTAGTGGCTGACCCGCTTTATCTTCACGTAGACCATCGCCATTAGTATCTTTAAATCCTGCTTCATCAAGCAATGCTTTTGCTTTTTCCGGATCATACGTATATCCTGCTAGATCTGCATCATAGAAAGATTTAAATACTGGTGGAATTAGTGAGTTAGCTCGTTCACGTAAACCATTGTAATAAACTTCTGCAACTTGTTCTGCATCAAGTGCATAACCCATTGCTTGACGTAATTTAACGTCACCCATTTTCGAGCCTTCGATATCCGTAATAACAACGCTATTATCGTAATCGTATTTACCTAATTTGAAACCTAAATATTGATAGTAAAGCTCTGGACGACCAAGAACTGTAATGTTGTCAAAGTCTTTGATTTCTTCAATTTTTGAAGCACTGAAAGATGAAACTAAATCATATTCACCTGATTGGATTGCTTTTGAAATTGAACTTGATGGTACAACTTTAACAATAACGCCTTCTAATTTTGGTTTACCTTTCCAGTAATGTTCATTTGCTACGAATTGAACTGATTCACCTGGAACGATTTTGTCGAACTTGAATGCTCCAAGTGTAACTGGAGTTTTACGAACTGCATCAGATTCAATCATTTCTGCAACCGGAATATCTTTTAAGATATGGCTTGGCTCTGCATAAGTCCAAATCCCGTCTCCACCACTAAAAATAGCTGGAGATAATTTTTTGAAAGAAATTTCTAAAGTTGATTCGTCTACTTTAACTAAACCTGAAATTGTTTCAGCAGTACCTGCATGATACTCTTCTGCACCAATAATGTTTTGGAAGTCTGCATCATAACGAACTCCTGCATAGTCTTTATGTCCAATAATTAAGTAAGGCTGAATAAGATCTTCGATTTTAAGTGGCTCACCATCTGACCATTTTACGCCATCTTTAATTTTAATCGTTGCTTTGTTGTTAGCTTGATCCACTACCATTGATGCAATACCTTCGTCTGTTAGAAGGAAATCTCCATCCGCTTCAAAAAGTGAGTTACTTGCATAAGCTTGAATATCTGCATCATAAGCATCTTCATAAAGTACTGAAGAGAAAATCCCTTGGAAAGGCTCATCTTTTGCCATTGCAACTTTCAAAATTCCTCCTGAAATTGCATCGCCTTCATTTGTTGCTACAACTGGGAATAATCCTTCTTCTGCTTCTGGAGTTTCCGCTTCTTCTTCTCCACCAGTTTCTTCTGCTGGTTTTTCAGTAGTAGGTTCAGAAGGTTTTTCTTCAGTTGTTTTTTCGCCGCCATTACATGCAGCTAAAACGAGTGTGAACGTTAACAAAAGAGCTAGTAATAACCAAAACTTATTCTTCATAACATTTCCTCCCTTTTTCTCTTAGAGCTGAATATTTTCGTACCTGAGTATTCAGCTAATTATATGTGTAACATAAGGACTTTAGTATTCCTTATGACGGTACCATTATTAACCTAAACGTTGTTTTGCATCTGCAGAACGTCTCATTGCTTGCCCTATATAGTTTATCGCTAACATCATGAACAATATAAATAATGATGCAGGCAACCAAACCCATAATTTTTGTTCTAAAACTAATGGGTTATTTGCATAACTTACGAGCGTACCTAAACTTGGTGTTGAAGGTGGTAAACCGAAACCTAAATATGTTAAACCAGTTTCAATACCAACGTTTCCAGCAAAGCTTAAAGTTAATTCGACGATTAATATAGAGCTTAAGTTAGGCATAATTTCTTTAAAGATAATAACGAAATTACGAGTTCCTAGCGTCTTCGAAGCATTTACATAATCTCGTCTACTTTCAGACAATGCCTTACTACGTACAAGACGAGCAGTACCTACCCAGATAAAAGTACTCATAATCATAATGAATGAGCCTACTGTATACTTGGGGATAATCGTAACAAAAACGATAATAATCATTAAAAATGGTAGTGTGATAAAGAAATCAATAATGCGCATAAAAATATTGTCAATCCAACCACCAAAATAACCACATATTAGACCAACTGCAATACCGAAAACTCCTGTAATAAGCGTAATGGCAATAGCAATCAAAATGGAATTACGTGCACCAATTACTAACTGTCCAAGAATATCTTTACCACCTTGGTCTGCCCCTAAGAAGAACTTGTCTCCTGGCGGTGCAAATTTATCGCGTAAGCTTACTCGCATGAGTGCTTCTTGATCGATGAGCATAGCCCATATAAAAACTCCTACGATTACTACAACTAATGAAATAAGTGAAAACATTGCTAATTTATCTTTTTTAAACTCCCGGAAGACAACTTGCATTCCACTCGGGGAGGAGTTTACTGCTTTAACTGCCTCTACTTGTTTTTCCATATTTATTTTCCTCTCCTTAACATTTAATTAATTCGCCTATTCTATCCTAATTCTAGGGTCAACAATGCTCATAATAATATCGGATAGTAGACTTCCTAATAATGCTAAAAACCCATATAACATAACAAGGGCTGTAATTACACTGTAATCACGAGAAGATAAGGAAGAAATAAATAGTTGCCCCATTCCTTGGTAACCAAAGATTGTTTCGATGAAAATAGATCCGCCTAATAATCCAGTAATCGTAAATCCAAAGAAAGCTGCTATTGGCAATAAAGAGTTTCTAAAAATATGTCTAGAATACACTTTTTTAATCGGTATACCTTTACTACGTGCTGTACGAACATAATCCATTGTTTTAGAATCAATTACTTCCGAACGTAAATATTGAATGACACCTGTTGTTCCTAAGATTGCAGTTGTAATGGCCGGCAATAACATATGATAAATTTTGCTCCATATATAACCGATTGTGCCAGGATCATATTTTATATCTACACTTCCAACTGTAGGGAACCATTCCAATTTGTATCCAAAGAAAAATAAAAACAGTAGAGCAAGTACAAATACTGGTATAGCAAATGTGATAAAGCTATACAACACGATGATTTTATCTAAAATAGAATTTTGGAAGCGCCCTGATAATACACCTAATGGAATAGCAATCGCATAAAGTAAAATCACACTTAAAAGAGATAGCCAGAAAGTATTCAATGCCCGTTCCCCAATAAGGGAAGCTACATCTCGTTTAAATGTATAACTTTTACCAAAATCACCTTGTAATGAATTTTTCACCCATCTTACATATTGAACGAGCACTGGATCATTCAAACCTGCTTTTTCACGAAGTTCTGCTACTCGTGCTGGGTCTGTCTCAGGTGTAATCATTCCTGTGAACGGGTCACCCGGCATAAGCTTCGCCAAAATGAAAATTAAAATACTTAGTACTAATAATTGAGGAATCATGATTAATATACGTCTAACAATTGTTTTCCACATCTTAGTTTTCCCCTTTCACGTTATGCGTTGCAACGGAATGGGTGTTTGTTAATGGCGTTAAATCATAAACTCTGCCATTCGTATCGTAATACGTCTTATGCTCTAATTGGTAGTGTGCTTCTACTTCAATTCGCTCTTTCTTTCGCTCGCTTCGGCCAACGGGATTCACATTCGGAATAGCTGACAATAAACGCTTCGTGTAAATATGCTGTGGATTCGTATATATATCTGAACGAGATCCAGATTCTACAAATCTTCCTTGATACATAATGGAAACATTATCACACATATGTTTTACGACACCTAGATCATGTGATATAAACAAATAACTTAATCCGTATTCCGCTTGAATATCCTTCATAAAGTTTAAAACCTGTGCTTGTACAGATAAATCCAATGCCGATACTGGCTCATCTGCAATAATAAGCTTTGGATTAGTTGCAATCGCTCTTGCAATACCTAATCGCTGCTTTTGGCCACCTGAAAATTCATGTGGATATTTATATTTGGCATCCTCAGGCATCCCGACGATTGCTAAAAGTTCGTTTACCTTTCTATTCTCCTCCGATACAGAAAGGCTAAGAAAGTTACGAATCGGTTCTGCAATAATATCTACTACTCTTTTTCTAGGATTTAAACTTGAATGTGCATCTTGAAAAATCATTTGGATATCTCGATTATAGGAGGAATTGCTGTCTCGACGTTTATTTGTAACGTTTTTCCCTTCATAAACAATGCTTCCAGAAGTAATTTTTTCAAGTCCAATAATCGACTTTCCAGTGGTTGATTTTCCACAGCCTGATTCTCCAACTAACCCATACGCCTTGCCTTTTTCTATTTCCATCGTAATACCATCAACAGCTCGGACATTATCGACAACTGTATTAAATAATCCACCACGGATTGGATAATACACTTTTAAGTCATTTATTTGCATAAAACTCATTTCGAACTTCCTCCTTCTTCCTCTTCGAAATGGAAGTGCTGCCAGCAAGTACATCTGACGAAATGGCCGGGAGATACTTCGTGAAGTGTCGGATTTGTTTCATGCATATGCTCTGAAATCCACGGAATACGAGATGCAAATCTGCAACCGGTACGCGGCAACTTCATAAGAGATGGAACCATGCCTTTAATTACTTGCAATTTTTCACCTTCACTATTAATTTGTGGTATCGAATTGAATAATGATCTTGTATACGGATGCTTAGGGTTGGAAAATAATTCCTCTACAGGTGCTTCTTCAATTATTTGTCCTGCATACATTACTGCAACACGGTCAGCTACTTCCGAAACAACTCCAAGATCATGTGTTATTAATATGATTCCTGCTCCCGTTTCTTCTTGAAGATCGATTAACAAATCTAAAATTTGCGCTTGAATCGTTACATCTAGCGCAGTAGTCGGTTCATCTGCAATAATAATATTTGGTTTACATGAAATGGCGATTGCAATAATAACACGCTGTCTCATCCCACCAGATAACTGATGTGGAAATTGTTGAGCAGTTCGTTCTGGATTTGGAATTCCAACTTGTGCGAGTAACTCTAGTACACGGTCCAATCTTTCGGTCTTGGACAATTTTGTATGGTAAATAAGCCCTTCTTCTATCTGCTCTCCAATTCGCATAAGTGGATTTAGTGCAGATAGTGGATCTTGGAAAATCATTCCGATTTCTTCTCCACGTACATCGTTAAATTTTTCTTCACTTAAAGTTGCTAGGTTAACATTTTTATAATTAATTTGCCCTTGAACTCTTGTTGTATTGTGATCGTGAAGCCCTATAATGGATGTCGCCAATGTGCTTTTGCCGCAACCAGATTCACCGACAATTGCCAGGATTTCGTTTTTCTTTAACGAAATTGTTACACCATCAACTGCATCATAGTATGTATCCTTAATCCGAAAACCAGTATGTAGATCTTTTATCGTTAAAAGCGATTCTGTGTTGTTCAAAAATAAAACTCCTCTCAAGAGATTGTTCGATATTCTTGTAATTTAAAGAAATTTCTAATAACACTAAATAATCCTTCTTTTCTGATAATTGTCATCCTAGTTTTAAAGTCTATTACAGTATCGCTATATTCGCAATATGCTTTTTTTCATTTTCCTTATTTTACTCTTTTTTGAAGTTCATATATGTTATGTAAATCTATATTTATCAAGGTTTATATGAATTATGCTTTTTTGAAATTTTTTTCGCTCGCTTAAATCATTCGACATTTTCCGACTTATTATGCCAAGAAAATATTTTTATGCTTTAAAGTGTTATTAAACCAACCTTCTAGTGAGTTAAATTGTTTGGAGGGAAATTTTTAAAGGGGGACTTCTATATTTTGGTTCAGTGTGTAGAAAGAGTAAGATTACATTATTCCACGCGTCTTGATTACTAACTTATATAGATAAAGATTTACTTTACGCAGTAGCGCGTCGGGCCGCATGAGCCGAAGTATGAGACCCACTTGTTCGCAGCGCAAGTCGGCTCATGCAAGGTGCGGCAAGCGCGAAGGCATAGGGGCTATTTACTGAAACGGAATCCTAACTATCGATTCATATACTGTACAAAAAAAATCCCTGCGTAGATTCACAGGGATTTATCCAACCATTTATTTTTTAAACAAAATACTTGCGTTATGTCCGCCAAAACCTAAAGAATTACTCATTGCATATGCAATATCTGCTTTTCTAGCCACATTTGGAACATAATCCAAATCACAAATTGGATCTGGTGTTTCTAAATTCGTCGTTGGAGGCAGAATACCTTCCTTCAATGCTAAAACAGTAAAAATGGCTTCAATCCCTCCTGCTGCTCCTAGTAAATGCCCAGTCATCGACTTAGTTGAACTCATCGCAAGCTTATACGCATGCTCACCGAATACCGATTTAACAGCAAGTGTTTCAAACTCATCATTATACGGAGTGCTTGTTCCATGTGCATTAATATAATCTACTTGCTCTGGCTCAATACCAGCATCTGCGAGTGCTTGCTTCATCGCTCTTGCAGCACCTTCTCCTCCAGGTGCTGGAGCAGTAATATGATGAGCATCACCTGTAGAACCATAACCGATGATTTCTGCATAAATTTTCGCCCCGCGTGCAACTGCATGTTCATATTCTTCTAAAATAATAATTCCAGCACCTTCACCAATAACAAATCCATCACGATTTGCATCAAAAGGTCTAGAAGCAGTAGTTGGATCTGTGTTCAATGTAAGTGCTGTGTTCGAACAAAAACCTGCAACAGACATATGTGTAATAGGTGATTCCGCCCCACCAGTAATCATTACATCTGCATCTCCACGTTCAATTACTTTAAATGCATCTCCAATGGAATTCGTTCCTGATGCACAAGCAGTAACTGTACACGAATTAATAGCCTTTGCTCCAAAATGAATCGAAACTTGCCCTGCAGCCATATCCGGAATCATCATCGGTACGAAAAATGGACTAACTCGACGTGCTCCCTTTTCTAAAAAGATACGGAACTGCGCTTCATACGTTTCCATTCCACCTATACCAGAACCGATCCATACACCCGTGCGAAGTCCAAGTTCCTCTGTAATCGTTAAGTTTGCATCATCTACTGCCATAATTGAAGCAGCAAGTGCATACTGCGTAAAACGATCCATTTTACGAGCATCTTTTCTTTCAATATATTTCTCTATATCAAAATCATTCACTTGTGCTGCAACTTTTGCAGAAAACTGACTAGCATCTAACCTTGTTAGCATGCCCACGCCAGATTTCCCTTCTTTAATACCTGCCCATGTTGTTTCTATATCATTTCCAAGTGGTGTAACAGCACCTAAACCAGTTACTACAACCCTACGTTTATTCATAAAACTCATCCCTTCAAAATAAATTAATTATCTTCCCCATTTAAGCGTAATGGCACCCCAAGTTAAACCTCCGCCAAAACCTACCATAACAATGACATCATCGTCTTTCACTTTGCCGTTCATAACTTCTTCTTTCAATGAAAGTGGAATAGAAGCGGACGATGTGTTTCCATACTTATGAATCGTTTTAGACATTTTTTCAATTGGTAATCCTAATCTTTCCCTAGATGCATCCATAATACGAATATTCGCTTGATGCGGGATCAATAAATCGATATCTTCTTTGTTTAAACCTGCCTTTTCAATTACATTAACAGCAGATTCACCCATTTGTCTAACTGCAAATTTAAATACTTCGCGGCCATTCATCGATAGATAAGGTCCATCTTGGTATAAATGCTTACCACCACTTCCGTCAGCACCTAGCTCGAATGATAAAATCCCTCGACCTTCAGATACTTTACTTATAACCGCAGCACCAGCTCCATCTCCAAATAACACAGCTGTATTGCGATCTTCCCAATTCGTTATTTTAGATAGCTTTTCAACTCCCACAACAAGGACATGAGAATAAACATCTGATTCTACAAACTGTTTAGCAGTTACAATACCGTACATAAACCCTGCACAAGCAGCAGATATATCCATTGCAGCAGCATTTGTTGCCCCTAGTTGATGTTGTAACATGGAAGAAACACTTGGGAAAGGATAGTCTGGCGTCACTGTCGCAACTAAGATTAATCCTATTTGCTCTGGTGAAATACCAGCATCTTTTATCGCTTCCTTGGCAGCTTCAAGTGCCAAGTGCGAAGTATCTTGTTCAGGTCCAGCTATTCTTCTTTCTTCTATACCAGTCATCGTTCGAATCCATTCATCGGATGTATCTACTTTTTTTTCAAGATCTTCATTCGTCAAAATTTGCTCTGGTGCATACGTACCTAAACCAATTATTCCAGCATTCATGACAGTTCCTCATTTCTTATAATCTGTTATTAGTATCTGGTAATAATAATAACGAATTTATGAACTTTTTTCAACAACATCGTTTCAATCATTAAATATTCTTTTGAAATATCGACCATTATGGTATGATACATATAGAAATCTAGCCTTGAGGTGAAACGAAATGAAATACATTATGACAATCGTATGGACAGTAATTTTAGTATCTATGCTAAATTATGTAGTAAGCTCTGTAAATAACGTAGATTTTGTACTTAATCACGGTTTAATCATGTCTATACCAGTTGCAATTATGATTTTTATCATCGGTGCAATTATTCCAAACGATCCACTTCCAGCAAAACATCACTAAAAAACGCTCCCGATTTTGGGAGCGTTTTTCTATTTATTTTAAAACGAGATGACCATCTTCAATCGCCGCAATAATCGTACTTCCAGGAAGAACAGTTCCTCCGATAATTAGTTTTGCTACTGCTGTTTCCAAATAGCGCTGCATGAATCGTTTTAATGGTCTTGCACCAAACGCAGCGTCCGTACCTTCTGCAACAATCCACTCAATAACTTCCTCTTCTACTTGTAACGTAATTTCTTGCTCACGCAATCTAGCTTGAAGAAGCTTCACATATTTTTCTGTGATTCTCACAAAATGATGCACTGTTAAGGAATGGAACATAATAATATCGTCCATCCGATTTAGTAATTCTGGTTTGAAATGCTCACGGAGTGCCGTCATGACGAGCGCTTCCTCCACTTCTCCCACAGCCTCCGTAGTATCTGCAAGATACTGTGAACCAATATTAGAAGTTAATATAACAATCGTATTAGCAAAACTCACCATTCTTCCTTGGCTATCTGTAATTCGACCATCGTCCATTATTTGCAAAAGAATATTCGCCACATCTGGATGTGCTTTTTCAATTTCATCCAATAAAACAACCGAATATGGATTCCTTCTTACCGCTTCTGTTAATTGTCCTCCCTCTTCGTATCCAACATAACCAGGAGGTGCACCAACTAAACGAGAAACACTATGCTTTTCCATATACTCGGACATATCTATACGGATAAAATGCTCTTCCGAATCGAATAAATTCGCTGCAAGAGATTTAGCAAGTTCTGTTTTCCCAACACCAGTTGGGCCTAAAAATAAAAATGATCCAATTGGTTTCGACGGATCTTTAATACCAGCTCTTGCTCGCCAAACTGCTTCCGTCACTAATTGAACTGCTTGATCTTGTCCAACTACCCTTTCTCCAAGCGTTTCTTTCAAACGTAAAAGTTTTTCCCTTTCTCCTTCTACAAGCTTCGTTACTGGTATACCAGTCCATCTTGATACAATAGAAGCAATTTCTTCTGCCGTTACTTCTTCTCGTAGTAATCGAGATTCCGAACTTTCATTTTCATGCTGTTCATGTATTTGTAATTCTTTTTCAAGCATTGGAATTTTTCCATGTTGAAGCTCCGCTGCTTTATTTAAATCGTAATTACTTTCTGCATCTTTTAACTCTCTTCGATATCGATCTAACTCTTCTCTTTTTTGCTGAATGAATTGTATCTCTTCTTTTTCTTGTAGCCATTTATTTTTCATTGCGCTTGAGGATTGTTCTAGTTCTTGTAACTCACTTCGCAAATGCTCTAATCTTTTTTTACTTGAAGCATCCTTTTCTTTCATTAATGCTTGTTCTTCGATTTGAAGCTGCATAACTCTTCTCGTTACCTCATCTAATTCTTGTGGCATCGAGTCAATTTCAGTTCGAATCATCGCACAAGCTTCATCCACTAGATCAATCGCTTTATCTGGTAAAAAACGTTCCGTAATATAGCGATTCGAAAGTTCTGCTGCTGCAACTATTGCTCGGTCATGAATACGAACGCCATGATGTAATTCAAAACGTTCCTTCAAGCCGCGTAAAATAGAAACCGTATCTTCCACTGATGGCTCCCGAACGAGCACTTGCTGGAATCGTCTTTCTAATGCCGGGTCTTTTTCAATATACATTCGGTATTCATCCAAAGTAGTGGCACCGATACAATGCAACTCTCCTCGTGCTAGCATCGGTTTTAACATATTTCCTGCATCCATTGCACCATCTGATTTCCCTGCTCCAACAATTGTATGAATTTCATCAATAAATAAAATAATTTGCCCATCACTATCTTTCACTTGTTTCAATACAGCTTTTAATCGTTCCTCAAATTCGCCCCGGTATTTTGCACCAGCAATTAAAGAACTCATATCTAGCTCAAAAATTTCTTTTTCCTTTAATCCCTCTGGAACATCTTTTCGAACAATACGCTGCGCAAGCCCTTCTACTATTGCCGTTTTCCCTACACCAGGTTCACCAATTAACACCGGATTATTTTTTGTTTTTCTTGATAAAATTCGTATGACATCCCGAATTTCTTGATCCCTCCCGATAACAGGGTCCATCTTACCTTCTTTCACAATTGTTACTAAGTTACGCCCGTACATTTCTAAAGGACTTTTTTCTTCCTGTTGATTCATTTGCATATAAATATTCCCCCTAAAAAAAGTTTGACCTTTTTTGACTAATATAATTATAGTTCTTTTCCATATTATTTGTAAAGAAAAATGGATAGTTCTTAATAAACAACATTTATATAGGGTTAATGTGCTATTATTAATTAAAAGATGGAAAGGTTGTGATTTTTTATGGCAGAAAATGCTCCTATTTCTAGTGGTATTTATTCATTGTTTGAACAATTTGGTTCCATTATTAAAATAGAAAAAGACCAACCTATTTTCCTAGAAGGCGAACGTGCTGAAGATGTTTATCTTATTCAATCTGGATCGGTAAGAATTAACAAAGACACGGAAAGCGGTAAATTGCTTACACTTCGAATTGCGGGACCAAATAGTTATATTGGCGAAACAGCCGTTTTTTGCGAAGTAGTTTATCATTCTCTTTCCGCAAATGCTGTCGAACCAACAAAAGTACTAACTTTGAATCGTTCACTACTTGAAAAATATTTAACCTCTGATTCCGAACGTATGATGGAATGGATGAAAGTAATCCAGACACATAATTTAAAAAACCAAACTCGGTTTAGAGATTTATTATTACATGGAAAAAAAGGTGCACTTTTTTCAACTTTAGTGCGATTGTCGAATACATATGGGGTGAGGCAAGAAAATGGCAGCATTTTGATTGATTATCCTTTAACCAATCAAGAGCTAGCAAATTTTTGTGCTACTAGTAGAGAGGTCGTTAATCGCATGTTGAATGATTTAAAGAGTGGACAAATTGTTACTTTCAACAAAAGTATGATTACGATTCATGATTTAAATTATTTGCGTAGAGAAATAGAATGTGACAATTGCCCTTTAACCATTTGCCGAATAGATTAAAAATCTTAGTGATGCAGTTTCTAGCTCACTTCAGGCTTCATACTGGGCTATACAATGAACGGGGAAATTTTAAAAGCTTGTAGTAAGTGGCTGCGCCGCTTACTACAAGCTTTTCTTCGTTCATCGTATGGCAATTATTCAAAATCTTCTTTAGAAATTGCAATTAAAGGGTAGTGACCAATTTGAGTAAAATCTACATCAAAAGGGACACTATAAACCATATAGTAGTTTTCATCATTCGCTACAGAATTTAGATCCTCAATACAACTTCTAGCTTTTTTAAAATCTGTAGTTGCATAAACTACAGCGACACCCCCTACTCCATCTTCTTGTTGTATTAACCTGAGCTTTTGGTTGAATAAGAAAAAGTGACTTTTATTTATCGATAATTACTATTTTTTTCATCTTAAATTTAGAAGAGAAATCAAAGGCTATTAATATTATAAATGTGACAATACAAGGGTAACCAATCAGCACAACTGGATTTATATATTCGACTAAAGTAAACTCCCCCCATTCGAGCCATAAACGCCATCCCATTCCTAAAGCACTAAATATTAAGCTAAGTATAAAAACCAATGATAATCGTTCTTTAAATAACTCTACAAATATATTCGCAACTACAAAATACATCACAAGTGCAATAAAAAAGAAGTACCATTTGAAGCCCTGTAACCCAGGAATTACAAAAGTAAATGTGATACCTGTAAAAAATACAATCGCTAAAACACTATAAATCAAAAAGAATAATGGTTTCTTTTGTACCTGTTCATAAAAGTTTTCCCCTAACATTACTTTAAACCTCCATTTCCCTACTCAATTGCTTTATTTAATAATACTTTTGCAACAGCACTATCCTCAATAAACCCAAAAATTTTCTTTCAAAAAAAAATCCCTATGAAAAAAATTCACAGGGATTTCATGTTTTATTATCGAATGCCAAGTGCAATTTTTGCATAACGTGACATGTTTTCTTTCGACCAAGGTGGATTAAAAACAACATTTACTTCCGTTTCTTTCACTTCTGGAAGCTCGCCAAGCGCTGTTTTTACTTGATCTACAATCATCGGCCCCATTGGACACCCGATAGAAGTAAGCGTCATCGTTACCTCTGCAACCGCTTCTTCCGTCAACTCTACATTATATACTAAACCTAAATTAACAATATCGATACCTAACTCGGGGTCAATAACGTTTTCTAGTGCAGCCATCATACTATCTTTCATTTCTTGATCTTGATCCAAATCCATTTATAAAACCTCCTCTTACTACTAGCCTCATCATAACAAATATGTTCACTTATGCCAAATGGTCTGCCAGCCATTTCGTAGCTGCAAGCAATCCACTTCGATTGACAGCATGTCCTGCCGTTTTATTTGGTATGAACGTAATATTCTTTTCACCATACTCTTTTTTCAATGCTTCTACAAAAAGAGCAGTCGGTTCGAATGGTACGACAAGATCTTTTTTCCCATGCCAGAAAAATAACGGTTTATCGGCAAGTTTGTCCATATGCTCCGTTGCGTCGAATGTCGCCAATGTTGTGTACATATTTTCCCGCTCTTCATTCGTTAACGGTATTTCGAATCCTTTTTGTTCGAACTGGGCAATTTGTGCTTTTGCAAGTTCTACATATGCGGGAGTTCCCATCATCAACGCAGCCGCATCGATCCAAGGATAAACGGTTAAACAGCCTAAAGAAATAATCGCTCCCATCGATGTTCCAGCAAGTGCTATTTTTTGATCACTTAAATAGCCTTTTTCTATTAGAAGTTCTTTCAACTTCCCGACTTCTTCAATAGAAGTTAATATCGTTTCCCAAAATCTTAGGCTCATTTCTACCTTGTCTAAATTTTCATCTCTCGCACCATGTAAATGCGCGTCTGGTAATATTACACGACATCCTTGATGAACTAATTGATAAGCATAATGCAAATTATGCTCCTTTGCACTTTCGAATCCATGCAAAAAAATAACAATCGGTGCATTCGTATTCGTTTCTTCTTTATGTACATGCAATAAAGGGATGTTTCCCCACAACTCTGATTTTACAATCATGCAATGATTTCCTCCCTCTTTTAATATTATTTTAACAAAGCAATTGCATTTTTACAAAAGAGATAGGCTATTGCTTTTGACGTTCAATCGTTTACACGATACACTTTATAATATAGTAAGAAGGGAGTTTTTTTCATGCAACAGCACTTAATTGTATTAGATTTAGATGGAACTTTATTAACCGATGAAAAAGTCATTTCAGATAAAACGAAAAAAACATTATTCCAAGCAAAAAATGCAGGACATGAAGTTATGATTGCGACTGGTAGACCTTATCGTTCTAGTGAAATGTTTTACAAAGAACTAGGATTAAATACGCCAATTGTAAACTTTAATGGAGCATTCGTTCATCATCCTACAGATATGTCATGGGACTCTGTACATACGCCAATAGACTTAAAAGTAGTAAAAGAAGTGGTGGATGCAGTACAAGATTTTTCGATCAAAAACATGCTTGCCGAAGTGTTGGATGATATATACTTACACCATCACGATGAAAAAATGCTTTCTGCCTTTTCTATGGGAAATCCCCATATTACAACTGGAGACTTGCGTACATTTTTGAAAAATGATCCAACTAGTTTACTCATTCACGCTGAAGAAGATTCGATTGCTTCCATCCGAAAGCATTTAGAAGATGTTCATGCGGAAGTAATTGACCATCGCCGTTGGGGAGCTCCTTGGGACGTTATTGAAATTATTCGAAATGGTTTAAATAAAGCTGTTGGAATATCAAAAGTTTCCGAGTATTTAAATATCCCACAAGAACGAATTATTGCTTTCGGAGACGAGGATAACGACTTTGAAATGATTGAATATGCTGGCGTTGGAGTTGCGATGGGTAATGCCATTTCTCCTCTTCAAAATATCGCAAATGAAATAACATTGTCTAATAATGAAGATGGTATTGCAGAGTTCTTAATAGAACGTTTAAAATTAAACAAATAATCAGTACCTAGGAGGACGAAAATGAAATTATTTGCTGATAGTGCTTGTGATCTACCAAAATCTTTTTTTGAAGAGAATAAAGTAGAATTATTGCCTTTAAGAGTGCATATTGAAGACAAAGATTATGATGACATTATGGGAATTCATTCCACAGAGGTTTATGCTGCTATTCGTGATGGCAAACATCCGAAAACTTCCCAAGCTTCACCTGAAAACATGCTCACATTATTTGAAGAGCTTGCAAAATCAGGCGAAGAAGGATTTTATATTGCGTTTTCATCTGCTCTTTCTGGAACGTATAGTACGGCAGTCATGATGAAAGAACAAGTTCTCGAAACATATCCTGAGTTAAAACTGACAATTATAGATTCGCTCTGTGCGTCTCTTGGATACGGTTTACTTGTAAAAGAAGCTGTAAGATTACGAGATGAAGGAATTGACCTTGCAACACTTGAAGAAAAAATTCGATTTAATGCTGAGCATATGGAGCATTTATTTACTGTGGAAGATTTAGACTATATGGCTCGTGGCGGCAGGGTTTCAAAAGCTAGTGCATTTATCGGTGGGTTGCTGAACATTAAGCCACTTCTACACGTGGAAGAAGGCAAGCTTGTGCCGATCGAAAAAATTCGTGGTCGTAAAAAAGTGATCAAACGTATGATTGATGTGATGGCAGAGCGCGGAGATCGTTTAAACGAGCAAGTTATTGCTATTAGCCACGGAGATGATGAAGCAATTGCATTAGAGCTAAAACAATTAATCGAAGAAAAGTTCCAACCAAAATCTATTGAAATTCATCTTATCGGTTCCGCTGTCGGTGCACACGCTGGCCCTGGAACACTGGCATTATTCTTTTTAAATAAATTATAAAATAAACCTGGTAAATACACCTTAGTGACACAGTTTCCGACTCGCTCTAGGCTTCACAATGGGCTATACGATGAACGGTAAAATTTTTAAAGCTTGTTGGAAGTGGCTTCGCCGCTACCAACAAGCTTTTTCTTCGGTTATCTCATGGAAATTTTCCCCTTCCACTCACCAGAAACTTCAGTGCCAAGTAGTTCAGTACTTTTGGGAATAGGAGAAGCAAGTCTCACTCTATATTATTTGATGACCGCCAAAGATACAATTTGGGCGGCTCTCTTTAGGTTTTTAGAATGAGACACTTCTACATTTGGACATAAGGTGGAGAAGTAGATGACAAATTTACTTCATACGAAAATTGTCGGTCTATTTCTAACTAGAAGTGTTGATGAACTTTTTCCTCTTACATGAACGAACTTAAGTAGAAAGAACATGAATACACTCTCATAAGTAAGATGGATGTAGTGAAAAGCTGCGACTCGGGTGGGAAAAGCAGATGTTTTCTGCGACGAGTAACCGCAGGAGCACCGGAAGTGGCTGAATCCGTGCCCACCGAACGCGTCTGCTTGTAACGGAATCCCCCATTCTTATACTCCCTTACTCTCTTCTCTATATGTCCGGTAAACCCTGTGTTCATTGGACATTTTTATATGCTTTCTTATTCTTAAAAAAAAGTAAGTCTTCAAATAAATTATTTGAAGACTTACTTTTTTACTTTTGTTCGCTTTCTTGTCTACGTTGTTTTCCTTTTTTCCATACGATTACTAAAAATATAAGGAATAATAAGTAAGCAATAGCCATAGCTGCAATATACGATGTGTTAAATCCTTTGCGATCCGTTACTTGGTATAGCTCTACAATTTCACGATCCAGTACAAGACGGTAGCTTCCGTCGTCTGAAGGTCGAACAATATCCTGTTCGAAAATACCACGTAGCTCCATATCTTCCCCAACAATATCACTCGATAAGTCGATACGTTGTGTACCGCTCGTATTATTTATAACAACAATAAATGTTTCTTCATCCGTATAACGTTTAAAAACAATATAGCCATCTTCATTTTTCAAAAACTCCATTTTACCGTTTCGCAATGTTTCAGATTTATTTCGAATCGAATTAATATCTTTTATATACTCGATAATATCCTCATCTACTCGGAAATCCATTATTTGATGGCTTTCTGCTGCGTTTTGTCCATTCATTGCAATTTCAGTACCATAAGTCATGTATGGAGTACCTGGCAATGAAAGCAATGTGCCGACTGCTACTTTAATACGAGAAGGTGGAAACATATTTTCCAACGCACTATAATATGTAAATCTTTCCGTAAGCAAATTATCTACCATTAATAATTCATTTTTCGTTTCTAAAATAATATCTGTAGGCAAATCTGTGTTTTTAAAAGCATCTCTAAAATCCACAAGCAATTGCTCGGAATAATGTACATCAAAGTTTGCTTCAGATTCTTCTAATGCAATAACATACATCGGGCTGCGTAATTCTTTTAATTGAGCAATCATACTATCAATAAATGAAACAGGAGCACCATCTAGTTCAGAAAGTTTCACACCATCAATTTCATATTCTTTAGCAAACTGAACGATTACATCTGTTAATGCTTGCTGTGCTTCTGCATTCGTTAAATCCACCTGCATCTTATTGTTATCAGATTTTGTAACCCATTCTTTTTTAGATGTATCCGCAGTCCAAATATGATTTGCACTAAAATTATTCAATGGAAACTCAATCATAATTTTCAAATCATTTTTATGTGCTGCTTTAATAAGATTTTCGAATTCTTCTTCTGTTCCAAAATGTTTTTCTAATTGGGTAAAGTCCAGAATACGCTTTCCATCATATGATTCTGTTGCAAATACTGGTCCTAATGAAATTGTTGTGAATCCCATATCTTTAATATGAGCCATTTTTTCAACAACACCTAAAAAGTCTCCTCCTGCAAATGCACTAGGATTTTTTGTGTCTACATTAAAATCATTGGACACCGTTTGATTGAAGTAACGATCCACATATAATTCATAAATACTTTCGTTATGTATAGAAGCTTCTGCTTCAGCGTTTGTAATTGTAGTCCCTGTAAACCATAAACTGCTCACTAGCAAGCTAGAAACAATCATTTTTTTTAAGCGCACAAAAAGTCCTCCTTAGTTGAGCATATCAAGGTAATTCTATCAAAGCTTTGTTTCAATCGCTATCCTTTATACTTAAAAGAGGAAAAAACATCTAATAATTAGTCTATTATGTGACTATATTAGTTGAAAATAAATAAAAGCCACCATTCTGGCGGCGTCTATCTTTCCTCATCTTTATGTATAAACTTATTTTGAAGCTCCGACAAATCAGAACTGACAAGAGATTGTTCTTTCTGCTGTCTTGAAATAACAAAAGAAGCGACAACAAATACAATCATCAATACAAAAACAAAAACAAGCAATGATATACCCAACATTTGCCACTCACTCCCCAATTCTTAAAAAGAAAAAGCTGTCACATTCGTGATAGCTTTTTCTAATTACTATGCTAAAAAGTTAATATTCATTGGTAATTTGAAACCTAGGAAAAGAGTAACTAAAAAGAAAACAAAGAATAATACAAGAAACATTGTATAAGGCTTTCCTTTTTGTTTTTTCACTAAAGTCATTTCCATCATACCAATAACAAAAATTCCTGCTATAAACTTCATACCATAAAGCATACCTTGACCAAAATCCATCCCTTTAATGAATAATGCAACTCCTGTTACAATAATCAAAAGGTAATCTAAACGTAGAATCATATGAACTACTTTTGGTTTGGCAATTGCAAGTGCTACAACAAATAGGATAAGTGCAAGTACCCAAGTCGTAATGTGTAAATGTGGCGATGCTAAAAATTCCATTTTTTTCACCTCGATAGTTTATTAACATTTATATCTTACCATCAAATGAAAAATATTACTCGAATTTGCTCACTAAAGTACCAATACCCTCGATAGAAACTTTCACAACATCCCCTGCTTTTAAAAATTTCGGAGGATTAAATCCATTTCCAACACCAGCTGGAGTACCTGTTAAAATAACATCTCCCGGCTCTAACGTAACCGATTTAGAAATTTCAGCAATAATTTGCTCTACTGAAAAAATCATATCGGAAGTTTTCCCATTTTGGCGAATTTCATCATTTACTTTTGTGACGATCGACAATTCCTGTGGATTCGGAAGCTCATCTTTTGTCACGATATATGGTCCAAGTGGACATGATCCTTCTAAACTTTTACCTAAGTAAAATTGCTGATGCTTCTTTTGTAAATCTCGAGCAGTTAGGTCATTTGCAATTGTATAGCCGAATACATAATCATACGCTAGTTTCGAAGGAATATTTTTCCCCCTTTTACTAATAACGATTGCAAGTTCTCCTTCATAGTCATATGAAGATGTTACATCTGCATGAACTGAAATTGTTTGCTCATCTGCTGAGATTGCTGTTGGTGATTTCGTAAATACAACAAAATCACTTGCTACACCGCCCATTTCTTTTGCATGGTCAGCATAGTTTTTTCCAACAGCCATTATATTTTTCGGAGTTCGAGGAATTGGTGATAACCATTCGATTTCCGTAAATGAACGTTTAAATGTATTTGCATTTTCACTTTTCGAAGCAGCATCTACTAGCTTTCGAATTTGTTCAATAAAGTCTATTCCTAAAGTAACACCTTCTACAATTGTATCAGGGAAACTAGGTAAAATTTGGAGAGTCTCTTGTATGCTTAATACATCCCATACAGCTTCTTCTTTTTTCACTTTTGGTCCGAAGTAAATTTTATCATTTAAACAGTATGATAATAGTTTCATTATGACGACACTCCCTCAAATAGTTTTTACTATTACCCTAGTGTATTACATATTAACTTCTTTTTCATCCTTTTTCATCCTTTTTCATCCTTTTTCAGCGAAATATTCGAATAAGTCAGTTTTCTCCACAAACTCTCTACTGGGCCTTGTTTAAACTTCATAAACCACACTTCTGCAAACACAATTTGCAGCACGTAAATCCCAATAGCCATCCATGTTCCCGTTCTTATATCGATCTGTCCGTATAAGCCAAATCCATATGCGTAAAAAATAGTTGTCGCAATAATCGACTGCATTAAATAGATCGTCATCGACATTCTACCTGCTTTTGCAATTGGCGATAACAGTTTTTGCATAAATGGAATCGTACAAATGAGTGCAATGATTCCCGCATAGGCAATTGCTTGAAGCGGTCCACCGAATGTATCTTGCACAGAAGCTGTCAATGCATTCGCTTCCGTTAAAAACGGCAGCCATTTGATCGCAGTACCAGCTGCTAATGTAATAATGATTGTAATAATCCAAAACAATTTTAACTCTCGAGCTCGTTCAATTAACTTCAATTTTGCTGCTGCAGCCCCAACTAATAGAAACGGGACGATCATAAATAAAATCGTTAATATAATTGCTCCGTACTGTGTCATATATAGCCAGTCATCGAGTCTTTGCCAAAAAACATCGACCCATGAACCTTGTGAATACGCAATAATCGACGCTTCGATTTTTTGAATGGCTGTATAAATAACAACACTATTTGGATCAATCTTTGCCATTAAATACACAAGTCCATTTAAAAAGCCCATTGGAACTATAAACAAAATTGCACTTATTAATAGCAACCAAACTGGTTTTAAACGCATCATCAGGATTAACACTAAACCTGCTAACGCATACGTAATTAAAATATCACCTGACCAAATAAGGAACGCATGAATACATCCAATAACTAACAAAATTAAAAGCCTTCGGACAGCTAGCTTTGTAAAAGAAGCTCCCTTTTCTTGCGTTTTCATAAATTGCATTGCAAGCCCGTATCCAAACAACATTGAAAATAGTGGATACACACTTCCTTGTACGAAAATATCAATCCACTTAAACACTTCAAAATCACCTGGAATTTGGAACCAAGTATACGGATTAATATAAATATACGGCGTGTGAAAAAATAGCATGTTCACGACAAAAATACCTAAAAGAGCAAAACCCCTCATCACATCTATTGCAATTATTCGTTCCTTCAGTTCTGTTGGCTGAATCCTCAATCTAATTTCCCCCTATACTAGAACGGTTTTATCCGCATCAAATAAATAAAGTACTTTTTCCTTAATATCAACTTGCATAATTGCTTCGATTGCTTGAGCATAAAGCGTTAGCTGTGTACCGTAGCGATTCGTCATTTCTTTTTGCAACAATGCTTCATTGGCTAAAAAGCTTTGCACACGGTCAGTTTTATAATCGAGCAGTACCCACTTTCCGTCTTCCTCTAAAAATAGACAGTCGACTACCCCTTGAATAATTTGGCTATCGCCGTCTTTATCTTGCAATGCATACGTAAACGGAAATTCTCGCATTACTTCTTTCGCAGCTTTTAAGCGTGCGGCAATATCCGAATGGAAAAAGCGAACCATTTTATCTGCTTGAATCGCGTGCTGCTCCACAGCTGTTAAAATTTCTCGTGCTGTTAGCGTTACTGCAAATTGTTTCACTTGTTCTTCCGTTTTAACTTCATGCAAATCGACATGCTGCATAAAAGCATGTACTGCTGTCCCAGCTTCTGCCCCCGTTAAAGCAGTTTCCTGCTGTAAGAAAAACGGTCTTTTAGCAATGCGTTTAGAATGCCCTAGACTTTTATCTGCTTGGAAATAATCTTGTTCCTCTTTTTCCATAAGCTGCTGTATTTTCTTTATTTCACTAACGGATTGCTTCGAACGTTTTCGTGTGGAAGATTCGAATGGATACGCCGTATCAAAACGATTTTTCACTTCTGACAGAAGGTTTTCATTTTCAACTGTTATTAATGTATCCAACGCTACTTTTTCTTTCGCTTCCTGCTGTGTAGGTAATTTCAATTCATCGATACTTTTCGCAACGAGCTTCCATTTCGAAGCATCTTCTACCAAATTCGCTTCAACAACATCTGCTAGCTGCTTGTAATCGGCATGTCTCGCAATTGCTGGGCCAATCCAATCTATATAGCCTTTTGCTTTTGCTCGAACATAATCTGGTAGCATTTCATCACTTAATAATGACTGTGCATCCTGCCATTTCACAAGTGTTTTCGCTAAGTCTTTGACAGAAGCGATTAAAAATAACCGCTCTTTCGCACGTGTCATCGCAACGTACAGGACACGCATCTCTTCCGCTTTTAACTCCATTTGCTTTTTCTCTTTCATCGATAAAAACGGCAAAGAAGTAAAAGAAATTCGTTTATCAGGGTCAATTGCTTTCACGGCTAAGCCAAATGTTTGGTCAAATAAATACGGTTCATTAAAATCCATTTGGTTAAATGGTCTACCCATTCCTCCCAAAAACACGACCGGAAATTCCAATCCTTTCGATGAATGAATCGTCATTAATCGAACAACATTTTCTTTTTCACTAATCGAACGTGCCGCACCTAAATCATCCCCGCGTTTACGCATTCGATCGATAAATCGTAAGAAACGAAATAATCCTCGGAAAGATGTCTTTTCATAATCAATCGCACGGTCATGCAGCACGCGTAAATTCGCCTGGCGCTGCTTTCCGTTCGGCATAGATCCAACCATTTCATAATAATTCGTATCCAAATATATTCGCCAAATAAGATCCGCCAGTGATCCTCTTCTACTTAAATTACGCCAGTTTTCAAAATGCAATAAAAACCGCTGTAATTTCTCTGCTGTTTCAGATGAAATACCCGCCCCACCAGATGATACAAACATTTTTAATGCTTCGTAAAAAGGCTCTTTCGGTGCAGATAAGCGAATAAGTGCTAGCTCTGATTCTGTTAGACCAACAAAAGGAGCTCTCAGTACAGAAGCAAGCGATATATCTTGGTAAGGATTATCAATCGTTCGAAGTGTATGTAACATAATAAGCACTTCAATTGCATCAAAATACCCTTTAGAAAGCTCTGCATAAAGCGGAATTCCCGCTTCTTTAAATTGATCTGTCACTTCTCCAGACCAAGTCATTGAGCGCATTAAAATGACCATATCGCTATATTGAACAGGACGACTAGCTTTTTTCCACGGATCGTAAACTGTTGTTCCCGACTCCATCATTTCATTGATTTTCGCAATAATATATCTAGCTTCTGCTTGTGATTTTTTTAACTCTTCTTCTATCGATACAGCTATCTCTTCCTGCTCATCTTCCGGTACGCCTGCGCTGCCGTCTTCCACTTCATATAAAATCGCAAGCTCAGCTGCTACTTCGGCTTCATCGTATGGTGCTCGAGGTTTTAAGGAAGCTGCATCATCATAAACAATTTCCCCTACTTTTTCTCCCATTACTTGTGTGAAAATATAGTTAGTGGCGTGAAGTACTTCTTCTCTACTTCGGAAGTTTGCGTTTAAATCAATTTTTACACCTGCATCCATCGGTAAATCATTAAATGCAAGATATTTCCCTAAAAACAGCATTGGCTCCGCTAAACGGAATCGGTAAATTGACTGCTTCACATCCCCTACCATGAACATATTCCCAGTTCGTTCATCTCCATTTTTCACCAATTGCAAAATCGTTTCTTGCAGACGATTTGTATCTTGATACTCATCTACTAAAACTTCCTTGAATCGCATTTTATACTCTTTCGCTATGTCTGATGCAACAAGCTCGCCATCTTCTTGTCGCTCCGTTAATATTTCAAGCGCATAATGCTCTAAATCTGAAAAATCGACTACCCCTTTTTCATTTTTCGCTTTCGAATATTGCTCTCCGTACGTAATCGCAAGCTCTACTAAAGTTTGCAGCTGTGGAGCCATCAATCTCATTTCTTCTAGCAATCTTTCAGGCGTTCTTGTGAAATAATTTTCTTTCACTTCGTTCACAATTTTTTTCACTTTATTTCGTTTATCTGCTGCTTGTTTTTTTAACGCATCATCACAACTGTCTTTTTTGATCGACGAAGCTTTCCCCCATGAAAAAGCCTGAAAATAATAAAACACATTTTGCCATGATTCCATTTTCATCAACCGAATTGCTTCTTGAATCAACACTTGATCGTTCATCGCTGTTTCTGCTAATGGAGCAGGTCCGTTTGGTAACATAGCAAGTCTACGAACTTCTTCCGTAATAGCAATCGCTTCTTCTAAATGATGAACGATTGCACGCTTCAACGGCTCGATAAAAGAAAGCTCATCAATCGTTATTCCCTCTTTTAATGTGTATGCATTCGGAATGGCACGTAACCATTTATTCGGCTCTGGATGGACGCGTGCATACGTATATAATTTATCAATCATCGTTTCGATTGATTGATCATCTCGGTCAGATGTGAAGCTATCCGATAGTCGATACATCGCTTCTGGACTATCCGAGCGGTACGCTTCTTCTAATACATCTGCTAAAATATCATCCCGCATTAAAGCGGCTTCGGTTTCATTCGCAATGCGAAAGCCAGGATCAATCGATAGCATATAAGAATATTGCCTTACAATATTTAAACAAAATGAGTGCAATGTCGAAATTTGCGCTTTATTTAATAAGCTAAGTTGCTTACGTAAATGATTAGACGATGGATCGTTCTCGATTGCTTTTTCCAAAGCTTCTCCCATTCGATGACGCATTTCTGCTGCGGAAGCATTCGTAAATGTAACGACGAGCAATTCATCGACATTAATCGGATTTTCCTTTGCAATCACTTTTTGAATGAGCCGCTCGATTAACACGGCCGTTTTACCCGAACCTGCAGCAGCAGAGACAAGTACGTCCGAGCCAGTTGCCCAAATCGCTTTCCATTGTTCTGGCGTCCATGTTAAGCCATCCGGCATTTTAGGAATCTCCACGTTCACTCATCTCCTTTCGAATTTTATCCGTTACAATATCTGGATGCTCTGTTTTCAATAAACGCACCGGTTGCTCCGGATCTTGCGCATCAAATTGGCAAACACTTCGATATGAACAATACGTACAAGGCATTTTATCTTTTAAACGGTACGGATATACCCTTGTATCTCCTGCATTCATCCCATTTCCAGCTAGCTCATGTCTTTTACGAACGAATGATTGGAGCAGTTGCATATTTTTTTGATCCACAACTTTTGAAGACGATTTCGACAAATTCCCATCTTTGTTCATGCGAACAGGAATCACTTTTGAAAAACCATCGATTTGTTCATCCATTTCCGTAATCACTTCAGCATTATCGATTAATAAACCGTTCATTTTATACGATTTATAAATAGCATCCTCTAATTCCATTTCTTCCATCTCTTTTTTCGTTTGAATAAAAGGATTATGAAGATGAACATATAACACGCCCGCTGGCTCCGCTTCTTCTTGCAGCCAAATTGCAGCATTTTGAGACGCAACATCTAAATACGTCAGCATTTGAAGCGATAAACCATAATACACTTCGTTCAAATCAATGCCTTTTTTAGACGATTTATAATCAACGATTCGAACAAACATATTGCCATTTACATTCGCTGCATCCACACGGTCAATTCGACCACGCAGCTGCATTATTCTGTTATGCTTTAATGGAATTTCTAATGCTGGAAGCTGCTCCCCTGGTCCAAACCCTGCTTCAATTGCAATCGGAACAAAACCGGAAACTTTCGAATGCTTACTTAATGCGATTAAAGTCGATGCAACGATTTGCTCTAGCTTGCGCTGAATATATCGGTATCGATTTGTACTCAATAAAAGCTGATGCACAAAAACTGGCACAATATAATCGACCGCTTGTTTAGCAAGCTCCACACATTGCGCTCTTGAAAGCTGTGCCCACGTAATATTTAATCGAGCTGTTTCATCTGCAATCCATTTCAAAGCAGCATGAAATAAATCCCCCATTGCCGGAGCCTCTAAACGATATTCCGCACGTTCTTCCAGCTTTAAACCGTAAGAAGCAAAATGGGCAAACGGACAGCTATAGTATTTTTCAACTCGTGAAACACTGGAAATAATCGTTTCTCCGTATAAAGCAGTCGTTACTTGCTGAGACAGTTTTTCGGTTTTATTGCCATATGTTAATGGTTTCACGACTCGATCTAAAAGCTTCGACCAATACGGATCATCTACATAATATTGATAGACGGATTGCCAAACAGCCGGTAGCTTACCAGTATCCAACGCTTCTCGCAGCTGTCGAACGACAAAAGGAAGCGTTGTGCGCGGGTGACTAATTGTGGATAAAATATTCGCTTCTTCCGTCAATTCGCTAGGGTCCATAGCCGCTAGTTGCACATGTGCATGCTCGACCATTTGCTGTAGCTTCTTCACATACATTGACGGAAGCAATGCCTTTCCTTCGCTATCAGACATTGGATAAGACACGAACAAATAATCAGAAGCGGCAGTGAATGCTTTATAAATCAAATAATTTTCATCTAGTAAACGCATTTTCGATGTCGGAGCCAGCTCAAATCCTATTTGCGTAAACCACTCCCGCTCTGTATCTGACAGCAGCCCTTCATGGTCCATTCGTTTCGGATAAACACCATCAATAACCCCTACTACAAAAACAGCTTTCATCTTCGACAGCCTAGCAATATCCACACTACCAACAATTACTTGATCGACCGTTGGTGGAATTCGAGAAAATTCGAGTTGGTCATATCCTTCATCTAAAATTTTCGCCGCTTCATCCAATGTCATTTCTTTATCTCCAAACATTAAAACGAATTGATCTAACACATTGATCCATTCATTCCATGCTTGATCATGCTCAGAAGCTTCCAACAATAGCCCCTTTTCTTCTTCCTCTTGCTTCATCTGCTGCAATTTTTCATACACATCTAACTTTTCAATCACCGTAAATAATGCCGTTGCAATTTCCATACCCGTCGCATTTTCACGCAATTGCTCCGAAAACGCTTTTAAAGGAGTTACGACAATATCCCGCATCGCATGAATATCCGCTTGCACACTTAACTCTTCATCCGTCTGTACTTTCGAATAAAATTCAAGACCACGGTACTTCTTATATATCCAACGCTTGTCATCGAACCATCTATCCCCGTATATCCCAAACGACAGAACAAAGTTTTCTAAACTATCTGCTCGCTCTCTCCAATTATTTTTCGGCGCTCTCACTGGGAAAAACAAATCCGTTTTAATCGCTCGAAACATTGGCTCATACTTCCAATCCGAACGGATAATCTCCATAATAGAACGGCTTAACTCGATTAACGGATGATGCAACATCGGCTTTTTCTGGCTAATAAAAACAGGAATGTCATACTGTGCAAACGTCGTTTCAATTAGTCCTTCATAATTGTCAGCATCTCGATGCAAAATCGCAATTTCTTTATACAGAACGTTTTTTTGCTGCATAAGCGTGCGTATATTACGAGCAACCGCATGTACTTCTGCTCGTCGATTGGCCGCCTCAATTACTTGAAAATGCCCTTCCGTCTCGATAGAAGTTGGTGGTAGCTGATCGAAATTACGTTCAATATGCGCAAGCTCTTTATTGTTAAAACGCTTTTGCTCTACTAAATGAGTCGTTTCTTCCACTTCTACATTTTCTGCCTGAGCTAATTCTAATAATCTGGTTCCTGTATTAGCGGGCTGATGAAATAACGACTGCTCGTCGGCTGCCTCTGCAAAGGACTCCATTGGAAGTGAAATCGTTAAGCGCTTCACTTTTTTCATAAGTGCCTGAATAATTTCTAACTCTCTTGATGTAAAAGAAGTAAATCCATCTATATACATATCCGAGGTTGCAAGCAGTGTAGAATCTTGAATATTCGTCGCAAGTAAAGATAAATACCCTTCCCCGTCAATATAACTCGTACCTAAACGCTGCTCCATCAACTCTAGCATCATAAGTAAATCCGAAGATTTGTCCAGCAATGTTTTCGGAGCTTGCACATTCGTTAAATCATTTAATGCATTCGACATTGACTGATGATCCAAACAATATCGATTAAATTCTTTTAAAAGAACTTCAATTTGATCTGTAAATCCTCGCTTCGTTGCCGCTCGCTTGAATAATTTAAATTGATCTTTATTTTCCTCCAATAAACTTCGAATTAGCATCCGATAACCGAAACCACTAATTTCCTCTTTCGCAATCCCGCCCGTTTCTTGCAGCACACGCCATGCCAAACGTTTAAAAGTCGTCACCTGCGCCCGTATTAATCCATTCAATCCAGACTCAGCAGCAAGATTATACTCTGCGGAGAAAGACATTTGGTCAGGCACAATATAAAATATCGGATCTCCTAATCGAGACGCTTGCAATGTGTCAATGATTTCCTGCTGAATAAAAGACGTCTTCCCAGTTCCAGAACGTCCCATAACGATTCTTAACGACAAATTAGTTCACCACTTTCTAAAAAAAAAATCCGAATAATTCCTTTCCTCTATTGTACAAAATATACAGTAGAGTAGGAAACTTATTCGGAATCAAATTGCATTTTCGCCTCTCGTATTGGCCAATACTTTGCTTTTACTTCCCCAACAACATCTTTTTTGTCAATGAAGGAAAAATATCGGCTATCCATACTAGCTAGCCGATTATCTCCTAATACAAAAAATTTATTCGGTGGAACGGTTTTATTGCCAGTGAGTTCAAATAACTCAAAGTCCTCCGTGAAATTTTCTTCTGGATGTTGAAAAGCAGCGTAAGAAGTGAGAAATTTCTCCATTACTTTTTTATCATTAACATAAAGTGTATCGTTTTCATACACAATCTTATCTCCAGGTACACCGATAATACGCTTTACGTAATCTTCATTATCCTCTCCATGAAAAATAACGATATCCATTCGTTCTATTTTAGATAATTTACTGACAGCCACTCTATCTCGATCTTGTAATGTCGGCATCATAGAATTGCCTACCACTTCGTAATTCGTCATGATAAATGTCCGAAAAACAATAACGATTATGATACCGACTAGCATTGCACCTATCCATTCTATTATTTCCTTTGCTGTATTACTCAATTTTGCTCTCCTCTTTGCTGCTACTTTTAAATTCTGCCTCTACCTTTTTATCGAGTCTTTTTTCCACATGTTTACCAACATACCAAAGAATACAAATAATAATTACAACGATGGCAGTTCGTATTGGTTGAGTGACGAGTGCCTTGATATCAGATCCGATAAAGCTAATGACTAAAATCATAATCAGTTTACCAAATGCAACCGTCCATAAATACGTCTTTTTTTTCATATTGGACAAGCCTGCAACAATATTCACAAGTGCTGATGGAGTAAACGGAAAACAAATGAGTAAAAAAAGTGGTCCAAAACCATTTCTCTCTACCCATAATATTAATTTTTGTATCTTTTCATGCCTTGTAATAAAACCTAAAACACGAGCTCGTCCATATTTTCGAATGACTAAAAATACTGTATACGCACCGATAACTGAACCTAACCAAGAAAGTAAAAATCCAAATAACACTCCATATGCAGTAACATTTGCTACGATAAAAACGATGAGTGGCAGAAAAGGTAGAAAAGCCTCGATAAACGGTAGAAGGATACCAATTAACGGCCCGAGTGCGCGATAATCTTGTGCTAAATTTGTTAATGTCTCAATTGAAAACCAGCTTGGCATGGTACTCTCCTCCACAATATGTATGTATATTCACACTATTCCCTTATTTCATGTACATAAAACTTTATAATTATAGTATAATTTGTGCACTATGTCATTTTAGGTGGTGAATACATTTGAATAATAATTCATTTTTTCAAGGAATAAAAGCCGGAACTAGTATTGCGATAGGATACTTTCCCGTTGCGCTGACTTTTGGTTTATTAGCCAAAACATCCGGCTTGTCGATTATTGAAGCAACTGCGATGAGTATGTTTGTTTATGCAGGAGCAGCACAGTACATTTCCTTAACATTAATTGCAAAAAGCGTTGATCCTATTTTAATCGTTTTAAATACATTTGTCGTCAACATTCGTCACTTCTTAATGACGGCTGCACTGAACGAAAAGATGCAGAGTGAAAAAAGATGGGTGAAGGGAATTTATGCATTCGGTATTACGGATGAATCCTTTTCTGTCTTAGCAACACAAAAAGAAGATAAAATTCGTACCCCCTTCGCATTTGGAGTTGCATTCATCGCTTATGCCAGCTGGGTCATTTTCACCGCCGTAGGTCATGTAATAGGCGCAAACCTGCCTGCTTTTTTACAGGCGGCAATGTCGATCGCTTTGTATGCCATGTTCGTCGGACTGCTTGTCCCGTCTATGCGGGGCAATCGAAAAGTAGTTATGCTAGCTCTTATTGCAGCTGTTATTAATGGATTTTTTTATTGGACAGACTTATTATCGACAGGTTGGGCAATTTTAGTCGCTACGTTGGCATCTTCTATTTTGGTAGAAATTATTTATGCTAAGCGTGATCGAAATTTGCCGAAAGGAGCATAGAAAAATGGGCGCATGGTATTGGTGGATGTTATTGGGTATGGCATTAGTTACGTACATTCCAAGGGCTTTCCCACTCACTTTTTTAGAAGGTAAAGAGCTACCTTCAGTAATTTCTGGCGTGTTACGAAATATCCCATTTGCCGTTTTAGGTGCATTAATATTCCCTGCTATTTTATATGTGCAAGCAGGCAATTTATTGTTCGGCATTATTGGCACAATTTCTGCTTTTACACTGGCGATTATTTCGTCTAATGTAATGGTCGTAGTATTAGGCACAATCGCAATACTCGCTGGCTATAGTTTGTTGTTTTGATACATAGGATTTGTTTTTTTAGTGAAAAAGTAAAATACTTTATCGACGTAGTTTCCGACTCACTCCTGGCTTAACATTCGCCCATACGATAAATAGTAAAATTTTAAAGCTTGTTGAAGGCGGCTACACCACTTCCAACAAGCTTTTTCTTCGGTCATACTATGGCAAATGTTCTCCTTCCGTTCGCCAAAAACTTCAGAGCTAAGTAGTTAAGTACTTTTGACAATTGAAGAAGCAAATTCATTCTATCTAGTAAGCAGACCGCCAAAGATACAATTTTGGCGGTACTTTGCAGTTTTTAGAAAGAGATACTTCTACATTTGGACAGAAAATGGAAAAACAGATGGATAATTCAGCTCATTTGAGTCGAAAGAATATAAATACACTCTCATAAGCAGAATGGATGTAGTGAAAAGCCAGCCGGCGAATCGGGCGGAAAAAGCGCGAGCTGAAAGCCCCGCAGGAAAGACACTGGCCGAACTCTATTTGGCCAGTATCTTTGCGACGACGAGGAGATTGAAGCCGTGCCCGCTGAAAGCGTCCGGCTTGTAACAAAATCCACTATTATATACTTTCTTCAAAAAATCCGCCTCAATGAGAGACGGATTTTTTGTTACCTTTTTTATTTCGTGCTCCCATTTGAACTGCATACCAAAACCCAGCAGTCAAAGAAGCAGCATCCAATAGATAAATCCACCATCTATGCGTATAACCTGCATACACCGACGCTGCAAACAATGCAACCGTCAACACAAGCGCCACATAACGATTAAACGTAATACGCGTAAACAACACAACAAGCAACGCTGGAGCAAAAACAGCCAATATTACTTGCGTGGATAAAGATAATGTTTCCATAGGCCCTCCTTATCTCACTAACAGTAAGCCTAAGCGATAATGATCATGTCGAAACAAAACATGCTGACGTAAACGAAGCTCTCCGTTAAAATCCAAAACTTCTAAACGGCAATGTGCCGCATTTATTTGAACAGCTTCATAAAGCTCCTGCTCCGTCATCACTTTTTGTCCATTTACTTTCACAATTTGTTCCCCAATTTGTAAGCCCATTTTTTCAGCCGGAGAATCCGCTAAAACTCCTGCTATCATAACACCTGTTGATTGCGGAGACACAGCAAATCCACCTGCAGTTTCTTTTTTGTATTCCACTAATGAGATCAAAAACCTTCCTAAAACACCTAACATAATGGCAACAGCACCTATTACTGGCATAACATATCCCGCTACTGCAAAAACCGTTACAACAAATCCTAATTGCCAAACTTTTCTTCCATACGCCGGGAAAAATTTCGCCGCAAGTGTTCTTCTGCTTTTTTGTCGGTAGCCAATAACAAATGGAAAAACGACTAAAGAAAACGTAGACTCACCTATTGAAAACTGTGGCCAGTATGGAATATACGCTGTAATAGTATCTCCAGGAATAACTAACAAAATTGGTAACATCCATAAACGTTTTGTTATGTATTCAACCGATTCAATTCCTCTAGATGCCTTTACTAAAGAAGGGGAAACAGTAGAAAAACCATGTTTCTGTATAAGAATTCCTTCTACGATCAATAACAAGCCTGCCAAAATCGCAATCGTAGTAAACCCTTCATTCCACATATTAAGTCCTGTGAATTCCAAAGAAAAAAGAGTAAATGACCAATCGTTTATATACATAACAAAGAGAACTCCAGCCCCTAATGCCATTGCGTAAATAGCAGAACCTAATTGATACTGAAATAAAACAATAAATAAAATCATCCAAGCACTATAAAAAAACAACCATGGAGTTGGAACAACTAGTCCAACAGCGACACTTATAACCGAAATAATAATTGCTAGTACATAGCCTTCCAATAACCGTTTTGTTTCAGTCCATCCCCATAAAACCCTCGTTCGGAAATGTTTTCTCTCTCTTTTCACTCGAACATATCCTAATAACACTGAGAAAAGAAGCGTAATATATACTGCTGGATGAAGGAAAAATCGTCCTATTCCTTTAGCCAATTCTATTAAAATTTCTTCTATCATACGCAGCCCCCTCACTTGCAACTATCATTCTATTATTGTAACAAATGAGGGCACCTTTGCGTATAGGATTTTAGACTAATACGAAACTTTCTTCCTTACTATGCTCCTATTATTTTTTCATTTCATGAATTAAATAACTAACGCCCATTTGCAGCTGCTTATCATTTTCTTTTCTCGCTCTATACTCTGTTAATGTTTTAGTAAGAGATTGAAATAATGCAGCGTCTATTTGATCACTTTGTGCTAGCTTTTTCTCTTGGCGATACTTTTCTACCGCTTCCATTGTATCTTCTCCGAAATAACCATCTTTTCGTGCGACATTATATCCTAAAGCCGTTAATACATTTTGCACATATTGAATTTCTTCCCCGTACTCTCCAACTCTAAACTCTCCTTGCAGAGATTTTACTTCCAACGTATATAACTCATCAGGCAACACTTCTAAATCTGCTTGAATTCCTTTTCCATGAATCCATTCCTGCTTCGGTGTTAACCATTTATGCGTAGAAATTTTTAACTTTCCACCGTTGGAAAGGGGATGTGTTTCTTGAACCGTTCCTTTTCCGAAGCTTTTTTCCCCAATAATCATTGCTCGTTTATGATCTTTCATAGCACCAGCAAGTACTTCACTAGCTGAAGCACTTCCCCCATTTTGCAATAAAACAGCCGGTATTTTATTTAAATATGGCTTTTCCTTACTTTCCGTATTTAACATTTCCAATACACCTTTAGGATCTTGCATATATGCAAATGTCGTACCATCTTTTAGCAATGTTCCAATAATCTCTGAAACACTATGCAAATAGCCACCTGGGTTACCCCTCACATCAATAAGTAAACCATCAATACCACGGTCGACTAATGCAGTTGTTTGCTTCTTCCATTCTTCTGCGGTTTTTTCTCCAAATATAGAAATCGTCACTATACCAATCGAGTAATCATCCATCTTATACACTTCACTCGATACTGTGTGCATCGCAATCGTTTCACGTTTCATATGTAGCTCTACATGGCGATCCTCGCTTGCTCGAAACACCGTCATATTCACTTTACTTCCTTTTTCTCCACTTAAAGTTTGTATTAACTGTGCCATCGTTTTTCCTTCTAAACGCACATCATTTACCTTGACAATCTCATCCTGTGGCTTCACACCAGCCTTATATGCTGGTGAATCTTTTATTGCTGAAACAACAACAAATTTACCGGAAGATAGCATAATCTCTGCACCAATACCAACTCGTTCTTCTGCTAATGTTGCTTCCTGAGCAGCAGCCTCTTCCTTCGTTAAGTACGTACTATATGGATCTTCTAATGCTCCAGCCATCCCTCGAATTGCACCTTCTACAATAACCTTTTCACTCTTTGAAAACACCGCTTCTTTTTTAATCATTTTAAAAGCTTCATCAATCACCTGGCTATTACTAACTGCCGCCGTCTGCTCATCCTTCAGTGACTTCGTTGTCCAAACATACACAAGCCCTAGCAAAATAATAAACAACACAACATATAAAAAAATCCGACTTTTGCGCAAGTTATACCTCCTACTTTTCCTACAATATATGTGAGGACAAGAGAATTTAATACTTGTGCAAAGCCGGATATTATTTTAGATTACTCACTAAGTTAGTAAGCATCTGTTCATCCATTGGACCAACAATTTTATTTTGAATTGTACCAGTCGTATCGATCATATATGTAGTTGGAATTGTAAGAATACTATATGTTCCCCCTACTGTTCCTTCCTCATCGAGTGGAATAGGGAAAGTTAAACCGTAATCTTCTTGGAATGCTTGAACTTTATCTACTCCGCTATCACCACTTGTTAAATTTACAGCTAAAATTTCAACATTCTCTTTTTCAGCCATATCTTCATAGTAATTTTGCATATGTGGCATTTCCGCCTTACAAGGAGGACACCATGTAGCCCAAAAATTCAACACTACTTTTTTTCCTTGATAATCTGCTAAAGTTACTTCTTCCCCGTCTAATGTAGTTAATGTAAAGTTAGGTGCACTATCTCCTTTACCAATCCCTTCATTTGCAGGATTTAAAGCTAAATCTGTGCCCATTTGTTCCCCTTCAAATGCTTCTTTTTCATCAATATTTTTTTTGACAAATGAAATAGTAGCGATTGCAACTAAACAACCGACGACCAATAATCCAATCATTTTTTTCTTCACAATTTTCCCTCCACACGAATCATTTTGCTTTGACTTTTTCTTTGAAATAGCAATAAGCTAATAAAGAGAGTAACACTAAGCGTTACAAATAAAGGCGTTTGAAAAAGTCCATTTGGCTGAAGCATCGCTACTATTATATGCACAAGTAGAAGGACAATACTAATTTGTTGTATCGTTTTGTCATCTCGTAAAATTCGTACAGACGCAAAAATGACAAATAGTCCAAAAAAGATAATAGTTATTGTTTTTTGCCACATAAGTCCATCGTTTAAAAATACCATCAAAAACTGATAGATTACTTGCAGGCTTATAAAACCAAATAATAGCGCTTTCAAATCCTGTTCTTTAAATCCACGTTTTCTTAGTGATACATAAAGCTTCGTTAACGCAGCAAAGAGCCCTAAAAACACACCTATTTTCCCACCATTAAAATACAAAATAGACAGTGGAAACTCCACAACCATTTTAAAGTCTGTCAAAATAACACTTAATTTCCATACGACAATAAACATAATAGCAGAATCAGAAAACCAATCTTCCACAGCTCTCCCATAAAATTTCCACAAAATAAGCCATGTAACAATAAGCGCAATAATAACAGATACCCAAGAAGCAGGCAACGTCAGTGAGCGAATAATATACCATTCAGTAACCTGCAAACATCTCACTCCTTACTAGAAAATTGAAAAAAGACCTCGCCTTAAACAGACGAGTGTCGATTTTCTTAAAATGATATATATCTTAGAGGGTTTACTGAGTTTTTCGCCATACCTTCCCAGTTTCCAACATGAATTTCAAAATGTAAATGAGGTCCTGTAGAATTCCCCGTATTCCCCATTGCCGCAATAATTTGTCCTTTTGATACTTCTTGTCCAACACTCACTTTAATACTGCTTAAATGTGCATATAACGACGTGAGTATTTTACCATCTATAGAATGCGTAACCATTACGACATTACCATATGTACTTAATGGAGAAGCATACGAAACAACACCATCTGCTGCCGAAATAACAGGAGTACCAATACTATTTGCAAAATCAATACCATAATGCATTAATCCAGTGCCATAAATTGGATGCTTACGATATCCATAACCAGAAGTGAATCTTCCATTAGCTGGCTTAGTCCATGAACCTGGAGAAACAGATGGGATTGCTGTAGAAGATCCACCCGCTGCTTGTTGACGTTTGCGCTCTTCTTCCTGTTTACGCTTTTTCTCTTCTGCTTGTTTTCGTGCAACTGCTGCTAAACGCTTTTGCTCCGCTACAATTTTATCTTGTACGTCTTTGCTTAAATTTAGTACTTCTTCGTATTCTGTTTCCATCACTTCTTTTTGTTCTTGTAACTTACTTTGCTCTGCTTCTAATTGATCGATTAACACACCTTTAGAAGCTTTTTGGCCATCTAATGATGCTTTCAAACTAAGAAGCTTAGCTTTCGTTTCTTCTTGTTGTTTTAGTTTATTTTCTAAACTTGCTTTTTGCTCTTCTAACTGCTTTTTATCAGATGCTTGTTCTCTTAAAATGCTGCGGTCTGCTTCCATCAATGTATTTACAGCTGAAAATCTATCGATAAAGTCGACAAAGCTATTAGCGCCTAATAGAACGTCTAAATAACTAACAGTACCACCGCTTACTTGTACTGCGCGAAGTCTTTCTTGCAGAAGTACATCTCGCGTTTCTATTTTACGCTCTAACTCTGTAATCGACTCATGCAATTTTTCAATTTCATTCGTCGTTATTTTAATTTCATTTAGTGCGTTTGTAATATTCGTTTCTGTTGCTATAATCTCATTGTCTAGCACTTGTATTTGAGCCATAATTTGGTCTATTTTAGATACATTTAAATTTATTTGACCTTCTGTTTTTTTGATATTCGAATTCAGTTCATCTTTTTGCTGATCCAGCTGTTGCTGCTCACCTTTTAAATCTTTTAATGTATTTGCAAGTACATTTGGTCCAGCAGTAAGTAAAAGTGCTCCGGTTGTAGCAACTGCCATCACTCGCAGCATCCATTTTGACTTTGTTTGCAACGCTTCTTGCCCCTTTCAAATTGCACTTCTCATGGAACACAATTCATTCTTTTAGTTAAACTCGTAAAAACTTTCGAACGGACATGAAACTTCCCCAAATCCCGATGAATATTCCCATTAATAAAATGAGCCCATTCACTTGGTAGATGAACGGTGAAAATTCCAGTAACGCAAATAGCTTCCCTTGTTCCAACTTCGGTTCTAGCACTTTATAAATATTATAATAGAGTACAGTAACGGCAGTCATTGGAATAATCGCACCTAAAACTCCTAACCACATACCTTCCAGTACAAAAGGAATACGGATAAACCAGTTCGTTGCACCAACAAGTTTCATAATTTCAATATCTCGTCGTCTTGCCACTATAGTAATTCGAATCGTATTCGATATTAAAAACATTGCCGTAAATAATAAACCAAGGATTAAAATTAACCCAACATTTCTACTCGTATTGATTGCTGAAAAAAGCTTTTCAATTTTTCCTTCTCCATACTTCACTTCAAATGCATTGTCTAATCGCTTAATCTTTTGTGCTATTTTTTCCGTTTCTTGCGGATCTAATGCTTTTGCATAAAACACATTATGTAGTGGGTTTTCTTGTTCATATAAACGTAATTCGTCTCCTAAATCTAACATTAACTTCTCCAACTCTTGTTCCTTTGAAGAAGTAACGACTTCCGCTACCCCTGCAATACTTTTAATCTGTTCTCCTAATGTTGCAACCGCTTCCTCATCTGCAGTTAGCTCTACCATTACTTTAATCGTTACATCTCGTTCTAAATCATCTGCTACTTTATTTAAATTCATCATAATCATGACGAAAACACCAACAAGTAATAAAGTTACTGTTACTGCACTGACCGATGCAAAAGTCATCCATCCGTTTCGGCTAATGCTTTTAAAGCTTTCTCTGAAGTGTCGTCCTGCTGTTCTAGCTTTCATAACCGTATTCTCCTCCGTATTCGTCTCGAGTGATTAAGCCACTCTCCACTACAATAACACGGTGTCTAATTGTATTTACAATTTCCTTATTATGTGTCGCCATTACAATTGTAGTTCCTCGAGCATTAATTTCCTCAAAAATATTCATAATTTCCCATGAAGTATCTGGATCTAAGTTTCCTGTAGGCTCATCTGCAATAACAACTTTCGGTGTATTCACTATCGACCTCGCAATAGACACCCTTTGTTGCTCGCCTCCAGAAAGCTCTGTAGGAAACATTCTTGCTTTATGTTTTAATCCGACTAATTCCAATACTTCCATTACGCGCTTACGAATCACTTTAGGAGATTCTTCAATCACTTCCAAAGCGAACGCTACATTTTCATATACATTTAAACGAGGGAGCAATTTAAAATCTTGAAAAACTACCCCGATTTGCCTTCTTAAGTAAGGAACTTTTTTAGGTTTCAAAGTAGCCAAATTTACATCATTAATAAATATATCTCCTGAAGTTGGTCTTTCTTCTCGATACATCATTTTGATAAATGTAGATTTACCGGCACCACTTGGCCCAACTACATAGACAAATTCGCCTTGCTTAATTTCAACATCAATACCATTTGCAGCCACAATTCCATTTGGATATTTCTTATAGACATTTTTCATCGATATCATCTTTAAACCACCTAATTCGTTTCGCATTAATAAAAAAATTTAACATGCCTATTATAACACTAGACGACAGTCTATTTGTTACAATTACATTTCAATTTCTAGGTAATATTAGGGAGTGATTCCCTCTTAATCATATTAACAGGACAATAAGCATAAGTACAAATTATCTACCAACACATTAATTTCTACAAAAACCTTCATTATCCTTCTTTTTTTCAAAATAAAAAATCAGTCGCCCTCAAAGAGCAACTGATTCCATACATTATTTTTTATTCGATAGCCATTCTGCTACTGCATCTGCATCTTCACCAGAAATGATTTTACCAGGCATTGCACCTTTTCCATCATTAATTACTGCTAAAATTTCATCTTTTGATAAACGAGCTCCTATGTCTGATAATGCTGGGAAGTTCCCTTGACCTTGCAAGTTGTTACCATGACAAGAAATACATTTTGAATTAACAATTTTTTCGGCATCTACTGTAACTGTTTCAGAAGTACCTTCACCAGTAGTAGTATCCGGTGTTTTTGATTCTTCACCGCCACCACATGCTGCTAACAATAAAGTAGTTCCAAAAATTGCTGCTAAAAGCTTTTTGTTCATGTTTTTTCCTCCTCAACCATGATTATAATACATGAATATTATACCACCTTTAATACTTTTTGAAACCTTCCCCTAATACTTCGTAAGCATCAGAAACTATGACAAAAGCAGTAGAATCAACATTTTTCACAACATGTTTCAGTTTTGTGAACTCTGTTTGGTGGACGACAACTAACAGAATTGGCCGACTTTCTTCCGTATAACCACCAATCGCTGGAAGCTTAGTCACACCTCTGTCGATTTCTCTATATATAGCATCTCTCACTTCTTCTTGTTTATTCGTAATAATATATGCCATTTTTGATTGGCTAAATCCAAGTTGTACAATATCAATTGTTTTCGTTGTTACAAATAACCCGATTAAGGCATAAAGTGCTTGTTCAATATCAAATACAATAGCCGCACTAAAAACAATGATTCCATCGATCAACAAAACACTTGTCCCTAGCGAAAAGCCAGTATATTTCGTAATAATTTGAGCTGCTAAATCAGTTCATCCTGTAGAACCTCCGCCACGGAATACAATGCCTAACCCAAATCCTACTCCAATCCCACCAAATAATGCCCCTAAAAGTGGATTCATCGTCCAAGGTTCCCAGCTAGAAGTAAACAATACGATAGCTGGAAGTGTTAATGTTCCAACAAATGATTTAATGCCAAACTTTGCCCCTAGAAAAAAGAGTCCAGCGATAAACAATGGAATATTAAATGCATATTGTACAAGTCCAGGTGTCCATCCAAATACTGCTTGTAAAATTGTACTTATTCCACTAACTCCACCTGATGCTACTTGGTTTGGAAACAAAAACACATTAAAACTAATCGCAATAATTGCGGCTCCGACCATAACATATAAATAATCTCTTCCTTGCTCCATAAAAGGTGGAAGTTCTCTTTGTAATCTTTTGTTTATTTCCATGATTTATCCTCTTTCTGTTAAAAAAATCTTGTGTTCGACTGAACAAGTATAGCAACAGAAAAAGCATTTGTGAACTTTATCGGTGTGGTTTAGTAAAGGAATGAAGTGCGAAAAAATAGAGATGCTCAACCATATTTGTTGGGCATCTCTTTCCGTTATTTTTGAATGGATTGTGCTTCTTCATATGTTTCATCAATATAATTTGCAATTACTTCTTGATCTTCTGCAATATGAATAAGCGTTGCACTCAATTCTTCAATCGCAGCAGTACTTTCTTCAATGATTGCTGCAAATTCATTTGTGCTCGTACTAATAGCATCACTATTTTTGGCAATAGAATTTGCATCATTCGTAAAATCTGCTAAACCTTTTTGTAACACTTGCATTGTATTATATAAATTTTGGAATGATTTATTCGATTGTTCTACCGTTTGTACTTGTTTGTACACTTGCGTTATACCATTATCAAGTTTTACAAGTGCCGCTTCATTATATTTATTTACTTCATTTAAATTTCCATCGATTTTTTCAAGCGTTTGATCAGTAACTCCAGCTAGTTTTCGGATTTCTTCCGCTACAACAGCGAAGCCCTTTCCTTGTTCTCCGGCTCTAGCCGCTTCAATGGAGGCATTTAAAGCTAATAAATTCGTCTGTTCTGTAATTTGTCGGATTGCTCCTGCAAAAGCATTTGTTTCATTTATCTTCTCTGAAAGCTCTTGGAATGTTTTGTTCAATTCAACAAAGAACACTGTAAATTTGTCGATTTCTTCTTTCATCGTCCCCATTATGACAGATCCATCTGCGGCATTTTTTCCAGCAGTTTCTGCTTGATCGACAATGCTAGCTAAATGTGTAACCATTTCTTTTACGGAATCAGATGTGTTTTCTGTATTTTTAACGATTTCAATTACATGGTCTGATTGCTTTTGTGAACCGATACTTACTTCATCTACGGCTAGTAGCATTTCTTTTTGTGCATTATTGGAAGCATATGTATTTGAACGGATTTGTTCCAAATTCGATGTGATTGTTGACACAGCAGTTTCTAGTTTTTGTGTTAACAGTTCTTCTTTTGTAGCTTTTTCTGCAGCCTCCACTACTAACTTCTCAACACTTGCAAACATTTCCTTGCTTTGTTTTACTTGTAAAAACATTCCTAACGACATTAAAAACTGCACCAAAAATATATTAGACGTTGCATTGCCAAATACTTCTCTGTCATCTATGAATACATTGAATATCATTCCTGAATAAGAAAAAATTGCACCTATGATGAAAATAGGTTTACTATTATGCAAGCTTCCTAAAACCATTATAAAAAATGATAATACAATTGTAGCAATTGAGGCTCCATCTGAAATCGTTGTTCCGATTGTTATTGACAATGCAGCAAGTAAAACAATATATGGGAAAATTTTAGCTCCAGTTTCGTTAATTTTGCCGAATAAATAAAATAAAATAGCTAGTAAAAATGGAACCGCAATTGATAAAATGACTCCTAGCTCCTGCTTTAATACAATTTGAGCAATTGTCCCTATCAAACCAGAAAATCCAAATACCGTAATTAAAATAAAATTCTTTTTTATTAAGTCTGCTTTTTTCAGTTCAATAATGTTCATCCTAATCCCCCTATATTTATATCTTCGGCAAATTTCCGAAAATTTCAAATAAAAAAAATTCCACTACTATAATAATATAACAGTGGAATTTCTTTTTGGTTAATTTATTTTCGAACGTAAATAAGCATGAATGAAAGAATCAATTTCACCATCAACAACAGCGTGTACATTTCCACTTTCTTCGTTTGTACGGTGATCTTTCACCATAGAATATGGGTGGAATACATATGATCGAATTTGGCTTCCCCATCCGATTTCTTTTTGTTCTCCGCGGATTTCTAGTAATTGTGCTTCTTGTTCTTCTATTTTCAATTGATACAATTTTGATTTTAGCATTTTCATCGCTTGCTCACGGTTTTTGATTTGTGAACGCTCATTTTGGCAAGTTACTACTGTGTTCGTTGGTACATGCGTAATACGAACAGCTGAATCCGTCGTATTAATATGCTGACCACCGGCACCACTTGCACGATACGTATCAATTTTCAAATCTTCCGTACGAATCTCAATTTCTACATCATCCGTAAACTCTGGCATTACTTCACAAGATACAAACGATGTATGACGGCGGCCAGATGAATCGAATGGTGAAATACGCACAAGTCGATGAACACCTTTTTCTGCTTTCAAATATCCATATGCATTATGACCTTTTATAAGAAGCGTAACCGATTTAATACCGGCTTCATCTCCTGGTAAATAATCTAAGGTTTCTACTTTAAATCCTCGTTTATCTGCCCAACGTTGGTACATGCGCAGCAAGATTAAACCCCAATCTTGAGATTCTGTTCCTCCAGCTCCCGGATGTAACTCTAATATGGCATTATGCTTGTCATAAGGCTCACTTAATAGTAATTGGAGCTCAAATTCGGCAAGCACAGAAGTGAATTCTTTTAACTCATTGCCAAGCTCTTCTTGTAATTCTTCGTCTGGCTCTTCTTTAATCAACTCAAGTGTCATTTCTAAATTTTCTTGCGTTGAAACTAGTTCATGATACTGTTCTACTACAGCTTTTAATGCGTTTAATTCACTAATTACTTTTTGGGCTTCTTGTGCATTATCCCAAAAGTCAGGAAACGTCATTAATTCTTCAAATTCTTGAATACGTGCCTCTTTGTTTTCTAAGTCAAAGAGACCCCCTGAAGTCGATCAATTTTTTAGCTGTTCTATCTAATTCATTTCGTATCGCTGCAATTTCTAACATATTATTTGTTCCTCCGAATTTTTCGATTACTGTACAGCACCGTGACAGTTTTTATATTTCTTTCCACTTCCGCATGGGCATAGTACATTACGTCCTACTGCCGCTTCATTGCGGACAGGCTTTTTCTTCACAGTTTCTCCGTCTTCTTTTGGATTCACTGCTTGACCTTTAGCAACCTCTTCACGCTCTAAATTATTGCGAATTTCTGCTTTCATCGCATATTTAGCAACGTCTTCTTGAATTGATTCGACCATTGCTTCGAACATTGCAAATCCTTCACTTTGATACTCGCGAAGTGGATCTGTTTGTCCATAAGCACGAAGATGAATCCCTTGACGCAGTTGATCCATTGCATCAATATGATCAATCCATTTTGTATCTATTGAACGAAGCAATACAACTTTTTCAAATTCACGCATACGCTCTGAAGTCATTTCTTCTTCTTTTATATTGTAGTAATGTAGGACTTCTGTTTTTATTTTCCCTACTATTTCTTCAGCAGTTAAGCCTTCAAAGTTTTGCTTTGCCACGACACCTTCTGGTAATAAGTTGGCATGCACATAATCTTCAATACTTTTTAAATTCCACTCTGCAGTATTTTCCGAGTTTGTATGAGCACCTACTAGACGCTCAATCACATCAAATAGCATCGTTTCTACAAGCGAACGCATATTTTCCGTTTCAAGCACTTCTAAACGCTCTTTGTAAATAATTTCGCGCTGTTGTCGAAGTACATCATCATATTGCAATAAACGTTTACGTGAATCAAAGTTATTTCCTTCAACACGTTTTTGTGCAGATTCAACTGCACGAGAAACCATTTTCGACTGGATTGGTTGTGAATCGTCCATTCCAAGCTTCGACATCATATTACGCATATTGTCTGATCCAAAACGGCGCATTAGCTCATCTTCCATAGACAAATAGAACTGGGTGACCCCTGCATCTCCTTGTCGACCAGAACGTCCACGTAACTGATTATCAATACGGCGTGATTCATGACGCTCCGTACCAATTACAGCTAAACCACCAACATCTATAACACCTTCACCAAGCTTAATGTCTGTTCCACGGCCAGCCATATTCGTAGCAATTGTAACAGAACCCATTTGCCCAGCTGTTGTAATAATTTCTGCTTCATGCTCATGGTTTTTCGCATTTAATACATTATGCTTAATGCCGTGTTTTGTTAATAACTTCGAAATAATTTCTGAAGTTTCGATTGCAACCGTACCAATCAATACAGGCTGTCCCTTTTTATGCTTTTCAGCAATATCCAAAGCTACGGCTTCAAACTTACCATTCATCGAAGCATAGATTAAATCAGCACGATCATCACGACTGATTGGGCGGTTCGTTGGAATTGCGATAACATTCATATTATATATATTACGGAATTCCTCTTCCTCTGTTTTCGCCGTACCTGTCATACCCGACAACTTATCATACATACGGAAAAAGTTTTGGAACGTAATTGTTGCCATTGTCATGGATTCATTTTGAATTTCTAATCCTTCTTTGGCTTCAATCGCTTGATGTAATCCATCACTATAACGACGTCCTTTCATCAGACGTCCAGTGAATGAGTCAACGATGACAACTTCGCCTTCTTGTACGACATAATCAACATCTAAATGCATCGAAACATGTGCTTTTAATGACTGATTCACTGCATGATTTAATCGTACATGAGTCAGATCAAATAAGTTTTCGATACCAAAAGCTTTCTCTACTTTTTCTACACCAACATCTGTTAGTGTTACACCTTTTGTTGTTTCATCATACGAATAGTCTTCTTCTTTTGTCAGCATACGCACAAATGCATTTGCCTGTTTATATAATAATGCAGCTTTTGAGGCTTGTCCTGAAATGATTAAAGGCGTTCTCGCTTCATCGATTAAAATAGAGTCAACTTCATCAATTACGGCATAGTGAAGCGGACGTTGTACTTTGTCTTCTTTGTACAACACCATATTATCTCGTAAATAATCAAAACCAAGTTCATTATTTGTTGAATACGTAATATCGGCAGCATAAGCTTCACGCTTTTCTTCCTTGGATAATGAATTCAAATTCAAGCCAACCGTCATGCCTAAAAATTCATATAGTTGTCCCATCTCTGCGGCATCACGACTCGCTAAATATTCATTGACTGTAACAATATGTGCACCAAGATTTGGTATTGCATTTAGATAAATTGATAAAGTGGAAGTAAGTGTTTTACCTTCCCCGGTTTTCATTTCTGAAATATTTCCTTCATGAAGTGCAGCAGCACCCATAATTTGTACTCGGAATGGATATAAACCTAATACTCGTTTTGCAGCTTCACGAACAACAGCAAATGCTTCTGGCTGCAAATCGTCTAATGTTTCTCCAGCTTCAAAACGTGTGCGGAATTCTACCGTTTTTTCTTGCAGCTGTTGATCTGTTTTAGTTTCCATTTCTTTTGCTAAAGCTTCTACCTTATCTGCGACTTTTTCTAGTCGTTTTAGTTCACGTTTGTTTAAATCGAATACTTTATTTAATACACCAAGCATCTATTTTCACTTCCCATTCAGTCTTACTCTCCATTTTACCATTCGAGAGTTTGTGGTGCAAACTGTTGCATTTTTATGCTTTCATATTCCATAAGAAAAAGAGGCTTCGTCCTTTCAAACAAAAGCATCTTAGTGGTTCGCTTCCAGCTTCCCATTGGCTATACTATGAACGGGAAAATTTTAAAAGCTTGTTGGAACTGGCTGCACCGCTTCCAACAAGCTTTTTTCGGTCATCATATGGCAAATGTTTGCTTTTACTCGCCAGAAACTTCTGTGCCAAGTTGTTAAATACTTTTGACAATGGGAGAAGCAAGTCTCATTCTATTTAGTAAGTGGGTCGCCAAAGATACAATTTTGGCGACTCTTTGAAGATTTTAATAAATCGGCACTTCTATATTTGAACATAAAGTGGAGAAGTAGATGACAAATTTACTTCGTACGAAAAGTAGCTCTGAACTTCTTCCTCTTACATGAAAGAGCTTAAATAGAAAGAACATGCATACACCCCCATAAGCAGGATGGATTTATTGAAAAACGGCGACTCTTGTGGGAACATTGCGAGCTGAAAGCCCCGCAAGAAAGACACTGGCTAAACTTTATTTGACCAGTGTCTTTGCGATGAGGAGATTGAAGCCGCATCCCACGGAAAGCGCATGCTTGTAACGAAATCCACTCCACCGTAACCCCTGTGTTCATGGAACATTTCTCTATACTTTCAAAAAAAGAGGTAATCCTAAAACTTTTGTTTTAGGATCAACCTCTTTTGACATACTTATTAGTTTGTTTCGATTAGACCATATTTTCCATCTTTACGCTTGTAAACGATATTAGTGCCGTTTGACTCAGCATCTGTAAAGATAAAGAAACTATGCCCCAACATATTCATTTGTAGTACAGCTTCTTCATGATCCATTGGTTTAAGATCAAATTGCTTTGTACGTACAATATTATACTCTTCTTCATCAGGCGAAACTACTGGAGCATCTGGTGCATCTACTGTAGCGAAATAAGTTGCAACTCCCTCACGTTCACGGAATTTACGATTTACTTTTGTTTTATATTTACGGATTTGACGTTCTAATTTATCTACGATCAAATCTACCGCAGCATACATATCTGCATTTCTTTCTTCTGCACGTAGAGTTAAGTTTTTCATTGGAATCGTTACTTCCACTTTTGTATGTTTGTCGTGGTACACTTTCAAATTTACATTAGCAGTTGCTTGGATTTCTTCACTGAAATAACGGTCTATTTTCTCGATTTTCCCCTCGATATGCTCTCGAATTGCAGGAGTCACCTCAAGATTTTCTCCGCGAATATTAAAGTTTAGCATGTTAACTCCTCCTTTAATTGTAACTCTATATATATGTTTCTACACGCCGGTTCAAATATCCTTCTTTTTATAAAAAAGTTTTTTATTATTTGTCGAAATTTGTCCTATTTCTCATTTTTCTGAATCATGCTCTTTTTTACTTCGCATTTTAAGCTCGCTAATAATCAATTGTTCACTTTCAGCATCACCTACTAACTGTATACCATATTCGACTCCATCCATCTTTCGACGTGACCAGATAAATTCTCCTAACATCGAAATCGGTGTTTCGTCTAATGTGAAGTTTATTTCGACATGTTTTATTTTATCGATTGCAATATGTAATTCTGAAAAAACTCGTAAACCACTTGGACTTATGTCAATAAGGAAGCATTTTCCCTGCTTCGACATTTCTGCCGTTGAGCCTTCATTTGCATCTTTTATTAACCGAAAAGTTGCTTCGCACGGTTCACCAAATGTATATCGAAAGTATTCGTTTCGTTTATAAATCATTTATATGCTTCTCCTTTCCATTACAGTAATCATTTGTTTCATGTTCGACTTTCTTCCATTATGATAAAGTATCACAAACTTTTCAATCTATTTGTAAAGAGAAAATAAAAATGCCCTACCGTATAAAATACGGTAAAGCATTTATGTGTATGTTTAGTTTGAAGCTACTGTTACATTCGCTACTCGTTTAGCGCCAATATAACGGCTACCCCAGTAATATGGATCGTTCAAGTTATCAATTTTTACACCTTTTGATGTAGATGAATGAATGAACTTGCCACCACCTATGTATATACCAACGTGTGATACGCCTTTTCCTGTTGTGTTAAAGAAAACTAAATCTCCAGAAATTAAATCGCTCTTATCTACATTTGTTCCAGTGCCATACATACTAGATGAATCTCTTGGAAGATTAACTCCTGCATCATCAAACACATAATTTACATAGCCTGAGCAATCAAATCCTGCTATAGTTGTCCCGCCACTACGATATTTAGTACCTATTAAGTTTTTAGCTGTTGCTTCTAATTCTGTTGAATTCACGGCACTTGATGCTTCAGCATTTCCTACGAAAGGTGCTGTAACTAAAATAATTGATAATCCAAATATAGTAATAATTTTATGTGTCATAGACTTTAAGTTCATTGTGGTCCTCCAAAGGGCTTAAGTTTTCTGATAAATTAACTAAATTCATCTTAACACGGAATAGAACGTTTTAATTTTACAGTTGTGTTACAAAATCATTACAAAGGACAAAACATCAAAAATCGCAAGCAGTCTAAATGACTACTTGCGATTTTTTATATACTAAAACGTGCTGTTGAAGTTTCCAAAATAGTCGCTTGTTCCCTTACTTCATTTACGAGGTCTGAAAAAAATCCAATCGTTTCCACATTTGTCTGAAGCAATGCGAGTGTTTGTTCCATATGTGTCGTGTTTTCTTCAATGGATTCCGTCAGAGCAAAAATAAGCTTTTCAGAAATGCCCTTTTCCTGTTCAATCGCAATAATCGAGCTTGCCATATGTTCGTTTTGATTTTTCGATTCATGAATAAAAGCGATAATCGTATCAAACTTTTCATGGAGCAACTGAAATGTTACAGCATTGTTTTTAGAAGTTTTGAGGCCTTCTGCAAACACCTTTTCCATAACATGTCCTTGCAAAGTAATCGACTTCGAAATTTCATGGATTGTATATGCCGTTACGGAAACTTCATCTGCCAATTTTTTCACTTCTCCCGCGACTACTGCAAATCCTTTTCCATGTTCACCAGAGCGTGCCGCCTCAATTCCAGCGTTCAAAGCAAGCAAATTCGTTTGTTTCGAAATAGATTGCACAATAGATGTCATTCGTGCAATTTCCTCTGTTCTCTCCTGTAATAAGTGCCGCTCCTTATCAGCAGCCTTAAACAATGTGCGTAATCTTGCAGTTTCTTTTGCTGCAAGCATCATCGCTTCTGCACTCTCATCTGTTACTTCTATAACAACTGCGGAATGTTTATCCAACTCTACCGCCGCTCTAGTTACCTCAGAAAACGTCCGGGAAAATTCCTCTAAAAATGCTTTAATTTCAATTGTTGCGTCTTTTTGTTCTAGCATATTGTCACTAACCTGATAAATTGATTGTTGGACAATATTAGCACTGTCAACCGTATCATGGGAATACTTATTTAAAATAGCACTGTCTTTACTTAACTTTTCAGCAGTTTGTTGAATCATATGTACAATATTCGTTAAATTATTTTTCATTTCATTCATTGCTTTGGAAACTTCCCCTATTTCGTCTTTTGTCGAAATCACGATAGGTTTAACTAATAAATTCCCTTTCGAAATTTCCTTTGCAGATGAAGCAACATATACTAACTGCTCACGTATTTGACGATTCGTTAACACTACTAAAAGCAATGATATAAGTGCAGCAATGCAAAAAGAAGTTACTACGACAATCATCATAATTCTTTGACTTGTATTCATACTCGAAATAATGATTTGTCTATTTTTAGATTCCTCTTGCCTCGCGACTTCTAGCATAGTCGTTAATTGGATTTGTTTTTCATTGATTGACTGTAGCTGCCTACGCTTGGCCACGCTTTTTTTATTTTCAACCGACTCTTTTAAATTTGTTTCAAATGTAGTTTGTATACTACTTAGCGTTTGTGTGAAGAGCTTCCAATCTATACTATCTATACGGCTACTTGCATTCACTACAAGCTTTTCAATACTTTCCTTTTTAGTTTCATATTCTTTGTTGTATTCAGGTAAAGGATCTCCAGCAAAATGGGAAATTGCAATATATAAATTTGCTACTTCTGCACGCAAAATATCCGCATTTTCTACAATCTCCGAAGATTTTTCTAGCTTATCAGATAGTTTTTGATTATGTAAAACTTGTAAGACTAATATAACGACCATCACGCCAAACATTAAAAAAGAACTACTCAATGCTAATAAATACTTCATTCGTATTGGAATACTAGACCACTTTTTCATAGGTATCATGACCTCCCAAAAGAAATATAGCATATGACTTTCTTGGAAAGTGGCAATTTTCATAGTCTTAACAGTCCCTTTACAATTCTTCACATAAGACAAATCTGAATATTCAATGTACATTATAAGAAGCATGGAAAGAAAGGAAGTTGAATATGGATTTAGGTTTATCAAATAAACGAGTAATTGTTACAGCATCTAGTAAAGGATTAGGAAAAGCTACTGCACTTCAATTTGCAAAAGAAGGAGCAAAAGTGCTTATTTCTAGCAGAAATGAAGAAGATTTAAAGAAAACTGCCGAGGAGCTAAAGATTGCAAGTAACAATCTAGAAATCTACTACGCTGTATGTGATGTGACAAACGAAAACGACATTTATCGACTTTTCGAAACAGCAACCGCTAAATTAGGCGGAGTCGATATTTTAGTAAATAATGCAGGAGGTCCTAGTCCTGGCAGTTTTGCACAAGTAACTGACGACGATTGGTACACTGCTTTTGAAAAAAATCTATTAAGCTATATTCGTTCGATTCGTTTAGCCCTTCCTTATATGAAAGAACAAAATTTCGGCAGAATCGTCAACATCTCCTCGTCCTCAACAAAAGAGGTTTTGGATGGTCTTATTTTGTCGAATACATTCCGATTAGGGATGGTTGGTCTTTCGAAAAGTATTGCACGTGAATACGCTGCACATAATATACTCATCAACACAGTTGGCCCTGGAAGAATTCAGACCGATCGTATTACAGAGCTTGATCAAATCATAGCAGATAAAAAGAATGTATCAATTGAAGAAGTACAAGAAAATATAAAACAAACAATTCCCATAGGTAGATATGGAGACCCTAAGGAATTTGCAAATATTATTGCATTTTTATGTTCAGAGGCAAATACATATATGACTGGACAAAATTTAGTAGTAGATGGTGGTGCACTGAAGGCGTTATAAATAAAAAGAGAGTATCTCCCATTTCAGAGACACTCTCCTTTCATTATTTTACGATTAATTTAACTTTATTTTGTGAAGGATCTTTTGTGATATAAATTCCGTTTTCTTCCACAACTGACGCGTCCATTGCTTTTAAGTTTTCAATTGCTGCATTTCGCTCTTCATTGCCTGGGTACACTAATGTGAATGCTTCCATCCCAACGATATTTTCCGCTGCTGCAGGTGCTCCTTCTCCATTCCATGTATTCATCCCAATATGGTGATGATATTTTCCCGTTGCCATGAACAACGCACCTGGATATGGTGTAATTAATGCAAAGCCAAGTGCACGATAAAATGCTTCAGCTGTTGCAAGATCAGCTACATGTAAATGAATATGTCCCATAACAGTGTCCTCTGGTAACCCAGTCCATTTTTTACTAGCTCCAGCTGCTAATACTCCTTGTGCATCAATTGGATCCGTCGCCATAGTTACAAAATCATTACTCCATGTCCACTCTGTATCCGGGCGATCTTGATAAATTTCAATTCCGTTTCCATCGGGATCGTTTAAGTATAAAGCTTCACTTACTAAATGGTCTGCAGAACCAACTGGAATGCGTAGCTCGATAAAATGCTTCAGTATTGCGCCTAAATCTTGTCGGCTTGGTAATAATAATGCGAAGTGATACAAGCCCGTCGTTTTTCGTTGCTTTGGCTCAATATTAGCAGGCTGCTCAATAGATACTAATGCCGTTTTTCCGTCTGCTGTAAGCAATGCTTTATTCGCGTTTTTTTCTAATACTTTAAATCCAATAACATTTTCGTAAAAACTTAGTGATCGCTCTAGGTCCAATACTTTTAGTTCAACTAATTCTACATACGTATATGGTTTATTATGATATTTCATTTTTATAGCCTCCATTTATATTAGTTACTTTTCGTAAGTAATTATATTTTAGTTAGTTAATGATGTCAAGTAACTTAATTAGTGAAGAATTGAACGAATCACAAATTCAACAGCTCAAATCGCAAGCTCATCCATTTTCCACGAAAAAAAATCCACTAGCCTTCATCGACTAGTGGACTTCCTTATATATATTTCGCTAACGGAACTTGCGACGCTAGTTGTTGGCATTCAACCAGTTTGCTGACATCCAAGTTACCTCCACTAACGATTACTCCGATATTTTGAGCTGAAGACGGTATATGGTTATTTAACACTGCGGCAACAGCAGCTCCGGCCGCTCCTTCAATAAGCGATTTTTCTCGTTCTAACATAAGTAAAATTGCTGACGCAATTTCTTGCTCAGACACAGTGATAACATCGTCTACGAATGATTGAATAATATCCATCGTTAACTTGCCGGGCACTTTCACATTAATTCCCTCTGCAATCGTCTTGCCTTGAAAAGGGGTGACAGATGCCTTCTTACCATTAACGCTAAATGCAATAGCTTGTGCATTAATCGTTTGTACGCCTATTACACGAATTTCTGGCCTTGTTGATTTCACAGCAAGCAGTGTACCTGCTAGTAAGCCTCCACCACCAGCAGGCACAACGATCGTATCGAGCTCTGGACATTGTTGCAGCATTTCCATTACAACTGTCGCTTGCCCTTCAATCACCGCTAAATCATCAAATGGATGAATGAACGTGGCACCTGTACGAAGTTGTTCTTCTCTTGCTGCAATATATGCTTCATCAAAATTTTGTCCGACAAGCTTGACAGTTGCACCATATCCTTTTGTTGCGTTCACTTTCGCAACGGGAGTTCCAATCGGCATAAAAATCGTGACTGGTGCATTTCGTTTCGTTCCAGCGTACGCAACTCCTTGTGCATGATTGCCTGCAGAGGCTGCGATTAACCCTTTTGCACATTCTGCGTCCGTTAATTGCGATATTTTATTCATTGCGCCTCTAATTTTAAATGAACCCGTTTTTTGCATGTTTTCCATTTTGAAAAACAATTGCTTTCCAGTTAATTCATTAAAGGTAGTCGATTGCTTACACGGTGTCCGATGAACGAATTCCGTTACTTTTTCAAATGCTTGATATAAGCCTACAGTGTCGTATGAATTCCCAACAAAACCATCTCCTAATTAGCTCGATTTTTTTATGCTTTTACTTTTTGCTCATAAGCGCTTATTTGTTCCTCATACTGAATCGTCAAAGAAATTTCATCCCAACCATTTAATAGCATTTTCTTTTGGTAAGGATCAATTTCGAACGAATAAACAACGCCATCTGTTCCTGTTAACGTTTGATCTTCTAAATTTACTTCTACGCTATACACTTCTTTTTGAAGAAGTGTTTCAACTTCCCCAATCTCCAACTTAATAGGAAGAATGCCGTTTTTCATGCAGTTATTATAAAAAATATCTGCAAAGCTCGGCGCTATTACTACTCGGAAGCCATAATCTAAAATCGACCATGGAGCATGTTCGCGTGAAGAACCACATCCAAAGTTTTCATGCGCAACGAGTATAGTTGACTGTTTATAACGCTTGTCATTTAATATAAAATCACACAGTGGATTGCCTTCTGCATCGAAGCGCCAGTGATAGAACAAATATTGACCGAATCCTGTGCGCTCGATTCTTTTTAGAAATTCTTTCGAAATAATTTGATCTGTATCTACGTTTTTTTGGTTCAAAGGTGTTATAACGCTTTTTATTTTATTAATAGGCTCCACAGTGTTTCCTCCTTAAGCATTAACTAGTTGAAATGTTCGAATGTCTACAAGATGTCCTTCGATAGCTGCTGCTGCTGCCATTGCTGGACTCATTAAATGTGTTCTAGATCCCGCACCTTGGCGACCTTCAAAATTACGATTCGATGTGGAAGCACAACGTTCACCCGCTGGTACAACATCATCGTTCATCGCAAGACACATACTACAACCTGATTCACGCCATTCAAATCCTGCATCAAGGAAAATTTTATCCAAACCTTCTTCTTCTGCTTGTTTCTTCACTGTTTGTGAACCTGGAACAACAATTGCTTGAACAGTTGGATGCACTTTATTGCCTTCCACAACACTTGCTGCTGTGCGCAAATCGCTTAAGCGAGCATTTGTACAAGAACCGATAAATACATGTTGGATTTCGATATCAGTTAAAGCCATACCCTCTTCTAACCCCATATAAGCAAGTGCTTTTTCATGTGCTTGCTGATCACTAGCTTCAGAAAAGTCTTGTTTAAACGGCACTTGATTCGTAATACCTGAACCCATGGAAGGATTTGTCCCCCAAGTAACGAAAGGCTCGATTTCATCTGCTGAAATTTCAACGGTTTTATCGTAAGTTGCGCCTTCATCCGTTGCTAAAGCTAACCAACGTGCTGCTTCTTTTTCAAATGCTTCCCCTGTTGGAACATGCTCGCGACCTTTTAAGAAGTTAACAGTTGTTTTATCAGGGCTTATTAAACCTGCACGAGCTCCTGCTTCAATCGACATATTACAAATCGTCATACGCTCTTCCATCGTAAGATTTCGAATAGCTTCACCCGTATATTCCACGATGTAACCAGTACCCATATCTATTCCGAACTTTGAAATAATCGCAAGAATAATATCTTTTGCAGCTACTCCAAATCCAAGCTTACCAGTCACTTTAATTTCCATCGTTTTTGGTTTTGCTTGCCACAATGTTTGAGTAGAAAGAACATGCTCTACTTCACTCGTTCCAATACCGAAAGCAATTGCACCAAATGCACCGTGTGTAGATGTATGACTGTCACCGCAAACGATCGTTTTCCCTGGTTGTGTTAGTCCGAGCTCTGGTCCAATAATATGTACGATCCCTTGGTCTGGATGGTCCATATTCGCAAGTGGAATGCCAAACTCCTCACAGTTTTCTTGAAGCGTATTAATTTGTTTGCGAGCGATTAAATCTTTAATCTGTTCTCTATTTCGAGTCGGTACATTATGATCCATTGTCGCGTAGCAAAGGTCCGGACGTCGGACTTTACGATTATTTAATCGCAATCCTTCAAAAGCTTGAGGAGATGTTACTTCATGGAGCAAGTGTAGATCGATATAGAGTAGATCTGGCTTTCCTGCTTCCTCATGTACAATATGTTGTTCCCAAATTTTCTCAATAATCGTTTTTGCCATTTAGTTTCTCTCCCTTTAGTTAGACATACGAAAACATAATGCTGTCAGAGACAAATTCCGAGTCTAATTCTTCTAATACTTTTGCTGTCCAATCTGTTGTAGAAAGGGCTTTTTTTCCTTTAACTTGCAAGTCACTTGTGAAATTACCATCATTCAATACGCAAAATACTGCTTCTTCTACAGCAGATGCTTCTGTTTCCAAATGAAAAGCTTCTCGCAGCATCATAGCTACTGACAAAATTGCCGCCGCTGGATTCGCGACATTTTTCCCTGCAATATCAGGTGCAGAACCGTGAATTGGTTCGTATAAACCGAATCCATCCGCACGAGTACTAGCAGATGGTAGCATTCCAAGTGATCCTGTAATAACCGATGCTTCATCGCTTAAAATATCGCCAAACATATTTTCCGTTACAATAACATCAAATGCAGAAGGGTTTGTAATTAACTTCATCGCAGTAGAATCGACAAGCATATGCTCCACTTTTACATCTGGATAACCTTGCTTTTTCTCTTCCACAATTTCTCTCCATAATTTACTTGTATCAAGTACATTTGCTTTATCTACGGAAGCTAACTTCCCTCTACGACTTCTTGCTAACTGGAATGCAGTATCTAAAATCCGTTCAATTTCCTCACGCGTATACACAAGTGTGTCTAGTGCATGATCCTTCGTTTTTTTACGTGGTTCGCTAAAATATAAGCCACCTGTAAGCTCACGAACGATAACTAAATCAACCGCCTCCGCCACTTCTTTCTTTAGAGGAGAAGCATCAAGTAATGCCGGAATTGCTTTAACAGGACGAATATTTGCAAAAAGACCTAACTGCTTACGAATAGCTAGCAAACCCTTTTCTGGTCGTAAATGAGATGGGTTTTGATCCCATTTCGGCCCACCAACTGCACCTAAAAGAACCGCATCACTTTGATTGCATAAGTTAATCGTTTCTTCTGGCAGTGGATTTTCACAAGCATCAATTGCTGCTCCACCAATAAGTGCATATTGAAGATGAAACGTATGATTGTATCGTTTCTCAATTGCTTGAAGCACTTTAACTGCTGCTTCTGTCACTTCTGGACCAATTCCATCTCCTGGTAATACCGTTATCGTTTTCTCCATCTCATTCACTCCTGTTTTTTTGTCTAGACTTCAGTCGCCAGCTGCTCGAGGTCAAATGTGAAATTACTCCGGCGGCTGAAGAACTGCCTCCTGGGCCCGCACGAAGCGGGTCATGTCTGCTTTGCCACAGGATGTGGCGCACTTTGCAGACCTAACCTCATCCCCATTTGCTAGTCGCAGCTAAACGGCGCCTTCCGCTTTTCTCCTTTATTGTCCTACTGGCACTTTCTCCTGATAATGTGCTTTTATAATTTGTCTGTTAATAGCGTTTAAATAAGCTTTGGCAGAAGCTTCTAATACGTCCTGTGAAGCATTGCGTCCTGTTGAAATGACATCATTATAACTTAAGTTAATAACAGCTTCCCCAAGTGCATCTCTTCCTCTACTTACAGAAGACACTCGGTAGTCTAAAATACGTACCGTCCCTTTGACAAGCTTTTCAAGTGTGTTGAAAATTGCTTCCACCGAACCAGCTCCTGTAGAAGAAACAACTTCGATTTCGCCAGTTGGTGTTTTCGCTTGAACAGTAGCGGTTGGAATATTTGCTGTGCCGTACTGTACTTGAACACTCTCCAGTTCATACACTTCTACTTCGGATGTTTGTACTTGTTGATCTGTTAATAAAACAAATAAATCATCATCCGTAATTTCCTTCTTACGGTCAGCTAACTTTTTAAATGCAACAAACGCTGCGTTTATCTTCTCTTCACTTAATTGGAAGCCCATTTCTGCTGCTCTGCTTGAAAATGCATGACGTCCTGAATGCTTACCTAAAACAAGTTCAGTAGCTACATCTCCAATTAAAGCAGGTGTAATAATTTCATACGTTTCTGGATTTTTCAACATACCATCTTGATGAATACCTGATTCATGTGCGAAAGCATTTTTTCCGACAATTGCTTTATTTGGTTGAACAGCAACACCCGTTAACTTACTAACAAGCTGACTCGTACGCTTCGTTTCTTTTAAAACAATCCCTGTTTCCGTCTGGTAATAGTCTTGACGAATATGAAGAGCTACTGCAATTTCTTCCAGTGCAACATTACCAGCACGCTCGCCGATTCCGTTAATCGTTCCTTCTACTTGTGTTGCACCATTTTCAATAGCTGCAAGTGTATTCGCAGTTGCCAAACCTAAGTCATCATGACAATGTGCAGAAAGCTTCACTTTTTCAATGCCATTAACGTTTTCTGTTAAATACTTAAACAAGGCACCATACTCAAGTGGTGATGCATATCCTACCGTATCTGGTACGTTAATCGTTGTTGCACCAGCTTTAATGACTTCATTCATAATACGAACGAGAAAGTCTTTATCTGAGCGAGTCGCATCTTCTGCAGACCATTGAACAAGTGGAAAGTATTTTTTCGCTAATTTTACTGATTCAACAGCTAGCTCAATTACTTGTTCTGGCGTTTTGTTTAACTTATATTGCATGTGGATTGGGGATGTAGCGATAAAAGTGTGTAAATGTGGTTGCGCTCCTCCTTTTAAAGCTTCCCAAGACGTTTCAATATCACTTTTAATCGAACGAGCCAAACCTGTAACAATTGAGTTTTGCACTGTATTTGCAATTAGTTTAACTGCTTCAAAATCACCAGGAGAAGAAGCAGGAAAACCTGCTTCAATTATAGTGACTCCGTACTTTTCAAGCTGACGAGCAATTTCTAATTTTTCTTGCGTATTTAGATTAATACCTGCGGATTGTTCTCCGTCACGTAGAGTTGTATCAAATATGTCAATTTTGCCCACTGCTGACCACTTCTTTCTTCACTTGTTTTTTACCTTCATTGATGAATGGCATCATTTCACGAAGTTTTGCACCAACAACCTCGATTTGATGTTCCGATTCTGCTTTTTTAATCGCATTGTATTTTGGACGATCTGTTTCGTTTTCTTTAATCCATTCTCTCGCAAATGTTCCGTCTTGAATGTCTGTTAAAACTTCTTTCATACGGTCTTTTACAGAAGAATCGATAATACGTGGTCCTGAAACAAAATCTCCCCACTCTGCTGTATCTGAGATAGAAGAACGCATTGTCGCCATTCCACCTTCGTACATTAAGTCAACGATCAGCTTCAATTCATGTAAAGTTTCAAAGTAAGCAAGCTCTGGTTGATACCCAGCTTCTACTAATGTTTCGAAACCAGCTTTTACAATTGCAGTTGTACTACCACAAAGTACTGCTTGCTCTCCGAATAAATCTGTTTCTGTTTCTTCTTTAAATGTCGTTTCCAACACTCCAGCACGCGCTGCTCCAATTCCCTTTGCATACGCTAATGCCGTTTCTTTTGCGTTGCCAGTTGCATCTTGGTATACAGCGAATAATCCTGGTACCCCTGCTCCTGCTTCAAACGTTCTACGCACTAAATGACCTGGTCCTTTAGGCGCCACTAGGAATACATCCACATCTTCTGGAGGAACAATTTGATCGAAATGTACGTTAAAGCCATGTGCGAAAACTAGAGATTTTCCAGCAGTTAATGCTGCTTGAATTTCCGCTTCATATACCGCTTTTTGTCTTTCGTCTGGCAATAAAATCATAATAACGTTTGCTTTTTCAGCAGCTTCTTTTACCGAATATACTTCCAATCCATCTTCTTTTGCTTGATCAAAAGATTTTCCAGCACGAATACCAACTACTACATTAAATCCTGAATCCTTTAAGTTTTGCGCATGTGCGTGACCTTGAGATCCGTAACCAATAATTGCGATTGTTTTATCCTGTAAAATTCCTTCATTGATATCTCCGTTATAATACATTTTTGCCATTGTCATTTCCTCCTCGAATTTGGGTTATAAAAAATATATAAAAAGTATAAACTTTGTTACTCAGCATCAGTCTAGCATTAGTGTAAAATGGATAACTGTGGCGTATGAACCTTTTGCGTTTCTCGAACAAATGCCGTAACGCCAGTTCTTGTTAACTCTTTAATACCATATGGTTTAAGCAAATCGATAAACGCATCGATTTTTTCTGGATTACCTGTTACTTGAAAAGTCACAACATTTTTTCCAGTATCAATTGTGTAAGCTCTGAATGGTTCGACAATACTATTTATTTCCGACCTTACAGCTGGTGGTGCAACAACTTTCACAAGCGCTAGCTCCCTCACAACAATCGACTTCTCTGAAATGTCATTCACTTTTAATACATCCACTTGTTTTTGTAGCTGCTTTAACAACTGTTCTAGCTTTTGCTCATCTTCCACATGTACGACAAATGTCATTTTAGATATTTGTGGCTGTTCCGTATGCCCTACTGTAATGCTCTCAATATTGAACTGACGTTTCATGAGCAAGCCAGTAACACGATTTAGGACACCACTTTGATTTAAAACCGTTACAGTAATAATGCGTTTCATTCTGGCTTCACCCCAATCATTTCATGTAACCCTTTTCCTGGAGGGATCATTGGATAGACACATTCTTTTTGAACTACTCGGCAATCGATTAATACTGGTTCATCGGAAGCAAGTGCTTCTTTTAAAATTGTTTTTGCTTCTTCAAATGTTTCGATTTTGTAGCCTTTCAAATCATACGCTGCTGCTAGTTTCACAAAATCGGGTTGTACTGATATTAAAGATTGAGAATAACGTTCTTCATAAAATGTTTCTTGCCATTGTCGAACCATCCCTAAACATTCGTTGTTCAAAATGATTACTTTTACCGGAATTCGTAACTCTTGTAATAGGGACAACTCCTGAAGTGTCATTTGAAAACCTGCATCTCCAACAATGGAAATAACTTGTGCGTTTGGCTTTGCAAGCTGTGCGCCAATTGCTGCTGGGAAACCAAAGCCCATCGTGCCAAGACCACCAGAAGTTACCCAATTATGTGGATGATTGAATTTATAATATTGTGCTGTCCACATTTGATGCTGACCTACATCCGTTGTTACGATTGCATCCCCATTTGAATATTCATGTATAAGCTCGACCACTTGTTGAGGTAGAAGTCCTCTTTCTTCGCTCGCTTCATAAAACAAAGGATATTCTTCATTCCAAGCATATAAATTTTCTTTCCACTCTTCTGTATTACCAGCAGGAGCGTCTTGTTCGAGTAAAGCAGATAATGCTTCTTTCGCATCTGCTACGATTGGAATTTCTGTTGGAACGTTCTTCCCAATTTCAGCTGGATCTATATCAATGTGAATTACTTTTGCATTCGGTGCAAAGTAAGCTAAATTTCCTGTTAAGCGATCATCGAATCTTGCTCCGACATTTATGAGCACATCACATGTTTGGATTGCCATATTCGCCGTGTACGTTCCGTGCATTCCCGCCATTCCTAGGAATAATGGATGATCTCCTACGATACTTCCAAGCCCTAATAATGTGTTCGTTACAGGAATTTGATATTTCTCAGCGAAACTTACAAGCTCATTCGTTGCTTGTGCAAATAAAACACCTGCACCTGCGAGAATAAGTGGTTGCTTAGCAGTTGAAATTGCTTTCATCGCTTTTTGAATTTGTAAAAAATTCGGCGTTGTCGTCGGTTGATACCCTGGAAGATTCACCTCTTCAATTAAATCTTCCGTTGAAACAAACATGCCTGTTGCCATATTTTTCGGAATATCTACGACGACTGGTCCTGGACGACCTGTGGAAGCAATGTGAAAAGCTTCGTTAATAATTCTAGGCAAATCTGCTACATCTTTAATTTGATAATTATGTTTTGTAATTGGCTGTGTAATTCCGATAATATCCGCTTCTTGAAAAGCATCTGTTCCAATGACAGTAGTAGCAACTTGACCTGTAAATACAACTAGTGGAATCGAATCCATCATCGCATCGGCAATACCCGTTACTAGATTCGTTGCACCTGGACCAGATGTTGCAATAACAACTCCGACTTTCCCAGACACACGTGCATATCCTTCTGCTGCATGGATTGCACCTTGTTCATGGCGTGCAAGAATATGCTTGATTGGATTTTTGTGTAGTGCATCATAAATTGGTAACACTGCTCCACCTGGATAACCAAAAACTACTTCAACTTGATGTCTTTTCAACGTTTCAATTAAAACATCTGCTCCATCCAACTGTTTCGGAACTTCAACCGTTTCGGGTTCTTCATACATTTGTTCTGCTTCTTCTAAGCCCATTTTCATCATTACTTCCTCCTTTTACTCAAATCGTCCAGATTTACAGAAATGCGTATGGCGCCCGCTTTGCCGCGACAGAGTTCTTCTGCGACGAGCTCGCGCAGGAGCAAATTGACATTCGACCTCGAGCGGCAGGCGCCTGGAGTCTAGACAGTAACTGTATAGACTCTTGTTACTTTTTTTATCTCTATATAAAAAAGAAAAGAATCTCATCCCACACAAAAAAACATAGTTCTTTTGTATAGGGATGAAATTCTTTTCATGGTACCACCCTAGTTCGTAGCGCAACCGCTACCTCGCAGATAACCGACAGTTGCCGACTATCCATTTTTAACGAGAGTAGTTAGTCACTACACCCGGAAGTATCTAAAAGGTTTCCCGTTCAACACTCCACTCCGAGGGGATGTCGCTAAAGGTTGTATTGCCGGTTCGCAGCTACACCAGCTCTCTGTAAATACAAGTTTCCTTTAGCTTTTGCCTCATCAATGATTTATAGTATGAAATTTTCAGATTTTCATAACTCCACCTGTGCTCGCTGATGTTACGAGCTTTGAATATCTTGCTAAATACCCTTTTTTGATTTTCGGTTCAAACGGTTTTAAATTTTCTTTGCGTCTTGCTAACTCTTCTTCACTCACTTGCAATTCTATTGTTCTATTTGTTAAATCAATAGAGATAATATCATCATTTTCAACTAAAGCTATTGGTCCACCATCTGCAGCTTCTGGAGAAATATGTCCAATGGAAATTCCTCTAGATGCTCCTGAAAATCTTCCATCAGTTATGAGGGCCACTTTTGTTCCAAGTCCGCGACCTTGAATCGCTGATGTTGGAGCAAGCATTTCTGGCATCCCTGGTCCACCTTTTGGACCCTCATATCGAATGACAACTACATGGCCTGCTTGAACAGTGCCATTATCAATTGCTTCTTGTGATGCTTCTTGTGATTCAAATACAATTGCTTTCCCAGTGAATTCTTTAATGGAAGGATCAACTGCCCCTACTTTGATCACTCCACCTTCTGGAGCAATATTTCCAAATAAGACGGATAAACCACCTACTGGACTATACGGATTTTCTTTCCGACGTATTACTTGATCATTTGTAATCTCTGATTCTTTTACATTTTCATAAAGTGTTTTCCCTGTAATCGTCATGCGTTCCGGATGAACAGCTCCTGGAATCTCACAAAGTTCTTTTATTATTGCACTAACTCCTCCTGCAAGATGTACATCATGCATAGAGTAATCAGAAGCTGGCATTATTTTTGATAAATAAGGAATTCTTTTTGCTACTTCATTAATTTCTCTTACGTTATATTCGATTTCAGCTTCATGTGCGATAGCAAGTGTATGTAAAACCGTATTTGTTGAACCACCCATTGCCATATCAAGTGCAAATGCATCATCAATCGTTTCTTTCGTAATCAAATCTCTCGGTTTCACATCTTCTTTTACCATGCGTACAAGATGTTTTGCTGCTTCTTTAATAAGGCGATGACGCTCATCCGAAGTTGCAACAATCGTCCCGTTACCTGGCAATGCAACACCAAGCATTTCCATTAAAGCGTTCATCGAGTTTGCTGTGAACATTCCTGAGCATGAACCACATGTCGGACATGCATTCTGTTCAATATCTAGCAATTGTTCTGCTGTCATTGTTCCTGATTTATAAGAACCAACACCTTCAAAAACGGAAGTAAGCGAAAGTTGCTTACCATCTGCTGAAGTTCCAGCTTCCATGGGTCCACCTGATACAAATACAGATGGGACATTCGTTCTTACGGCCGCCATAAGCATTCCCGGCGTAATTTTGTCACAGTTCGGAATGTAGAACACCCCATCGAACCAGTGAGCGTTAATAACTGTTTCTGCTGAGTCTGCAATGAGCTCTCGACTCGGAAGTGAATATCTCATTCCGATATGTCCCATTGCAATTCCATCATCTACACCAATTGTGTTGAATTCAAATGGAATTCCTCCTGCTTCACGAATAGCTTCCTTAACGACCTCTGCAAATTTATTTAAGTGCATATGGCCAGGAATAATATCAATATATGAGTTACAAACTCCGATAAACGGTTTATCTAAATCTTTTGTTTTAACACCTGTTGCATAAAGTAAGCTGCGGTGTGGGGCGCGATCTACGCCTTTTTTTATCATGTCACTTCTCAATTTCAATCGCTCCTATACTTTCCGCTTTTGTACCATTTAGCTTCGCATTTTTACTTTTTAATTCTTTAGTAGTTTGTGAATTTTCACACAATCTTTTATATATTGTTGTTATCATATCGTCTTTAAAATGCTTCGTCAACAGTCTTTTTTATAATTATCAGTCAGTTTAGAATATTCTATTATAGTGTAACCGTTTTCATTAGCGATATATCGCATTTTGCATGCGGGAAAAATATTTGTGAACTTTTTGTAAATTTGAAGTGTGGACCCGTGATTAGATGGCTGCACCAATAATCGAATGGCTCCCCCCAAGAATTCCATAAAAAAAGACTCTTCTCATTTTTAGAGAAAAGTCTTTTACCATATATTCGGTTTGGCAACCATAAACCAAAGCATGACCAACAATAAAAAAATATATTGCCACACAGAACGGCGTAGCCTTCGCACAAGTTCGTCTACATCGATTAATCCATTCTGAAATCGTCTAATATTCGGCCTAAACGCTCTTGCTAAAAAAAACACCGATCCAAACATAACAACAATCGTCATAATGACCCAAGACGTAGTCCATGGCCAATTCCCTTGCCATACTAATAAAACACCAGAACCGACCAAAACATGCCCTGCATGCTTCACAATTCGTATCGCCGCTTGAAAAATTTCTATTTGACTATTTAATGCCTCTTCACTTTTCCCCTTCATCCTATTTAATAAAGGAAATAGAACAAAAAAAGGTCCGATGGAAAGAATTGCACTTATGACATGTGTATATATGATAAATGAATACATATAATCATCCCCTACAACTAGTATACGATATTTCAATAGCACGATTTGTGTCAACTTGAGAAACTTTGTATCATAATTAGGGAGAAAATAAGGGGGCTCCCTAGTTACAAAAGGCTTCAATTCGTTATATATACGAATTGAAGCCAAATCTATTATTTATTAAAGTTTAAAATGACTTACTTCATTTTGAAGTCGTTCTGCCAAATCTGCTAATGCTTGTGCATTCGAAGAAATTTCTTCATTTGCAGCAAGCTGTTCTTCCGTTGCAGCACTTGTATCATTTGCACCATCAGCAGCTAGTGAAGCTAAGCGCTGTACTTCAAGCGATCCCTCTGAAACGGATTCAGCCATTGCTTGAATTTGTTCGATTGCAGCGGAAGTAGATTCTACTTTTACACCTACACCACCAACAGCCGATTCGATTTCTTTAAATACTTGAAGCGATTCCGTAGTCTTCGCTAGTCCCTCTTCTACTCTGTCTCCACCAATTGTAATTGCTTTCACAGCATCACTAGAAGCAGATTGAATCACTTGTACCATCGTTTCAATTTCAGAAGCTGAGTTTTTCGATTGCTCCGCAAGCTTTCGAACTTCTTCTGCTACAACCGCAAAGCCCTTGCCATATTCACCAGCACGAGCAGCCTCAATCGCCGCATTTAATGCCAATAAATTCGTTTGTTCTGAAATAGCGGTGATTAAAGAAGTAACTGTTTGAATTTCCTCTGAATGCTTCGCCATATTATTCATAATCTCAGTCGTATCTTTAAATGTCGTATGAATCGTATCCATTTGGTTTGCAACATCTGATACAACTGCCGAACCTTTTTTCACTAATTTCGTTACATCATCTGCTGCATGTAGCATTTCTTCATTACCAACTGAAATCTGTCCAACCCCTTGCGACAGCTCCGTCATGGAGTTAACAGAAGTATCCATATGACGTACTTGTTCTTCACTCGTCGCCATTTGAGCCTCTGCTGATTTTGCTACCATTTGAGAAGATGCTAAACTTTCCTCTGAACTTGCTGAAAGCTCTTCTGCATTCGCCGCAAGTTGCATAGAAGAATCTCTAACACTTGTTACAATATTACGCAAATCGCTAGACATACGGTTGAACGTAGTCGCCATATCACCGATTTCGTCTTTATTTTTAATATGAATAGATTCAACTGCTAAGTTCCCATTTGCAATCTCTGCAAGCCCTGCTGTAACCTTTTTAACTGGATTCGCAATACTTTTGCTAATAAAGTAAGATACAACAACACCGATTAATATGCCGGCAATGGCTAGTATAACGATGAAAGTAATGCCACCAGTTTCATAGCCTTGTACCTCTACTCGCGTAGCTTCCATATCATCACGCATAAATTGTTCAATATCACCTAAAATTTTCATCATATCTGCATTTATTGTTTTCGCGTCTGCCGAAAGTTTCTTAACTTTCATATCTTCTTTGCTCTGTTTAGCGACGATTATTTCTTCATTTTTTGCACCATATGCCCCAATTTTCTTATCCAATTCATCCATCATTGCTAATGTTTCGGAAGAATATAATTTACTTCTTAGTTCTGCTGCATATTTTTTTACTTCTTCTTGATTTTCAAGAATACTTTTACGAGAAGCGTCAGTTGTAAACAATAAGTAATCAAGAGAACTTCTTGATCCTTCTTTTTGGGCAAGTTCAATCTCATTTACTAAACTAACCTTTACAGTTTGATCATCCAATAAAAATTTATATTTATCACTAACATTTATCAATGTCCAAGTTGAAAAAACAGAAACTAATATTAATAGTAATAAGACTGCTGAAAATCCTAACCACATCTTTTTTGCAATTGTAAATTTCACAAAATAACCCCTTTTTTCTTATCTCATTTATAATTCTAATAAACTTACAGAATGAAATCTTTTAAAACCGACAAAATGTTCCTTCCAATAAACCGAATCGAGCTTCGCTTTCTCAACGCCTTTTGTGCCAGCGTGTATAAACTCATTGTCCCCTAAGTATATCCCCATATGGGAAATGCCTTCTTTATATGTATTTTCGAAAAACACAAGATCCCCAGGTACAGGATTTGCTACCGTTGCACTTTCTAAAAAATAAGATTCACTGCTTTTTCGAACAATATCCAACCCAGCTTGTGAATGCATATAATAAATAAATCCACTACAATCGAAGCCTTCTACTGTATTTCCAGCATACAAATAAGGGATTCCTTCCATTATAGGACCTAATCCAAGAAGCACTTCATAAGCAGCTCGTCCTTTTTCAGATAAAGGCTTTGCTTCATCTATTAAAGGATACGTGATGCTTTCTACCTTAGTCTCTGGAACCTTCACGACAGTTTCCGTTTTTGGTTTAACAACTACTGGCGGTTTAGCTGGAGCCTTTCCACTTGTCATTTTTACAATAATTTTCTGCTTTACATAAATGCTATCTAACTTAATCTTGTTCCAAGCCCTTAGATCATTCACACTAACTTTATGCGTTTTCGCTATTTTAGTTAATGTATCGCCTTTTTGCACTTCATATAATGTATTAGCACTTGCAGTTGCTGAAAATGAAAGAAACAATATACCGGACAAAACTACTTTTTTTATCATGCTACTCTCTCCTTCTAATAGACTACTTATTTCATATTATCACTTATTGCACATAATCTCACTATTATTTTAGTAAAGAAATTCCTTGAAAATAATACTCGTAAAATAATGAAACATATGTCATGATTAAAAATGAATAACTATTCATTTACTCTGAGGGAGATGGCTTCATATGGCAACAATTGATCATTTAAACATGCAAGAAATTTGGAGTTTAATAGAAAATACAATGAATGAAAATTCTACACCTTTTCAAAATGAAAACATTCACTACCAATTCAACTTAACAGGTGACGACGCTTGTGTACGTCAGCTCATTTTATCTAATGGAATTGCAACAATTTCAGAAGATGTGTCTACAGAAGCCAACTGTACATTAGCATTAAGCACAAAAGACTTTAAGAAATTAATCACCGGAGATTTAAATAGCACAACTGCATTTATGTTTGGGAAATTGAAAGTCGACGGTAGTTTAGGACTGGCGTTGAAGCTTGAAGGACTGTTGAAGGAATATGTGTTTGAGGGATAAAAAAACATCCACTTTCTGTAAAAGAAAGTGGACGTTTTTTTCATTTTTTATTATCAAAATACATACCATCGATTGATTGAGTAGCAGCATATGGATTTGTATAAGAATTTTCTTTTCGTTTCATTTCTTGTAAACCGCGAATATCAACCTTCACAGCATCCATTACTTTTTCCAAACGTTCACTAATCCCACGATCCAACTCATGTAAATGATCCGTTAGAGGATGTGCTTGGAGCTCTAATTTATCCATGCTAGCCAAAGCTTGAATAGTTACTTCACGCTCGTCCAAAAGAACATCAATTTGATCGATAAAATCATCTCGCTCATTTTCTCCAGGTATCGTCGTTAAATGAGAATAAAGCTTTTCAGATGCTGCTAAAAAGTTTTCCAATACACCCATTATATTTGATCTCCAGTAAACTGTCTTTGGCGATTCATCGAAATGACTTGCTTCCAAGTATCACGAAATTCCGTCACATAGCCCTCTACTTCTGCAATTATTTCTACGGAGTTTTGAATGTTTGCTTCTATGAGACGGTGATTCATATACTCATACATTTGCATCATAGACTTAGAAATCTCAATATTCATATTAAGCGTCACCATGAGCTCTTGAATAATATTTTGTGCCTTTTGCAAGTTAATGTTTTTTTCTTGAATATCCTTTTCAGCAATCGCAATTTTTGCTTTTCCTAAAAACTTCAGACATCCATTATAAAGCATTAACGTCAACTCTCCAGGCGAAGCCGTACTCACGCTATTATTTTTATAAGCTTGGTGAACCGATTGTGCTGCCAATATGATACAACTCCTTTTTCTATTACCTTTTCTCTCTATACTAACCTATTGTCCCGTAAATTGCGAAAACATACCTGACTGTGAGTTTGCTTTGTTAATCGCCGTTTCCATTGCAGTGAACTGCTTCCAATAACGCGCCTCAAGATTTACCATACGAACATTTAAACGATCGATACGAGTATCTAAACCAACCAAGTTTTTCCCAATTGAGTATTGTTGATCTGTATGTGTCGACTTACCAGCTTTTTTCTCAATATCCGCCATTACGGCTGTCAGTGAATCTTTCATACGTTGTGCAATACCTCGTGAATCGATTGTTTCCATACGACCATTCGCATTCAACTCTTTTTTTACTTCCCCTGTATTACTGAAAATGCTAATTACTTGATCTGGGTCTTTTTCAATAGCAGCACGTAGTTTGTTCTCATCAATAATTAATTTCCCATTATCGGAAACCTGATTTGATGTTGCGATGCCTAATTCAGAAAAAGAATCAATTGTTTTATCATTCAATCCTGCAATTGAACCAGAGAAGATAGAACGCATATTTGCTAATCCTTCACGAATGATTGAATCATTTCGTAATAGTCCACTTTTCGCTTTTTCTTCCCATAGCTTAATTTCATTTTCCTTCATACTTTCTCTTTGTTCAGATGTCAAAGGAGCATATTTGCGGTATTTATCTTCTTTTAATTGACCGTTTAAGTCTGCAATTAAACCATTATACGTGCTAACAAATTCTTTTATTTTATCTACTAGCCCTTGCACATCTGCAGAAGACTCGATAGTAACTGCACCTGAACTGAACTCTTGCTTTAGTGTAATTTCATAGCCGGAAATATTTGCTTTGTTAGATCGTTCTTCCATTTGTACACCATTTACTGTAAACATTGCATTTTTTCCGTCTACAGAGTTAGCTGGATCGTCTAGACCAAGTTTATTTAATAAGGCAGCTCCATCGCCTTCGACAGCTGTCATAGAAACATTTCCTGTCCCCGTGGCATTAGCTGTGATCGAAATTTTACCGTCCATTCCCATTAAAGCTGTAACCCCAGCAGAATTTAAGCTTTTTAAAAATGAATCTACAGAATCAGTTTCCTTAAATTCAACAGTCTTAGATATTAGTGCACCAGTTGCCGAAGGAACTTCAATTGTAATTTTTCCTCCTGCAAGACCTATTTCACCTAATTTTGTATTTTTATCTATTGCCGATGTTGCGTCTGTCCAAAGCGGTTTAGTTTTAGACTCGCCTGTATTCGGATCTACAGTCATTCCTAATGCAGAAAATGCAGCTTGTGAACCTGCATCTACTACAATCTCATCCTTACCCTTTGGTGCAAAAGCAAATGCACCAGTTTTTGCATCAAAACCTGCATTGACACCATCTTCTCGTAACTTCGTTATAATTTCATCCATACTTTTCGAAGTGTCGATTGTAATTTCTTTAGTAACAGGTTGTTGGTTCTCATCTAAAACAGGAGTCCCATCCTCATTTTTACTGTTCACAGTTAATTTTAACTCAGAAGGAATAGGAGACACATTTGCAAACCCTAACACATCTGCTAAAGAATCCGTTGATTTTGCTAATGTTTTATTTGTAGTACCAGTCAACGAACCATTTAAACGAGCAGAAGTTGCCATTTGTTGAACTGCATCAATCGATAATGATCCCGTTGCACCAGCACCAGCAGTTACGCCAACTTTTGTTGTATCAGAAACAGTAGGCGTTTTCTTCCCCATGCTACTTGATAACCTAAAATTATCAAAAACATACGTATCATATGTTTTTAGTTTCGTATTTACACCACGATATGCATCACGTTGCCACTCATACTTCGTTTTTTGTTGTTGTAATTTGTATAATGGTGCCTTTTCTGCTGACATTAGCTTAGCTACTAGTGCATCAATATCCATTCCTGATGCTAAACCGCCGACTCTATTAATTGCCATTTTAACAACCTCCTAATATTATATCTTTTCGTCTACAATCATGCCTAAAAACTTTTGCATTGTGTAAAATGCATCAAGTAATTTTCGAGGTGGAACCTCTCTAATTACTTCATCTGTTTGAGAATCCACTACTTGTACAAAATAGCGTTCTAAACCTTCATGCATAACAAATTTGGAATTATGATTTTGTAGCGTCATAAATTCATTTAAAGAATCAACTGCTTTTTGTACTTTTTCTTTTGGAAAAGATTCTTTTTCGTTTGCTTTTTGTTCTGCACGCATCATTTGTTTCAAAGAATTTTCTGTTACACTTGTTGTTTTTGGAACTTCTGCAATTGCTTCTGGTTGAGGTTGAACTGCTACTGTCATTTCTTTTACTTGTGCTTGAGATGAAATTCTCAATATGACTCCCCCCTACATTTACAACTTTCTTTTAATTATATCGGTTTATTTTTAGAAAGTTTCACTTCCTGCAAAAACTTTTGGTAATAATGCCGATAATACAAATGAATCCCAGAAAATTTCACATGGAGGTGAATGAATTGAAAATACAAAATCAAGTGGCGACATCCTTTTCTGTAAACAGATATCAAAAAAATCAATCCGCAACAACTCGAACACTTGAAAAATTATCTGGTGGAGATAAATTAACACGCGCTGCCAATAATGCTTCTGGATTATCTATCTCGGAAACAATGCGTGGACAAATTCGAGGGCTCGCAAAAGCACAACAAAATATGCAAGATGGTATTTCAGTATTAGAAGTAACAGATGCTGGACTTCAACATGTTAGTGGTGTTCTTCAGCGCATGCGAGAGTTAGCAGTCCAATCTTCTACCGACACAATGACAGATGATGATCGCACTGCAGTTGAGATGGAATTGAACCAATTGTTAAAATCGATTGATGATACATCGGAAGATTTGGAATTCAATACCCAAAACATTCTTGGAAACGTGCGACCTCTTTACATACATGTAGGGGCTAACGCTGGACAAAAAATGAGAATCGACACTGTGAATATAAGTACTGCACAACTTGGATTAGCAATTGCTGAAATTTCTACGCAAGAAAAAGCAGAAAAGCTTATTTCACAAGTTGAAAATGCCCAATCGATTATTTCGAAACACTTAGCAAATACTGGTTCCGATTACGAAGCTCTTACGCATCATAAAGAGAACGTTGCGAATACGGAAATTAGCTTACAACGTACAGAGTCACTCATCCGAGACCCAGACATGGCTCTTGAAATGATGGACTTTGTCAAACAAGGGATTCGTCAAAAAGGTGATGAGTTGCTCATTAAGCAAACGAATCAAAATGTAAGTAATATATTAGGGTTATTTAAATAACTATAAAACCGTTGAAGTTTATCTAAAACTTCAACGGTTTTTATTAACTTTTTATCAATACAGCCATATGTGCCATTGTTGAATAACCACTTTCTTTCAATGAATCGCGGACATTAGCAATATATTCTGCATTATGTTCGAATACTTTTGTGTATGATTGGATTAATTTAATAACTAAATCTGTTGACAGTCCTTTATGCACTGCTGACATACCTATTAAATGGAGTTTCACTAAGATTACATTTATAACTAACATCGTATAACTTTCAAACATTGTAGACTGATCACTTGGGAATAAACTTTTAAAAACGAAATTCACCATATAATTTTCTAGTATATATTCATGCTCTTGCATAAATGGACTATAGTACGTTTCGTTTGCATGTTTATAATTCTCGATTATCTTTTCGATAGGTGTCTCATCCTCTAAAGATAATCCTTTAATCACATCATGCAAACAATCTAAATAGCGTTTACTTGAAAAACCACCAATTAACCGATATTTGATCAATGATCTCCCCATACCTACTTGAAGTGATAAGTTAGTAGGTATATCTTTAATCGACTGGATAAATTGTTCATTGTCTAACCTACTTGAATAATCTTCTATGATTATCGGAAGTTGATGTGCTAATTCTTGTTCATTTAAAGACTCTATTTTTTGAAAAAATAACCCCAAAATAATAAGACGAATTTCAATTGAATGCCTACGATTTTGTAATACTTGTATCGTAAAAACACGTAAATCCCAGAAATGCGGACTCTTTTGGACAGTTTGTAATCTATTATTGATGAATCCTTTAGTATTTGCAGGTTCCTCTTCCCCTAGAAAATCTATTCCATTAGGGTTAAGCAACGCTAATCTTGCAGCTTCTGGGCAAGATAAAGTTAAACTTTTTTCGATTGTTTCATCTACATTATTTAATAATCTAGGATATATTGCACATGTATTTGATAGCATTTCTGGTCCTAGTAATGAGTGCACTTTACACAAGCCTCGCTCATCTAAAAGCGTGCAAGCACCCTCGTCATCCATTTTAATCTTTGCATAATCATATACTGAAGTACTAGATCGATTACGTGCTATATTTTTCTTTAACAGCTCTTTCATATCAGGATGCCTTGTCTCACGGTACTTTTGAAATGTTCCTTTGTCTATTGTTACTGCCCATCCTCCAGCACAGCAAGTATCTTCACAAGCAGAACCTATACATTGAAACTCTTTCAAATATGCTGGAACTAATACTGGTCTTGTTTTTTCAGTCATTACTGTCACCGTCCATCTCGAATGATTTTTATTTTTTGCTCTTCTCTTTTAACAATTATAGATACAATGAGGTTTATTTCAATCTATTACTATTTAAATACAACTTCTTTTGAAAATATCGGTAGACCAGAAAAATAGTCCACTTTAATTTTCGTTTCAGATAATAAAACTTCATATACTAATTTACCTTCAGCACTGTTCTCATGGTGTCCTAACTTTTCTACCCCATAATCAAACGCTTTCAAAAATTCAGCATCCAACCCGTGCTTATTCGATTTAAAAATTAATCCATCAACATCTTTTTCTTCCATCAAAATAAAGTCTGTATGTGGGATACTCTTTATAAGAGCCTCTTTTTCGTTATGATTAATTAAATGATCATCACTTCCTTGAAAAGAAATGATTTTTGTAGTGTTATCGAAGCTATCATATAAAATATTTAAATTGAGCGCACGTTTATCATTGATATATTTTCCCGCTAGATATTCGAAGTCAATTTGTAGTATCATTTGCCCGTAGGGTTGAAATAAGCGACGGTTTTCATTTAAATAGCCTGGTTCCATCCAAGCAGAGTTATCGATAATATGAGAAAACAAATGAGGAGCCAAACAATTACTTAGATGAAGTAAATATGCACCATGCGAGTGACCATAGCCTACAACATATTTTTCATTAAACTTCACTTTATTTTCCTTTAACATAATTCTTACTGCTTCAATTGCTGTAATAATATCAATGGACTGCATATAACCCATATCATTAAAATGATCTTCCGTTTCTGCTATCTTTGCTACAACAGGAATCATGATATCTCTAGTCGCAAACATCTCAAATAAATTAGAATAATCACTATTCAATGTGTTTTTTTCTTCATCAGTAAGTAGGGAAAACAAATTATTGATATCACCTGTTAGATTAAACGAAGCAGCCCCTTGCATGAACTCACTACCAAAATAATCACATTGTACGGTTACTAAATTATAAGTATCAGCAAATTCTTCTCTCATTTTTTTATAAACATTCGAATCAATATTTCCACCAAACCCTGGAACTAAAATAGCAATACCAGTATTTTCATTTGTTTCTTTTTCGGGAAGAGAGAATTCAATTCGTAATTCTCTACCTGAAACACCATTATATATATTATGATGTGCTGGAATATTAATACTATGATTTTCAGCCATATGTCTACCCCATTTTTAGTATATTAGCCTTCGATTTAGTTATTGCAAAACTTCACTTAGTGCACTTACAACACTCTCTACATCCTCTTCCATCATCCCTGGAAAAATCGGCAATGTCATCGCCTGCTGATACCATTCCTCTGCTTTTGGACATATTCCCTTTTCATATCCTAGTTCCCTGTAATAAGGATGCCAGTATACTGGAATATAATGAACATGAACGCCTATATTCAGCGAACGCATTTCCTCAAATATTGCTTTTCGTGGTTTGGTTATCTTTTCACAATCTAATTGAATAGAGTATAAATGCCAACCAGACTCCGTTTCTTCTAATTGCTTTGGAATAATAATCCCTCGTAGATGTCCTAACTTCTCATTATACAATCTAGCAATTTCACGTCTTCTTTCAATAAATCCATCTAACTTAACTATTTGAGACAAGCCTAAAGCTGCTTGAAGTTCCGTCATTCGATAATTATAGCCAAGCTCGACCATCTCATAATACCAATCTCCCTGTTCAACCGAATGGAGAGTTTTACTAATTCCATGACTTCGAAAACGCTTTAATTTTTCATAATACTCTTCTGAATTCGTTGTAATAATACCGCCTTCACCAGTCGTTATTGGCTTAACCGGATGAAAACTGAACATGGTCATATGCGCCTGAGAACCAATTTTTTTCCCTTTATATATTGCGCCAAGTGAATGGGCTCCATCTTCAATAACGACCAACTGATGTTCATCTGCAATTTTCATAATCTCATCTAAGTCCACAGGCTGACCTGTAAAATCGACTGGCATAATCGCTTTCGTCTTGGATGTTATTTTTTTCTTTATTTCCTTTGGATCAATATTGTAAGTATGTTCATCGATATCTGCAAACACTGGAGTTCCGCCACAATAGAGGACCGCATTTGACGTAGCTGCAAATGTAATCGGAGTTGTAATAACCTCATCACCAGCCGATATTCCGGCTGCATAGCAAGCGCCATGTAAAGCGGCAGTGCCATTCGTAAACGCAACAGCATATTTTGCACCTACATATGCTGCCACTGACTTTTCAAACTCCCCTAATTTTGGCCCTTGCGTCAAAAAAGGCGATCGTAAAACTGCTACTACTGCCTCAATATCTGATTCATCAATCGACTGTTTTCCATACGATAAAAACGTGGTTCGTTTATTCATAATATCAGTCCTTATAATAAAATATCGAAAGTTAATGGCGTACCTTTTAACACATCTTGATTCACTTTTTTCCCGACAATTAGCTCAAAATATTTTGGGGCAAGTCCATGTCCTGGTCGTATAACTCGAATATTTTCTTTCGTTAATATATCGCCAGCTTTTAAGTTTTCCCCTATATAAAGTGATCGACGATATTCTAGGGAAGGCTTCTCTACTTCAGTTGGCCCATAAGAAATAGTTCCGAGACTTCTCCACGCGCGTTCCGTCTCTTCTACTAATGTTTTAAGTTCATGCGGTTCTAAAGAAAATGTCGCGTCCACGCCACCATCTGCACGTGAAATAGTAAAATGTTTCTCTACAACAACTGCTCCAAGTGTCACAGCTGCAATCGACACCCCAACACCCATCGTATGGTCAGATAATCCTATTTCAGTTCCAAATAATTCTTTCATATGAGGAATCGTAGAAATATTCGAGTTTTCTGGCGTAGCTGGATATGTGCTCGTACATTTCAATAAAATAAGTTGTTCATTTCCTTGGGATTTAACAGCTTGTACAGCCTCATCTAATTCTGCAATAGATGCCATTCCAGTCGAAATAATAATTGGCTTACCAGTTGCTGCAACTTTTTCGATCAAAGGAATGTCTATATTTTCAAATGAAGCAATTTTATATGCAGGTACATTTAATGTTTCCAAAAAATCCACTGCCGTCTCATCAAATGGAGAGCTAAACGCAACCATCCCATGCTCTTTACATCTATTGAAAATTGCTTCATGCCATTCCCAAGGTGTATACGCCTCTTTATATAAATTATAGAGTGACTGACCTTGCCACAAATTTGTATCACTTGTTATAAAAAATTCACCTGTATGAATATCTAAAGTCATCGTATCTGGTGTATACGTTTGCAACTTCACTGCATCAGCCCCAGCCTCAGCTGCCAAATCCACTATTTTTAAAGCACGGTCGAGCGATTGGTTATGATTGCCCGACATTTCGGCAATTATAAATGGCTTTGCAGTGCGGCCAATTTGTTTATGTCCTATTTGAATCATTTTTCTACCTCCAAAAACCGCTTTAACCAGGAATTTGTTCTACCTGTTTGTTCCGTTAACTTCAATCCAATACTACTCAAATTCCCCAAAAATTCTTTTCTACTCGCCAATGAAACGATTAACTCTCTATATGTCTCTTCTGTTACTTTTTCATGCCAACCTAAATTCCAAACCGCACCTAATCCAGCAACTGTTTCTGTTGTAATATGCTGATTTTCTGCAACGACTGTACTTGATGATGGTAAACCAACGAAACAACGTTCCCAAGTTGCACTTCCACCTGCTCCAATCGAAAAATCCGCTTGACCCATTAAAGAAGCAATATAATCTATCTGGCAATGAAAATGATACCCTTCTCTTATACAAATCGCTTTAATTTCTTCTTTTTGAGGATTGCTGCTTCCTACTACAATATCCACATATTCTAAAACCTGCTGCTTTAAAGCACATAGTACTTTCATTGTTTCTCCAGTAGGGTCCGCCCCTCCCATAAATACGAGCAAACGTTTAACCTCACTATTTGTAGGCTTTAGATTATTTCTTTCTCGAATAAATTCTTCTCTCATAATTAAATAATTCGGACCTAATAATTTCACACAATGTACAGGAACCAATTCGTCATACCGATTTTCATAATTAGGAACTATATTTTGGTCTAGTAATACGTCACAATCATGCGGTCTATTTGCCAAGTCATCAATAACTACAATTTTTTTCACGAATGGACGAATCTCTTTTTCCCATTCTTCATCAATTTCATAATGATCAATAATACATAAACCTGCTTCCTGCATTTCATTGACATTTTGAAAGCCTTGCTGCTCCACATAATCAATCAAATGCCCTGGCAATTCGTTCATAAAAAAACGGACTGAACATCCTGCCATTTGTAATTGTTTCGCAATCGTTAAGCAACGCATCACATGTCCACTACCAATTGCTATCGAGGCATCCGTTCGAATAATAACCTCTATCATCACATCACCGGCTTTTGTTCAATATGTGCATTTAATCGAGCAACTTCAGGATTTTCTAATAAATATTCGATCACATCAGCACTTGAAACATAAATATCATTAAAATGCCCTGCTACCGCCTGACATAATTCATAATCTGCATCCATATCTAACGTAATACGTAACTCAGACGCAACACGATTTTTTGGAGCAATATACGTAACACTTTCAAACTGATCACTAAATTCATACGCATAATAGGTTACATGCTCCCGGTGGCGTTCTTCTAACTCGCTTCTATAAATGCGAAGTAATGCTTCATATGAAATCAACTCCACTGCTAGTCCCCGGGGCAGCTGACCATCAATTAACACAATATCTTTTCTTTCATGCTCCATTAATTCAATAAGGTTACTAGCCATTTCAAAATCAACAAAGGGACAATCAGAAGTAACGCGCATCACATAATCAGGTTCATACCGCTTCGCACTTTGTACAAAACGATCCAACACATTATCCTCAGATCCTCTAAAACACGATACATTATGCTCGTTACACCAATTTTCCACAGCATCATCTTGGGGCAAAGTAGATGTTGCCACAATGACTTCCGTTACACCTTTAATTTTATTGCAACGAGCCGTTACATACGATAGGACATCCAATTCTCCCAGTGGCATTAGAATTTTCCCAGGTAGACGAGTAGAACCCATACGAGCCTGAATAATGACGATTGTTTTCATACCTCTCACACTACCTTCATATCGTGCCATTATCTACATGCACTACTGTTCCCGTGATCGACTTCGCTTTTTCTGAAAGTAAAAATAGTACAGTGCTTGCTACGCTTGAAATATCCGTTTCCTTTTTCAAAGATGTTCTTTGATAAATTCGTGCTTTTTGATCTTCCGTCAATGTCGTGCTCATCGAAGTTTCCATGAAGCCCGGAACGACACAATTAGAACGAATTCCCTTGCTTCCCCATTCTCTAGCAATATTTTTAGAAAATGCTTCCATTGCTCCCTTTGTAGCTGCATACATACTCAAACCTTTATAACCCGTATGCGCACTAATAGAGGATATGTGAACAATCGAACCTTGCGTTTTATGTAATAACATATCTCTAATCGCATATTTGGATAAATGCATGGCTGAAAAGACATTTACTTGGAACATCGCCTCCAATTGATCCACTTTTAAATTAGAAACGATATCGTCATATGCCATCGCCGAATTATTAACGAGCCCGTATATATGGCCTATCTTACGAATCTTTTCTATATATAACTGCTTGATACCATCTACATTTGTTAAATCATAAGACAACGCTCTAAAACGATCCGGGTATTTCGCCAAAAGCTCATCCGCTGACTCTTCGCTTGATCGACTAACTCCAATAACCCCAAAATCTGTTTCATCCAGTATTTGATGAACAATTTCTCTCCCAACACCTCTTGAATCCCCAGTCACAATAATCCACTTCATTTTCTGACCTTCTTTCCAGTTCTCGTACTAGGAAGTTCATCTACAAACTTAATAATGCGAGGAACTTTCCACTCTTGTAGATGAGTAGCTGCAAATTGCTTTATTTCTTTTTTTAACTCTTTTTCGTCTACCTCATCAGCTTTAATAACATCCGCTACAAGAAGCTCACCTGTAACACTATTCTTCTTAGACTTTACCAAAATATCAACTACACCTGGCACTTGAATTAGTAAATCCTCCACTTCAAGTGGATTCACTTTATATCCTCCAACATTAATCATATCTGATTGGCGTGATAGAAATGTAAAATGCGTTTCATCCCTCATTTCAACGAGATCTCCCGTATGAAACCACATATCATCTGTAGCTAATGAATCTGAGTATCCTAATAAAGAATTATGTATACATAATTCCTGTTCAGTTGTAATTTTCACTAACAGCAAATGTTCTTCTCTAATTTCAAAAGTATCACCTTGTGCTGCAAACAAACTTCCAGCCTCTGTTGATGCATACACATTTGTCATTTTTGCATTTGGGAAAATATTTTTCAATTTCCCTTCTAAAACGGCATCAAATTTTTCTCCACCAAATGTTACTCTTTTAATCATAGAATATATATCCTCTTGTAAATAAGGAAGAACATTTCTATAAAATGTTGATGTAGCTGAAATATTAGTGACCCCGTATTTCTCTATCAGTTCAGGTATCCTTTTCATTGACTCATCAAAAACATAAATCAATGTATTTTGGTTAAGTAATGCTTGAAAGAACACTTGTAATCCAGCCATATGAGTAGGATTATAAGCAAAAGCCCACACATCATTTTCTAGTTTAGTATACTTTTTTACGTTTCTTGTAATGGATTGAAAAGAATGGCTCACTTTTTTAGGTCTGCCTGTTGTTCCAGACGTATACAAAGTTACATTCCACTTTTGCGTTGCCTGTATCCGTTGCACCACTTCATCAAAATCATTAAAATGAATACGTTCCATTACATCGCTTATCATTAATACATCCTCAACATGAAGACCTAATTCACCTATCTCTTTTTCAGAAAAATCTCCGTCCAACAATTCGATAGGATAATCAAATAATAAACTATGAACAATCGTTAAAAAGACTTCATATGGCTCGTTGTTCATCACATATAAATAAGAAGAGCAAATTTCCCTATTACTTAAATCAGTTAACAACTTTTCATATGTATATACAACCTCGTTATGTACTAAAAAAGCTTTTTCCATATTACTTGCCTTCTAATTTAACAATAATTTCGCCAATCGTTTGAACAATGCCGTCCTCGAAAATATCTACATCAAATTCATCCTCAAGTCGCACCGTCAATTCCGCTAACATTAAAGAATCTAAATGTAAATCTTCTCGTAAATCCATAGAAGATGCTAGGGTTTCAATAGTACTGTTACCCGCTTCTTCTCTTATTTCATTTATAATAGCTAATAATTTTTCCATTTATTTGTTCTCCAATCTTGGGATTTATTGTTCAAATACACCATTATACTTTTGAAACTTATTTAGCTTTATCCAATCTTCCTTTAACAACTCTAGTAAATGTAAGTCGTAACACGAACCATTTTTAAAAATATGTTCCTTATATACTCCAACCATTCGGTAACCATGCAATAAATTCAACTTTATTACATTGTCATTACCTTCCATTACTTCCGCGGTAATCTTGTGAAAACCATAAGTTGAAAACACATAGTTATAAAAATAAGGAGGTATAATCCCTCCATATAAGCGATACTTTTCTTCCCCAATATAAAAACCCCAACTTGTTCTTTTGTTCACATGGTCCATACCATTTAAACAAATGACGCCAACTAGCTGTCCTTTTATTTCAATGATCCAATAAGCATTTGTTTCAGAATGCGAGATTCTTTTAAACCATTCTTTCTGCTTATTCATATCTTTTTCAATATCAGTATTCATAAATCGAGTGACATCCTCCTGCGTTCTCCATTCCAGAACTTGCTCAAGATGCTCTTCCCGCAGTTTAATAAAACGAATCATTTAGAACCTCCGTACATAGTAGCTTTCTTATATATATTTATATTAACTTTATCGGTAAAATAAACGTTTTTTCTATACGTTAAGCATAACAGAATAAACGACTTTCAGATGATTGAAAGTCGTTTAACAGTACATACTTTAAATTTCACTTAACTGGTTCTAGTTGTGTATTCTTTTTATCAACGAATAGATTCAACAATCGTCGACCAATCTTTTTCCAGCCTTATGATATCTTCTTCTACGATCGAGCTCCCCATTTGTACCTCGATTAACTCTGTATCTGTTAATGCATATAAACAATGCTTCGAGCCCAGTGGAATAGTTAATACATCTCCAGGTAAAACCATTTTTGTTTCACCATCTTGAATGAAAATCGCATCACCCGAAATAATCGTCCAAACTTCTGAACGATGGTTATGAAATTGATAGCTTAAATTTTTACCAGATTCAACACAAAGCCTTTTCGTTAAAACCTCGCGTCCCTCTTTTTTCGTAAAATCAAGCACTCGATACCAGCCCCACCGACGTTCTTCATACATCGGTCTGGAAAATAAACCATCATGCAGCATGTCTTTCATTCGAGAGCTAGCAGGCTTATCCGTTACTAAAATACCATCGGCACTTACAGCAACTACTGCATTTGAAATCCCAAGTACTATAACAGGTAAATCAAGTTCATTCACGATATGCGTATTAAAGCTATCTTCACTTAATCCTCCATTACCAATAACTTGCTCGGACATTTCTTCTGTCAAAGTATTCCATGTTCCTAAGTCTTTCCAATACCCGTCATAAGTTAATGCCGAAATTTTAGTTAAATTCTCTACTACTTCATAATCGAAACTATTTTTCGGCAATTTAGAAAACTGGTCCAATAGCTCTTCATATGAGCATGGAAGTTCTTTTTCAATTAATCTATTTAATATTAAACTTAAAGGAAAAGCAAATACTCCACTATTCCAATAAGCTCCTTTTTCAATTAATACTTCTGCAGCTTCTTCTGATGGCTTCTCAACAAAACGATCTACTTGCATATATTCTGTTGATAGAGTTGGTATTAAGTAGCCATACTTAGAAGAAGGATATGTTGGCTTTATCCCTAATAAACCAATCTCCACTTTTGTTGAAGTAACAAGCTTTTCAAGTTCCTTTACTTGTCGATAAAAAGCGACATCAACAAAAGCGTCTACTGAAACGACACCTACAACTTCATCTTCCTTCATCCCTAAAGCTGAATGCAGATATGTACACGCAAGAGCAATTGCTGGAAATGTATCACGTCTTTCCGGCTCTATAACAATTGGAATATCCCCAAGCTGATTGCGCAACATGTCTACTTGTGCAGCATTGGTTGCAACTATCATGTCTTCAGCAGCAACGACCTCAGCCAATTGGCGATACACACGCTGTACCATGGACTCCAATTCACCAGTGTCATCATTTCGCAAGACTTTTAAAAATTGTTTTGCACGCGAATCGTTCGATAAAGGCCAGAGTCTTGTGCCAGATCCACCTGATAAGAGAATAAGCTTCACTTTTACTTCACCACATTTCTTTAATCTGTACTATACGATAGCAATACCGGTCTTAGCTCACGTAAAGTAAATCTAAACTGGGATTCATCTGTCTTGCCATTCTGTATTAGCATCATATTTTGCCTAGCATCTAAATACCCTGGAAACAGTAACATAGCTTGTTCCATATGAATAATTGCTTTTTCTTTATTACCATTCATCGCATAAATAACGGCCGAATTATTCAATGCTGCTCCATGCTCTACATTTACTAAAAGTATTTTTTCATATTCGCCCAATGCATCATTGAATCGTTTGTTCTCAATATAAACAATAGATTTCAGAAAACAATAAGTAATATAGTATGATGAATCTTCTAAAACTGGAGTATTCTCTAATAGTTCTTCACATTGTTCCCACTGCTTATAACGAATTAAAAACAACACAAAATCTAAACTATTTTTCTCTATTGTATAATCTCTTTTATAAAGTTTTTCCTTAATATATTCCAAACCATATTGATCCATTATTAGCTTTTCTGCATTATGGGAAGTACTCATGCTAGAAGTTGTATTATTTGCATGACGTCGAATGAAAGAAAGAGGCCTATCAATATATTCGATTGAACAATCCTTATCTAATAGACGTACCCATAAATCAACATCTTCATCATATTTTATAGATGAATTAAATCCAGTCATTTCAACTAATCTACTTTTCTTTACTAATACACCTGAAGGAGAAATAATAGGATTTCTTATTAAGATATCGCAAAATCCTTTAACTCCGCTTAATCGCTTGCCACTCAATACTGGAGAAATCACATGAGAATTTTCATCAATTTGATAATAAGCAGGATAAATTGCTGAAATATCTTCTGTAACTTCATTTATTTTAGATAAATAAGTTTCAACTAGTTCTTGAGAACATTCATCGTCTGCATCTAAAAATAATATCCAATCACCTGTTGATTCGTTAATTCCTCTATTTCTAGTGCTAGAAACCCCTTGATTCTCTTCATTCTCAAATAATTTAATTAGATTATGCTTTTCCATTAGTTTTCTAACTACTTTGCATGTTTGGTCTACGCTACAATCATCAATTACGATTATTTCTTGAACAGAATATGTTTGATTTAGAACACTCTCAATTGATTTTGATATATACTTTTCCGCATTATAAGCAGGAACAACCACTGAAATATTTTTCATACATTTCCTCTTTCATTCTTTAAAAAGAATGTTCTTTTTTATACGGGTATCTATAATTGATTCCTTCGATTAAACCGATTGATTTTAAGTATTTTGCTATTTGTTCATAGGCATAATACGGTGAAATCAAAATTTTCGTCTTTGTTGAAAATACCATTTCTTCGGGTGACAGCACTTTTCTCCCCAATACAGTTGTATTTTTCTTTTGTGGGTTAGCATCGATAAACCCTTCAATAGTTTGTCCTTCGTTTGTTAGAGAATAGCAAATAGATTGGCCAGCTTCACCCGCTCCCCATATCCAACATTCACCTACTAAACTATCATTTTGGAGAAATTGAATATTGTTCTCCACGTCTATAAGTGAATAGAAAAAAGTGTTCTCTAGATATTGATTCATATTAAACTCAATTTCTTTATGCCCGTATTCTTTAGAAATAGCATTAAAGAATTGATATAGTTCATTTGTATACCGTTGATAAAACTTCACTTCATTTATTTTTTTAAAAGCATTGGAACCATGAATACGATAATATGCATAAGGTTCATTAATTGTTTTAATTTGACCGATTAATGCACTATGTAGCATGAGTCTTGTGTCTACACAAATCGTCGATAAATTGTCTTCTTTTAAAGGTAACAATTTTTCTAAAAGTGAACGTCTAAAAACTAAACCACTTGTTGGTACAAATAGATGAAACAAACTGTTGGTAGATGATATGTAATTTTTATAGTTAGTGATTTGTTTTATTACTGGACGAACGATATCTAAAACTTGTCCTTCTCCATCCATCTCACTCATAGGATGCTGGATCGTATCAATATTTGGGTACTCATGTAAAACGTTCATTACTTCTTCTATTTTTTGATTATGAAAGACATCATCACTATCTAGTAAAAAGACTACATCCCCATTAGATTTTAAAAACGCTTGGTGTACCGCGTTCATTTGATTAATATTCGGTGTTTGCCCATAATTTACTTGATGAATAATAGTAATTTGATCCTTATATTCTTTAAGAATATCTAACGAGTCATCCGTTGATCCATCATCATAGACAATGATTTCTATGTCTCTATACGTCTGATGGAGAACTGATTCGATACAATGTTCTAAATAACGACCATAATTGTAGTTATTGATTAGCACAGATGCAAGCAATTCAATCAAACTCCCTTTAACTAAAACTAATATTTAAATCCTATGAGTGATTTATCTAACGTAATTCTTTCCATTCAAATATATATTTCCCGGGAAAATTCTCTTTAAGACGTTGTTTTACAATTTTACTTGATGAAGACTCAATAGAGACAATGACTGAATCATATGAGCTAGTTTCCTTTTCTAGCCATGTTTCATCATATATTGGGATATGATTAATTGAAGCAGGTAATACTTTATTATTATCAATAAATCCAACTACATTATAGTTTTCTTTTAAAAGGTCAATATAAATAAAGTAAGACATATGCATGGTCCCAAAAATCACAACATTTCGAATTTCTCTTTTTCTTAATACAACTAAATTTCCTTCTTCTTTATTATAAAAATTATTTAACCACTTTTGCTTAGCACACTTTGTTTCAAAATCTGCCGCAAAGCTTAATACTCCTAATATATTGTCTTGAATTTTCTCTGTATCATATTTAATTGTTTTTAAAGGCATTTTATCGATTCTTTTTATCCACTCATTAGCAGTATTCTCAATTTTATATTGTTTGGCATTCATTATCGCAGCTTTATTTAATTCATTCATTTTTTGCTTATTTTTAAAGGTATCGCTTACTCGTTCATACATACTCTCAATTTTTCCATATTCACATAAAAGTCCATTTATATTATCTTTAATAAGATAATCCGTTACACCATCTATTAAAAATGCTACTGGAATACACCCCATAGCTTGTGCCTCTATTATTGAAAGGCCAAACCCTTCCGATAGAGATGGGAAGATTAAAAAATGGGCTTCTTTCATTTCTTGAATTATATTATCTTTCTTTAAACTTCCTTTTATGGTTACAAAATCATTTAATTTTTTTTCATAAATCATTCTTTCCAATTCGCTACGTGCTGGGCCGTCCCCGACTATAGTAAGGCTAAATTTTTCATCAGAATGGGAAGAAAAGAGCTCCAAAAGCTTAGGTAAAAATAATACACCTTTATCACTATGCGATAAGCGTCCACAGTAGAGTAATTTTAATTCACTATCTTGTTCCACTCTGTCACTCATTTTTCCAAAGAAATCATTACTAATCCCATTTGGTACTAGAACCGAATTCTCCGTCTCATCGTTATCTAGTATTCTTTTTATCCGTGGACTTATAGCAATAAAACCATCCATGTTTTCTCTATTAGAAACTGCAACAGAGATTGAGATTGTATCTATCGCATGGAGCACTGTAATCTTTTTTGTTTTAGAATCAACTAGCCCTGCTACTGCACTTCCAATAATTGTATCGTTAATGTAAATAGCTGCAAAAGATTCATCAATGATAAACTCTGCAATAGTTTCGATAAAAGTTACTGGATCTTTAAAATCCCAAATATAGAACTTTTTTAGTCGTAATCCTAGATTTTCAGCAATTGGGTCCCATTCTCCATTTCCCTCTGTACAAATAATACAAACTTCATGATCATTACTAAGATGTTCAGAAATTCTTAAAACTAAATTTTCAATCCCGCCAACCTCTAAACGCTTTAATACTAACGCTACTTTCATAGTATCTTCCCTCCAGAGGAATTTGCAATGTCTAGTCCAATTTCTTTAACCACAAGCTTCCGCCGAAAGAGCCCCCCATTGATAAGTACTCATCTTTCAGTTTTCCCTGTTGCTTATCGTAAATAAAGTCATTCCAATACATGATCGAAAAACTTCTATTATACTGTAAAAAGCTTCTCAAAACATATGCCTCATTCCAATAGTATCCTTTTTCCAGCCATTCTTTAGGATATTCAAAAGGGTAAAAAATATCGTGAAAGTGAATAATAACTCCTTCTTTTAATTCAGGTAGCACTTCAAATATCAAATAGTTGACATCACTACCTATTTTCGAAACATGAGAACTGTCGATAAATAATATATCTCCTGCCTCTAAACTTCTAAAAATATCTAGATGAACATCTTGAACTTTTGAAACAATAATTGTTGAATTTTCTTTATCTTTTTCTGTTAACAAACCATTTAAACGATCTGGAAATGGCTCTATAAAAGTTAACTCCATGTTTAAATTTAGTTTATCTCTTGTATCTAACATTACTGATGAAGAAAATCCCGAACCTACTTCAATGATTCTTTTGGGTTTGAATCTTTTTAATGTACTATACAGGGTAGCCGCATCAAAAAATTCAAAAAATCCATTAGGCGTATAATATCGTAACGTTTCTTTTTCGTGAATTATTTTATAAAATGATTCAATTGACTCTAAAAAACTAGAAAACATCTGCAGTTGACCTTCTTCATTGATTTCAACTCCGCCAATTTCCTTATTCTTTGAAAATAAGGTTTGTTCATTTTCTTTGATTTCATGTAAATTAGGGATAGGAGAATAATAATGGCCATTTTCAAAATGAAGATTTAAATTAAGACTATTTTTAACATCCATATAATCGCAGAAATCCTGTTCGTCACTAAATCCTAATTCTTTAAGCTGCATTGCGATTTCGTTTCTATAAGAACTTGTAATAACTATAAAATACTCATCTTTTTGAATGCTTTTCAAAATAGTTGGATGACAAATTGCTTTATTTAAAAATAATTGACCATGTTTATTAATATCATTATCTACAAACAGTTCAACTTTTAAAAGTGGCATTAATTCAAATAATTTTATCGCTGCGTCACTTGCACCAAAACAAATAACTTTTTTAGCTTTTAGTTTCTTTACTAATACATTATAATCCATCTAAATAACCCCTTAATTAATATCACGAACTAGATCTCTCCAACTTACACAATATATTTCTTTTTCTAGATTATAGCTATTGAGCTGTTCTTTCCCTGCTTCTTCATGAAACCCTTGAAATCCAAATATTACAGCATCAATTTGTTTTGTATTTTCGGTATTTAAAAGCCACTCGGGGTGATATACCTCAATATTATTCATGATAATCCCATGTCTACGTTCATTATTATCAAGATACCCTTTAATTTGTATACCAGCATTTTTAAAATCCTGAGCTATTAAAAGAGCTATTCCCTCACTACCGAAGATAACTACAGATTTAATTTTCTTTTCCATTAAGGGATAGCTTATTGATTTATTATGAAAAGTAATTTGTTCAAGCCATTTTTTTAGTAATGACTCATTTGTATCCGGGACTTGTTGATTAATTAAAGTATTATTAACTGGAAAATACTTATTGATAATACTTCTTGTTTCGTCTAGTACAATTGATTGCGTGCTGTCGTTGCTAGACAGTCCCCCTAGTCGAAACATTGTTACGAAAATAGGAATATAATACACTTTCTTCTCATACTTCTGTAAAACTTTTGCCATCAGATCGAAGTCTGCCGCAATACGGTATTGTAAATCAAATCCTCCAAGCGCTAAGATTACTTCTCGTAATAATAATGTTGCTGGATGAGGTGGCATAATTCCTTCTTTTAATTTATCTAGACTAATATTTTGCCCATGTTTAGTTTTATAATCAGTAGATTCATTTATCATATAAATATTTCCATAAACACAAACAGCATCTTGTTTTTTCTTTATGAAACAAGCTAACTGTTTAATTACATCATTTTCTAAGAAATAATCATCTGCATTTAAAAACATAATATATTCGCCTGAAGCTATATGTACGCCTTTATTGAACGCATCATATACTCCTTTGTCTGACTCTGAGACTACTACATCTATTTTGTTTCGGTACTTCTCCACAATCTCCATAGTTCCATCAGTAGAAGCCCCATCTACAATAATATATTCGATATGTTCATAGGTTTGTCCAAGTACGCTTTGAATCGTTTGCTCAATTGTGTTTTCTGCATTATAACAAGCTGTTATGATACTAATTTTCGGTCGATTACTCATCATTTTATGACATTATCAAGATACCAATTATATGCATCTTGAACTCCTTCCTTCAATTCAATTGAATGTTTCCAACCTAGACGATGTAATTTAGATACATCTGTAAGCTTTCTCGGTGTACCATCTGGCTTACTTATGTCAAATACTAGCTTGCCTTCATAGCCAATTACATCACATAATAATAGCGCTAATTGTTCTATAGACACTTCTTTTCCCATACCAATATTAACAAATTCTCCAACCTGTCCAGCATCACATTGTTCCATTAAATAAGTACAAGCATCAGCTAAATCATCCGCATGCAAAAACTCACGAAGTGGAGCACCTGATCCCCAAACAGAAACTGTCGACTCTTTATTCACTTTAGCTTCATGTATTTTCCTCATAAGTGCAGGTAATACATGTGAACTTTGCAAATCAAAATTATCATTTGGTCCATATAAATTCGTTGGCATCACACTAATAAAATTAGTTCCATATTCTTTGTTATAAGCATTACACATTTTAATGCCAGCAATTTTAGCTATCGCGTAAGCCTCGTTTGTAGATTCTAATTCACCTGTTAGTAAATAGTCTTCTTTAAGCGGCTGAGGTGCCATTTTTGGATAAATACATGTACTCCCTAAAAATAGAAGCTTTTTCACCTCAACTTTACGAGCTGCTTCAATAACATTCGTTTGAATCATTAAATTTTCATATAAAAATTGACCAGGAAATGTAGAATTGGCTAAAATCCCACCAACTTTTGCTGCCGCTAAAAATACATACTCTGGCTCTTCCTCTGTAAAAAATGTTTCTACTTCTACCTGTTTACGTAAATCTAATTCTTTGCTTGTTCTAGTTATAATATTTGTATGCCCATCTGCTTTTAGTTTTCGAGTTATTGCAGATCCAACTAATCCCCTATGCCCGGCTACATAGATTTTTGAATGTTTATCCATTGCATACTCACCTTTTATTTCAATCTATTATTATTATCGGCAAACTACCATCAAACTACATTAAAAAGCGACAAAGGTATCTACTATTTTCCCCCTTCATCGCTTCGCTTTAGTTTTTTATTCTTTTCAAATCTTCCTGAACCATCATCTGTACTAATTGTTGGAAAGAAGTCTTCCGTTCCCAACCAAGTTTTTCTTTTGCCTTTGTTGGGTTTCCAAGTAATAATTCTACTTCAGTTGGGCGGAAAAATTGTGGATCAACGGCTACAATAATTTGACCAGTTGCACGATTAATTCCCTTTTCATTAATGCCTTCCCCTTGCCATTCAATATCAATACCCGCTTCATTAAATGCGCATTCCACAAATTCACGAACAGTTCTAGTTTCCCCTGTTGCTATAACAAAGTCTTCTGGCTTTTCTTGTTGTAGCATTAACCACATTGCTTCAACATAATCTCCTGCAAATCCCCAATCACGCTTTGCATCAAGGTTACCTAAATATAAACACTCCTGATTACTATGCTTAATATTAGCAACAGCAATCGTAATTTTTCGCGTCACAAATGTTTCCCCACGAAGGGGAGATTCATGATTAAATAATATTCCGTTACATGCAAAAATATTATATGCTTCACGATAGTTCACTGTAATCCAATATGCATACATTTTTGCTGCTGCATACGGACTACGAGGATAAAACGGTGTTGTCTCAGACTGTGGTGTTTCCTGTACTTTGCCATACAACTCACTAGTTGAAGCTTGATATATTCTAGTTTTTTGCTCAAGTCCTAAAATACGAATAGCTTCTAATAATCGTAATGTGCCAATACCATCAGCATTCGCTGTATATTCAGGTGTTTCAAATGATACATGTACATGACTCATCGCAGCTAAATTATATACCTCACCCGGTCTAATTTCGGACATTAAACGGATTATATTTGCTGAATCAGTCATGTCTCCATAATGCAAAGTTAATCGATCATCATTTAGAAACTCTTGAATTCGATCATAACGTTCAATAGATACACGTCGAACAAGTCCATGTACCTTATATCCTTTTTCTAAAAGGAATTTTGTTAAATAGGCACCATCTTGGCCTGTGATGCCTGTGATCAATGCTTTTTTCATAAATAGTTTACCTCTAACTTCATTTATTTCATACAAATGGCATAATCATTAAGTGTAAAAGCATTCTTCCAAAGTACTTGTTCAATTTCTGTATACCATGTTGAAGCAACAAAAACAAAATAATTTTTAGATTCCTCAATGGTGTTAATTCGATAAGATTCTACGATTTTACCTTGTAAGGCTTTATCACTATCTATAAACACATCAACAGGAATATTATAAAATTTCAATATAGTTAATACTTCCTTACCGAATTCCCCCGTACCGTAAATAGCTACTTTCCTGTCACCTATTTTCGCTAACAATTGATTTTTTTTATTATCAAAAACATACCATTTTTGTTGTTCATTCCATTGAACTTCAACGGATTTTTGGAATCTTTTAATGTACATTTGAATATTAAAAAGTTCCATTTCTTCCTCTAAAGATTCTTCTTTTTTCTTACTTAATGGTATTTGAAGTACCTCTTGATACAAGTCTTTATATAAATTAGCCATTTTCTTTGGACTATAATTCACTACTGCTTCTTGACGAGACTTTCCTGATAAAAGCTCATAGTCTGGATGATGTGCAATAAATTCTATCCCTTTGGCCATATCGTCTACTTCATAAGCATGAGATAAATAACCAGTTTCTCCATGTTTAATAATATCAGCAGGACCTGTCGCATTGAAAGCTACTACTGGTGTTCCACACGACATAGACTCTACTATTGTTTTTCCAAATGCTTCTTCAATCGAAGGAGCAACAAAAACATGCGCTGAAGAATATATTTGAGCTAAAATATTGTTATCATTTACAATACCAAAATCAGTATAAGAAAAACCTACATCTTTTAAAACCGCTGAATCGCTTCCGCCAAATGTAATCAAATAATAGTCTTTTTTATTTTCCAATAATTGCAGTGCATCAATTAATAACTTAAATCCTTTTCTTTCATCCGCATATGCATTAATAGCTCCAAATGCTATTATTTTTTTATCTAGCGGCAAATTATTCTTTTTACGAATAGATACTTTATCATATGCCTTAAACACATTTGAATCAATACTATTTGGGATCATGTGAACCTTCTTATTATTCAATAAACTGCTCGAAATCGCACACTCAGCTAACCAACTACTAATTGCCACAGGATGAACATTGTGATAATTTTTCATTTTTCTAGAGTAAATCCAATTTGAAACGTCATGTTTAATGTAACTATTAAGAATATTGCATGAACCACAACTAACTTTATATTTTTCACAACTACGAGAATAATGACATCCTCCTGTAAAGGGCCACATATCACGGAAAGTCCAAACAATTGGTGTGTTAATTTTTGACAGCGCTTCTAAACTCAACATTTGGTCATTAATCCAATGTAGGTGAACAATATCAGCTTCTTGAGAAAGTTCAAGTATTTTCTCGTCAAAAATTCCCTCACCTAAACTAAAAAAACCGTTTTTTTGAGGATATTCACTTAATACAAATTGCTCAAACTTTCTATTTCGGTATCGTTCTAGATCATCCTTTACACTAGTTAATAAATACTCTACTTCTTCAAACTCATCTTCAAATAGCTTATCCACTACAAAAAAGCGAGAATCTATTCCCTGTTCTTTTAATGATGTATGAAGAAAATATGCTCCTCTTGCAGCCCCACCCGCGATATTTCCACTTGTTAAGTGTATAATTCTCACTTTTTCACCACCCATTCCCCAAAAATAGAGGAAATCTTTTATTACCAATACGGTAACAATTTAATTTAAAATTGGATTGCTGATCTCCCCGAAAAATCAATTTATTCAAAAATTTTTTTATTATAACTTCTCTTCAATAAAATACTCATTAACAGTTATAGATGATCCTAACCAATGTACACAGCCAACCATTTTATTCAAAAAAAAGATATAGATGTTTCATTTCATAATACGTTTTTGAATACAAAACTGTATATAAACATAGTAATGCAATTTCACTAGAAATAGTATTTTATATTGTATCCTCAACTCCTCCAATTCAAAGTTTATTTTGTTTTGGCTTTACACTAACTTCAAATGAGTAAAGAGATTCAGAATCACTTTCTAAAGTAAACTTGCTCTGTAGTTTTTCTGGAATATAGACACCACAAATACTACTATGAACTACAAATAAATTTTTAACGTATTCTTGTGGTAATACAGCTCGAATAGCTTCATATGTAGTTTGAATGACCTGATTTCTAATCGTTTTAAAATCATGCCATACAATAATCGAATTTTCATAACCAACTAACTCAAATATATTTTTAGTATCTTGTTTGATTGCATCATATGAATGGTCTCCATCGATAAAAACAAGATTAATTTCATCTTTTATTTGGCTATAATCGAATTCCAAAGAATCACCATAGAAATGTACAATATTATCTTTATTATTTGAAAAATATCTACTGAAATTAGCCTTATTGCAATAGCTTTTAAATGTCGTGAATAATGCTTCATTGTCATCAGGAAGGGAGATGCTGTAACATTTATCTGCAATTTCCGCCACAGCTGCAATGCTTTCACCTGTCCATGTTCCAATTTCAAGATAAGTTCGAAAGTTGCATCTTTGCATTACTGCTTTTAGAAAGAAATAATCCATTACAGACGAACCACCTGATAAAAAAGTTAAATCGTTGATCGATACATCTCTCCCTATATCTTGGAGTAATTTACCAATTGATATAATTGGCAATGAATGATTTACAAACTTACTATTTATTAAATTCGATTTTTGTAGTTGAATAGAATAGGTTGAGAAATCGAAAAAATTCAGTTCCTGAAGCTGATTTACAATTTCATTAGCATAGGTACTTGTAATGATAACTTCTATATCATGTTCTTTAATAAAAGTTGGTCCATATACAGGTAATCCGTTAAAAATCGTATTCCATTTATTCTCATCATTATCAATAAAACCAATAATTTTTTTACTTTCCTGTAATATCTTAAGGGCACTTTCCCCAAATTTAGAGGCGCCAAATAATACGGTATCTTTCATATTTATATCTCCTAGTATATTAGAAATAATTATTCACTCATTAAAACTTCTAGTTAGTTTCGTCATCTTAATTCAAATCCCTGTACGAAATTGTCACCCATTGTCTATTTCGTACTTACTTATCTTCTTATGAACTTAAATAAGATATTTTATTAAAATGCTCTTTCTCAATGTGCTTCATTCCAATTAAATTATTAGCAATTTAATCTAACACCAGAATAACTGAGACTAAAAGAATTTAATAATCTTAATTGATAGGTAGAAACAATATCGTTGGAGTAGCATTAAACCTTTGATTTACTTCATAACCTAATGGGCTAAGGAAATTTTCAATAATTTCAAATTCCTCTTGAGTCTTTGTTTCGATATATAGTAATGGTTTAAATTTTTTTATAGTTTTAAATGCCCCTTTTAGAACACTTAATTCCATACCTTCAACATCTATTTTAATTATAGCAATATTTTTGAACAAACTAATAAAGCTGTCTAGTGTATTAATTGTAACTTCACCATTATTATTATATTCAACTTCCGAACTACCTAAATTATTTTTATCAACAATTTTAATGTTACCTTTATCTTCTTTTTCTCCTAAGGCTATATTATATAATTCAACTCTATTCCCCTGATTATTTAGCTGCACATTCTTTTTTAAGTGATTAAATACACTTGTTTGTGGTTCAAATGCATGAACTTTACATTGACATACAGAACTGAAAAAAATAGTATGATTACCTATATTAGCTCCTATATCTATGATTTCAGAGGAATCTTTAACTCGGTTTCGAATATCCTCTAACATCACATTTTCATAAAAGTTAGAATTATCATAGATTTTTTTTTGTAAATAATCCCTTAAATTAGGCAAATAAAATTTAATTATATTATCTCTGTAATAAAATAAAAATGTATCTTCATACTTTAAGTTTGTCTTATTCATCTTCATTCTGTTTGTACTATTCAAATTCTGATACGATATTTCAAAAATACTGTATGAAAAAATATCCATTTCCTCTAGTTGAATTATTATTTCATCTTTATAACTACTTGCTATGATTATTTTATATTCATTATTTAGTAACTCCATAGGTGGATAGACTGGCAAATCCAAAAAGGTGGTCCCCCATTTTTGGGGATCATTATCTATAAAACCTACTATGTTTTCCCTGTCCCCTATAAATTGATACGCTAAAGACCCTAATTTCGAAGCACCGAATAGTACCAAACTACACATTTGTTCATCCCCTTTTTCACTTAAAATGTATTATATCTTTTTAAAAAATACTTCTTTAAAATTCAAACTCTAATTATCTACTAAATTATTTTGTAATTATAACAAATTAAAAAGAGATTTTTTTCACAATAAAAATGCTGATTTTCGAATAAGCCATATGAAAGTAATTGTTCTTTTATTTCTTGTTCATAAATACTTGAAATTATCACTACATTTTCATCTTTAGTTTCTATAAGTTCCAACGGATTAATAACTTCTATTCCTTTAAGTTTATCGTTCCATTTTGACTTATCATTATCAGAGAAACATTTCAAATCAAGTTGGAATGCCTTTAAAAATTTCATAGTTTTATCACCTGAACTTCCAGCACCGAAAATAACAATATTCTTAGACAAGATATTCTTTATTTCGTCTGATATTATTAAACTGTAACCAGATTTTTTTGCTACATTATTATATTCTTCTTTAAAAATGTGATTATTGAATAAATGCCAAGGTTTACTATATGTTGTGAAGTGAACAATAGCTGGATCATACAAATATTGTTTAAAATCGTTTTGTAATTCTTTAAAATTATATAAGGTTGTTCTTACATTCCATTTTAGCGGAACTTCTATCCAATCCTGAAATAATACAAAATTTAAAGCATCTTGATCAGGTAAGCTTAATTGAGTTGAGTTATTGATTAAATAATCCATTATAATTGAAACATAATTTTTTTCTCTCCATTTTTTCAGATTAAAAATCAATACTCCAGAATTAAAATAACCATAATTAAGGTCTATACCCAACTTTCCGCAATTATTAAAATCCAAAGTAGAAACCGCACCTAAAGCATAATTATCTATTTCAATATCCCACAGTTCTTTAATATTTTTCCTTACTAGTACGTCACAATCTAAATATATGGCCTTATTAATTTGTTCACTTAACAAATTTGGTATTAATATTCTATAATACATAGCAGTTGTGAAATGATCTTTAATTCGGAACTTTTCTATTATTTCACTGTTTTCAATTTCTCTAAAATGTATTTGAAAGGCATTATTCTGTTCAACAGTACTTTTAATTTTTTTTTTGTTTTTTTCCAGTAATTCCGAACATAATATATAAATGTTTATCTTGTTTTTACCTATATAATTTTCTTCAATTGATTTTATAGCAATACAACAATAATCTACATAATTATCATCTGGTGCAAAAACAATATTAATTTCATCTAAAGTATTCAATTAATAATTACCTCTCTTCACTAAACTTTTCAAAAAAATAGAAATTTGAATTAGAAAATTCCAGCTTTCTATTTTTTACTTTATGGGATAGATATTCATTCTCAATATAGTCTATAAGTTTCCATTCAGGGAATTTATTTTCCACATGACTAAGAAATTCTCTATCCTTAACATGACTTGTATGATGGTCATTGTAGTTAGTAGAATAAATACAAACATATTTACTACTTGAATCGAATAAGTTTTTCATATATGTATCATATATTTCATCTTCAATGAGATGATAAATTACATCTAATGACAACGCCAAATCGTTTTTCTCTAATCTTTCAAATGAAACTTTTTTTCCATCGTATAAAATAAATTGCTTTGTTAAGTCGTTTTTAAATTTATCTTTACATATCTCAATAGCAGTTTTAGAAACATCATAACCGATATAGTTTGGATAATTCATTAACGATAATTGGTTACCATCTCCTCCACCCCACTCACACACATTATTAATATTATTTGAGCGCACAAATTCATTTATGATCTTAGATTTAAATTCTGCTAAGTGATTATATGACCCCCCGCCCGAATTACCGCCACTTTTGTATCTTTCTTCCCAATATTTTTTGCTGTCAAAATCAATATCTACATCTTCAATTGAAAACCTAAATATTTTGTATTGTTTTACATTATTTAAAATGAGTTGTTTTTCAATTTCTTTATATTGCTCACTTGCAATAATGATGTTAGGCTCTGCTTTAAAAATAAACTCTGGATTATAAACATTTTTTCCACAGAATTCTTTATTATGCTTATTTCTATCATTATCTAAAAAACCCGCTATACTATACCTATTTTCCAAAAGGCTTAATGCAATTCCTCCTAATTTAGAAGCTCCGAAAATATAATACTCCTTCATAAAAGCACCTCATTTAATCTATTTTCTATCTTATTTTCTTTTTTTATATTCCCCTAAATTTACAAGTAATTGAAATCAACTTATGTTGAATCTAGACTATATGTCAAAATTCTGCAGCTGGCCTAAATCCATTTGAAATAGAAAAATTCGTTTTCAAACTAGCATGCCAATAATGTTCGTCCTCACCATACGATTCACCCTTACTTGTTATATAACTTCCTCGAACTGCAACTAAATCATTATTATCAATACTATTATCTAAACACCAACTTGTTTTACCAGGTATACAATTCCAGTACTCTTCTTCATTTTTAGTATTAGAATTTTTCAGTGAGTAGTTTTCAATGTATTGATACCAATCATTTTCAGTATCACCAAAGAACCTGCCTCCAGTTGGTAGTGTTAAAGATATTTTATTTGATACAAATAGTCCTTTGCTTGTTGCAATTTCTGCTTGTTTCAACGATGCCCATGAAATTTCATTTTGAATATTACGATCTGCAATAAGCTTGTTGTCATCTACACAAATAAAGTAAAAATCACCTTTAGGACAGGCTATTGGCATGATTGATAAAAAGAATCCAGTTTCTTTTCCTAGTGCCCTGAACTTCCCTACTTGATATTTTTCCGCTTCGTAATGACATCTAATCCGCTTTCCTACATTTAAATCTTCAATTCTATCTACCTCATGAATATGATAGACTCGTCCACCTGCATCTATATTAATCCCGATAAAATTCAAATCAATATCTTCAGAAAGAAATTCCACTTTTACTTCATGTATATTATTAGTCAGTTCAGATACTGCGAATATAATTTGATTTTGAAATGAGCCAAATCTCTCCTCATCATACTTCTCATAAACCATAACAACCTGTTCATTATCATCAATAGTAACCTTTATTTTCAAAGGACTTTTCGAATGATTTGATGCAATTATTTGGAGATTTCTCCCTTTGCATTTAAATTCAAAGGAAGCCCCTCTCTCCTTCGTTTCAATACCTACTGAATAAAATTTCTCATTTTCTTTTTCAAAGAGTGTAAGCCATTTTTTTTCCCACATTCCTTCATAATGAAAAACACCACATGTCGCTTCATAAAATTTCAATCTTTGATCTGCATTCATTTTCAAAAATACGTGTGTTTGTAAAATTGGTACTACTTTTTTATAAGTCGCTAAAATCGTATTTAAATATGTTTGATAATGTTCTTGTAAAGCTTTTAGACGTTCCTCTATGCTTACTTTTTTATTGCTTACTTCTAATTTTGCTACCAATTTTTCATTGTCCATTTTGAGAATCGGATTAAGAATTATTTTGGAGAATAAAGTATTTTGCATGTCATTTAAGAGTCTCTCAAACTTTTGTAAAGTATTGATTGGCTGTTCGGATGATATTACCTTTAAATTTCCAGCCAACTGCTTCAGTATACTTTCCATTTCGTTAAATACACTTATATACGTAGAGCACTCTTTTTCTAACTGTTTAAGTACTTTTCCATTAAGCTTTTGTCTTTTCATATCATTTTGATACCATTGTTCATCCACAACATTTTGGGTCAATTCTTCTTCAATAACTGCTTTTAAACTTTTAAATTTCGCACCTTCAATTTTCGCGCCGCCTTGAGTAGTGTTTATTGTGGGCATATGATTTAGTTGAATCACAATCTCCATGTCTGCTTTCATTTGTTGAAAATGAGCATTTGTTCTTACCTTACCATTATGTACATCTTCTACTTCAACGATTGTAGCTTCATCTTGACGCTGAACTGCGTTATCTGAAAAGCCCTGTTTTTCTTTGTCAAATCGTTCAATACCATCCGCATAAAACTTACCTTGTTTGAAGGCAAAATTTTGACCGACTAAAATAATTTTACTTACCTCTAAAGCGTTAAGTACTTGTAAGGTAATAACTGCAATTGATGGCGCATCATATATAACTGGTTTCTGTTGTTTCTCTAGTAATTGCTGAGTTAAGTTATCCTGCGTTGTAATAAAGCTAAACAATGGTCCAGGGTATTGATCCAGTGTTTCATGTCCAACAGTCGTTGCATAAATCATTGGGATGCTTTTAATGCGATTATTATATATTTCTTCAAATAATTTATAATTGTGTTGCTGCGGATCATACGTACACACTGCATCTGGATAAATATTATTATTAATCAGTATTTTATTTGCTGAACCTACTGCGAAAATATAAGCGAGTCCATTTTCTTTTATATATTTTAAGTTTGCAAGTTCTTCATTTAAAGACGGTCCAGCACTAACAATTATCACTGGTTTTCCTTTAAAAAAAGATTTCTTCTCAAATATACTGTGACTTTCAGCTGTAAATGGTAAATTTTTCATTGAATTAATCGTCCATCTCTCTGAGAACTCCATTACTGTTGCCATATCATTCCCAACCATCAACAAAAAGTTTCGGAATGACTGACTAAAACTCTCTGTCATTGTTGGGAAAAGTCTTTCATATACGGGTAAAGTAATAATCACGAACTTCTGATGTACTAATTCTCTTAATTGCTGTAAATTTTCTTGCAAGGAATCCTCTTTATCTTCAATCAAAAAATGTGCTAACTTTTCTTTTGGGAATGCAGTTCTAGACTGAAGTTCCAAACATAAGTTAGCAATTTCAGGAATCGGCTCGTAAGCTGATGCTAATTTTTCAGGATATTGTTCACAAAAATACCCGACGTGATAACCAAGTCCTATGCCATAAAACAAGACATGATCCGCTACCTCAATTCTTTCATTCAATGAATCGATAAAACGTTCCGCCTCTTGGATTGGATTATATTTACTATGGAGCATCATGTTTTTACCATCTATATTCACTTGTAATGCAGGTACACCTATTTTACTCTCTAGTACTTCAACAGTTAGTTCATTCACTTTTTACACCACCTGGCTAATTAATTTATGGTTGTGTAATACATTACGACCATCAAAAATAGTTGCATTTTTTGTTAAAGCTAAAAGCTCCTCCCAGTCTGCACGCACAAATTCTTCCCATTCAGTAACTAATAAAACAGCTTCTGCGCTCTGAACACATTCCTCTAGCGTTTTAGAATGGGTTACAGCTACTTCTGCTAATAATTTGGTTTCTTTTACGACTGGATCAATTACATGTACTTCTGCTCCATCAGCTGACAATATGCGAATAATATCTAATGAAGGGGCTTCTCGCATATCATCTGTATTCGGTTTAAATGCTAAGCCTAGGACCGCTATTTTCTTCCCTTCGACATTACCATTAAAATGTTCTAGCACTCTGTTTACAAACAGAATGCGTTGTTCTTTGTTTGCTTGAATTGCCGCATCTACTAGGCTTATGGATATTTCATTTTCTCTCCCTAGATAGGCTAAAGCCTCTGTATCTTTTGGAAAACAAGATCCACCATAGCCTAGTCCTGCATTTAAAAACGCTCGACCAATTCGGTGATCCATACCCATTCCGTCCGCTACATCATTTACATCTGCTCCTACCTTTTCACATAGATTATATATTTGGTTGATATAACTTATTTTTATTGCTAAAAAAGCATTTGATGCATATTTAATCATTTCTGCACTACGACGATTTGTGTGCAAAAATGGAATATTCAATTTCGTAAATAGTGATTCTACCGTGCTACCTGCGTGCTCATTTTCCGATCCAATGACAATACGATCACCAAGAAATGTATCATTAATCGCATGTCCTTCACGTAAAAACTCTGGGTTCGACACGACATCTACTTGGAAACTTCCTATTGCGTTTGTGCGAATGGTTTCTTCGATTAAATCATTCGTTCCGACTGGAACAGTACTTTTCACAACAACGATCAAGTTTCTATTAATATGCATTGCAATATCTTTAGCTGCTTGTTGAATATACGTAAGGTTTGCTGCTCCATCTTCCCCTTGAGGAGTTCCAACTGCAATGAAAATAACTTCCGCATTTTCAAATGCTTCTTCTGCACTTGTAGTGAAAGAGAGACGATTGCCCGCAATATTTCTTTCTAGCACTTCATCTAAGCCTGGTTCATAAATAGGAGATTCACCTTTTTTTAACTTCGTGATTTTTTCTTCATTTATGTCTAGGCATATGACGTTATGTCCAATCTCAGATAATACTGCTCCGGTTACTAATCCGACATATCCTGTCCCTATTATCGCTACATTCATGCTACAATCCTGCTTTCTTATTTATTATTCTTTTATTGCCGAAAAATAAGCAATTGTTTTTTGAAGCCCTTCATCTAACATTACTTTTGGCTCCCAGTCTAGTAGACGCTTCGCTTCGTCAATAATCGGCTTACGCTGCTTTGGATCATCTTGTGGCAAGTCTTCAAATTTTAATGATGTTTCATTGCCAGTCCATTTAATCACTTTCTCTGTAAGCTCTAACATTGTAAATTCGTTTGGATTTCCAAGGTTTATAGGTCCTGTAATTTCTTTCGGTGTTGCCATCATATGTAAAAAACCTTCTATTAAATCATCTACGTAACAGAATGAACGCGACTGCTTGCCATCTCCGTATACGGTAAGGGCTTTGTTTTGTAATGATTGAACGATAAAGTTACTCACTACACGCCCGTCTTTTGCATCCATACGTGGACCATATGTATTAAAAATACGCACTACTTTTATTTCAAGGTTATACATGCGAGCATAGTCAAAAAATAATGTTTCTGCTCCACGTTTCCCTTCGTCGTAACAGCTCCGAATACCGATTGGATTAACATTCCCCCAATATTGTTCTGGTTGTGGATGTACTAAAGGATCTCCGTATACTTCTGAAGTAGAGGCTTGAAACACTTTTGCTCCTGTTTTACGAGCAAGCTCTAATATATTTATAGCTCCTAGAATACTTGTTTTAAACGTATGTACTGGGTCAGCTTGATAGTGCACTGGGCTTGCTGCGCAAGCTAGATTATAGATTTCATCAAAATCACCTAATTCAGGAAAAGGTTCTGTAATGTCATGCTGAACAAACTGAATTTTATTCGTTACATGACTTATATTATCCATTGCACCTGTTTGCAAGTTATCCATGCATATAATTGTATGTCCTTGTTCTACTAATCTATCTATCAAATGTGAGCCAAGAAAGCCTGCTCCGCCTGCTACTAAAATACGTTTCATAATGTTCCTCCAAATTTCTTTACATGCCATTGCCATGCTGTTTCAATGATTTGTTGTAAATTATATTGTGGTTCCCAGTCCAATATCGCTTTCGCATTTGCGGCAGAACCGATTAGTTTTGCTGGGTCCCCCGGGCGACGTTCTGCCATAACAGCTTGTACTTGTTTACCTGTTACTTTTTCCACAGTTTGAATAATTTCTAATACAGAATATCCCAACCCATTTCCTAAATTAAGTTTGAGATTTTCATTACATTTCAGTAAATAATCAATTGCTTTACTATGGGCATCTGCTAAATCAGTCACATGAATATAATCACGAATACAAGTGCCATCTGGTGTTTCAAAATCACTACCAAATACGGAGATAGAAGATTTCCTTCCCAATGCTATATCTAGCACAAGTGGAATTAAATGCGACTCCGGGTCATGCCATTCGCCAATTTCACACTCTATATCTGCTCCAGCAGCATTGAAATAACGTAATGCAACAAACTTCAAACCATATGCTTTCGAATAGTCTTCCATAATTTGTTCAATCATAAGTTTTGTTCGACCATACGGATTGATAGGGTTCTGAGGATGCTGCTCTGTAATAGGCCATTCCATCGGATCCCCATAAGTTGCACAAGTGGAAGAAAACACTATATTCTTTACGTTGTGCTTTAGCATAACGTCGAGTAATTGAATCGTGTTGATTACGTTATTATGATAATATTTTGCAGGCTGCTCAACAGATTCTCCTACGTATGCAAATGCCGCAAAATGAACAACCGTATCAATAGTTGGATAACGATTAAATAGATTATCTAAATCCTCTTTATTCGCTAAATCCCCTTCAATAAAAGAGACTTTTTCGGTTATAAATTCTCTATGACCTGTACTCAAATTATCAAATACTACTACTTCTTTTCCTTGTCGTACTAAATACTTCACTGTGTGTGAACCGATATAACCTGCCCCGCCGACAATTGCTATCATATGCTACAACTCCTTAATGATTTCTTGCAATTCTTCCACAGTTAGCCATTTATCATTAATCGAGCTATTGTATTCAAAGCCTTCTGGCAATGACTTTCCGCCTTGTATTTCTTTAGACCACCAAGTAAATTCAGGTGCAATTACATAATAATCATCAAATTCAACTGTATGACGTGCATCATCTTCTGTAATCATTGTTTCATGCAGTTTTTCACCGGGACGGATACCAACAATGTTAATCTCACATTCTGGACCAATCGCTTTCGCTAAGTCAATAATATTCATGCTTGGAATCTTCGGTACAAATAGCTCTCCACCATGCATGCGTTCAAGATTATCGATAACAAATTGTACCCCTTGATCAAGCGTAATCCAGAACCTTGTCATTCGTTCGTCTGTTATTGGTAAAATACCAGTTTCTTTGATTTTTTTGAAAAAAGGTACAACGCTACCACGACTACCAACTACATTGCCATAGCGAACTACAGAGAACTTCGTATGCTTTTCACCAACATAGGCATTCGCAGCGATAAATAATTTATCAGAAGCAAGTTTTGTTGCACCATACAAATTAACAGGAGCTGCTGCCTTGTCTGTAGAAAGCGCAATCACTTTTTCTACTCCTTTATCAATTGCAGCTTCGATAATATTTTGTGCACCATGAATATTTGTTTTAACGGCTTCGAACGGATTATATTCACAAGCTTCTACATGCTTCATTGCAGCTGCATGGATTACAATATCGACGCCTTCAAATGCGCGGTAAAGACGGTCTTTATCACGCACGTCTCCGATAAAAAAACGAATTCTACTATCTTCAAACTCTTGTCTCATTTCGTACTGTTTTAGTTCATCACGACTAAAAACGATTACTTTTTTCGCACCTAAACTCAGTGCCTCTCTTGTAAACATTTTGCCGAACGATCCAGTTCCACCTGTCACTAAAACAGTTTTATTTTTTAATATATTCATTGCAAAGCCCCATTCTTATTTCATATCTATTTACGTTCCATTATATCAGTCTTCATACACTATATATCGGTCGTTTTTTTCATTATTGAAAGTGTTTACCTTAAGTCGAAAGTAATATTCAACAGGTAAAACAATCCACAAAAAATACTTACCATCAAGAAAGTATGATGGTAAGTATTTTTTAATAGCATTAAATTTTTTAGGTTGCACTGCTTTGTATCTCTAACAAACTGTACCGAATTTTTTAAGCTCAAGTATTCAGATACAATTGGCTTTTTCCTAGTTGAGGAGAGCATTATAAGTAATTAGTATCTTAATGTTTTACTCTATCTCCTTTGATATTGATCATAGCACCCTTTAATTATTCTTACATCTTCTTTGAAGAACTTACTTTTTTCATCAAGAAATTCTCCTCTAATACAAAAAGCGTATGCTTCATCCAACATTGTTGAAGTATTTATATCTGTATTTTTATAGAAAGCTGATAAGCTGTGACTAACTAAGAATAAGGTTTTAGCACACAGCCTTATATACATTTCTCTGAAAAGGTTAGGATCCTCTTTACATATATCTAAATGCTTAAAAATAGTGAAAAAACCTTTATGTTGTTCTAGTCTACCTTCGAACGTTGCATAAGAATATATTTCAGTTTTATTGCCACTTAATTTAATCAATTCTACTTCTGTTTTTTCTGCTTTGCCTTCGTGTACTAATACCAGATCTGTACCTAGTACATTTCCATACTGACCTAAAAGTAACTCCCAGAACATGTGAGGATAATTGTAGCACACTTTATTATCTAAATTTTCTTTAACGTATTCAATTCCCTTGTGCTTTTTTAACAGGTTATTATTCAAAATAATACCTGACATATAATTTGAAGTTAACATAAAAGTTAATAACGCATCTTTTCCTTGAACTGCATTTTTAACAGCAGGTTTACTTTGACGAATTGTAGATGTTCGCACTATAGCTAATGTCTCTTTGGATCGCATTAACTCATCCATTATTTTATCGAGAACATTAAAGTCCACCAAATCTTCATCGCTTAATAATAAAATATATTCACCTTCTGCAAGTTCACAAGCTTTACTGCAATTTAATGCAAAACCTTTATTTTCTTCAAAAGAGAAATATTTAACTCTAGTATCCTCAATATCTTTGATTTTTTCATAATACTTTTGTGTATCGTTTTGTGTACCATTATTAGACACTATAAATTCAATTTCTTCGTCGTACTTAGATTGTAAAAGATGAATAATATTTTCATACGCCCTGTTTCCTCTATTAAAACTTGGAATACAGATACTAAGAAGTATGTTATTACGCGCTCTCTCTTTTTTATTAATTCTATAGTTATGAATTACATTAATATAATTTTGAATGTGATTAGTATTATCAACTAAGTTTATAATGTTTCTTGGAAGGTAATCATTTGAATTCACAAAATGATTCTCCATATTGTATAAATCTTCAAATATCATTACATTTGAAATAATTTCCTCATTTAGTAGCTCACCCTGTAAACAAGAAAAGAACTTTCCAATATTCTCTATAACAATGTAAGCTTTTTTATTATTGTTTCTAATTTTAGTTGTATAGGCTAGAGTGTTTTCCCAGCTGCCATTTTCCATTAATAAATAATCTGAAAATACATCTCCTGTGGGTAATATCTCTAATTCAGAATTTCTATTTAAAGTAATTTTTTCTAATAATAATCCGTTTTTTTTATCAAATAGATAATATTCATTTTCTGTTTCGATAGGCATTAACCAATACGGTAAATCCTCGAAAGTCAAAATTGATTTTACTTCGATATACTCATTTGATAATAAGTATTCTATATTCTTATTATATATGGATTTAAATTCATCCAGATTAGGTTCAATAAACGCTTCATTTACAATCTTTTGTATTGTATCACTTGAGTATCCATTTTCTTGTGCTCTACGAAGCATTTCAAAAAATGATTCATAGTTATGATGTGAAAAAAGAAAAAATGCATATTCAGCATAGCTATCGGCCTTCAATTTTTTATTACCGTTGTTTCTACTATGTCGCTCTAATGCTGTAATATATTCAATATACTTTCGGTTTGCTTCTAGAACTAAATCTTCTGCTATCAGCTTATCTATCTCATGTAAAAAATTGTTTAATTCTGGAGCAACTTTATCTTCCAATATTATCCAACACCTTTTTATTAATATAATGCCTCAATTAATTATTTTTCTGTTCTTCAACTAAATCTATTAACATTATTTTCTTTAATTCATCTCTATCTAAATGTGGCGACATATCCTCTATCGGTTTATTCACAACTAATTTAGGATTAACAACTACATCTGAAGCTATCGATACGTCTACTAATACTGGTCCTTCTTCTAGAAATACTTGTTCTAGTACCGATTCTACTTCGCTTACAGTATTAATAGTGAATGCCTTCATATCATATGCTCTCGCTATTCCAGGGAAATTTGGATTACTGATTATAGTTGATTGACGGCGTTTTTCAAAATATAAATCTTGAAACTGCCTTACCATACCCAGGCTCTTATTATTCATAATAATAATCTTTATAGGCAAATTATTTGAAACAATTGTATCAAATTCTTGAATATTGACTTGTATACCTCCATCGCCAGCAATGACAATTGCTTGGCCATCCTCTTTTGCCAAATATGCACCCATTGCTGCTGGCAATGCAAATCCCATTGCACCCATTCCACCAGAGTTAAGCAGTCTTTGACCATCCTTCAGCTTTAGAGATTGACTAGCCCACATTTGATGTTGTCCTACATCTAAGCAAATGGTATCGTCTGATTTAAGATTATTAGATAACTGCTCCATAAACCAATTAGGATCAATCGAATCTTCTTGATAATTAGCCGTAGGGTAATTATCTTTATACATACCTATAGTTTGATACCATTTAGATATATTCGTGTCTAACCATTCTGTTTCTAGTTTTTCAGTTAACTTTTGAAGAAAAGGCTTTAGTGTAGAATGAATTGCAATATCTACCTTAACTTTCTCATTGAGTTCCAATCTATCGATATCAACGTGAACTTTTTTGGCTCCTCTGGCAAACGTATCTGGTCTAGTGCCAGTTTGTCTTGTATCAAGTCTTGATCCCAATATTAATAATAAGTCACTATTAGCTAAAGCTAAATTACTATAGCGATTACCATAAGAACCAATCATCCCAATATACTCTTCATTGGCATGGCTTAATGAATCAATACCCATCAATGATGAAACAACTGGAAATTTTGTGATTTTAACCAGCTCATTCAGTTCTCTAGTAGCATTTCCAGTTCTAATTCCGCCACCTGCTAAAATTATTGGACGTTCTGCATTTTTCATTAATTCAATAATTTCATCTAATAGGAATTCGTCATTTTTTTCTTCTTTAACGAGTCCCTGATATTCTTCACTATCGAAAAAACTAACTTGTTGTTTCGGATCGATATTTGCACGCTGGATATTCATCGGTATATCTAACAGTACTGGACCTGGTCTTCCATTTTGAGCAATATAAATAGCTTTTTCAAGATGATATCTGATTTTTTCAGGATCTATCACTAATTCAGCATATTTGGTTAAAGGCTTAACTACACTTACTATATCTGTTTCTTGAAACCCAATTTGACGTATTTTTTTATCGAATTTATATTCATACGTATTAACTTGTCCTGTAATAAACAAACAAGGAATCGAGTCAAAATAACAGCTTCCAATACCAGTTAATAAGTTTAAGGCTCCAGGACCACTAGTAGCCATAGCTACACCTAAATTACCGTTAATACGTGCATATCCTTCAGCAGCAAAAGAAGCTGCTTGTTCATGATGAATAGATACACATTCAATATCTTCTCTTATGTAAATGGAATCTAATAAATGTGTAATACCACCACCAATCATTTCAAACACATGCTTAATGTTCTGTTCAACTAGAACATCTATAACGTAATCAGATAGTTTCATGGTTTATACACATCCTTATCTAGTAGTAAGTAATCTTATTCCTCATCCAATCGATTGTGTTTTGTAGCCCATCTTCAATAGTTACTTTTGGCGACCACTTCAAAACTTCATTTGCCAAACTAATATCTGCTTGCCACATCTCTGGCTCTTTTCTTACTTGATTTTCTCCCCACATTGGTTGAATCTCATTATTAGTTTTCCCCTGCACTATTTCAACTATTTTAGCTAACTTTGTTTGATTGCCAGAACCAATATTAAGAATATCGCAATCTAAATATTTTAAGTGTAAAAAGCGCAGATATGCATCGATTACATCATCGATATAAATGTAATCTCTTACAGAACTAGGGGTAGAAATTTTAGGTGATTCATGCTGTATGTAAGACTTGATAACATAAGGAATAAATCTTGATGGGGCATCCCATGGGCCATAAGGTGAGAATAATCGTAATGTAATAATAGGTAATTCTCTTTGTAATCGCATCGATTGACAATATAAAGTCGCTGCTGCCTTTGAAACCGCATAATCACCTAAAGGAAATAGTACGTCGCCTTCTCGGTGCATATGATTTTTTATACCGTACTCTGATGAACTTCCAGTATTAACAAAGTAATCAAATTCTATTTCTAAACATGCTGTCAATAAATTAACAGTACCGATAAAATTAGATTCGATAATCTCCGTAGTATTATTTTGAAAATGGTAACCACCATGTGTAGCACAATGATAAATAACGTTCGGATTAATCTCTTTCACTTTTTCCTTTAATGTAGATAAATCTCTTAAATCTACAACATGTATGAAAATAGACCTTTGAATTTTTTGCAATCTCCAAATATCAGAATGTTCACGTATGAAGACATGAACTTCAACATTTTGCTCAACTAATCTGTGAGCTAAAGCTCCTCCAATAAATCCTGTAGCACCAGTAATCAATACTTTTTTCATACTATCCCTGCTTCTGTATACTCTTGTATTTGTTTTAAACATACTTCATATAAACTTTCTTTACATTGATAACTTTTATTCCACTCTAAAATTTTTTCAATAGTCATCGATAAATTCCATTGAGATTGCCAGCCTAACTCTTGTTTTGCCTTTGAACAGTCTAATTTTAAATAACCAGCTTCATGCAGTCGATCACCACTATCAACAATATAAGACGCTTGTTCATCCCATTTTTCAACCATCTTTTGCACAATCCATTCAACTGGCTTTGCATCCTCATCATTCGGTCCAAAATTCCATGCTTCCGCATACTTTGCCCCATGAGTATATAATTTTTCCGCAAGCAGGAAATAACCACTTAGTGGCTCAAGTACATGCTGCCAAGGTCGAATCGCATTCGGATTGCGAATAATAATTGGATTATTACTTATCAAAGAATTAAGGCAGTCAGGAATAAGTCGGTCTGCCGCCCAATCTCCACCACCAATAACATTTCCAGCCCTTGCTGAAGCAACTGCTACGCCATGATTTTCATAATTAGCTGGATTAAAAAATGAGCTACGGTATGAAGCTGTTACTAATTCTGAACAAGCCTTACTATTGGAATATGGGTCATAGCCACCAAGTGGCTCATTTTCTCTGTATCCCCATACCCATTCCTTATTCTCATAACATTTATCCGTTGTTACATTTATAACAGCTTTTACAGAAGAACAATTCCTTACACACTCAAATAAGTGAACTGTTCCCATCACATTAGTCGAATATGTTTCTACTGGATTTTTATAAGATTCTATTACTAAAGGCTGGGCCGCCATATGAATAACGATTTCTGGGTTTGTTTCTTGCATTGCTTTTCCAAGTGCATCTGCATCACGTATATCTCCAATAATAGAATTCACTAGTTCATCCACTTTTGCTTCTTTAAACAATGACGGCTCAGTTGGTGGTGCTAAAGCATAACCAGTTACATTGGCTCCCATTGAATGCAACCATACTGACAGCCACGATCCTTTAAATCCCGTATGCCCTGTTAAGAATACTCTTTTATTTTTCCAAAATGATGGATTAATCATAAGTTTTTCTCCAATTTCCATGGAGCTTCATCTTTCGCCCAAAGTTGCTCTAAATAATTTTTATCCCTTAGTGTATCCATTGGCTGCCAAAAGTCATTATGTTTAAAAGCATTAAGCTGTCCATCTCGAGCTAGATTTTCTAGAGGAGCTTTCTCAAAAATAGTTTCGTCACCTTCAATATAATCGAAAATCTCTGGCTCCATAACAAAAAATCCAGCATTAATCCAGCCACTATCTCCTTGTGGTTTTTCTTGAAAACCATGTACTTCCTGGTTTTCTCCTAGTGCTAACGCTCCAAATCTACCACTTGGCTGGGTTGCTGTCACAGTAGCGATTTTGCCATGTAGTTTATGATAATCAACTAATTCTTTAATATCGACATTTGAAACACCATCACCATACGTCATCATAAATGTCTCATCATTCAAATATTTTTTTACTCGCTTCAGTCGGCCACCTGTCATCGTTTCTAAACCAGTATCTACTAGCGTAACTTTCCATGGCTCAGCCGAAACATGATGTATGATTTGCTTATTTCCATTACTAAAATCAAAAGTAACATCTGATTCATGTAAAAAATAATGTGCAAAATATTCTTTAATATAATAAGATTTATAGCCTAAACAAATTACAAAATCGTTAAAACCATAATGCGAATATATTTTCATAATATGCCAAAGAATTGGCTTACCACCAACTTCAATCATTGGCTTTGGTTTTAAATGGGATTCTTCACTAATACGTGTGCCAAATCCACCTGCTAAAATAACAACTTTCATTTAACCACCTCGAGTTTTTTTATTTCTTGGCAAATTCAACAGCTTCTATGATTTTCTCACTCATATAATCAATCATTTCATTGGTTAAACCAGGATAAACACCAACTAAAAATGTATCATGCATAATTTTATCTGTATTTTTAAGGTCACTTGCAAGTCGATATTCTACCCCTTCAAATGCTGGTTGTTTTGTCAAATTCCCTGCAAATAGCATTCTTGTTTGAACTTTATTGGCTTCAAGATATTGTGTCATTTTATTTCTTGAAACTTTTTCACCATCTTTTACTGTTAAAATAAATCCAAACCAACTAGGTTCACTATTAGGTGTAGCAATAGGTAATATTATATCCCCTTGAATGGCTGCTAAGTTGGAAGAAAGTCTATTAAAGTTGTGATTTCTCTTCTCGATAAAGCTAGGAAGTTTCTTCAGTTGCTCTAAACCTATTGCAGCTTGCATATCTGTCACTTTTAAATTATAACCAATATGTGAGTAGGTATATTTATGATCATACCCATGAGGTAATTGACCTAATTGCCAATCAAAACGCTTATTACATGTATTATCGCAACCAGATGGACACCAACAATCGCGTCCCCAGTCTCTAAATGACTCCAATGCCAATTTCAATCTTGGATTGTTTGTGTAAACTGCTCCACCTTCTCCCATTGTCATATGATGTGGAGGATAGAAACTAGATGTACCAATATGTCCATGTGTCCCTGTTAACTTACCGTTATATTTTGCTCCGAGCGCATCACAATTGTCCTCAACTACCCATAAACCATACTTATTTGCTACTTCCATAACAGCATCTAAATTGAATGGGTTCCCCATTGTATGAGCAATAACAATCGCTTTTGTTTTGTCTGATATCGCTTGTTCTATTTGATCCTTTGAAATATTATATGTACCTAAATCAACATCGACAAAAACGGGAATTAGCCTATTTTGAATAATAGGCGCAACTGTTGTCGGAAAACCTGCCGCTACCGTAATTACTTCATCACCAGGTAATAAGCGTTTTTCTCCTAATTTAGGAGATGTTAATGCGGACACCGCTAATAAATTCGCAGAAGATCCTGAATTTGTAAGTAATGAATATTTCACACCTAAATACTTTGCAAAGTCACTCTCAAATTTTTTAGAAAAGCGCCCTGATGTTAACCAAAAATCTAATGAAGCATCTGTTAAAGCAACCATCTCATCCTTATCATAAACTTTCCCAGCATAATTTAATTGACTTTCCCCAGAAACAAATTCCTTTTTCTGATGAAATAAATCATGAAATTCTTCGACCTTATTAAAAATCATTTTGCGCTTAGCATTTTCAAGACCTTGTTGATCAACTAACCCTACTACACTTACAGAAGCTTCTTTTAATTCTGTATATGTAAATTCCTCTACTTTATCAGAAAAAATTGTTTCTTCTTTATATTCCATTGCAACAATACTTTTTTTATTGCATTCCACAATTACTTGTAGCTCATCGTCCATCCTAATAATATCGCCTATTTTAAACATTATTTAACTCCTTAATTTTTATAATTGATCTTAACTTTACTAAAAGAAAGCAGTATTAATAATACTTTTCCTCATATTATATTATATCAGTATTCATACACTATATATCGGTCGTTTTTTGCATAATTGAAAGTGTTTACCCAAAGACAAAAGTAATATTCGACAGGTAAAATAATCCACAAAAAATACTTACCGTCATACTTTCATGACGATAAGTATTTCAATTGTTATTAGATTCTTACCAAGCACTCAATCCACCATCAATAAGAATATTCTGTCCTGTTACATAACTAGACGCATCAGAAGCGAGATAAATCAATGCCCCTACCATCTCTTCTGGTTGTGCCATTCTTCCTAATGGAATACGATTGCTATAACTTTGTTTGAATGTATCATTTTGTCCACTTTCAACGCCACCTGGAGTAATCGTATTAACTCTAATGCCATCCTTCGCCCAATATGTAGCTAAGTATTTAGTAAGCCCTACAACTCCGGCTTTAGAAGCAGAGTAAATAGCAGGAGTGTTAATTTGTCGATCTAAATAATAAGAGCCCTCATAAATACGATTATCTGGACCGAGGACACCATATATGGACGATGTTTGAATAATCGATCCACCTGTTCCTTGCTCTTTCATCACTTTTCCAACATGTTTTGCAATCAAGAACATACTATCTAAATTAGTGCTCATAATTTCTTTCCACTGATCCAACTCATAATCTTCAAATGGAGCGAAAAATGCGTTTAAATCACTTGATTTTCCCGCTGCGTTATTATGTAGAATATTTATTTCGCCAAATTCAGCTACAACTGCTTGCACCATTTGTTTAACAGATTCCTCTGATGTTAAATCACAGTAAAAAGCCTTTGCTTCCGTTTTGTAATCGGCTGTAATTTGTTGCGCAACTTTAGTTGCTTCTTCTATATTAATATCAACAACCGCTACTCGTGCACCACTATCTGCTAAACCTTTACAAAAATGTCTGCCCAGAATTCCAGCCCCACCAGTAACAATTGCTTTTTTTCCTTTTAGGCTAAATCGTTCAAAATAATTTGTATTCATAGCAAAGTCCCTCTTTTCTCCGCTAAAAATGAGACGAATTCAAAATCTAGTTCTGAATCTATATCAACCGAACGTTCTTCAGGCATTTCGTATAAAACGGTAGTTGGAGTGAAAATAGATGCCTCTTTGAAGAATGATTCTCTTTTCCAAACATATATGGAAGCATTCATATCAAAGCTTTTTGGAGCATCTTGCCTTCTTACAATTGCTGCTGGCAATTCTTTCGATAAACGTACAAAACCATTTGTGTCTTGTTCTACTAAGTTAAAATAAGGACTTCTTCTAGAAGGAGCACCAGTAATTAAATTAGTTGCCCGCTCGTGATTTTCTAATAGCTCAACACTATTTTTCAAGTCTCCCACTGTGCGCAATGGTGAAGTAGCATCAATATCCGTCATTACATCAAAAGATAATCCAGTCTGTTTCTCAACTTCTCGAACACAGTGTTGAATAACTGGAAGTTTTGCAGCTGTGTCTGTCGCTAACTCCACTGGACGTTCGACTACAATATCAGCTCCATATTCCATAGCAGCTTGCAATATTTCTTGACTGTCGCTACTTACCGCAATCACATCAAATAACCCACTAGCTTTTGCTTGTAAAATACTATGAGCGATTAATGGTTTTCCTACTATTAACTTTATATTTTTATTTTTAACACCTTTAGACCCGCCACGAGCACAAATCGTACAAATTCTACTCATTTTTCATCCACACCTTTTCCTTAGAGCATTTTTCCGCTATTTCAATCATTCGAACTATATCTAATCCACTTTGTAAATCACAAAGCATTTCCGTTTGATTGTTTAATACTGCAATATGCTGGTTTAAGTATGTTTCATCTCGTTCTACTTCTATTTGTTTGATTTCATCATCTATTTGTAATGTATTTTTGATGAAATCTGCTTTATATGTGTGCTCATTTGTTTGTATCGTTAACCCTCTTTGGATTATTCGATCCAAATAATTCATTTCGACAGAAACATTAATACCGGTAGCTGTCTTATATAACATGGAGTAATAATCATCTGATCGTATAGACAAGCCACTTATCTGACCGCCATTTGCCGTCATTTCAGACCATTTACCAAATAGAAAATGTAAGTAATCTAGTTCATGACTCAAATCTCGAATCACGCCGCCGCCTTTTGTTACATCCGCAGAATAACCTGTAGAGTAATCTGTATTAGGCCTCCATGTCGGTAAATATTGCCCAACATATGCATTAACTGAAATCACTTTTTCGTTTATCAACAATTCATACAGTTTTTGTATAATTGGATGAAATCTTAAATTATATCCTACGTAAAGAAAAGCAAATTCAAACTTCTTTTCACTTTGAGTAGAAAAAAGCGGTTTTTCTACTAAGACTTTTTCATCATAACCAATGTTTTGTAACTTCGTAAGTGTCTCTTCATGTAAATATGTTTCATTGGCAACAACAATATAGTCGGGCTTTTCACAAATAACAGCTTCTTCAATTGTTAAATAACTTTTTTTGTCCGCAATAGAACGTCTCGATACAACAACAGTTGATACTCCTAAACTTTCTAAAAGTCTCGTATGCCTTTGTCCAATAGAACCATAGCCAACGACAACGGCTTTGCTTACTTGCATCATTTATTATCCACCTTATCGAAATAACTGCTATACTCTCCATCAGCACGTTCAAAATCGGTAACTCTCCCAATATCTAACCAATATTCTCGCACTGGAAATGCGGAAACATTATTTTGTTTATCCATTAATTGCTTAAACAGATCTGGCATATCGTAATATTCACCTTGTGGGATATAATCAAATGCCTCTGGGCTTAACACATAAATCCCCGCATTTACAAAACTGCGCTGCATAGGTTTTTCCTTAATTGAAACTAATTGCTGTCCATCCGTTTCAATAACTCCATATGGAATTTGGTATTCATATTCTCGCACACACATTGTAGCTACTGCATCTGTATCCTCGTGGAAGTGCAATAGCTGTTCAAAATTGACTTGTGTTAATAAATCACCATTCATCACAAAAATAGGGCTAGTAGGCTTTTCTTTTAACAAAGATAGAGCCCCTGCTGTTCCCATTCTTTTGTTTTCTTCTATATATGATATAGACACACCGAAAGCTGTGCCATCTTGAAAATAGTCTTGAATGACTTCTTTTTTGTAATTAACAGATATGATGAAATTCGTAAATCCATATTGCTTAAAGCCTTCAATAATTGTCTCCAAAATAGGCTTATTTCCAACATGTAACATTGGTTTCGGTATATTTTCCGTTAATGGACGTAATCGTGTACCAAGTCCACCTGCCATTAAAATTACCGTATTTTCATTATTTATAGTAGCTTGATCATTATCTGCAAAAATAATATCAATTATTTTATTATCTTCACTAACAATCGGAATTTGTTTTAATTTATGCTTCTTTAGTAAGTTTAAGCAATCACTATATGTATTTTCAATCGTTGCACAAATAGGAGAGGGATTCATAACTTGTTTAATCGGAACGTCTAATCCTTCTCCTCTTAAAATCCCTCTTCGAATATCTCCATCCGTTACAGTACCAAGTAGGCTTTGATTCTTATCTACAACTACGGCAAATTGCAGGGAAGAATCATCGATGATTTTCATCGTTTCTAAAAGAGTATTACTTTCATTAACTAAAATACTTCTCCAATTTTTCATCGATTACACTTCCTTTGCAGGTACTCCAAAAGCTTTTTTGTTCGTACCTATATTTGTAATTACAACAGAACCTGCACCAATAAGCGTGTTCTTCCCAATCTCAACACCTTGAATAATAGAACTTCCTGTGCCTATATGTGACTCGTCTCCTATAATGACTTTTCCAGAAAGAGTCGTACCTGGTGCTATATGAACATGGGCACCTATTAAACAATCATGTTCAATAATTGCCCCTGTATTAATAATCGTATTTTTACCAATTTGTGCGTGTGGTTGTATAATTGCACCCGCCATTATTTGAATCCCCTCAGCTAGTATAGCAGTTAGAGAGATGATTGACTTAGGATGGATACAATTGGAAAACGTATATCCTTGATTTTTCATTACCCGAAAAATACTTTGACGAATAGTAGAAACACGTATAGTACCTAGTCCCAAAACAAGCTCCACATCTTCAGGGCTATATGCTTCGATTGCCTTATCTGTACCAAGATACTTTACACCATATGCATTCGTTTCTTCACTAGGTGCTGTAAAGCCAAGAATATTCCGTTGTTGAAGTAATAATATTTCCGTCAAAACAGAGGCATGGCCGCCATTTCCTATTATTATTATCGGCTTATTCATCAATTAGTTCATCCTCGTGATAATTCTTAGTTGCTTTTTTTCCGATTACAGACCAATATTTTGACGGTGAAATACCACTCCCCGGTCTTTTTACATTCATATTGGAAGCCTCTAAAACTTCCCCTTGTTTAATATCTTTACTTGCAACAATACTTTTTCTCGCTGCAATGCGATTTTTCAACTCGATTGCCGTCGGTTCTTTTATACCAGTTCCAAGAGCAAGCTCTATTTGACGTATATTTTCAACCATCATTATTAGTTCTGATGGTTCCAATGAAGCAACATGATCTGGACCTGGTAACCCTTTATCTAACGTGAAATGCTTTTCAATCACAGTAGCACCCATACCTGTTGCTGCAATCGAAGCAGCAATTCCTTGTGAATGATCTGAAAACCCAATCGATACTCTAAACTCTTGTTTCAATTGATTCATCGCATTTAAATTAATCGTTTCAAAAGGTGCTGGATATTCCGTCGTACAATGGAGAACTTTTACGTATTTTTGTAAAACTTCTTTCGCTTCATTCGTTTGATAAAAAGAGTGAACACGATCAACCGAAACATCGGCCAATGGCTTTGCTAAACCGTATGCAACAAAAGCCAGTGCCTCATGTATTTCATCAATAGTAGCCATGCCAGTTGAAATGATTATTTTCTTTTGCTTTGTTGCAATATAGTGGATAAATGGTGAATTCGTTAATTCGCCAGAGGGAATTTTAACAGTTTGCATTTGAAGATCATCAACTAAAAAATCCACGCTATCGTAGTCAAACGGCGTAGATAAAAATTCAATTTCTATTTCATCACAGTAATGTTTTAGTGAATTAAATTCTTCAAAAGATAATTCTAGCTTTTTCAACATTTCATACTGAGACGTTGCTTCACCCAAATTTTCTACTTGATAATTTGCTTGTTGGGCTTCTTTGGTTACTAAATTTTCCGCACGAAATGTTTGAAATTTAACCGCATCTGCTCCTGCTTCTTTTGCAACATCTATTAGCTGTTTTGCCATGGAAAAGGAGCCATTATGATTGACCCCAGCTTCGGCAATGATATACGTTGATTGGCTCATAAATCATAAAACTCCTTTTGTACCGAAAATGATGGTATTTGCTTTAAAGTGGCCATTATTTTTTCTACTACATGTCCGTCACCAAAAATTTGATCGTACGGACCTTTATATGTAAAAGCATGTTTTATTGCATCTTCAATTGATGGTACTTCTAATGTGCAATCAAATACTGAACTCGGTTTTTCTCGCCCTGCTTGACGGTCTCCGCAATTAACGGTCGGGGTTTGTAAATAAGGAACTTCTATCAACCCACTTGAAGAATTACCTATGACAACTGCCGCCTCTTTCACTGCACTTAGATACCTCAATTGTCCTAAAGAGTCAAACAAATATGCATTATCGTACTTTAATGTATATTCCTCAAGGACTTCATTAATTTGACGTCCACCATTATCGGCATTTGCTTTCGTAAAAACCAAATTTACATGTTGGTATGAATCTAATGCTTCCAATAATGAATAAATACCGTCTATTTGAAGATTTGTTTCAGGATGATACGTAATTAAGAACATAGGTTTATCTATATCTAACTGTAAGTTTGCATATAACTCTTCCCTTGTCATCAACGGAAGGTTTACTATATTTTCTATTCCTATTGCCCCTACGTTCCAAACGCGTTCTGGATTTTCACCTAGCTGAATCACTCGATTTCGATGTGATTCGGTACTTGTAAAATGCCATGTAGCCATTTTCGTAATGGAATGGCGAATTGCATCATCATAAGCACCAAAAGTACACTCTCCGCCATGAATATGGGCTATCGGAATTTGCATAACAAGCGCAGTTTGGGCCGCAGCAAGCATCTCAAAACGATCACCTAAAATAATAAGCAAGTCAGGTTGGATTCGTTCAAATGCAGAAGAAAAACCGATAGTTGCTAATCCCATTGATTTTGCTACTGCGGACGATGTATCAGACGATAATAACATTTCTACCTTTTCGTCAATTACAAAGCCGTCATCTTCTATTTGCTTGTATGTCAACCCAAATTCAGGCGACAGATGCATACCGGTTACAACTAGCTGCAAATCAAAATCAATTGATTGTTGGATAGCTCTCATTAGGTTGGATAACAGCCCATATTCCGCCCTGGTTCCAGTTACAACACAGATTTTTCGTATCAACGCTTACACCTCTCTTACTGGCGTACTTGGGATATTAATAATTTTTTGGTTAAGTCGTTCAGTAGTTGATAAATCTGCTTTTGGCATTTGCGCGTACAGCTGCAATTCGTGCATAGGTGTCCAAATCGGACGACTCATGACACCATTTTCATTTAAAAATGTTAATACTTCTTCTCTTTTTAAAGAATCATCTAATATCAATGTTTGAAGCCAATAGTTACTAGTCGAATGCTCTGGTTCTTTAAAAAGTGTTACACCTTCTAATGGTGCTACCAGTTCTTCATAAAAATTTGTTAACTGACGTTTTTGCTCGATAAATTCCGGCATTTTTTCAAGTTGTGCACACCCTAATGCTGCGTTTATATTCGGTAAACGATAGTTATATCCTATTTCATCATGCTCATATTCCCAACGATGTGGCACTTTTGCTGTTGTCGTAATATGCTTCGCATAATTGGCAAGTTCTTCATCATCCGTCAAAATGGCACCACCGCCACCGGTTGTAATGATTTTATTGCCATTAAAGCTTAGAGCACTTACTTTACCAAAGCTTCCTGTATGCTTGCCTTTATAATAAGAACCGAGCGATTCCGCGGCATCTTCTACTAAAACTAAATGATATTTCTCACAAATAAGCTGTAATTCATCTAATTCTACCGAATGACCAAAAGTATGCATTGGCACGACGGCACGAATTACACGTCCTGTTTCTTTGTTGAACAACAGATTTCCTTTTACTTCGCCAATCTCTAAAATATGCGCTTCTAGCTTTTGCGGGTCAAGACCCAATGTCTTTTCAGATACATCAACAAAATGTGGAACTGCTCCTAAATAAGACGTTGCATTTGCAGTCGCAATAAATGTTAGGGAAGGCATGAAAACTTCTTCATTCTCCTGTACTCCCGCTACTTTTAATGCAATATGCAATGCGGCAGTACCATTCATAACAGCAACGGCACGCTTTACCCCTGTAATACGTGCTAAATCCTCCTCAAATCGCGTCACATATGCACCTACAGAAGATACCCAACCTGCTTCGATGCAATCTGTTACATACTCAAGTTCCTTGCCATTGAAAGTTGGCTCATGCAGTGACACAAAATCCTTCTTATAATGTTCTTTAATCTGATTTGTAAGCGCTAGCCATTGTGTATTCATATATTGTACACATCTGCCTTATATTGAGCTAAATTCTTTGGATTCGTGAACCATTCAATCGTTTCTTCTAATCCACGACGGAATCCATCTTTATTGCCATATTGTGGCTCCCAACCAATTAATTCTTTTGCTTTTTTATTTTCAGCCCATAAACGATTTACTTCGCTTTTCTCTGGACGTAGACGTTGCTCATCCGTTTCAATCGTTAAATTAACACCCATAATATCCGCAATCATTTCAGCTGTTTCTCCTATAGACACTTCATAGTTAGAACCAACATTAATCACTTCCCCGATAGATTTTGGTGAGTTCATAACAGAAATAAATCCACCAACGCTATCTTTTACATAGTTGAAATCGCGTGTTGGGCTAATAGCGCCTAATTTAATCGTCATTTGTCCACCTGCTAATTGACTAATAATCGTTGGAATAACAGCACGTGCCGATTGGCGAGGTCCATACGTATTGAATGGTCGAATAATTGCTACAGGTGTATCAAATGATCGATAAAACGATAAAGCCATTTGATCTGCGCCAATTTTAGAAGCTGAGTATGGAGATTGACCTTGTAACGGGTGATCTTCGTCAATCGGTACATATTGTGCTGTACCATATACTTCACTTGTAGATGTGTGCACAACCTTCTCTACCCCCAACTCACGTGCAGCTTGTACAATATTAAGCGTTCCATTTATGTTTGTATCAATATAAGTAGCTGGAGAATGGTAAGAATATGGAATAGCAATTAGCGATGCCAAATGTAAAACATGTGTACATCCCTTCATTGCTTCTTTTACACCGAATGGATCTCTAATATCTCCAGAAAAAATATCTAAGGATTCTTTCACTTCTTTCGAAGATTGATCTAGCCATCCCCAAGAGTTAAAAGAGTTATAGTAAACAAATGCACGTACATCATAGCCTTGTTTAACAAGTTCTTCCGTTAGATGAGAGCCGATAAAGCCATCTGCTCCAGTTACTAAGATTTTTTTAGTCATATTTATTGCACCTTCTCTAATTATTTAGTTGATAGAGTATCATTCAACACGTTTTTATAGTCGATCATAGAGGCTCCTACTAATTGCTTTTCCATCTCACTAGCACTTATATAAGGTATCCCCTCTATTTTAGCACCATCCCACGCTGTGTTATACACTTGCATTAATGTATTTGCCGCTTTCTGTTCAAACCAACGTCTGAAAATATTGAAATTGCTATATGTATTTATATATTCACCGTTATTGGAAAGAACAGTTTGAAACTTTATATCAGTTTCGTAAGTATTAGAAGATGTCGATGCATTTGCATGGGTTTGATTGTTTTTAAAGCCTAAATCTTGACCAAATAAATAAACGGTTTGAAAGCCCATGAACTCTAGTAGTGATAAGCCAGTCGTTGCAACAGAACCACCTGTTTCTATGAGTGGACTCTTATTTGCTGTAGCAAACTCCTCAGATAATGGAAATCCCTTTTGGAATAAAATTATTTTTCTCCCTTTATGTAAACTTGTCATTTCATGATTTGCCGTAGCCATATAAAATAACAAGCCGTCATAAGTTGTATGCTCAATTTGCTCTTGTACTAAGTGTGTAGGATCTGTAATAATCATCGCATCTGGAACAATTCCTTCTCTGAGTAAAGTTTTTAATGCTGATCCGACTGCTAATACGAAACAGAATTCACCTATTTCTTTCAAAGCTTCAACTGTTTGATTGAGACTTGGGCCTGCCGATACTAACACAGCATAATTATTTTTCGCAAAACCTATAAATTTCTGTAAAGAAAGATCATTATTTAAGGTATTTGCTAAGAAATTTTCTTGCATAATTTCACTAACTTGTTGAAAAGACATTTGTCTTATTTTTATATCTTCTAAAAGTGCGAATAATGGATGATTTGATCCTATTGCCTTTAGCCATTGTAATGGAATAATAAGTTCTGTTTCCGCTAATGATATATTCGTTAAACCAAATTCATCGCTAATAATGTGAATACGCTTATCTTCCAAGATAGATGATGCTCCATACTCCATGCAAAGATCTAGTTCTTTTTTATCTGCTAAAACAATATACACTACAGATTCAGGGCTTTTTTCAAGAAGAGCCTTAGCATGATAGCCAAGGCCCAGTCCAAATAAAATATAGTTATTACATTCATCTGTTATTTCTTTTGCAATGAATTTTTCTACATCTTCTTTCGGACGATATTTACTATAAAGGTAAATATCATTTAATTGAAGCGTGTATAATCCATCCTTTGCAATGTCAACAAGCCATTTCATTAGTTTTGGAAAGCCACGATTGGTGAAGCTTCTTCAAAGAAAGGAGCAATTTCATATTCAAACATATCTGCTACTAATACATAATCTTGCATTTCAAGACCAGCATTAATCTCATTCAAAAATTCATGTATTCTATCTATATGTAGATTTGCATCTACTTCATTTATTTTAAAAAGTTCAATAGCTTCTACCAGCCAAGACATTCCTTCTGAGAAATCTAAAATCATAGGCAATGCTACTGCCACATTGTCACTTCTTAAACTTTCTGCAATGTCGTGACTTCCCGCAACTACTCTTGGTAAGTATTCGTTAAAACTTTGGATTGTATCTTTTAAAATTTCTGTCATTATAATTCCTCGCTTTTTATTATTTTTTCACTATCGATTCGTTTTATTACATTTTCAGTATACATTTTTGACTTTTTCGTTGCTTCTAAAAGTTTATAGTAGAGTGTCTTTGTTTGATTATATACTCTAGTATACTTTTCCACAGATGTCTCGTTCTCTTTTTCTAAAAAACCTTTTAATACTTCTATCGTAATTGGAGATACGATGAAATCCATTTGCACGTTTGGATAAAGTTTCGCAATTTCTATATCAACTTTATCTAATTTTTTTAATATTTTATTATTAAAAACTGTACTTGAATTATTATTTTCCAATGCAGCTAAGCCTTTTAATAAATGCTTGATGATTTGATCATAATCTTTTAATTCATCCTCTAGTATTCCTTGCAACTTTTTCCACTCATCTTGAGAAACCAAATAGCTTTGATTATCTATTTCTTTATTTGGTTTTTTTTCGTGAATATATTCTTCACAAAAATCATTAAAGTTTTTTTGAGCAAAACCATTTAGCTTTGCCCCACCTTCAGTGCAATTATAAACCACATTTACAGGTGGATAATTTTCAATCATTTGCTCAAATGTTAGCTTCATCGAATAAAACATCGTGCTTGTCCAAACATTCTCACCATCAAAGCCTTCCACTGTAAACATATTATCACTGGCTTTCCAGCTTTCCTCAATTTCTTCAGCTTGCTTATTATTAGCAGCATGTGTTTGGTTGTTTGTATAAGCTAAATCTTGTCCTATTAAAGCAATCGGTCCGCTTGAAATATACTGGGCAAGTGTATAGGCATATTGAGCAACACTTCCACCACCTAGAATTTTCGGTAAAGTAACACCTAATTTACTTTCTAAATAGTTATAAATTGTTACATCTGAAGAAGCCATAAAAGCATAATTTGAATTACTAAATTTCTCCCTAATTCCGGGATTATTAAAAACTGTATACATTAGTTGTGTCTTTTTTAAATTTAAATCTTTAAATTGATTATAACTTGCTTCTGAACCATCAATAGAAGCAACAAAATCAGGCTCTATTCCAACAGCCAATAAAGAGTTGATTGTAGATCCTGCCGCAATAATAATTACATCATCTTTAATACTTTTTAGCAAAGTCAACTGTTTAGTAAGGGAAGGCCCTCCAGAAGCAACAACTACTGGCCAAGAATATTTTTGATGCAAACTTTCTAAGTTTCTATCTTCAAAAATTGAAATAAGGTTTTCACTTAGATTTTTTTGCCAAGCTTCAGAGTCTCTAATGACTGTATTCTCATTAACCTTGCTTTTTTGTTGTATATCTTTTACTGTTTTCAAAACTTGCAAAAAAGTTTCCGGAAATAGTTTATCAAAATTAGGGGAGCAGATAACTTTAAAGCTGTTCAGAAAGTCCAACTCTTTAGTGCTATCTATTATATATTCCAATGTATTAATAGATTCACTATTATATAAAAGCTTATCCATCTCATTTTCTTTATGTCTGGCCTGTACCTCTATAAGTGAATAATCAAATAGGGGATCGATGACGATTAACGGCTCGTTAAATTTAAATTGTCTCTTTAGACTATCTACTATATAGCCTAAACCATACCCAAACAAAATATGCACATGATGGGCTTCATATTGTTTTTCTACAAACTTCTGTGCTTCTGCTATAGGATTATATTTACTATGTAAAAAGTAATCATTTACTTTTAATGTCATATGTCCACTTTTTGTTTCAATTGTTTCTATTACAAATTGCTTTTCCATGATAACACCTCTACTTATATATCGGCAAAAATCACAGATAATCAACAACTACTAAGCAATTCTAGATATTAACTTCAAAAAAACCTGTTTCTCAATTGAGAAACAGGTTTAAGGTTATCAATTATTGTAATAATTGAAGAACACCTTGTGGTTGTTGGTTAGCTTGCGCAAGCATAGATTGAGCAGCTTGAGTTAAGATGTTGTTCTTAGTGAAGTTCATCATCTCTTTAGCCATGTCAGTGTCACGGATACGTGATTCTGCAGCTGTTAAGTTTTCAGAAGTAGTTCCTAAGTTGTTGATTGTGTGCTCAAGACGGTTTTGTACCGCACCAAGAGATGCACGTGATTCAGAAACTCTTGTCAATGCTTTGTCAATAATTGAAATTGAGTTATCAGCACTTGATTGAGTAGTAATGTTGATACCTGCACCTTTACTGTCAGTTGCAGTTAACGCTTTAGCACTACCTGTCGCAAGAGCATTAACTCCTAGAGCTGATGCTCCCATATTACCAATGCTTAGATTGATACTTTGACCTGAGTTTGCACCAATATGGAATACTTTACCACCAGATACTGTAGCAGAACCAGCGTTAGTAATTGCTGTTCCAAATGTACCGTTTAATAATTTTTGAGTATTGAACTCAGTATCAGTAGAAATACGAGTGATTTCTTTTGATAGAGATTCGATTTCTAATTGAAGCGCTTTACGGTCACCAGTTACGTTTGTATCATTCGCAGATTGTACTGCTAGTTCACGCATACGTTGTAAGATAGCGTGTGTTTCGTTAAGTGCACCCTCAGCCGTTTGGATAAGAGAGATTGAATCTTGAGCGTTTTTAGAAGCCATATCTAAACCGCGGATTTGTCCACGCATTTTTTCAGAGATCGCAAGACCAGCAGCGTCGTCTCCAGCGCGGTTGATTTTGTAACCTGAAGAAAGTTTTTCTAAGTTTTTAGAAGCTGCAGCGTTGTTCATACCTAAGTTTCTGTGTGTGTTTAGTGCTGAAATGTTGTGTTGAATTCTCATTGTGAGATTCCTCCTTGAATTTTGGTTTTTATTTAATTCCACATCCTTGTGGAAAGTGCTTGGCAGGTTTAAGGTCGGCCGCCCCATTCCTGCCTTACAATAGTATTATCGTACCGATTTGAAAATGTTTAATAGTTTTTAAATATTTTTTTTAGAAAGTTGTTCAATTAGTGATTTAGATATATTTAAAGACTCTTTATTTTGGTTTTGGATGCTCTTATAAACCTCGGAACGATAGACTTTGACGGTTTTTGGAGCAATGATTCCTAGTTTGACTTGGTCTCCATCGACACTTAATATTTTTAGTTCTATTTGGTCACCAATCATAATGGACTCATCTTTTTTACGAGAAAGAACAAGCATTAGACGTTGCCTCCTTCAATCGGAAATCGAAGTGGATATGCAACTGCGTCATGCAATACTAATTGTTTTGCAATTTTTTGTTTATGATTAATGAGTACTGGTGCTTGTAAATTTAAAGTGGAGCTATTAAAAGGTTCCTTTAGTGTAACGATTGTATATGTTATTAAATCTTCTGGTGCTTCTATTTTTAGCTCTTCTTTGTCTTCTTCTGTTACATCAAATGCATAGTCTTGTTTAAATACAAATGGGAATGCAACAACAAATCCTATTTCTTGCTGTTTGATCGATTGCAAAATTGCAAATGGTGACGCTTCTTCTAATGGTAAGACAACAAATTCTTTTATGTCTTCAAAACCTGGTAAACCATTTGGAAACTGAATAACTTCTTTTTGCTCTATTGTAACTTCTCCGAGAAACTTTGTTTCAATATTCATGTTTGCTCTCCTTTTAACCAATGACATCGATGTCTATTGATGCGTGCTGTATCATATATCCAGATACTTTCCCTGGCGTATATTCATGAACTGGCTTATTCACCTGTGCACTGATTTTCGCTTTTTGCTCTTGCGCGTTTATATCAAGTTTCGCAGGTGTGTAGTCTAGTTTAACAGAACCTACAGAAGGGATGAAGTCTATTCCTAATTTTGCAGGAGTTGGAAAAGTATTTTGTTTAGCAATAGTCGCTATTGCATTTGGATCTTTTGAAATTTCCATCATTTGTCTTCCTTCACTAGCACGTCTTGCAATTCCTTGCATTGCTTTTTGACGTGCTTCAGAAGCGTATTTTGATGTAAACTCTGCCGGACTGATTAATCCAACATCTCTTCGCGCTTGCGTCGAGTCAATTCTCATAATTCCTCTTGTTGTATGCATTTCTAAAATAGCCGCTGGTTGTTCAATATGTTGAGTTGCCCTTGGTTGTCGAATAACTTGTTTTGCATCCGCAATATTTAAACCAAGTTGTGCATCCGTTGTTCTTATTTGAATATGAGGGATATTCACCCTAATCACCTTCCTTTTCATTCGAAAGAAAGCGTTTGAACAAGTTGTCCAAACGCTTCCTATTAATATTATCTAATAAAGTCTACTAATGTCGATTGAATAATTTTGGCTCCTACAGAAAGAGCTGCTTGGTGAAGTGATTGTTGCGTCACCATTTCCGTAATTGCTTTATCATACTCAACGCTTTCATTATCAGACAATTGCTTTGTAACCATTACTTCTTGCACACCTAGACGGTTTTCTACCATTTCTACACGGTTTTGTTTCGCACCTACGTCTGAACGAGCTTCTAGGACTTTAGCTTGCTGCCCTGAGATTTTGTCTAGGTATCCACCAATTACATTTCCGTCGACTCCGCTTCCTTTAGTCAAAGCTGCACTTATGTCCCCCATCATTGCATCAATATCTCCAAATATCTCATTTCCCACTGTATTCACCGTAAGTTGTACTCCGTCAGAAACTTCAATTTTCACTTCTTGATCCATACCTGGTCCTGTATTCATTGTTCCATCTTTCTTAAAAAGCGGGCTAGAAGTATTAGTACCCGAGAATATATATTTATCTCCAATTTTAGTATTCGCCAAATCTTGAATTTGTTTTCGAATTTGATCAATTTCTGCTTTCATCTTTTCACGATCGTCATCCGTAACCGTTGCATCATTTGCAGCTGAAGTAACAAGCTCTTGCACACGTTGTAATGCTTTTCCTACACCGTCGAAAGATTCATCTGTGTTGTCTATCCAGCTAGTTACTTCAATCATATTACGTTTATATTGCTCTACTTTTCCTAAGGAAGTTCTAAAGCCCATTCCCTTAATAGCTCCAACTGGATCATCGGATGGACGGTTAATTTTTGAACCAGAAGTGATCTGGTCTTGCAGTTTTCCCATTTTTGAATAACTATTCGATAAATTACGCAGCATATTGCTGGAAAGCATTGATTGTGTAACACGCATTTAAATATGCCCCTCTCTTATAAACCTACACGGCCCATACCGTTAATAATTTTATCTAATGTTTCATCTATTACTGTAATCATACGCGCATTTGCATTGTATGCTTGTTGGAATGTAATCATATTTGTCATTTCTTCATCCAGTGATACAGCACTAACTGATGCTTTCTTGTTTTCAACTGTTAACATAATCGTTCCTGAGTTATAAGCTAAACGCTCCGCTTGTTCGCCGTCAACACCTAGCTGACCAATTACACCTTGGTAGAATGATTGAAGATTTGCTCCGCCTAAACTAGCTAATGAAGTAAACTTTAGATTTGATAATTCAATAGCCCATTTTCCGTTACCTTCTTCACCTGCACGATCAGATGCAGCAATTAGATTAGGATCCTTAATAATGTCATCGTTGACTTTAATTCCCGCTGCTCCAGCACCATTAAAGAAATCTCCTCCAAGAACACTATCCCCAGCACCAGGGCTAGATTCTAGTGTAAAACCTTGTTTATGCATGTCGTTAAATGCTTCCATAAAAGCATTTGCCATTTTATCTAAGTTAGCAAGCATATCAGGATAAGTACCTTTTGGAAGAACTGCTGGGATAACAGGAGGACCGGGGATTTCAGGCGTCCCACCATGACCATATGAATCAATTAAAGATAATAGTTTTCCTTTAGATTGTTCTAAATTAGCATAGCTAATACTTCCAGAATACATGTTTGAAGGAGGGTTTCCTAATCCTGTATACTGGATTCCTCCAAATCCTTTGGCAAGGTTTGTTCCATCTAAAGTATCCCCACTAGTATCAATTGTATTTAACTTCACATATTCTTTCCCATTTATTAGTTCTATCGATTGTCCATTCACCTTCATTTTTACCGTCAAACTACCTTCGGCAATTGCAAGAGAATTTCCTCCTGATGGAACGCGTTCAATTTCAATAGGGAAATACTGAGATAGCTCATCAATTAATATATCACGTGCATCATATAAATCATTTGGCATATAGCCATTTGGTTCGATTGCTTTTATTTGTGCATTTAAGTCTGCTATTTGTTTTAATTTAGAGTTAATGTCATTCGTTGATACTTTAATTTCATTTCCAAGGTTTCCTTGGATATCGGATAATTGCTTATGCATATAGTTGAAAGAATCCGCTACGTGCTGACCACGTTGAAGAATTACTTTACGTGCACCTGCGTTATCTGGGTTCGTGTTTAAATCTTGGAGTGATTTCCAAAACAAATCTAGTGATTCGTTTAAGCCAAATTCAGATGGCTCAGCTATAATGTCTTCCATTTGACTAATTGCTTTTGATTTTGAATCCCAGTAGCCAAGCTTTGTTGACTCTTGACGGTATTGGCGATCGATGAACTCGTCGCGAATACGTTGAACAGATTGTGCTTGAACACCTGTTCCGAGATGACCAGCTGTTTTTGGTGCGTTTAGCCCTGTACCTGGAAAGCCTAAAGTTGCTTCCATGTTAACACGTTGGCGTGAAAAACCTAATGTGTTGGCATTTGAAATATTGTGTCCTGTTGTATATAGAGCCGATTGCTGTGTGAATAATCCTCGTTTACTAGCTTCTAATCCCATAAATGTAGAACGCATGGGGTCGCCTCCTTATGCTTGTGAATCGAAGTACTTTTGGTCCTTGGATGGGCCTCGAGCTTCGGTATTTGAGTAGTTTATTTGGTCTGGCTTTGGTCGTAACATGTCTAATGTCATGTGTACGAATTGAAGTGATTGAAACGTTAGCTTTTGGTTTAAATCATTTTGGTGTTTGAGTGTTTCTAACACTAAAAGCAACTTTTTTCGTGTTGCTTTCAGTTGTTCCTTTTCTTCCATTGTGTCAGCAGCATCTACCACATGAGCAACAGTTGGATGGTCAGCAGGGGCAATTCCTTTTGCCCGTAGGTAATCCGTTACCACTGTTTGACGCTGTTGTTCAAGCTGTGAAATAGCCGCTACATGTGCCTGCTCATCCTTGAGCAGTTGGTCGAGACTGTCCGTGTCTCCAGTTTTAATCATTTCAGTCTTTTTATAGGCAAGCTCTAATAAGCTTTTATGAAGATGTTCAAGCTTTTCTAATGCCTGCAAAATCGTTTCAACGGACATTTTTTTAGACTCCTTTTTAGATGCGGTAATAATTGATCAAATTCGATGCCAGTTGTTTCGCATCTACCTTATATGTTCCAGCATCGATATCTGCTTTAATAGCTGCGATACGGTCTGCACGTTCTGGCCCAACCGTTGTCTTTGTTTGCATGCTTTTTGCAGCAGAAGAGATTTCTAGTTGGTCTGTTGATGCTTTTGATGCATTTTGTGTTTTTTCTGATTGTTGCTGACTGCGCTTATATGGATTTACTTGGCTTATTGCACTATTAAATATTTTCATAATGAATTCTTCCTCCCCTCTATATCACAAGTGTCTATAGCTTATTTCGGTTTAGATTAAGAAGTGTTTAGATTTTTTTTGAAATTAGGAAAAAATATGACTCCAAAAGTTGTTCTTTCTCAACCCTTGGAGTCATTTCCTATTTTTTCCTGTCCGTATGATACGTACCGCTATTTTGTTTGGAAACTTTTTCTCTGAATTCAGTTGCTGCTTCTAATTGGCGAAGTCCATTTTTTATATTTGCGGTACATTCTGTGCATAGCTTTCCTGTGTTTGTTAGACGACCACAGTTATCACATGGATAGCCTAGGTTTGGAAACATTGCTGGTTGTAGTCTACCTTTTCGTACCCATTTATATAGAAGTGTTTCTTCTACACCAGTTGCTTCTTTGATTCGTTCTATATTCGCCGCACGATTCTCTCGTTTGCGTAAAAAACGATACACCTCTTCATAGAGTTTTTCTTCGTTCATCGCACATTTATTGCATACATCTCTAATGCCTGTATAGTTAAAAAATTCCCCGCATGACGGACAGTTTTTCAATTCACCCATGTTGAATCCCTCCGAGTTCTTTTCTATCATTATCTCATATTTTTTATCGGTTGTTTACCCCTTTATTAAAGTGACTGCTTCGATTCTTGTTGCTCCAGCATCTTTCAGCACTTTTGCTGCATGATGAATCGTTGCACCAGTCGTGTAAATATCATCAAATAAAATATATGTTTTAGCTTCGACATTTCCCGACACTTTAAAAAGGGACTTTGCATCTAATCTTTCTTTTTTCGACTTTTTCCCTTGCTCGCTAGATTCTGTTTTTTCTAATACATGTTGAAATGGGGTACGAGCATAATTTAATAATTCGTCTACTTGGGCAAAAGTTCTTAACAGTAGTTTTTCAGGATGCATTGGAATAGGTACGACAATTCCTTCTTTCGCTTCAAATGTTTCGTGTAGCACTTCTGCGAATACTTGCGCTAATGCTACATCTTGCAGAAACTTATATTGATGAAAATAGTCATTCATCGCCTCGTTGTACGTATACATTACTAGTACTTTATCTACTGCCCCTTCATAAGGCGTCCCTATAAAATCAGTAAAGTCTATGACTTGATCTGCTTTTTCAAATTTACTCATACAGCGAGTGCATGTACTCGTTTCTAGTTTATATACGATTAATCTAGTCCATGTTGGCAAAGGTTGAAAATGACTTCCACAAATGACGCAAATCATTGTTTATTCCACCTTTCAATTGCCGCTTTTGCTTTGTCCATTTCATGACTAATGCCGTGATGAAAAAAGACAATATCGCCTGTTGGAAAGTTACTTGATCTTCCTACACGTCCACTTATTTGGATAAGTGCACTTGCAGTGAAAATTTTCTGTTCTGCTCCTACGACAGCTACATGGACATTTTCAATGGTAATTCCTCTTTCTAAAATAGTTGTTGTTAGTAAACCAGGTATCTTCTTTTCCCTAAGTAGCAGTACTTTTTCTTTTCGTTCAGGATGTTCTGCATGTACTCTTTCGAAATCTCCTGGGAAGTTTTCCAGCATTTCAATTGTTGGTAAAAATACGAGAAATGGGATTTGATGTTTCTTTTTTTCTTCTATCCAGTCGTACAAATTTTTGGGCACTTTCCCTTTTTTCATTCGCCTTGCATAGCCCCATAAACTACTGAATCTCGGGACTGGTAAGTCGTGACCATGGTATCTTCTTGAAATATTAGACTCGTTTTCGGTGCGTAATGAGCTCGTTGGAGTTGCTGTTACAAAGTGAATAGCAGCGTCATTTTTCACGGCTTTCTTAACTGCTTGTTGCAATGTTTCGTCCGCATAATACGGAAATGCATCGGCCTCATCGACAAACACAACATCAAATGCATCTTCAAAACGATAGAGCTGATGCGTTGTAGCAACTACTAAATCTGCAAAACCTTCCTGATCCTGTGCCCCCCCATATAGTGCATGAATAGTCGTTTGTGGAAACACTTGTTGAAATCGTGGAAATAGCTCTAAAATAACGTCGGTTCGTGGTGCTGCAACACAAACTCTTTTTCCTTCCCGTAAACATGTATAGATGGATGGAAATAAAAGCTCCGTTTTACCAGCCCCACAAACTGCAGACAATAAATGAGATTTATTTTGTTGAACGCTTACAAGCAATTCCTCACTTGCTTTTTGCTGAGCAGGCGTTAGTTTGCCGCTCCATGTAAATATATGTGTGTTTTTCGTTTTTGCTGGATGTTTATTCCACAGCATTAGCTCGGAACAACTGCTTACTCTTCCCATGCGAATACAATGGCGACAATAAACGCATTGTTGTTTACAACGAGCGCAATGAAATGTTTGAAATAATGTGGGATTGGTATTGTGGCATCGGTTACAGCAATGCTTCTTTAATTGCCAAGAATTACTACTTGTGACGATGCCTTGTTTGAGGTAAATATGGCCACTTTCGATGTGGGCGTCGATGACTTCGTGCGAGAATGGGGTATGCTCGCGAAGCCATATGCGGCCTGTTAAAAATTGTTGTAGTTGTTCGTTCATTGGCATCTTCCTAACTTTGGATTTTTACCCATCCTAAGCCCATAGAGCCTTCTCCTAAGTGCGTTCCAATAACTGGACCGAAATAGCTAATTGTGAATTGAACGTTTGGTAAAAGTGCTTCCAGTTCCGTTTTCCATTCGTTTGCCTCTTGTTGTTGATTGGCATGAATAATCGTTGCTTGTAGTTTCGGATATTTTTGTGCATCTGCTTGAAGTAAGTCTACAATACGTTTTAACGCTTTTTTACGTGTACGTACTTTTTCAAATGGCACAATCACTTTGTTTTCGAAATGCAGGATTGGTTTCACTTGAAGCATCGAACCTATAATGCGCTCGAAGCCGTTTAAGCGACCACCACGATGTAAATGATCTAAATTGTCGACCATGAAATATGCGCGAGATGTTTCTTTCATCTCATTTAGTTCTTTCATGATTTCATCCGGATGTGCTCCTGCTTTTGCCATTTCTGCAGCACGAATAACGTAAAAGCCTTGCACCATACAAGAAACTTCTGAATCGAATGTGTACACGTCCAAATTCTCAATCATTTCTCCAGCTTGTACAGCACCAGCAAATGTCCCACTAATTCCGCTTGATAGATGGATATTAATGACTGCATTGTATTCTTTTGATAGTTTTTCATAGGTTGTGATAAAGTCTCCAAGAGCAGGCTGCGACGTCTTAGGTAGCGCGCGCTCATTTCGGATTTTCTCATAAAACTCACTAGCGTTTATATCTATCTCTTCTTTATAAATGTCCGTTCCAATGACTACGCTAAGCGGCACCATATGAATTTGAAGGCTTTCTCTAACTTCTATTGGAATATAAGCCGTACTATCCGTTATTACTGCTGTTCTCATCTAAAAAATCACACTCCTATTCGTTAGTTTACTGAATAAGTTCATGAAAAGAAAGTAAAAAAAGACCCTCAACATGATATTTGTCATATATGTGAGGGATTCCATCTTTTATTCAGTTGTATCTCGAATAAAGTACACGCTCGTTACAAGCCATTTACCCTCTTCTTTTGCGAACACTGTCACTTGACGTCCCTTGCTATCAAGCTTTGCTCCAGTCGATTCCTGCTCCAATGCAACATTCAGTTGTGCGAAAACTTGCGCATGTGTTTCATCGTATTTCACAATTGTCACATTTTCTGCTGTACGAATTGTGTCGAATTGTTTAAATACATCTTGTACGTCTGCTTTTTCTGTGTCGTAGTTAAAGCCTTCTGGTTTTTTAGAAATCGATTTCATATAACGATCAATATCTTCTTCGTTGAACGCAGCCATATATTCGTCAAATGCTGCAATGATTGCAGATTTTTCCTGTTTCGGTATGTTTTCTGCCTCTTCGATATTGTTTCCTGACATTTCAAAGCCAACATCGGATTTATCTTCTACTCCGTGATCTGTTGTCTTTAGTGTATCAGAAGGAACATTATCTGTTGCCGAACCTGAGTTTTGTTGCGTTTCATCATTATTTGTACAAGCAGCGAGGAATAATACGATTGCTGCAAGTGTTATTGTTTGTATAAGTTTCATCTGTTTTCCTCCTTGCTAGAGGTTATTTTGTCATAACTAAGACGAAAACTCAATTAATTGGTTCCATATATTTAATGGTAGAATATTCTGTAAATAACTTGTAAGATATAGGTAGATTGGAGGTGGATTTCTGCAAGGACATATTGCATTGTTGAAGAGACTGCCAGCATGCCATGGGAAATTGGATTTTATTCGTGAAGAAATCAGGAAAAAAGAAGCCGGAGTACGAGGTGAAAATCGTATACTACTCAAACTCTCCGAACTACGAATACCAGGCACTTGCTACGTTTTTTCCGACGTTTCATTGATTCTAGGTGAATGGAAAGTACAAATTGATTGCATGGTTGTAACAGACCGATGTTGCATCGTTATTGAATCGAAAAACATAAGTGGAGATTTATATTTTGATGAAAATTCGGATGATTTTTTTAAAGTAAATCCGAATGGCAATGAAATATCATACCCAAATCCATACTATCAGCTTATGCGACATATTCGATTCATGAAAGAATTCTTACGTGACATCATTCCCAAAATGAAAGTCACAGGCCGCGTCATCATGACAGCCAAATCCTGCAGAATCCATGAAAAGCCGGCTAACTATCCCATTTTCAAACTAGAAAGCATGATTGAAAAAGTTCTGCACCTATATAACAACTCGTCCCCCACACAGTTGTCTGATTCCGAATTCAATGAAATTAAGCAAAAAATTATACGCATGCAATCAACTTTTTCTTATCCGCCACTATGCGAGTATTATAAAATTCCTATCCAAGAAATACTAACTGGTGTGGAATGTCCTCATTGCGGTGCGTTAGGGATGAAGCGAACAGGGAAAACTTGGACATGTATAGCATGCAAAAAAAATCAAGAGATGCTCATAAATATGCTGTCGATGAATTTTTCTGGTTAATCGATAATAAGATGAAAAATAAAGATTTTCGTCAATTTTGTCAGATTGATTCCATTTATTCCGCTTCTCGCATGCTAAATAATTTGAACTTACAAAGTCATAAAGCTGGTGCATGGACATTTTATACCAAGAAAAAGGATCGATAACGTTCGATCCTTTTTCTTTATGTGAATCGCAAAGTCCATGGCTCAAATCACAAGTTCACACCTCCGAATCGCAAGTTCAATGGGGTGAATCACAAGTTCAGCTTCGCAAATCGCAAGGTCACTTCTCACTTTATGTGAATCTCAAGGTCCATGGCCTAAATCACAAGTTCACACCTCCGAATCGCAAGTTCAACGAGGAGAATCACAAGTTCAGCATCGCAAATCGCAAGTTCCCCTCTCACTTTATGTGAATCGCAAGGTCCATGGCTCAAATCACAAGTTCACTCCTCCGAATCGCAAGTTCTTCCTATCTAACCCACAAAAAAACCTCCTCACTCTCAAATTTTCAAGAGTAAGGAGGTTTTTAAAAGTTAGCGTACTTCGACCCAACCGTTTTTGATGCCGGTTACTACTGCTTGTGTGCGGTCGTTTACGTTCATTTTTTGTAAAATGCTAGATACGTGATTTTTTACTGTTTTTTCTGAAATGAATAGAGTTTCACCGATTGTGCGGTTACTTTGTCCATCCGTTAGTAATTGTAGTACTTCACATTCACGTTTCGTTAATAAGTGGAATGGACGGCGAATTTCTGTTTGATGGAAATTCCCTTTATTTTCACGTTCGCTTAAACGACGGAATTCTGTTACAAGATTGCGTGTTACTTTTGGATGTAAATAAGAACCGCCTTTCGCTACTACTTTGATCGCAGCAACAATTGCATTTGCATCCATTTCTTTTAACATATATCCTAGTGCGCCTGTTTTTAATGCGTGCGAAACATATGACTCATCATCATGAATCGAAAGCATAATTACTTTTGCGTCTGGATACTTTTGCATAAGTTCTTCGGTAGCATCTACGCCGTTTTTAGATGGCATGTTAATATCCATTAATATAACATCTGGAAAATATTGCTCGTATATTCCCATTACATCGTTGCCGTCATCGCCCTCTGCAACAACTTCAAATGAGTCTTCAAAATCTAGAATGCGTTTAACACCTTCCCTGAAAAGTTGGTGATCATCTATAATAGCTATTTTTGTCATAATTATTTCCTCCTACTTATTTCTCATTGAATGGTATGGAAAACAATATCGTTGCGCCATTTCCAGGTGAAGAAATAACTTTCATCGTACCTTCTAGCAGCTCGATACGTTCCCGCATTCCAATTAAACCAAATGATTTTTCTTTTGCCACATTCGGGTCAAAGCCAATCCCATTATCTTTGACGATAATATTGATCTTTTGTTGCACCCATTCTATTTTGACCCAAGCTTCTCTAAATTGACCATGTTTTGAACTATTTGTTAAGCATTCTTGAATAAGTCTAAAAATAGCTACTTCAAAATTCGGTAATAATCTATGTTCTTCTCCAAATACTTGAAAGTTTATTTTTATTTTTGGATTATATTCTTCAATAGTCGATATATATTTTCTTAGAGTTGGGATCAAACCTAAATCATCTAATGCCATCGGACGAAGATCATATATAATCCGGCGTACTTCAGTTAATGCAGTACGGACCGTTTCTTTTAATGCTGCCAGTTCTTTCATCGCTTCTTCTCCACCACGTTGCTGATATGTAATATTGATCAAATCTGAACGTAGTAAAACATTAGCAAGCATCTGAGCTGGGCCATCGTGTATTTCACGGGACAGTCTTTTTCGTTCTTCTTCCTGTGCTTCAATAATTTTTAGTGAAAAATCTTTTTTAATTTTTGCGTTTTCGAGCTCTTCTCCAACTTGTTTTAAGTCTGATGTTAAATAATTTAAAACGATATTTACTTGATTGACTAAGTGATCTGCTCGTTCTATCATTTCCAAAAGATTTTGTAACCTACGATCTAAGTCATCTCTTCTTTCTCTTAGTCGATGTTCCTCTGACCTTTTAATGAGGAGACCTATTTGAATTTCATTCGCAGTTTCATATGCACTTCGAACTTGGGCTTCGTCAAATGATTCAAAGTGTTTGGATACTTCAGCTAGTCGATTTCGTGAAAGTTTCGATTTTTCTTCTAATAAATCACCTTCAAAAATTACCGTTTCGATTTCTCCACGAATTTTTTCTAGTTCCACTTTCATTTCATCGAAGCTTTGACGGCTCTGTTCGCTTATAATGAAGATATCAGTTTTGGAATGATTCATCACTTCAACCATTCGATTTAAAATAACATCTAACGATTGAGTCTCAACTTTCCTGTTCGTCATCTGCATTAAACTCCTTTATCGACGTGAATGAACTTACATTCACTTATAACAATACCTATTATAGCACTTTATTACTAAAAATAAATTAAAATTACTTTACAACTATGTTTCAATTTATATTAGAAGGGACAATCCAACTATGAGAAATAATTACCAAACTGTTAAAGGACACGGAGAAAGTGAAATCATTATACAAAAGTCTCGATTTTTAACTTATGTCAATAGAGCAGAGACGGAAGAAGATGCAGTTGATTTTATTTATTCTATCAAACAAAAACATAAAGATGCTACACATAACTGCTCTGCTTATATAATTGGCGAAAATGATAATATTCAAAAAGCCAATGATGACGGGGAACCTAGTGGTACTGCTGGTTTCCCAATGCTTGAAGTGTTGAAAAAGCAAGGGCTTAAAGACACAGTAGTTGTCGTTACCCGTTATTATGGCGGTATCAAACTTGGTGGCGGTGGGTTAATTCGAGCATATGGAAAGGCAACTACAGTAGGAATTGATGCTGCAAAAGTCGTTGAACGTAACCTCCATCATTTGATGAAAGTATCAATCGATTACACTTGGCTTGGAAAAGTCGAAAATGAAGTTCGATCTTCTGAATTTCCTTTAAAAGAAATTAATTATGCAGAATTAGTCGAATTACTAGTTTACACAAAATCCGAAGATGAGACAAAATTTGTTGATTGGGTGACAGAAATTACGAGCGGTCAAGCAAAAATCGACATTGTCGAAAAAGAGTTTTTGGAGTTTGAAGTTGAATGAAAAATCATTTAAAAGAGGTGAAGATGCTTGAGAAGAGTTTTCGTAATACTAATTATGAGTCTAATTGTTTTCCCTACATATACATTTGCAAAATCCACTTGCTCCGGTGAACAAGAAGTCAAATGGGATGGAATCGAACTAAAGGCTGGGCAAATTGGACGAGTAACGATTCAAAAATCAACGACAATTTATAAAAACGTCAATGGTAGTTTTGAGTTTTGGAAAAATGCAAAACAAGGAGAAAGCTTTCGCGTATATGTAAATAAAGAAACGTATTTTCATCTCGGTGGGGGACTAGTTATACAAAATGATGCAGCTATTTTGTACGAAACTCCGTCCAAAGAAAAGCTAAGAACGCTCGATTGTAACACTTCTTTCACAATTGGAGGTCCGGTTCAAACTACAATTGGCAAAGTGCAAAACATAATAGCTAGTAGTGATGGATTATCCACTTCCATTCATCACACTAACTATGACCAATTTTATGCAATTAGTTATTTAAATAATAAAATCACATCTATTTATACAAAAGATAAAAACTATCAGTTTAACGATATTTCTGTAACAAATACGATAAAACAGCTGGAAGAAAAGTTAGGAACGAATTATACTACAACCGGAAATACGTTTCCAATCGAAATCATCACGTATCATTTCCCAACATACAATGCTAATTTCTTTATCGATGTACACAATGAGAATACGATTTCTGCGATTTTATTAGTTGAAAATAGTTCTAATCTTCATCCCAAAAAGATGAACCCATTACAAGTGGGCTATGAATCCCTATTATTTGAACTAATAAATGCAGAAAGAAAATTTCACCATGTCCCTGTATTATCCTATTCGACGAAAGTAGCGCAAGTTGCTCGACTGCATAGTGTAGATATGGGGAACAACGATTATTTTAAACACGAGAACTTAAAGGAAGAAACTCCGTTCGATCGACTGTTAAAAGGAGGAGTAGCGTTTACATACGCAGGAGAAAATATTGCAATGGGTTATACGAATGCCTATTTTGCACATGAGGCACTAATGAATTCTCTCGGTCATCGAAAAAATATTATTAGCACCAATTACACGGAAATCGGCATAGGTGTCCATTTTGCAAAATGGACGAATGGCTTTATACCTTACTACACAGAAAACTTTATACAACCATAGAAAAAAGGTGACCACATGAATGGTCACCTTTTCTTATTGTTTTTCGATGGTTACACCTTGGTAATAGTGTTTTAAAATTCGATCATACGTCCATCCAGCGTCTGCACGAGCTTTTGCTCCCCATTGACTCATACCGATACGATGTCCGTACCCTTTACCGTTTACAGTAACGGAGGACGGAGCTCCAGTTGTTGCTGTTGTAGAAGCAACACCATCTTTCGTTTGAATCATGGCAGAACCGCTAGAAATTGTTTCCACGCCAGCTGACGTTTGAACAGACATCCCTGTCAATGAAGTAATTGGTGTCGAACCGTTTACTTGTTGTACAGCTAAATCTGTCGTTCCGGTTGGCTTTGTAAAGCTAATATCGAACCAGTTGGATTTTAAAGATGCTTTATTCGCATCTAAAAATAGTCCTCTAATGATAGACTCATTTCCATTAATTGTTTTTTCCCCTGTTGAAGTAACAACGGTAACTGCTGTAACTTCTCCATTGGAACCGCCTTTTGTTAGTTTCACATCTAGTAACATATCTGTAGAAGCATTGAATCCAAATTTCGTTAAAATATTGGCAGCTGGAATACTCACTGACCAATTGTCGTAAGGTGACTTCTCGATTGAATCATCAACGGAAACGTAGTGAGGAACCTGAGTACTGTTCCACACTTCACTAATATTAGCCGTTCGACCACCACTTGCAGCGTAGTAAAATGCTTCCACAAGCTTGCCACCTGATTTTAATACTAGTCCATTTGTTGCTTCAACTGCTGAGTTTGTACTTGCTTTTTCAGATGTATAACCTTTATACATCTGATCCTTCGTTGTACTGCTCAAAATTCCAGCTTTACTCAATGTAAAGCTTCGTGCAGTAACTGCTTGAGCTTTTAATGCTTCTTGATGCCAAGAAGCGTATGACTCATTTGGAACTACACCTTTTAAATAGTTTTCTAAATCAAGTCTATTGACAATTTGTGCATTTGTACCCGATTTCACAACGCTAAAGCTTCCTCTATATTGCGTGCCATTTGGCGTCTTGCCTAGTGGTCCTGTTACGACTGCTCCAACAGTTGCACTTGTTGCAGGAACCCATGATGATACACCTTGCTCATCGGTAATTGAGTACCAAAGTTCACCGTTTGCGTTCGTGAATTCATTGACTAAATAGGCACCTTGAAAAGCTCTATAAGAGTTTACAACTTCATAATCTGCCGATGCACCTTTTTTTCCATCTACGCCCGAAGTAAACACGACCATTTTTTCATTGCCTGATAATGCATGCAATGCAAAACCGTTAGCTGAATACATAGAAGCTCCAGCTTGATAGATAGAAATTTCGCCATTCACTTGAGAAAATGTAATCGGAGTATTTGGTAGTGCATAGAACATTTCTTTCGTCGTTAAGTTTTCTAATTTATAAATACCAGTCAAATGAAGGGAAGTAGAAAATGTATTATGCACTTCCACCTTCACTTCTTTTGCATAGTTTTCTTGTGTAAAAGCAAATGCTGAATTAGTAGTTAATAAACTTAGTACCGCTACTGATAAAATAGTTATAATCTTTTTCTTCATTTATTTCACCTCAGTAAGCGTACTTAGCACCCAACCTTTAGTTCCTTTTGGCGTTTGCACATTATACCAAGTTTCCCCGCTAGCATTTTTAAATGAACCTAAATATTTTAAAGTAGATCCTTTTGCAACTAATTCAAGTGATTTGTAAGTTGTTGTAGCACCTTTCCTTACATTAACAGCTCCCTTAGTCACAACTTGTGACGGAACATAGCTACCTGGTTTTGTTGTCGAAACATCTTCTGTAAATACCCAACCTTTAACGCTTGCAGATACTTCTACTCGGTACCATACACCTGCTGCTGCTTTATGTTGGTCGATTACAGTAACACCTTTACCAGTCCCTAGTGTTGCTAGCACTTTATAATTTCGTGATGCCCCACTATGAACTTTTACATTGTTCGCAGTAGTGTACACTACTGTTGGTAAATCTTGAGGTGTACCAGGATTTGTTGTAGGTGGGTTCGTAGGAGGAGTAACTACTCCGCCTCCTTCAGCTACAGCTTTTTGTAATTGTTTAATCGCTTGCTCTTGCTCTGCCACTTGCTTTTCTAAAGCCGTTACTTTTGTTTGTAATGGATTCAATTGCGCTTGCACCCACTCAACCGATGCTAAAAGTACATTCGAATTTGCTTTTGTAGATGTTGGAATATTGATCAAAACGATTAAACTAAGTCCTACTGTAATTGCGATAGTAGCTAGTATTTTTTTTTTCATCTAATATCTTCCTCACTTTTATTGATTGAAGTATTTTTCTAGGCCTTTGCGAATACCGATTGCAGCATTTTTTTGGAAGGCAGCGGTAGCTAATTTTGCTTCTTCTGTTGGATTCGAAATAAACGCTAACTCTACTAAAACAGAAGGTAATTTATTCATACGGTTTACATAAAATAGTTCTTGTTTGACACCTCTATCATACGTCCCTACTGCCTTCACTAAATCAGCTTGAATACTTTTTGCCAAATCCAAGCTCTTAGGTCCATTAAAATTAACCGAAGAATTATAATACGTAGTCGAACCTTTTGACGTCGTCGTATAAGAATCTGCATGAACACTAATAAATGCATCATAATCTGAACTATTTGCAATATCCGTACGCTCGCTCAGTTCTAAAAACACATCAATACTTCTTGTTAATAAAACCTCTGCTCCTGCTGCTTCTAACTCTGCCTTCAAAGCTAATGCAGTCGCAAGTGTTACTTCTTTTTCCTTCGTTCCATTTTTACCTACTGCTCCCGGATCCTTCGCACCGTGACCAGCATCAATAATAATTTTCTTATTTGCTAATCCTTTTGGAACTACTTTAATCGTAAGTTCTTTATCATAATCACGAATAGTGTAAGTATATTTTGAATCAAATGTTATCGATAAAACAGACGTTCCACCTGCAACTTTTTCTACTTTCATACTTTGTACACCAGTCATACTCGACTTAATTTCATTTATTTGAGATAGATTTCCGGAAACTTTTAAAACATTAGCTGATGGCATTGAATAAGACAGTTTGAAATTAGATGGCTTAGTCCATACAAGATAGTCTTGTCCATTTCTAACTTCCGTTCTTCCATTCATTAACTGTAATGGAGAAACATCTGCTACAGCTGAAGCTTCAATCCACCCGCGCTTTTCACTTTGCGTTTCGACATTTAACCAGCCATTTAAAGTACGCAATACTCGAACTGGCGAATTTGTCGTAATAGAATCTACTTTTTTCGAAGTAGTACTTGCCCCGCTATATACAGTAGCTGATTTTTTTCCATATTTAGTTGGAATATTTTCATTTATTTCGAAATCAGGTATCCAGCCTTCTTTACCTGTAGTAGTTAAAATATTAATCCAATTAGTACCATCTGAAGAAGTTACTTTATTCAATACCGTGAAAGCTGTATTTCTTGGTAGCCCTTGTACAACAGCAGAACTAAAATTGCTGTCTGCATACAAAAGAGCATTAAACCGTTTAATAGCGCCTGTTTCACCAGCTCCTGGAGTTTCACTCGGTGTTTCTTCGACTTGTTCTACCGGAGAAGCAACAGATTGGTGTAACCATGCTTCTTCACCGCTAACAGTGCTCACTTTATACCATTTCTCTTGTTTAGCATCTACCGTATATTCCTTTGAGAGGAAGGTATCGTTCAGTTTTGATTGTGTAACAACATTAAAGTCAGTACTTGGACCTGAACGCATGTTTGCAACTGGAACAGTTATTTTCAAATTCGTATCAACTACAACAATAGAACCGTCTGTTGTAGGAGGAGTTTCTGGTACTTCTGGAACGGAAGCAACACTTTCAAAAGCTTCCGCAGAAATCCAGCCTTTTTTACCAATAGCATATGAAACCTGATACCATTTTTCTTTTGAAGCATTTGTAAACTCTTGATGGATTGATAGTTTTGTTCCAACATTAATTGTTGCTACCGTTTTATAGCTTTTCGTTGCTCCTGTATGTACAGTCGAGCTTTTAATAACTACTTTATTGGCAATAGAAGCTTCTTCAAATGCAGAAGCTAACATCCACCCTTTTTTTCCAGTAGCATACGTTACTTGAACCCACTTCTCGCTATAACCATTTGTTATTTCTTGATGGATAACATAAGCTGTTCCTATTTTCGCTGTATGCACGATGTCATAATTTTTCGTAGCACCTTTGTGGACAGTTGCTTGATTGATCACTTTCATAGAAGATCCTGATTGACCAGCTGTTGCATTTAATAGAAATAGGTCCGATGTTACCCACCCTTTTTTTCCTTTGTATTCTACATTCAGCCAAACTTCTTTTTGCGCATTTGTAAATGCATTTAATATTTTTAATGAAGTACCGGAAGGAATTGTCGCTAGTACTTTATAAGAAGTCGTTGCTCCGCTTCTCATATTTGCTGCGCTCTTTCCAATATTTTGTGTTGTTCCTACAAGATTAGTTGATGCGACAGTTTGATTAGAAGCTGCATATGTAGATGGTGGCTCACTCACCATAAAATTGATGGGCAATAGGACAGAAGTTGCTAAAACAGAAGATGCGATTACTTTTCTCATTTGTTCCTCCTTGAATCTCGTATTTCCTCTATTTTAATAGACTCATATGTATAAAACAATCCAACTAATGTAATTAAAACCTTTTGTAACAATAATGTAATGATTGGATTTTGTTTTTGAGTGCATATAAAGTAGTAAGGTTTAATAGGTGTAAAGTTTTTTGCTACGCGTAACGTTTAACACCAAAATAAGAAAAACCGAGCAAAAACATCTTAACGCTGTAGTTTCTAGCTCGCTTCAAGCTTCACATTAGGCTATACAATGAACGGAAAAGTTAAACTTGTTGTAAGTGGCTGCGTCACTTACAACAAGTTTATTAGTCGGTCATCGTATTACAAATGTTCGCCTTCCGCTCGCCAGAAACTTCAGTACCAGGTAGTTAAATTCTTTTGGAAATAGAAGAAGCAAGTCGGTTCTATCTACTTTGAAGGTCGCCAAAGATACAATTTTGGCGACTCTTTGTAGGTTTTTACAAAGAGACACTTCTAAATTTGATCATAAAGTGGAGAAGCAGATGACAGATTTAATTGGTACGAAAATTGTCGGTCTATCTCTAACTTGAAGTGTTGATGAACTTTTCTCTTCTTTTTACATGAAAGAGCTTAAGTAGAAAGAACATGAATCCACTCCCCAAAGCAGGATGGGTGTAATGAAAAGCGGCGACACCAGTGGGAAAAGTGCGAGCTGAAAGCCCCGCGGAAAGCGTCCGCTTGTAACGAAATCCACTCCCCGAACCCTGTGTTTATGGAACAATTTTATATACTTTCTTCTTTCAAAAAAAATAAAGCAAATTGCCCTTACGGACAATTTGCTTTACTTACTCACCTATAGATAGATCATTCAACTTTTTATCCGTATTCAAATCACTCTGTGCATTTTGTCCAAAGTCATCTAGATTTAACTGTAACTGTTTCTTCACTTCTTCAAGAGAATCTTCTTTTATGAAAAAATAAGAAATGCCATTCACTCTATCATCATAGCCTTCCAATACTAACTGCTCAATTGGATTATCTTTAATCTTTTGATACATTTTGATCAAACCAAAGTACTCGGAAGAGGGAATATTCGTCTTCACATTATTCCCGACATCTTTAATCATATCGTCTAATTTTGTAATAGAACTTAAACTAGTAGCCTTGTCGATAACTGCTTTAATAACATCCTTTTGACGAATATTACGACCAGCATCACCTTGTGGATCTTTTTTACGCATTCTCACATATGCAAGAGCTTCATTTCCATTTAAATACATCGGGCCCTTCGTATATGTCTTCCATTTCAAGCTTTCTGTAAGCTGAGCTTTAAACGTGAAAGGAACTTCTACGTCAACTCCACCAACTGTATTAACAATATCTTCAAATCCTTTAAAATCTGTCGATACGTAATAATCTATTTTAATATCTAAAAGTTCTTCAACTGTTGGAACAGTGTAATTAATACCACCATTTGCATATGCATGATTTATTTTATCCTCATAACCCATTTTCGATATATAAATTCTAGTATCACGAGGTATATTAAGCATAGAAATTTTTCCCGTTTTAGGGTTAACTGTTACTACCATTAAAACGTCTGAACGACCATATTTAGCTTTTTCTTGGTTTTCGATACCAGCTACTAAAATCGTAAATGCGGAATCTTCTGCTTTAGCATTATTAAACTTATCTGTTGTTTCACTACCTTTTTCTGTATCTCCCTCAAGAGGCTCGTATATTTGCGTCATAGCATTTTTTGTGCCAATAGATAAATTTATAGCGAAGACAATACCGGCTGATACAACCAGCATCGATACAATAAGCAATGTATAATAAAATTTTCTTCTCGTCTTGGATTTACGCTTTGTGCGACGTGAAGTAGACATAATACTTCCCTACTTTACTGTTAAATTATAATCTCACCAATTATACATAAATTTATGTACTCTGTATATTGAAAAGAATATTACTTTTTGGTAAGGTTTTGCAAAAGATCAGCAACGATAGTCCCCCAGCTGTACTCATTTATAGCGAGATTTCTACCATTTTCCTGCATTGCCTTTCTATCTACCTCGTTCATTTCCACGAATTGATACATCGAAGACGCAATCGAATCCACATTTTCTGGCAGAGCAACTAGACCAATATTGTTTTTCGTAACGATTTCAGCACTTTCCCCTTTTCCGCAATACAACACTGGTACACCAGATGCAGCTGCTGGGAAAATTTTCGATGGTCTTGCGCCTTCAAATAATGCTAAATCCCTTAAAGGAACAATACTTACATCTGTTACTGAAAATAGTTTTGGCATTTCTTTTAAAGGCAAATGTCCTAAAAAGGAAATATTTAAAAGCCCTAACTCTTCTGCTAAACGATGAAGCTTTTGTTCTTCTGGGCCTGCACCAGCGATTAAAAAGTGCGCATTCGGAACCGTTTCCTGCATTTTTTTTGCGGCATGTAAAATAAATTCGAGTCCTTGTGCATAGCCAATATTCCCACCGTAAGCAAACACGAACTTATCTTTCAAATCAAATTTTTCTACATACTCTTCATTTTTCTCCCCTGGTTGAAAGAATGTCGTATTTACACCATTTGGCAATACAAACACTTTTTCTTCTGGCTGAGAGTGATTTATAATATAAGATTTTATACCGTCTGTTGCTGCGGCAATCTTCCAAGAATGCTTGTAAAGAAATGATTCTAATATTTCCGCTAGCTTAATAAAAAACTTATTTTTTACTAATCCTAACTTAACTGCTGATTCTGGCCAAACATCCGCAACATTGAATACAAATTTTGCACCTTTTAGTTTCGCACTTAATAATCCAGTTAAACCTAAAAAGATAGGTGGAGAATTTACAATGATTACATCCACTTTACCAGCTTTCATTAGCCCATAAAACGAACTAAAAGTAAACGAAAAATAAGAAACTAACCGCTTCCAAAACGTTCCCTTTTTTGAAGGATAAATCCATGTACGATGTACAGGAATTCCATCCCATTTTTCAAATTCATATTTCTTTCCTTTATATTCATCCGGAATAATTCCATGTGGATGATGTGGGAATGCAGTAACCACTTGAATGTCATGTCCTTGAGCGAGTAATTCCTTACTCACTTCGTATACACGAATTTGTGGAGCACCTGTCTCTGGCGGAAAGTGTTGACATAAATATACAATTTTCATAGCTATCACCGAGTTAATCTTTCAATTTATTCTTCAAATATGCTAGTAATGGTTCTCTTAAATCTTCTCGTTTTAATGCAAAATCAAATGTTGCTTGTAAAAAGCCAAGTTTATCTCCAACATCATAGCGTGTACCATCAAAAATATACGAATAGACAGACTCTCTTTTCGATAAAGAATCAATCGCATCTGTTAATTGGATTTCGCCTTTTGCATCAGGTTTTACTTTTTCAAGCTCCTCGAAAATAGCTGGAGTTAAAATGTAACGACCAACGATTGCTTGATTGGAAGGAGCATTTTCAATCGATGGTTTTTCCACTAATCTTTTCACAGCAAATAAGTCATTTTCCGCATTGCTATAATCGACAATTCCGTATTTATTGACGTCTTCGTTTGGAACTTCCCGTACACCTAAAATACTACTTTGTACTTCTTCGTATTTTTGGATCATTTGTTTTAAAGCTGGAACTTCTGCATCCACGATATCATCTGGTAATAAAATCGCAAATGGTTCATTACCGATAAACTTTTTCGTACATAAAATAGCATGTCCAAGTCCAAGTGGCTCTTTTTGACGCATATAATGAATGTCCACTAAATTAGAAATGTTTTCTACCGTTTCTAGCAATTCTATTTTGCCTGTCTTTTTCAAAAGTAATTCTAATTCAACCGATTTATCGAAATGGTCTTCCATTGATTTTTTATTGCGTCCTGTCACGATAATAATATCTTCTATACCAGACGCAATTGCTTCTTCGATAATATATTGTAAATTTGGTTTATCGACGATTGGAAGCATTTCTTTTGGTAATGCCTTTGTAGCAGGTAAAAAGCGTGTTCCAAAACCTGCAGCAGGAATAACTGCCTTTTTGATCATTTCAAATCACCTTTTCCCGTATATTTCTCATATAACGATAACATATAATTCGCATTGTCTATCCAGCTGTAATTTTCTTTTACATGAGCTACTCCAGCAGCTCCCATGGAAGCTCTTAGTTCACTACTGCGTGCCAACTTTTTAAATGCCGTCGCTAATTGTTCTGGACTTTCTTTATCCGTTACAATACCCGTCACATTTTGAACGACAACTTCCGGTAATCCACCTGCATTTGAAACGACAACTGGAATACCACAAGCCATTGCTTCAACAGCAGCAACACCGAAACTTTCACTATCTTCTGTAGAAGGAACAGCAAAGATCGTCATTTTACGAATGATATTTGGTACTTCTGTATTCGGCACTCTTCCAGTAAATGTTGTAACAGCTTCTATTTCTAATTCTTTCGCTAACTGCTCATATTCTTTTCTTTGTGGACCATCGCCCGTAATAAGTAACTCAGAGTTTGGAAATTCTTTATGGAAATAAGCAAAGCCTCTTACTAAATCTGCAATGCCGTACTTATCTTCCAACGCTTTTACGGTACCGACAATAATTTTATCATCCGCATCCTCTGCGTTTATAGCAGGATGAAATGCTTCTATATCTACTCCGAATGGCGTTACGTATATAGGACGAGTTGTATATAAATTCGTTTCTTTCGCCATAATTTTACTCGTCGAACAAATAGCTGTAGCTTTGCCTAAAGTAAATTCGATAAGCTTTTGATTTAACTTACTTTTTCTCGGGAATACAAAAATATCTTTTCCCCAAACCGATACGAAATATTTTTTATAATTAACAAGTGCTCCTAATAAGCCATAGCTAGATATAAAGTGAGAATGTAAAATATCTGGATTCCACTCTTTTAACATTTTCTTTAATGCTGGGGCAGCCGCTAAATAAGAAGCTTTCCCGGGCAATAATTTAGGTAATATTTCAGTAGGCACTTGCTTTGCATTTTCTTCTGAATAATGATCTTTAAATGTATACACTTTTATCTCTAGACCCTGTGATTGATAAAATAAAGCCCATTTATGTGTATGTATAGACTTACTTGGTGCTAATATCGCTATTTTCATGTTGACCTCCCATTAGCGCATGCGCCGCTTGTTCGGCACGTTCATTCCATGCATGCTGCTGTAAAAAAGATTCCTGAATGTTCTTTTTGTAATCATTAAACTGCGGTTCAATTGACTGCATTCCCGCAACAAGGCTTTCCGCTGTATCTCCCGTAATAACACCATAAGGACCCGATTGTATAAAGTCTTCTTGTGCCGAGCAATCTGTTGCAATGATTGGAAGCCCGGCTGTTAAATATTCTACCAGTTTAATCGGTACTGCAAAATCATTATAAACAGATCTTTTTCTTGGAATAAATGCAAAGTCTACTTCCTCATAAACGTCTTGTAATTCTGCACCACTCACATGCTTTAACTGAATATAATCTTTGTTTAATTTTGCTTTATCTGTAGGATTTAATTGTGTGTATTCATCTTCACGACATACAATAATTAATTCACCTAATACATGATCTTTATTCAACAAATAGTACGCTTCTACTAAAGTTGGTAAGCCGTAATCATCATTATTAATACCACCTACATAAATTCCTTTGAAGGGGCTTTGTAATTCATTTGTATTCGTTTGAATTTCTGTAAAACGGCCTCCCGGAGGCAAAGCCATTTTCGTCGCATGAATGTTCACGTATTTCCCCATTGCATCGCTTGGCAAAAATACCGTATGAACATATTTGCTATAAAACTTTTCTTCTAGTTTATAAATAGTTTGCATGACAAATTTCTTAAGACCCTTTAATGAGTATAATTCATCAAACTTCCAATAAACATCTCGGTAAAAAACACCTATTGGAACATGATGCTTCTTTAAAGTTTTGAAAACGTCTTTATCTATTTTCCAATCCTTTGGAATATGTCCAGCGTCCGTTAACCACAAAGGAATCGTTTGGTTTTCAGAATAGCAAAAAAGCGTGTGTTCATACTTTTTCTCTTCCACTATTTTGTTCCATAACTGTCTTCGTTCCTGGCTATTACCAGAAATAACAATGATCTCTAAAGCATGTTTTTGCGCATAGCCTTCAAACGCTTTTAGCATTTCCACAGGACGTAGTGCCGAACCACTTTTAGGATTAGCAGCTATTGTAAAAGGATAATAAATGATTATATTTTTCATACCTTCACCTTTTTCTTCCTAACTTTGTCCATAACAAAATTCCAAATGGTCATAAAATATTGCTCTACTATTAATAAACCTACTGAAGTAACTGTAATGATGATCCAAATCGGATTAAAATAGAAATCGGAAACTCCACCAACAAGTGTTCTTGGGATATTAATCGTGAAATAGACAAACAATGCGATTAACACTGGTGTTTTTGGTAAACGTAAAAACACAATATAAAGTACTTGAATTATTGCAGCTACGTAAACAATAGATAAAAGCACCCCAATATAACCAAAAGAAGCAAAAGCCTCTCCGATGAAAATCGTATTTAATACTCCGCCAGTACCTTTGTCCACATTTTCAGGAAACACATTTTCCATTACCATACGGGCCGAACGAACTTGCTCTAAATCGAAAAACCCAATGATAAATGAAGGTAATCCTCGAAACTCTAAAGCAGCTATCGAATAGGAAAACGCATCTAAATGTAAAAAGAAAGGAGAGATTTGCGCTAATATAATTCTTCCTATTGGTCCCGAATTATACGATAAAAAGCTCTCGATTTGAGTTACTCCTTGGATAGCAACATACATACCAACTAATACAACAACCCCTGCAACTAAATAACCACTAATTTTTCTCCAATTAAGTTGTAAGCTTCTTGCATATACACTTGCTAATATAAGCATGATCACATAAAAGAAAATAGGCGATTTTGCTAAATCATATGTTGTAATTAATACAGAAGAAACAAATAAAATGAGGAAAGTAAATTTCCACCATAATTCTTTCGTTCGCGTTGCGTAAACAAAAGCAATAATAGATAAAAATGGTGTTAAAGCAAGTGCAAATATATTCTTTATTAATACTTTTCCAGCAAAGCCTCTCGATGCGTCTATACGCATCGAAGCAAGCTCAGATGTATTTCCTTTTAACAATTCCAACAATGGTATCGAAGATGTCTTCAATAGCGTATAAGCTACCGCTAAAACCGAAATAGCCGACAGAGCTGAAAATGCAAGCTTAAACAACAGCTTATTCTTATCTACACTTGTACGAACAGGTTCATGTAGGTATCGATTGAATTCTATTTGAGATTTAAAGTTAAAAATTCTCCCTACAACTAATTGCACTAGTGGAAATAAAATCATTAATATCGTCAATAAAACAAATCCAATGATTCTAAATTCCTCATGGTCCATTCTTTTGATCATATAATAATCATCTATTCCTAGTGCTATTAATAATCCGCCAATATAACTGGAGATAAGGAAAGAATAATAATATATAATTGTAATCATATTTGGCCTTACAAGAGAAAGGCTCCCAGAAACCTTTTTAAAAAGGAATGTGGAAGCCACCACAGTAAAGAGCCATATGCTGAAAATTAACAATGCTCACACCTACTTTATTTACTTAAGTAATTCTTTAATAAAACCAATACTTTTTCAGCTGTTTTTCCATCACCAAATACTGGTGTATAAGAAGGAGAAACTTGCTTTTGTACTGCTTCAACTATTTTAGTCGTATCCGTTCCTGTTAAAATATTTGCATCTTCTATTAATGTTTCAACCCACTCGGTTTGATCGCGAACTGTTATACAAGGTACTTCTGCAAAATAAGCCTCTTTTTGAACGCCGCCAGAATCCGTTACGATTTTTTTAGCACCCATTTCAAGAGATAGCATATCTAAATAGCCTACTGGTTCAATTACTTGTAAATTCGGGATTTGATCCAATTTGAATCCGTAGTCTTCCAATTTCTTTTTCGTACGTGGATGAATTGGCCATACTTTTTTATCTGGAAGTTGGCTAAATGCATCTAAAATAGATGTCATTCGATCCATATCATCTGTATTTTCAGCACGATGAATCGTTATTAATAAATAATCTTTCGGCGTTAAATTTTCTCTTTCTAATATAGTCGATGTCGATTCTGCAAGTGTTTTATTGTATAGCACCGCATCATACATTACATCTCCAACATTATGAACGCCAGCGGAAATATTTTCATTCGTTAAGTTTTGAATTGCAGTATCTGTCGGACAAAGAAGTAAGCTAGAAACGTGATCCGTTAAAATACGGTTCACTTCCTCCGGCATTCTCATATTAAAGCTACGAAGACCGGCTTCGATATGAACAATTGGAATATGTAGCTTAGAAGCTGCAAGAGCACCTGCAAGTGTAGAATTAGTATCTCCATAAACAAGCACGAAATCCGGATTTTCTGTTAGAATAATTTCTTCAATTTTTGCTAACATTTCTCCAGTTTGTTTCCCATGATTACCAGAACCAATTCCTAAATGATAATCTGGTTTTGGAATATTTAATTCATCAAAGAAGATATCCGACATATTTGCATCATAATGTTGCCCTGTATGCACGATTAACTCTGTTACTTCTTCACGTAGAACGCGGGACACTGCAGCCGCTTTTATAAATTGAGGTCTTGCACCTAATATTGTAAGAACTTTCATTTGGTCATCTCCTCCATCATTTCAATCATATCTTTCGCAATAAATGAGTTAATATTATATGGTTGTTCATATTTATTGCCGCCTCTTTTAAAGGAAAGTGCTTGTACATATTGTTTATAAGTTGGATAAATTCCATACCATTCCATTGGCTCATCGTAATATTGGCGATACAATTTTTTCTTACGATACACTTTTCGCAGTAATGGATAAAGCAATCCGTATTTGTTTTTCAACGAATTTTCTGGACCAGGTCGCTGTGGTAATGTGTAAAAATCAGGATACATTTTGTGTAATGTATAGTCATACAAATACTTTTTATACTTTAAATTTACTGGTATTTTACTGAAAAAGTAGATTAATCGGTCGTCCCATAAAGGCATCGACCAATCTTGATCGAAGTATTCATATACTCGAACTGAGTTAATGATGAACTTCCCTTGTCGTTCTTTCCAGTTCCATTCGTCGATAATAGACGTAACTCGCTCATTTGTCAGATTCGTATAAGCAGCTACATCTTGTGTAACACTTTTACCAATCTCACTATTTTCCTGACTCAATCCACCAGACAATTGCCATAATCGAAAATGTTTTGGAACAATAAAATCTACTACTTCCTTCGTCGTAAATTGTTTTTCAATAGTCGCTTCATACGGCAAATGGCTTCCACCTAAAAAGTCTAACGAATGACCTGGTAAAAAAACAGCATTATCTAGTTTTTCTTCTTCTACTAGCAACTTTGTACTTGGAAAGTCTTGCAAATGCGCAACCGATGTCCCGTTACATGCATACAACACATAATCTTTCCACTCTTGTGATTTGTACAGATTTTCCCACATCGCTTTATCATAAGCAAAGTATTTCCACTTCAAGCCTAGACGATCCGCTATTTCTTTACTTACAGTTGCCTCCCCGTTACCGGGTCTTCCATAAGTAAATGTAATAATCGAATCCGAAAGGCCTTTCTCTTTAAGCATTAGTGCCATAATACGTGAATCATAACCGCCACTTAAAGGTAGGACGATCTTTCTCCCAGCAAGTCTAACTGCAAGATCATCAAAAATATTATGTAAAATATGCGCTAACTCATCAGCAAATGTATCAATCGAATCTGACTCTTTTTCAACAACATAAGAATAGTAAGCATGTTTCGATGCATGCTCACTTAATCTTACAATAGTTGCTACTTCTAATTGATGCCATCCACTAAATAATGTTTTATCTCCCGTTACAAAACCAGCTAATAAAAGCTCTTCCGCCGCCTCTTTTTGAATAGACATAGAAGTACTCGGCTGTAGATGATCTTGAACAAGCCACTCATTATTCGTTTCATCGTACGAATAAAATAAAGGAATGGAGCGCTTTTTATCCGTAACTAATGTAATTTCATCTTCGCGTTTTAAAATAAGCGCAAATTCACCATTCCATGTAGCGATTTCTGAAGGATTAATCAATCCCGATTCATAAATAGTTGTGAAGTTTTCATGGGTAACATACTGGTTTTCAACGTAAAAGTAACCTCTTATAAACCCCTCATACCCTGTACCTTTTAAAGGATAAAATTCTTTATGCCTAAGGTTAGTTATACAATTTTTCACCATGTTTTTATCCCCCATTACTTTCTTTTTACAAGATACTTATCAATGCGAACTACAAGGACTAGGATAATAAAAACAATCCACACTCCTGCTATTAACCAACTATTTAAATCATTAACTTGAATATACACTATACTGCCAGTTGCAGCGATTAACCAAAAAATTGTCCATCCCATTTTGAAACCAGAGAAAGGGACATAATAAAGTTTCTGACTTTTGCGAAACACTAAAAATAATGCGACACAATAAGAAACTACGTAAGAAATAACTGTACCCCAAATTGTAAACATTGGAACGAATATAAAATTCAATAAAATGGATACAATTGCTGCAATTCCAAATGCAACAGAAATATGTTTTGTCTGTTTAGAGTAAAATATCCCTGTAGAGACAATCATATAATAAAAACTTAAAAAAGTAGCAATAGAAATTGGAGCTACATATTGAAATGCAATTCTAAACTGCTCAGGCATAACTAAAATAATCCATGGCATAAATGTAGCTAACGCTAATACTCCTAAACTACCAATCAATAAAAATGCTGCATATAAAGTAGCGAATAGTTTTGGGCTATCTTCCTTATCTTTTAACGACATCGAAAAAGGTCGCCAAGCAAGCTGAATCCCACTGGTCAATAAAGTGATGAATGTAGCAAATTTCATGGCTGTCCCATATATCCCTATGTCTGATAAGGTAGCGTATGCCTTTAGAAAGTAGTTGTTTGCATTAGCAATAATCCAAAATGCTAAAGATGCAGGTACTAAAGGAGTTGCATAAATGAGTATTTTCTTTAAAATATTCCAATCGAACAAAGGTCGTAAATAAACTGTTACAGGTTTTATTAATACTAAAACGATTATCGCGACACTTATTAATCTTGCTAAAAGTATTCCCTCAAGTGATGTCCAAACGAACATCAAAAAAAGAAGAGATACAACGGCAATTAAAAGCATTTTTGCAACAGTTGTTGCTACAACTTTTTTCGTATGAAAATCATATCTCAAGATAGTTAGTACGAGCGTGATAATAGTGTCTAAACAAAGAGTTCCAAGTGCAATATAAAATAATTGAGATTGGCCAGGAACATCTAAAAGCAGTACTGAAAGCCACTCTCCACCTAATAAGAATACGGCAAATAAAAGGATAACGATGGAAATTCTAAACGTCATAACGGATCGAACATATCTTTCACGAGTCTCTTTGTCTTTATACTCAAAGTAGTAATAAGCCAAAGCCGAATCTGTTCCAAATATGACCAAGAATGTAAGCATCGACACATTCGTATCTACAAGCTGAAGTAAACCTATTAGCGATGTATCTACTAAATAATGGGCGTACAAAGGAAACAATATAAAAGCAATTAGTTTGGTTCCAACATTCATAAATGCATAAAGGAGCGAATCCGCTCCTAAACGTTTTAGCTGAGAAAACACTTAGAGAAGTTCCTCCTCAGGTACATTTTTCATTATTTTAGCTGGGAATCCTTTAATAAGCGTTTTTGCTTCTGTATCTTTTGTTACTAACGCTCCAGCAGCTACAAAAGTTTCTTCCGCAATTGTAATACCAGGTAAAATAATAGATGCTCCACCTACACGAGCCCCTCTTTTTACAATCGCGCCTTTGATTTTATCGAAACGTGCTTCTGTTCTGCCCATGAAATTATCATTCGTTGTTGTTACACAAGGAGCGATAAATACATGGTCCTCTAATGTAGAGTGAGCCGTAATATAAGAGTTTGATTGGATTTTCGTGCGGTTACCAATCGTTACAAAGTTTTCTACGGTAACATTGCGACCAATAATAACGAAAGAACCAATTTCTACATCTTCTCGAACCGTTGCTAAATCAGCGATTAAAGTACTTTCACCAACAATAGCACCTCGATATACAATCGTATTTGCACCAATCGTACATTCTTTTCCAAGTTGAAGAGGTGGAATTTCTTTCGTAATTTGCATCGTGCTTGTTTTAGCTGGTTTTGGTTGTTTACCGATTACAGCCCCATCATCAATCGTTGTACCTTCACCAATGATCGTACCAGCATGAATTGTTACACGATTTCCTACGCGAACATTGTTTCCAATTTTCGCTCCTTCTTCAATTACAGAAAAATGTCCAACTGTAGTGTTTTCACCTAGTTCAGCAGTTTCATGTATAAAATTCATTGTCGTACCACCCTTATAATTTGATATAACGATTCGGTGTTTCGATTCCTTTAAATGCATTACGTGTATCAAAAATTACTTTTGATCTTTGAGCAATATTTGCATAGTCAAATGCCGTATGGTCTGTCGCTAAGATAACGATATCTGCTTCGTCTAATAGTTCATCTGTCAGTACAGTCGTTTCTAATATTTGACCATTTACTTTGAATTTATCCGCATGTGGGTCGATTGCTTTGAAATCCGCACCTTGTTGCATTAATAGTTCGATTAATTTTAATGATGGAGATTCGCGCATATCATCGATATCTTTTTTATACGCTACGCCTAATAAAACTACTTTTGCGTTACGAAGTGCTTTACCTTCATCGTTTAATATTTGCATTGCACGAGTAATAACATAATCAGGCATAGAGTTATTAATTTCGCCAGCTAGTTCGATTAATTTTGTGTGGTAATTATATTCTCTTGCTTTCCATGTTAAATAGAATGGATCGATTGGAATACAGTGTCCACCTAAACCTGGGCCTGGGTAAAACGCCATAAAGCCATAAGGTTTTGTTTTTGCTGCATCGATTACTTCCCAAACGTCGATCCCCATTTTTTCACAAAGGATAGCCATTTCATTTGCTAACGCGATATTGATATGACGGAAAGTATTTTCAAAAATCTTTTCCATTTCTGCAATTGCTGGGCTTGAAACTGTATGAACATCCCCATCAAGTACGCTACTATAAAGAGCAGCAGCTACTGCCGTACATTTTTCTGTAATACCACCAACTACTTTTGGTGTATTTTTTGTATTAAAGCTTTTATTACCTGGATCAATACGTTCTGGGGAATAAGCGATAAAGATATCTTCCCCAACAATAAACCCTTTTTCTTCTAAAGCTGTTCTAATAATTTCTTCTGTTGTACCAGGGTATGTTGTAGATTCAAGCACTACCAAAGTTCCTTTTTTCGCATAGTTCGCAATTTCACGTACAGAACTTTCTACATAAGAGGTATCCGGTTGTTGATATATATCTAGTGGTGTCGGTACACAAATTGCAACCGCATCCACTGCACTAATTGAACCATAATCAGAAGAAGCACGTAACTGACCTGATTTTACCATTTCGTTCAAATCAGTATCCACTACATCACCGATATAGTTAATACCTTTGTTTACTTGTTCAATTTTTGATTCTTGCACATCAAAACCTATTACATTGTAACCAGCTTTTGCTTTTTCTACTGCAAGTGGTAATCCAACATAACCTAAACCAACTACACCAATTACTGCTGTATGATTTTCAATTTTTGCTAATAATTCTTCATAGTATGTAGACATTATTTGTCTCTCCTTCTGTTATCACTAAGAATATATAAACTCTTCTAATTAGTTACCGTCTAGCTCCAGCGCCTAGCCCCTCGAGGTTAAATGCCAGTTTTCTGCGGTGGCTGAAGTTCTGCTTCCTCAAAAACCGTCATTTACTTGTCGGGGCTGAAATAGGCACTTGCGCATTTCTTTTACGAGAATAAAATACGTTGACCCGTTTCTGATGATTCAATGATTGCTTCGATTAAACGTACAGGATTATATCCATCCAGTCCGCTAACAGCAGGTGCTCGATCTTCTTTAATCGCCGCTATCATATCTTCGATGATACAATCATGTCCCTTTTTGCCCCAAGGATCATTTTGAATTTTTGCTTTTAGCGCTTCTACTTCCGCTTCTGCATGTCCTTCAACTTCCCATGTTTCTAAGAATAATGCATTTTTACCGCTAACTTTCACGCTAGCTGTTTCTCCAAATATAGAAATGGATTCTTCAATGTTTTGAGGATAAATAGTTGTTGCAGCCTCAACTACACCAAGTGCACCACTTTCAAACTCAATAATTGCTGTAGCTACATCTTCTGTTTCAATATTGCGGAATCTTGTTGCTACCATTCCTTGCACTGATTTTACTGGACCCATAAACCATAAAAGTAAATCAAGATTATGTATGGCTTGATTCATCAATACGCCACCATCAAACTTTTTAGTGCCTCTCCATGGTGCTTGTTCGTAATATTCTTGACCTCTATTCCATCGAACAGTTACGTTCGCATGGCTTAATTCACCAAATTTTCCTTCATCCATTAGATTACGAACTTCCATAATTGCTGGACGGTATCGGTTTGGATGAACGATTGCTAATTTAATGCCTTCTTCAGCTGCTACTTCCATCATTTCTTTCGCATCAGAGGAATTAAGAGCCATTGGTTTTTCCGTAATAATATGTCGCTTATGTTTCGCAACAATTTTTGTTAAAGTTGCATGCAAACCAGATGGAACACAAATGTTTACTACATCAATTTGTGGATTTTCTGTAAGCATTTTTTCTAATTCTGTATATTTAAGGACGTTTTCGTCATCGATTACTAGTCGATCTGCGTTCGTATCACAAATAGCAAATAAGTTCGCGCCTTCTGTATTACGAATAGCCGCTATATGTTTATCTGCGATAAAACCCATACCTACAATGGCAAATTGAATCATGCTTTCTTACTCCCTCTTGCTTCTAACATGTATTTCCATAAAGATAAAGTAAATATTGCTAGTAAAATACCGAATATAAATCCAGCAATAGCACCTTCTGTACCGTATGATTTTGTTTTATTAACTTTAGATAAAGCCAACTCGGGTTGTTCGTATGCAATAATATCATTTCGTACTCGTTGCACTGTTGCAGTAGCATTCGTTAGTTCTTGTTCAGCTTGGAATATCAACGTAGAATAATTGCTGATTTCTGTTGCATTCACAGATTTGTTAATAGCTACTTGATATGCATCAATTGCTTCTTGCAAATGCTTGCTTCTCGCTTCTTGTTCCTTAGCATATTTTTCTGTTCCTTCAATTACTTTATCATTTTGAGCCATTAAAGCATCTAATAATTGTTCATTGAATTGTGTGATTTCTTTTGTTACTTGTTCTTCATTATCTCCAAAAATTTCAGTTTTAATATAGGCTCTAGTAGGAACAAACACTTCCGACTTACCAGTGAAGTGAGTGCCGTATTTCGCCATAATATGAGTTGGATTCGTCAATGCTTCTAATTTTACAGAGCCTGTGAATATTGTACTTTTTCCAACATATTCACCATCTTTAGGTATAAACATAGATCCTACAAATCCAAGTAATGCTACGATTAATGGGATAATAATAAACCAAATTTTCTTTTTCCAAAAAAATTCTAATGAATCATATAAACGATAACTTTTGTTTTCCGTCATTTCACTTCTCCTAAACAGGCATGTAGAGGGAAACGTATATACACGTTTCCCTCTACCATTTTGCCATTTCATTATTTTCCAGCAAAAAACTCAGCAATTTTCTCTACAACGTATTGTTGTTGTTCTTCTTTAAGTTCTGGGAACATTGGTAAAGAAAGTGCCTCATTTGCAGCTTTTTCTGTTTTAGGGAAATCCCCTTGTTTATATCCTAGGCTTTCAAAAACAGGTTGTAGATGCAATGGTAGTGGGTAGTAAATCATTGTCGACACGCCATTTTCTTCTAAGTACGTGCGTAGTTCATCACGTCGCTCAGTCAAAATAGTGTATTGATGGAATACATGATAAAAACCTTCTACTTTAACAGGAGTTTTTACAAACTCAGCTACTTTTTCATTTAATAAATTTGTATAAAAATCTGCATGTTTTCTACGTTGCTCTCCCCATGAATCTAAGTGAGGGAACTTCACGTTTAATACAGCCGCTTGCATTTCATCCAAACGACTATTGTAACCAAGTACATGGTGGTAATATTTTGGTTTACTTCCGTGTACACGAATTACACGGCTTTTTTCAGCGATATCGTCATTATTTGTAACGACCATACCTGCATCACCATAAGCTCCAAGGTTTTTCGTAGGGAAGAAGCTATACGTTGCAGCGTCTCCAAGTTCACCTACTGAATATTCTCCTTGTTTCGCTCCAATTGCTTGTGCAGCATCTTCTATAACCACTAGGTTATGCTTATCTGCTATTTCACGAATTCGTACCATATCTGCCATTTGTCCATATAAATGGACAGGAATGATTGCTTTCGTTTTATCTGTAATATGTTTTTCAATTTCTTCCGGATCTAAGTTAAAAGAAACAGGATCTATATCTGCATAAACAGGTTTTGCCCCTGCTCTTACGATTGCTCCGCCAGTTGCGAAAAAAGTAAATGGAGTTGTAATAACCTCATCGCCTTCACCAATCCCTGCTGCTTGTAGAGCAATATGAATTGCATCACTACCATTGCCACATCCAATACCATGGGCAGCATGGCTATACTTGGCTATATCCTCTTCTAACTTTTTCACATTGCTTCCAAGGATAAAGTGCGAACTAGTCATAACACCATCTAAAGCTTCTAATACTTCACTTCTTAATGTAGCGTATTGCTCAGATAAATCTAACATAGGGACTTTCATGTCATTTACACCAACCTATCAATAAATTAATTATTTTTTTATTATGTGAAAAGCACAACTAATTGCGCTTATACCCAACTACTTTTCGGAAAATAGAAATGATCGGTCTAAATTCTTCATTCACAAGACCTATTTTTTCTGCAATAATTTCAAACGCTATTAAGATGAATACGACGATAAAAATAGCCCATCTTAACGTAAGTGTTTCAAATGTAATTGCAGTAATACTAAATATCAATCCAAACCCATATATAACTAGTACAGTGTCTCGATGAGATAATCCAAGCGCTAATAGTCTATGATGCAAATGAGACTTATCAGCAGCATGTATCGGCTGCCTATTTACAAGTCTACGAATAATCGCAAACGACGTATCAAAAATTGGCACACCTAAAATCATAATTGGTACAACAAAGCTAAACAATGTCACACTTTTGTATAAACCTAATAAAGACAATATAGAAATCGAATATCCTAAAAACATAGACCCTGTGTCACCCATGAAAATTTTCGCTGGGTAAAAGTTATGGAAAAGGAATCCAAGTGTACTACCTAATAATATTAATGAAAGAGATAGGATAAGCATTTTATCACCTGAGAAAGCTAAAAATGCAATACTCGCAAATACAATCGAAGATATACCTGCTGATAAGCCATCTAAGCCGTCAATTAAATTAATGGCGTTCGTAATAGCTAGTATCCAAATGAGTGTAACAACATAAGAAAATATCCCAAGATGAAATACACCTAAAAACGGAATATTTAACACTTCTATTGTTAAGCCACTTCCCATAACTGCACATGCAGCAAGAATTTGACCTAATAATTTAATCTTTGCAGATAGTTCATATTTGTCATCTATTATTCCCAAAACAATAATGATTAATGCACCAACAATTATTCCAGTAATTTTTGCTTCGTATAGTCCTGCAACAAAATAGCCAACTACGACTGCAATAAAAATTGCAAGTCCACCTAATCTAGGCATCACATTTGCATGAACTTTTCGTTCTGACGGTTTATCAACTGCTCCTATAATATGTGCCAGTTTAATAACTAATGGTGTGATAGCAATAGCAGTCGCCATAGATACGATAAAAGCAAGAAGTAATTTTATATCCAAAAATATCATCCTTGTTTTTTATATATTTGTAATGCTTGTTGAGTTCTTAATTCAATAGACGTAATAGTAACATGAAAGTTTCTTCAATTACTGATTATACTATAAAAATAGCGAAGTAAACAAATTTAATATAAAGAAAGAAAAGACTGACTTTTCGCCATGCATTAGCGAAAGTCAGTCTCTTTTACTTCGATTAGGAAAAATCTGGCCAGTTTACTTGAAATTCGTCACCATCAATTTGTTCTAATGTACGATATTTGAATGGAATCAACTCATTCATATTCAATTCTTCTAGCGCTCTTTCTAGTGGTAACAATTGAAAACTATCGTCTTCTTCAATTATCAAATATGCGCCTTCTACTTTTCCTTTTTCTTTCGTATTCACACGAATAAAAGCAGGGAAAAATAAATCATTATTTGATTGAATAATAGAAGTAGCAAGTACTATATTTTTACCATCTGAAACTAAATTATCTTGATCTATCTTTTCAAATACTTTTAGTGCCCACGCCTGGCGTTTATAGTACCCTATAACTTTTGGGGTATTTCCTTCCGTAGAAGAACCAGATAATTTATTTTCTTTACTTTTTTCTCCCGAAGCCATGTACTTCCCTCCACAGTTTGCAAAAATCCATACTGATTACGTTATCATACATCAAAATCGTTCGCAACTACTATTACTAGTTACTAAGCATTAATCTTTGTAAATCGCCTGGATATCATCAATGATGATTTCACCAGAAGATTTTTTTGCATTTTCAGTTTGCATAAAACGGACAGGTAAATCCATTTTAAGTGGATAAGATAATCCAGCTGGTACTTCCGTTTCAACAAACTGCCAATCTGTCCAATTTACATCTTTGCTAAGATCAAGTTGAACTGTCTTACCAGTTGCATCTACTAGTTGAGCTCGTAACCAGTTTCCTTTTCCGTCACCTTTAACCCACATACCAATTTTCTTTGGAGGTACACTAATTGTTAATTGTGTTTTAGCTTTTACATATGCACCTGAAGTTCCAGTTGTATTTGTAAAGTCATACACTAGTTTCAACGCTTTTGTCCCATCTCGATCATTTGCTACTCCTTGAACAGAAACTGAGTTTACCCGGTCTCCTGTAGCTTCATAATTTAATATACCTTTATTAAATGATTCTAATATTGTAGGAGAAACTTCCCCAACAATTACTGGTACTGTGATAGATTTCGTGCCATATTTCACGACAATCGTCCCAATACCATCTTTGGCTTGTGCTGTAAATTTACCATTAGGTTGAATTGTTCCTGCTGTAGTAGTCCAACTAAAAGCTGATGCTTCTGTCAGTACAGCTTGTCCATTTTTCATACCGCTAGCAGCCAATTGAATCGATTGACCTTTTTGCACTTGCAGATAACTTTCTGAAAGCTTGATATCATCTAATGTGTTCGTAACTTTCAATTGAATATTTGTTGTCTTTCCGTCATACGTTACAACTCCTGGATATGTACCAGGTCCAGCTGTAACTACTTGCTTACCACCTTCTGATTTCAAAATAGTAGAAGTTACTTTCCCTTTACCAGAAATCGGCACTGGATTCATATATTGATCTATCCCTTTTACCGCAACGGATAGATCACTATAAGCCGCTCCTTGGAACACCTCTACCGTACTTGAAGAAGGCGTAATTGTCATAACTGCACTTGTTTTATATTTACTAATAAACAATAATGAATTCGCAACCGCACGCTCTGCTCCATCCGAAGGTTTATTTGCAACTGTTACTTTGTTGTTTCCAAGTTCTCGAACAACTACAGTAGAGGAACCGCCACCGTCAAAAGTCATTGCGTACTGCGCCCCTAAATCTTTCATTAGTTTAGCAGTATTTTGTAAAGTTAAGCCTTTACTCTTCGTTGTTCTCCCATCAATAACTGCTGTGAAAATACTACCATCTTTTTTCACTCCAATTGCTGTACGTGGAGCAATACCTGGAGTAGTAATTGTTTGAAGTACACCATTTTTCACTAAATGATATCGTCCACTTACTGATTCTCGAACACTGTTCCATTCAGCCGGAGTAAAGCTTGTACTTATCTCTACTTTGTCTCCTACTTGGAGATTTTTCAAAAAGTCACTTGCAAAGTTATGACCTGATAAAATAATCTCACCTGAACTTAACGCTGCATTTCCAGCACCAGTCATATTCTCTGTAACAGTTCCTGTTAAAACTTCTGCTCCATTTAACTTACCGGATTCTACTTTCACACGAACTTCTGTACCAAGCTCATTTGTGCCTGTAGTTCCAGCAAAATCTCTCGTATAAACAACTAAATGATTAGCAGATCTCTTTCTATTAACCGAATTAATGGCATAAGATTGGCCATTTACAGATAGATTCATAGCTACTTGAGGGGCACCTATTATCGCTTTACCAGTATCAGTGATTCCTAAAACAGCTAAATCACTAAGAGCAGTTTGAGGCGTAGACACGATAGAACCACCAATCATCATTAAATCTATTGGCTGCCCTTGCTTATCAAAGTAATCACCATTTACTCCAGCAACAACGTGATATGAATCATTTTGTGCTACACTGTTTGCTTGAGAAGACGTTGACTCAAACCCAATCACTTGATCTTTCGCAAGCTCTGCCTTCATTTCGATATTAGCTGTTTTCCCATCATAGTCGACGACAAAAACATTTTGTTTACCATTTGTTCCATCTACATCAAAGAACTTTTTTCGAACGCCAGGAGCGATTTGTGTAATAGACTGATTCACAACTTTCCCAATACTTAAGTTCGGTTTTGCTTCCGTAGGAAATAAATTAGATGAACCATTACTTGGTGGTGTCACTGTACCTTGGCCTTGTGCAAGTTCTAATTCTCGTAACTTCGCTTTAGAAGGAGTACGGTAATCTACGTACCCTTCTACTTTCGTAATATACATATTTCCACCAAGACCATATTGACCACCGTATAAGTTATCGTAGCGGTACACTCTGTATTGCTCTCCCGGTTTTAATATTCTTTCAAAAACAAGTCCATCAGCAGTACGTTTCCATAGATTAATAGGTTTAATCACTTTGATTTTACCTGCTTGCCCAGGAACCATTAAAATACCGTCCCAATAGACTTTTTTCGCTTGAGCTTCCACTTGGCTAGGCTGAAATACTATTCCACTGACAATCGCAAACATAATAACAAGGTAAATCAATTTTTGTTTCATTTATTGTGAATCTCCTTTGTTTCCTAGAGCAATATTATTTTTGTTGCTCTTCTTTTTTTAGCGATTTTTTTCGATTGTGTATCTCCATAAATTACTTCCCTCATAATAGTACAGATCTCCATTCAAATCTTTCACTAAGCCGTAAACACCGCTATCTTTCAACCATTCTACTTCTAGATTATCTTTTGTTACTCTAAACAATTTCCCTTCAACACTTCCATAAATAGAACCATCGCCGCTATCTATAATTTCTGCATTGCGGAATCTACCTGATATTGTTGGTAATAACTCCACTGTTCTGACTTCTGTCGACTCATCCGTATAAGAAAACAGCTTTCCATCCGCCATTCCCCAAACTTTATTATTTTGATCTACCAATAAACTTGTAATCATACTTGCGCTGAAAGGAAGTTGGATATACTTTTTCACATCAGGATTACTTCTATTAAAATAGAATAAGCGCGCTCCCCTTGGATTCACTTGTTGATTTGCGTGAATTGAAGTACCACCAAATACTTCCGTTCCTCTAGTAACTAAAGAACTAATACTTTGGTTGTAAATAAAGTTTTCAAGAACTTCTACATTTCCAGTTATCGTGTCATAAAAAGCTAAGGCTCCACCACCAACACTTGTATCCGGTAATGTTCCAAAAATAATTTCTTTTCCGCCATTATACGGCGTAACAGCTGTTGTTCTTTCTTGTCCATATTGACTCATTCGGATAACTTCTTTCGGATTTGCCGGATTCCAAGGAAGTGAACGATCATATACTAGTAATCTAGCTAAAGGATAAGCACCGATATACAATGTGTTATTAATATCAAACATTGACTCAATTTGACTAATATTTCTATATAATTCTTTATCCCCAGTTTCTACATCGTATATTCCAAGGCCACCAGACATATATCCATTTGCAAATACTTTTGTGCCATCCGAACTTGCTTCTAGTGTATATAACTCTACTGGCTGCTCTGGTAATTTAAATTGCAAATAACTCATCGTTCCAGTTTTTGGATTGTACTCAAATAATTGCCCCAAATTATCAACCATTCCAGACAACAACCATTCTTTAGAATCCTCAGTTGTATTATTTTCTACATTTGGCAATCCCGTTTCATTTGAAGGTGTTTCAATTGTTGTGTCTACTTCTATACCTCTACCTTCCAAAACTCTTTTTAAATCAAAAGGTAATTTCGGCTTTTTCACTTCTTGTTTAACTTCATTTGTTCCTTTTAATACGAAATCTAGATTAATTGCTTCTGTTCCCTTAGGTAAAAACAAGCCTAATTCCGTATGCTCTTTTGTTTCAAAAGTATATTTTATTAGTTGCTGATCTTTTGTGTAATATAGAGCATCCCCTTCAGGTGAAACAGCAGAAACTGTTTTTGATTTCAACTCAAATTCATCAACAATTTTCAACGTTTTTCTATCAAAAATAACCGCTATATTAGAAGGGTGTAATCTAGCAATAATATATTTATCTGTTAGCACCATATCTTGCGCATATTTTTCAGACATATATTTTGCAGGCAAAAATGAAGTGAAGTTTTTAGTTCCACGTTTTTTTACTAATAAATCCATCGGAGAGCCGATTGCAACAAATACTTCATCCGTTTCTTCATCCGCTACGATTGCTTTTACAAATTCTCTTCTTTTACGTACTTGCCCAAAGTCTTCTATTTCTTTTGTCTCTAAATCCATTGCAATTAGTGATCCACCATATGCAGAACCGGCATATAATTTATTTCCTTCGATGATCAAATCTTGAATAGATGTGTCGCTCTTGTTCGAAAAAATGCTACCATGTTTTTCAAATTTTTCTGTATTAGGATCATAACTATATAAAACACTTGATACAGATCCACCAATCCAAAGCTTGCCATTCTCATCGATGTCTAATCCCCATGCACTTTTGGAATCTTCTAACGTAAAAGTATGTACAGTTTCTTTCGTTTGATAGTCTACTACGACTAACGCTGCCGGAGAACCATGCATGATGTAATAAATAAAGTACTCTCCTGCTTTGTTTGCAGCAATTTTAGATGAAATAGCCGATGACTTGAAAATCATTGGTCCTAAATTTTCATAGCCCTCTTCCACGACTTCTTCTTTTGTTTCTTCTTCCACTGCATTTTCTAACCATTCTTCCACATTTTCTTCTACTTCAATAATTTCTTCTGTTTCTACTGGTGGAGTCGTTAAATCTTCTGCATACGCAAAACTCCCTACAGGTAAAGCTAAGGAAACCGCCATCATAGATATTAATATTTTCTTCAAAACTTAAAAACCCCTCTCTGCATTTTATTTTACCATTAATATCAATACAGTAACATTTAAAACCTAAGGATGTAATATAATTGAAATATTCATAAGAAATTCACATTCCTTTCTGTTTGCAAAATCTAGTAAATGCTTGCCTTTATTTTTCATGTTATAATAAACACATGAAAACACAGTAGGGAGAATGACGATGTTACAATCTATAAAAAAAATGATCTCGGGAGAAGTAATCGAGATTAAACAATTAAAAAAAATTGTTTCCAAAATTAATTCATTAGAAGACTCATTTATAAATAAAACTGATTTAGAGCTACAAGAATACTCCTATTACTTCCGTGATCAATTAAACAATAATGTATCACCAGAAGAAATAATTATAGAAGCATTTGCAGTCGTACGTGAAGCTTCTAAACGTATACTAGGTAAGCGTCATTATGACTCGCAATTAATGGGTGGTGCTGTTCTTACCCAATCGCAGATTGCGCAAATGCAAACCGGGGAAGGGAAAACATTAGTTGCTACTCTTCCAGCATATGTGATGGCGCTTTACGGCAATGGTACGCATATTATTACAGCAAATGAATACTTAGCTACGCGAGATTTTGAAGAAACAAAACCTCTATTTGAATTTTTAGGTTTAACGGTTGGATTAAACGTTTCTGGAATCGATAGTGGTGAAAAACAAGCTGCATATAATTGTGATATTACTTATGGTACTGGTACTGAATTCGGCTTTGATTATTTAAGAGATCATATGGTGCAAGGCCAAGGCCAATTAGTGCAGCGCCCTCTTTTTTACGCTTTAATTGATGAAGTCGATAGTATTTTAATCGATGAAGCAAGAACTCCATTAATCATTGCAGGGAAATCAAACGCAAGTTTAAACTTATTTCCAATCATGCATCTTGTAGTGGATTCTTTCAAAGAAGGCGAAGACTATGATCATTATCCTGAAACGAAGCAAATTGTACTATTAGATGGCGGTGCCGATCGTTTAGAAGCTGCATTTGGCATTAAAAATGTATATGACAGCGAACATCGTGAATTCATGCATATTGCCATGCAAACGCTTCGTGCGAAAGTTATTATGCATAAAGACGTAGATTATATTGTAAAAGACGATAAAATTATGATTGTTGACCCTTATACAGGTCGTGTGATGGATGGTCGTACATACAGTGACGGGCTCCACCAAGCAATAGAAGCAAAAGAAAAAGTTTCTTTAAAAGAAGAAAACAATACACAAGCTTCTGTTACGATCCAACATTATTTCAGATTGTATAAGCATGTTTCCGGTATGACTGGTAGTGCCGTACCTTCCAAAGAAGAGTTTTGGGAAACATATAATTTACGAGTGACCGAAATTCCAACAAACAAACCAAATAAGCGAATCGATATGGAAACGCTTGTTTATTTAACATATGATGATAAAACAAAAAAAATTGTCGATGAGATTAAAAAATTCCATGAAATTAAAAGACCTGTTTTAATTGGAACGACGTCTATTGAGCAATCCGAAAAACTTTCTACTTATTTAAAAGAATTGAAAATTGAACATTCTATTTTAAATGCCAAAACAGAAGAAGATGAAGCAGAACTTATCTCAATTGCTGGGCAATTAAATAAAATAATGATTGCAACAAATATGGCTGGCCGTGGAACAGACATTATTCTTGGAGAAGGTGTCGCTGAACTTGGAGGTTTGCATATTATCGGCACTGAGCTTCATAGCAGTGCGCGAATTGATATGCAGCTTCGTGGTCGCGGAGGTCGCCAAGGTGATCCTGGTAGTACACAATTTATCGTTTCTTTAGAAGATGAGTTATTCTATTATTACGATGAAGAAGAATTTGCGAAATACAAAGGCAAAGTTAAAACAAATGATGCTGGTCTAATTAGTGCACCAAATCCAACGAAGTTTGTATACAATGTACAAAATGTAATCGAAGGTATGCATTTTTCTAGTCGTTCTCATTTATTGAAAATAGACGAAATTAGTAATGATCAACAAAAAGTAATGTACAACTATCGCGAAAAAGCATTATATGTAGAAAATATGCAATCACTTATAGAAAGTGCTTTGCAAGAACGCTTTTATGGTCTGGTAGAAGAAATTCCTGAACTAAACATAGAAGAATCTGATAGCCATTCTCTTTTAAAAGAAATAGTCGATGAGATTAAAATTATGAACATGTTAACGTCTAAAGACGAAAGCAATTTCACATCGCTCGATTCGGACAATAAAGAGAAACTAACAAAAACATTAGAAGAAGTTTACAATGATGCATTAAATATATTAAGCAGTGATGATGCTACAGGCGCTATTTGGCACGATATTCAATCGATTTACTTAGAAACATTGGATCGTTATTGGATTACTCATTTAGATAATCTTCATCATTTAAAAGAAGGTCTCGGTATTCGAGGTTATTCACAAGAAGATCCTTATCGACTATTCTCTTTCGATGCACTTCATTTGTTCAATGAAATGCTTCACTCTTTCAACAGAGATATTATTCGTTACTATTTGCATGTACACGCATCGAAAAACGAACAATAAGAAATGCGTATGCACCTATGTCTGCCCCGACAGGCAAATGGGGAAAAGCGAGGAGGCAGTTCCTCAGCCATCACAGCTTTTTCACATTTGACCCCGAGGGGCTAGGTGCTGAAGCTAGACAATAAGAAAAGGTCAGTACAGCGGAAAAATCCATTGTACTGACCTTTTTTATTATAAAGTTTGTGGGATCATTTCAATTTTCCAAGAGCTGAAATCTGGATTTTCTTTTATGAACACTTCTTTTGAGAACGACAAACTAATCGGTCGTGCTTGTTTCGAAGCAATCTCAAACTCTCCAATTGGGAAGCCTAGTTTACATACCATTTCTCCAGTTGCATCAAATAACTGAATCGGCAAGTTTTCAATTGTTAATGTCTCTGTAAATCCATTACGGATAATAATATAAATTTGTACTGCTTCTTCCGTTTCATAAAAATGGAATCCAACAATTGAAATTTCATTTACTTTAATCGGCTCTAAAGTAGAAACTAACTCCTTCACATAAACCTGTTGATCTTCTGTTAAACCATTCGACCAATTTTCATCTAAGTACAAATCGAAATCTTTCACTACTTTTTCATAGTATTCAAATACCATTTCAAAGTCCATTTCGTTTGTAATCTCATCAAGCGAAACGAGTAAATCTTCTTTCTCAAATAAAAACTTCCACGGTCTAGCTGTACATGGTTCCAATTCACCAAACAATTGCATATCAAATTGCTTCTTCGCTAATTCTTTTCCTTCTTTATCTTTTACGATAAGAACAACTTGCTCCAATTGCAATTTCTTCGGTAAAGAATGTCTTAATATAGCAGTAACAACTATATCTTCACTCACTTTATATAATTTCACTCCATGAACATGAAGTTGGTTTGCTTCTAAATCTTCTAGCTGTTGATGAAAATATTGGTAAATATATTTTTCTTGTGCAGGTATATCCCAATCTGTCGAAAAGCTTAGTTCTGTTTTATATGTGTTAGATACGTTTGTCATGTGAAAGTCCCTTCTTTTTTAAAATATGTTTTAAGTATAACATAACAAAACGCTCAACCAAATTTCCGGTCGAGCGCTGGCACAACGTTTAAGTAAATCTCGCAACAAGCTCGTGCATTTTTTCTGCCTCTTCTTGCAACTCAAGTGCAGAGGTCATAATAGAATGTATCGCATTATTTTGTTCATCAATAGATGCATTCATTTCTTCAGTTGCAGCTGCTGACTCTCCAGCAACCATCGCAATATGTGAAATAGACTCAACCACTACTTCTCGATTTTTAGTCATTTCATTCATTTCTTCATCTAAGAAAGCTAAGTCTTCTTTTATTTGCTTAATAGATTCTGATAAATCCACAAATGATTGCTTTGTATCATCTACAGAATGAATCTGTTCCACAGAAATTTTCAACGTATCTTCCATCTGCATTTGAGCGGACTTTGTATCCGATTCGATTTGGACAAGCAGCATTTTCACATTATTTGTAGCATCCTGTGTTCCTTCTGAAAGTTTTCGAACTTCATCTGCTACAACCGCAAAACCTTTTCCATGCTCACCAGCTCGAGCAGCTTCAATACTTGCATTTAAAGCTAATAAATTCGTTTGATCAGAGATATTTGTAATTGTTTGAACAATCTCAGTAATTTGTCCCATTCTAGTTGTTAACTGTTCGAAATTTTTGCGTAAAGCTTCTATAACTCCATGAAACTTGTCTGTATTTGTCGCCAAATAATTTACATTTGAAAGTCCATTTTCTTGTAAAGTCGTCATCTTTGAAACATCTTCAATAATATAATTATATTGGTCTGTTGTTTTCATAATTATATCCGAAAGATTATTTACTTTCTCAATAGCTGTTTCAGCATTTACTGCTTGCATGACCGCACCTTTCGAAACTTCTGTAATTGCATTTGTTATTTCAACTGCAGATGCTGTCGTTTCTTCCGTAATGGCACTTAACATTTCCGAAGAAACTCTCATATGTTCAGAGCTTTCTCGGGTTTGCCCAACCATTATTTCCAAGCTGCTTTTCATTTCATTCACATTTTGTGCAAGCTTTCCTAACTCATCCTTCGTTTCTATTGGAACAAGTGATCCACTTAGCTTTCCTTCCGCAATATCCGAAGTAAGATGCATAATTTTTTGAATGTAAACAGTCATTTTTCCGGCAAAAAACCAAAACAATCCAACTCCTACAATTAGTGAACCAATTATTGCAAGAATAGATGTTTTTAATACTGCCATTGCCCCTCCATTGAAATCTACTTCATATGTTCCTGCCGCAATAGTCCATCCCCAATTCGGGTCTAACATACTATACGTAATTTTTGGTTCAATTTTATCGGGATTGGAAGGAAGGGGCCAATCATATGAGACAAATCCTCCTCCACTTTTAGCAACTTCGATTACTTCTCGAATAAAATAACGACCATCATCCGTTTGTTCATCGTATAAGCTTTGGCCCTCTAAGCTAGGATGCACTTGCAATACGCCTGATTCATCCACTGCATAAAAGTAAAAGTTCTCACCATACTTAGCAGGATTCGCAATAGATCTCTTATTTTCCGCATCCACTGGTCCAATCATCTTCTCCCCAACTCTTGCTTGTGCAGCTTCCAAACTTATGGAACCGCTTTCAACTTGTTCATTAAGTTCATCGATTAAATCTATAATAGCGAATGTTCCATTTTGAAGTCCTACTTCTCCTAAGTAATCCAACTCTGATTTTGCAACACTATAATTCATGATTCCTACAGTAAGTAGGGGAATAATTATAACGACAGCAGCTAATAGTACTAATTTGTTTCGAACGGAACTCATCAACATTAATCCCTCCCTTTCTTTCCATTATAGAAATAAAGAAAGACAAAACATATACAAATTTGCTTTTCGAGGCATTATTTGTTACATATTTGTGGCTACAAAAAAGGCTACCTTTTTTGTAGGTAACCTTTTTCATATATTATTTTTTATATCGCCATACATCTCCACCCGTAGTGAAATAAATATGTCCATCTCCACCTAAAGCAACACCATTCGCATGTTGATCTCCAAGCATTTCTAATTTTAGTGAAGTAGCATGGATTCGGAACAGTTTATTTTCAATTGTTCCGTACATATAGCCATCCTTTCCATCAACAATAGAGCCATTTTTAATTTGTCCACTTGTTCTAGCGACAACAGAAATCGATTGCATCTTCTTTGTTTTAGGATTATATACGAAGGCAGATCCATCTGCTAAGCCCCAAATAGTAGAAGAAGGACCAGTTGCCATGGCTGAAATCAGTCTAGCTTTCGCTATCGGAGCTGCAAGCTCTTCAGGCTTAGCATTCACATTACTAGCAGAAATTCGGAAAAACTTTGCAGTGCCAATCCCATTTGGATTACTATTCGCAAATGAAGAAGTACCCCCGTAAAAATAACCGTTTGAATATGTTAAAGCAACTACACTTTGGTTTGGAAATAAAGCTTTACGATGAGATACTTTTTTTGTATTTATATTGTAATAACTAAAGCTACCTGAGACCGTCCCTTGCTTTGGATGCGAGCCTACAGCAAGCATTTTTTCAGCAGGTGCAACAGCAAGCGAGATTGGACGATTTTGTCCCATTTGAGCAACTGAAAAAATAGTCGTCCCATATGGACTCGTTTTCGGATGATAATACATCACATCCCCAGCTGGATACACCCCTAAATACATTCCTTTGTCATAAGGAGCCATCCCTTCTACTTGCCCAATACCTAAAATTTGCTTTTTACTTTGATCAAGCGGATTTAGTATTGCTACTTGACCTGACACATAGCCACTTGTAAAAATATTGCCCGCTTCATCTGACTTGATTGTATGGATCGGAACGCTTTGTTCAGGCAAAACCAGTTTAGAAATTTCTACACTATTAGTTGATACATTATATAGTAAGTGAGTACCCGTATTCCCTAACAGTCCCGTCAGCATTGTTTCACCTGAAGCTAATTTCACGAAATCTAAAGACACAGCTTCCGTTCCTGCTAAATTCACTTTCATATCTTCAGCAGATTTTGTTTTCATATTAAAACGATACAAACTAGTAGATGAATTTTGCATATAAGAATAATAAACATTACCATCTATAGGAGAAGCTGGTGAAACACCTCTTGATCCCGCAGGTAGCTCTTTTAAAAACTTATTTGTACTAGCTTCAAAAACTAACACTTTTTTACTTGGACTAACTTTCGCAAAAATATATCCTCCAGCAAAATCTAAATCATATACATCACTTTCTTTTTTATACGCTGGTGGCAAAATTTCTTTTTTCGCATTCGTTTTTAAATCCCATACGATAAGAGATGCTTTGGAACCAGAGCCTACAAACAAACGGTTAGAGCCTTTTTGTAAAGCTATACTTCGGGCATTTTTCTGCACGCCAGTTGCGGCACCAAGTGTTGTGAATTTTCCTTTTTCAAATTTAAACACTTTCCCATTAGGAGCCGTACTTCCATAAATAGCATTTCCAACTACTTCTAAGTCTAATATAGATGTATGACTATTATCAGGAGTTCCATGATTCGTAAGTTTTTTAGTTACCGGATTATAACTATATAATACCGCAGTAGGCGTTCCACCAATCCACGCTTGACCACTAGCATCCGTTGTAATCGCCCACGCCGCTGAAGATTTAGGTAATTTCACTTCATGAACCAACTCTTTTGATGGCAATTTATAAACAGCAAGCGCTGCTGGATCTCCTTGTAAAATAACATATTGATACGCAACATCATTTACGGTTGCCGCTGCCCCACTCATTGCAACAGAACGCACAAATGAAGCCCCTACCTTCTCTGTCTTAGTTGCAGCCGACACTTGTAAACTGCTACATAATAAAATAAACAATACCGCTAATACTGCAAACTTCTTCATAATATCCCCCAATTTTTAAACTTATATCTCCTTCTCATTTTATCGAATTTACAGGGAATTACTAGAAATATTTCCCGAGAAATAATAATAGATTCGACAAAGAAGGCAGTTTCCTTCTAAACGTTTAAGATTAGCATTCTAAATACATACTAGTTATTAATATTTTCTAATTACATTTCATACATTTAACCATACATGTGTAATGAAAGAATCGAGGTCCATGATGAGAAAGAAAAGAATATGGATATTACTTATAGCAAGCTTTTTTCTAGGTTGTACCGTATACGCAAGCACTCTTTACAAAGATGTCTCTACTACACTCGAAACAATTCACGAACCAGAAATACGTAAAGTCTCTGAACTAAGAACAGAGAAAGTCGAGCTAGTAGAAAAAGAACCTTTTTCATTACTTTTACTTGGTGTTGATGAACGCGAGAATGATGTCGGTCGCTCTGATACAATCATTGTACTAACAGTAAATCCAACTACTAACTCCACTAAGATGATTAGTATTCCAAGAGATACGTATACTGAAATTATCGGGAAAGCAAAGCTTGATAAAATCAATCACGCCTATGCATTTGGTGGAATGGACATGTCCTTACTGACAGTTGAAAACTTACTCGGTATACCGATCGATTATGTAATCCAAGTAAATATGGAAAGTTTTTTAGAAATTGTAGATATTGTTGGTGGTGTTACAGTAGAAAATGACCTTGCTTTTTTAGTCGATGATGTTGAATATAAAAAAGGCTCCATTCATTTAACTGGAGAACAAGCACTTGGTTATGTGCAAATGCGAATGGATGATCCTCTTGGTGATTTCGGAAGACAAGCACGACAAAAACAAGTACTGCAAGCTATTTTGCGAGAAGGAGCTTCTCTAAACAGTTTATGGAATTATAAAGAGCTACTGGCATCTCTCCAACAAAATATACGAACAAATATGACTTTTGAACAAATGGTTGATATACAAAAAGGCTATAAAAACTCGCTCAATCAAATAGACTCGTTATCTTTTCAAAAAGGTGAAGGAAAACGCATCGATGGCATTTGGTATTATTTAATGGATGAAAACGAGCTCTCAACTGTAACAAAAAGTTTAAAGGAGCATTTAGAACTCAAATAAAGAAAACTAGCATCCCTACTTACAGGTATGCTAGTTTTTCAATTATTTTAACACCAAAGTACGATTCTTATTCGACTTATTATCTTTATAGTGTAGAGTACTACCTTTTACAACTAAATCTTGTACATGAATAGAATTTATTTGACTTTTTCCTTTTCCGTCCAATTTCATTTTATATAAATAACCACTCTTTGAGTAGTTACTATAATAAATCCATTGACCGTGAATAGCGAAATAAGGAACTTTATCATTCGTTACTTTAGAAACTTTACTACTTTTTTTATCCATTTTGTATAACAATTCGTCCTTTCCATTCGTATAGTAATACGCTCCGTCTTTTTCAATCATTTTTTCCATTAGATGAAAATAGCTAAACTTATTACTTTTTGCTATTAGGTAGTCTTTTTCATTCCACTGATGATCTTTTTTCAATTGCTCATTAGTCATTAAGAAATAATTGTAATTCACATTTGGTTTATTCGGAACTGGATCATTCCAAGTAGCATCGACATGATAATACTCACCATCCACTTTCACGAGATTCCAAGAGTGATTAACACCTTTACTTGTTCCAGCAACAAATAAAGTCTCAACTCCTACTTTATTCAGCAATAATTGCATCGATTTCGTATATCCATCACAAACAGCAGTTTTGTTAAATAAAGCTCCCTCAACTCCATACGACTCTTTTGGAAGGTCTTTTGTTCTCGTGTCGTAAGCAATCGTCATAACTAAATAATCATGAATTTGTTTTACCTTTTCTAAATCACTCATGTCTTTTTTGATCGTTGTTTTGATAATACGATCCACTTCAACATCGATTTTTTTCTTTTTATCTAAAATTGTTTGCGTGTCATCATTGTATTTGAAATTAATCGTGCCATCAGAAGACGTATTCACAGATGCATAATAAAAAATAGATGGGTTATTATCTACCGCTTTATTTACAAGGTCACTAATTTCCATGTAATTTACTTCATCTGGGTTAAATTTTGCACTAGCCTCAACTTTTAAAAGACTTTCTACAATGCTATTATAAGCTTTTTGCTTCTCATTACTTAATATAGCTATAGTAGAAACTTCTTTTGCAAAACTCTGTATTGGAAAGATGCTCAAAATTAATGTAATAGCAATTGCAAGTTTCGTTATTTGCTTCATCTTTATTCCTCCTACTCAATCATGAATTAATTATAGTTCATAATCTTCTATGATTACACCCAACATTAGTTCGAATATCATGTTTTTTCGTTGTTTTAAGAAAAAATTAAAATAACTAAATACCTATCTTTATAATGAATTTAAATTATAATGAAAAATTACCGTTATTATCAATCGATAATAATATTTTTCAGATATAAAAAGCATTTGAAAACGACATAGTCACTTCCAACTGCTTTTACACTATATTTATAAAATGATTCTAATTTGCTCGATTCTTTCCATTTCCAATTCGGTTACTTTTGCAATTAACTCAACCGATAGGTTTTCCAGCAGCATTCCGCGGACTACTTGTTCAGTTCCTTTTTCTATTCCTCGTTCGATTCCCTTTTCAATTCCTCTTTGTTTAGTTGTACAACAGACTAAAATAGTGGTAGATTCTTTCATTGAAACAAACTTGTCCATAGCTTTGTGGTTCGATATGGATAATCAATTTGTTAATGTACTTCTGAGAAAAATTCATCCAAAACCAAAAAGACTATTAGCGGCGTTAACCGACTAATAGTCTTTTTGGTTTTGTTATGCTTTTGTCGTTTTTCTTCTATTGAACATAATCCAAAGTCCGACAAGAATCGATGCTAGACCTGCAAATAATGTTCCGTATGGATATGTGTCACCTGTTTGAGGTAAAACATTTTTTCCATTAGCACCTAACGCATTAGAATCTCCTGCGTTCGATACGTTTCCTGCATTATTTCGATCGCCTTCGCTCGATACATTGCCCGCATTATTTGGATTTCCATTACCCGTTGTGTTTCCAGCGTTATTCGGATTTCCTGGGTTATTTGGATTTCCCGGAGTACCTGGCGTTCCTGGGTTACTTGGATCTCCCGGAGTACCTGGTGTTCCCGGGTTACTTGGTGTTCCCGGGTTACTTGGATCTCCTGGAGTACCTGGTGTTCCCGGGTTATTTGGATCTCCCGGAGTACCTGGTGTTCCCGGGTTATTTGGATCTCCCGGAGTACCTGGTGTTCCTGGCTTATTCGGATCTACTGGTGGTGTTCCCGGATCTACTGGGAAACCTCCACCCCCGCCTGTAGAAACTCTAACATTCGTTTTTTCAACTAATGTAGTTTGCTCTTGTTTTTCTGTTATTTCGAACTCTACTGGTGTTTTATCTAACTTATAACCAGCAGGAGCTTTTGTTTCTACTAACTGATATTTCCCAACCGGTAAATCTTTCAAACTGATTTCACCGTTAGTATCAGTTGTTAAGTCGGCTACATCTATTCCTGGAACAACATCATATATAGGGTTGTTGTCTCCATCTAAAGTACCTGTATCTTTTCTTAACTCGAAAATTGCCCCTTTTAGTTTCTGAGATTTGTTCGAATTATATTTTGTTAATGTTACAGAACGATCTGTTTTAGTGTTTTTGATTGTTTCTTTTACAATCGCTCCATTAACTCGTGCATCTGAATCTAGTACAATCGTTTTTTCAGTTTTATCAAGAATATAATCTGCATGTGATTCTATTTCTTTTAAAGTATAGCTATCGTATGGAAGTCCAGTAAACGTCAAGACACCATTTACGGTTGTTCCGTTCTTCTTAACAGAGCCATCCTTATTAGAAAGTTCAAATTTAACTCCATCTAAAAGAATTAAATTATCAGCAGCATCTACTTTTGTAATAACTATTTCTCCTTGACCACGTTTATTTTTAATTTCTCCTACATCGTCCATGTCTGTTTGATCTGGTTCAATTATAAAAGGAGCTGTATTAAGGTCAGCTGCATCTGGTAATAAGTAATAGTTTGGTGCTTTTACTTCTTTAAAGTAATAGGTACCCGCTGGTAAATTATTGATAGTAATCTTACCATTACTACCAGTTGTTAATTCGGCTACTGTAATATCATCATTGTCAGCATCCTTAGTCACTTTTACATCACTTGAATCGTATAACTCAAATTCTGCTCCTACTAATGGTGCATGAGTATCTTCGTCAACTTTAGTAAGTGTAACAGCTTGCTTAATTATTTCGTTTTCCACTGTTGCGGCGATTACATCAGCAGTTACTAAGATATTGGTAGCATCATTTACTGTGATATTTGGAATACCTGTTGCCCCAGCATAGCCAGTTGGTGGCGTTAATTCTTTAACTTCATATACACCATATTTTACATTTGTAAATGTTGCAAGACCTTCACTATTTGATGCTGAAGATGTGTACAGCACTGTATTATCACCGACAACATTCAATGTGAACACTGCACCTGATAATGATGTACCGCCATCTTTGTCTGTTTTCTTGATGAGAAGATCACCCTGTTTGAAATTCGTTGCTGTTTTTGAAAGTGCTACTGTTTGACCGTCAATGACTTTATAATTCACTGTTGTTGGGTTAGTCGTATCGAAATAGTATAAATTCAATGGGACAGTTTCAACAAGTCGGTAGTCACCCGCTTCAAGTTCATCAATATAAATCTCACCATTCACATCTGTTATTAAACTTTCTTTGCCGACAACATCTTTATAGACCGAGTCAGCGGTATCTAACAATTGAAGTTTAAACTCAACACCTGCAAGTAAGTCTCCAGTAATTTCATCTGTTTTCACTAACTTAATTGCTTGATTAAATTTTTTGTTCGTTACATTTATCGGTTCTAAGACATTATTTAGATTTACTTTTACACGGTTTTTATACGGCGACGACTCCTTGTCATAAAACGCTGGAGCCTGCGTTTCAATTAGGAAGTAGTTACCTTTTTGTCCTAATTTTGATTTAAAAGTGTACTCACCATCAACACTCTCAGAAACTCTTTCAATTAGAATACCTCCCGATGCTGCTGTCCAAAGTTCAAACACTGCACCATCTAATTTTTTAGTATTGTCATCTGCGTCAACCTTCGTAATAACAAATTGACCTTTAGTATTCGATGCGCTACCTGAGAATGTAAAATTTTGATTGTAATTAGCAGTCTTACCAGCATGATTAGTTGTATCATCTGAAGTGTAAGTTAGTTTTGCTTCATTTACAACTGTTTGTGAACCTCCTCCACCTAAGAAGAAAGTGTCGTATTTTACACGGTACGCTTTATCGATTGTACGATTAAAGTCGATAGTAAATGTTGAATCCATGTCGGTAAATGAAACGTCATACAGCCCGTCACCAGGATCATGACATATGCCTTCAGTAGGATTTGAGTTCGTTCCACTAAAATTCATTTCACAAATTTTGAACGAATCTTCATAAATCTTTTGGTTCGGATTGCCAGCCAAATCATCACCTACTGTATCTTTAATGATTGCATTGGTAAGTGTTGACTGGTTCCAATTTAGATTCATCGTCCAATTCAATTTTGTTGAACCAGTTCCAGTTTGGCTGGCTACCTTCGAAATTAAATTTTGTGAATGCTCAACCGGAACTGTAACGTTATTCCATGCTGCTGAGTAAGGTCCAACTGAATAAGTTCCGCTGAGAGTAGCGTTATTTGAAACACTATCTTTTGTGTTATTCGGTGTGTAGAAATCGTCTTTGTCCTTCGATTCATACACAATTCGATATGGCTTGGTGATCGTATTGCTAAATTCAATCGTGAATGTATTTTCTAATGGTGCAGATGTTAATGTGTAATTGGTACCTTCCGTTAAAGCAACTCCATCAATCGTTCCATTTCCACCGCTTGATAAATTTAGTGGATACACTTTGATTGAATCACGATCAACTACTTGTGTGTCGGATAATGTGTCTGTAAATACAGCACTCGTAATATCATCGAAGTTGTAGTTAATTCCAACTTCCCATTCAAATGTTTTCGTTTGATAATTATATTTACCTTCTTTGTACCCTTTGTTTTTTTGTTGGTCATTGATTACTACCGCATTTGAATGAGTAGAACTGTATGTTTTTCCATCCCATTCCAATGTCCCAATATTGTTATATGCGTCAAGATTCGTTTCTGCTTGAACATCATATTTTGTTGTGTACGTAATTGTGATTGGACTTCTTACTGTGCCCGTGAATTGAATGTCAAATCCATTTTTACTGTTGTTGGTATAAACGTGCGTCACCTCAGTATTACTACCGTAACTGACAACCGGCGTTCCAACAACACCTAAATTACTATTTTCGAAAACATCGTTTAATAGCGGATTTGTCATCTCATAACCCGCATTATTTAACACAATTGTCCAGTCTACTGTTTTCGTTTGATAGTTAAGATTTGCATTTGATTTTCTGATTACGTTTTGTCCATAAAGAGCAGTAGCTGTTTTAGAATCAGATAAACGGTCACTACGAACAACTGTGTTTCCAAGGTTAATGTTAGAGCCCTTTATTAAATCATTTGGTTTTGTTTGATATTTGATTTCGAATGGCTCAGATACTGGTTTTAATAATTCAATCTCAAATCCTTTTGCAGACGTTTTGTCGGTTTCTGTTGTAACACCATCAGCCTGTAAGTACCGAACCTTGTAGTCCATTCCTAATATAGGACCGCCAGTAACGGTAATATCCCCAGTAAATTCGTGCTTATCCAAATTAGACGTCCATTTGTCAGTAATTTTAGTCCCAACTGTTAACGTTTTGCGATTTTCATTGACTTTAACTGTCCATGTTGCTGTTTCATTAGCTTTAGTCGTTTGGGCTGTCGTTTTATTTACCGACTTAGTTAAAGGTGCACCATATTGAATAGTTGTTGAAAGAGCCGGTGTAGACTTCAAATTAAAATTCGCTACATTACTCACTGTTTGGCTAGCGTTATCAGTATCTCCAGGAATTGTTCTGTAGATAATTTCATACGCATATTTACCTTCTAGATTTAACTTGAAGTTAGTTGCAGTATCGCTTGGTGCTGTATATGAAGCTGTAACATCCACTTTAGCACTTTTAGTTCCAACTGCATCTACTGTGTATCTATTAACTTTCAGTGAATTTGTATCGTATTTGTGGTTACCTGTCAGTACATCACTGAATTCACTCCCAGTCTTAAGGTCAACCATCTCAGTGTTGACATTAACTGTCCACTCTACAAAGGTACTGTTTTTTCTATCTGCATTTTCTTGTGCGACAGTTTTATCAATTGTTTTTCCACCTTTTGGTTGGAAATACAGTTGAATCGTTTCTTCACCACCAGCCATTGGCAGTTTCAATTCTTGCTCTAGTTCGTTACTAGAAGAACTAAATATAGCTTTGATGTTAAAATTACCATTCGTTTCAAGTGGTAGAGATACACCTTCTGTTGAAATTGTACGAATGTTTTCATTAAATACAATGACCACATTGCCACCAATTATTTTATAAGTCCCCATTGCCACCAACGGGTCATCCTCACTCGGTAAGTCACCAGATCCACTCACCGCTTTTAACGGTTCAGGCAATGGATAAGTTAATGTCGAGCCATTTCCATAATTATGGTCAGCAGGAAGTGTAAATTTAATTTCTAAATCAATTTGTTCGTCCATTGTTGGACGATAACCTGGAACTTTTATTTTCGGATCTGCTGTAATTGTGTGAATAACATTTGGATTCACAGTTGGTTCATTAGTTCCAGCAGCCAACAGCACTGGGCCCAACAACGCATTCCCTAAAGCTGCTTGTTTTCCACCAGCAACTTGCTCTTCTGCTTGTTCCTCTTCTGGCGCAACTGGCTCTTCAACTTGCACTCCAGTAACTTCAACTGCACCAGAACCATCTGTTGCTTGGCCAGCCAACATCGTTACAGTAACAAGACCGTCCACTGAAATAGTGAATGTTCCTATTTTAGTGCTTCCGATTAATAGGTCACCTGTTTGTACTGTGTCGAATTTATGCTGGCTTTGGATAGAGTATGTTTGCTCTGTTTCCATGCCAGTTCCTGCTGTAAAGTTCCAAACTAGTGTTGCTTTTCCTGCTTCGTCTACTTGGACTTCGGCAGTAAAGTTTTGGACTGGGTCAGCGTTTGCGCTTGCCGCTAGTGGTCCTATGAAACTTTGCAAGACTAGTAGGAAAACTAGTGATATAAAACTAATTTTTTTCATAGTAACCTCCTGTTAGTTTATAGTCTTTATTTTTGCTTGAACGATTAACCGGTCGGTTGGATTTTTTTTGCCTAGTGGCGTGCATGTAACTAGAGTTAGTAATGCATCTTTTTGATCGTCGAGCACATGTACTTCTGATTGGTCTACAACGAATGTGTCAACTATTTCATATTCGTATGTACCAGATTCGGTTTGTACTTCAATGACATCTTGAAGTGCTAGTTCGTCTAAACGATTGAATTGCTTTCCTTTAGTCGTCGATCTATGTCCCGCTAGTCCAACATTATGAACGTCGAATTCTTTATCAGGCTCAATCATGCCAATTCCTTTTGTTAAAGAACTTTCACTCGCCCCTTCAAAAATCATCATTTCCAATTCAATTGCCGGAATACGTACGATGCCTCTCGCCCCTTCTAATAATGCTGGTTTCTCTTCATCAGCATTTGCTTGTACTTCTATTGGCATTTCGGCTTCTTCATGTACACTAATATTCCCTAGGTTTTCAAAAGCTTCTATCAAGTGATCCTGTTTAGAATCTGAAAATTTTTTTTCGATTTGGGGAGAAAAAATTAAGAAAAAACCTAAAAGTAAAAAACAAATACTGACTATTGTCCGCAATTTCATATCTCCTTTCCTAGTTTAATCATTCATTCAAAACTTAGGTATTTTCTAAATTACAATTTTTTCTTTTTTTTAGTTCTTTGTCACTTCTTTTATTTGCACTTCTTAGCGGTTCATATTATTTGCAATCAGAAATACCTACTTTATGTTAACCTTTTCCACTGAACAAATTCTGAACAAATTACATTATCAAAATCTAAAAAAAACACTAATTTTCTCAATTCATAAGAAAATTAGTGTTTTTTTCTTGTAGCTTCATGTTATATTTCCACTATTATTCAATTAATTTATCTAAACCCTCCTTCGCCCCTGGTAATGAAATGGTGATTTTTGTTCCAATACCTTCTTCGCTTTCTAATTTAAACGATGCTTTCTTTATCAATTTTAACTTTTTAAAAGGATTCGTAAATCCAATTCGATCGTTTTTATTGCTTAAAAGCTCTTTTTGTTTTTCAAGAGGAATTCCTACTCCATTATCTTCTATCGTGATGATCACTTGTGACGTGTCACATTGAATCGAAAGTTTTAAAATGCCTCCAGATTCTTTTTTGGAAATACCGTGTTGAACTGCATTTTCCACTAATGGTTGAATCGTCATAGAAGGAAGATAGGCTTCTATCGTTTCATCTATATAGTATTCAATCGTTAGTCGATCGCCAAAACGCATTTTTTCAATAGCTAAATACGCTTTTGCTAGTTCTATCTCATCTTCTAGTGGGATAAGCAAATTATATTTTTTATAATCTAATTTTGCTCGGAAAAAGATGGAGAGATATTCCAATGCTTCCCTCGTTTTTTCTTCATCTTGGTAGCTTAACCCAATAATTGTGTTCAGCGTATTATAAAGAAAATGTGGTGTAATTTGAGCATTGTAAAAACCCAATTCATTATTAACAGCATCTTCCGCTGATTTTTTCATAGCGAGTAACGATTCAATTCTCACCTTCAACTCTTCCGAATCAACAGGCTTTTGTAAGAAGTCGTTTGCACCTGCTTGGAATGAAACAATTAAATCCGTTAATTGTCCAGCTGCTGTAAGGATGATTATTGGTAATTCAACTAAATCATATTCCATACGGACAATATTACACAGTTCATAGCCAGACATTTCTGGCATCATCACATCAACTATCATCAAATCTATCTTTTCTTCTTTCAGTATTTCGATCGCAGCTTCCCCACTATCAACAGCAATGAGATTATACTCAAGCGAGCTAATAATATTGATCAGTACTTTTAAATTGGCATACTCGTCATCTACGACTAAAATAGTCTGAGCTTTCTTTCCACTAATTTTCCTAGGTAGTTCTGGCAAACTATCTACTTCCCTCTTTGGAATATGAATCACTTCTGTCTCTTGTTCTATAGCCATTATAACTTCTTTTTGTTTTTCATCAGCAAGTGGAATTGTAAATGTAAAGCGTGACCCCTGACCAACTTCAGAAGTAACCCAAATACGCCCTCCTGAACTTTCTACTATTTGCTTCGTTATACTTAAACCAAGTCCGAGGCCTTCTTTTTTTCCTAAGCCGCTATTTTCTATTTGATAAAACGTAGAAAATAGTAAATCAAAATGCTCTTCCTTAATACCAATTCCAGTATCTTCTACACATATTTGCATCTCATTCTCATGCACTTCTGCATGTATTGTAATCTTTCCCCTATGTGTGTAGGTAATTGCATTATAAATAAGATTGAATAACACTTGTTTCAAACGATGTTCATCTACAAATAGCAACGGCAAGTTTGTCGGTACTTTGTTTATTAATTTTAACGATTTCGTTGCAGGTATTAAGTAAACCATTTCGGCAAGAACGTCTTCTATTACGTCCATATTTATAGGTCTTGCAAAAGCGGATATTTCTCTATTTTTAATATTAGATGAAAATAACAGATCTTCTACTAAATTTGCGAGTCTTCTTCCGATATTATGGATTAATATAACGCTTTCCTGCTGTTGCCGCTTGAGTGGCCCCTCGACACCTTCCATCAATGATTTAGAAAGATTTAAAATACCATGTAAAGGCGTACTTAATTCATGAGAAGTTTTCGCCAAAAATTCATCTTTTAGCTGATCGTACACAAGGAGTTCCTTCGACAATTCCTCTACTTTATAAAAAGCCACTTGCGAACGATGGTTCATTAGTAATGATAAACTTGCTACCATTAATAAAAATAAGAACAGCGAAATACCTACAATATATATTTCAAAAAAGAACTCTAAGCCTAGCAATACTCCATAAGCCATAAAAGAGGTTACTGTTACCCTTACATACTCGGTTTCATCGATTTTTTTCTTAAAAACCTTCAAAAGCATGATCAATATATACATATAACTGATTCCCACTGTACAAGTTATTAGTAACTGAATATTTTTCAATGGCAAAAATCGAAATATATCGAGTAATGGATTACATATACCAAATAAGAATGCAAGTACCCCTAAGACCGTACAAAAAACAATTGTTCCTTTTTTAAAAAAGCTTAAATAGAAAAAACGATACACAAATAAAATAAAAAATAGCATGGACAAGCTTATAAATGTCATTTGTATATCAACTTGTACTTTTGCAGTTACATGAGGGAATAGTAAAAACAACCATCTTTCATTTACAGTAGAATTATATAATCCTTGGAATAAGCAAAAAAAGCTAAAAAACAGTTCATAAATATACTTTTTTCGTTGGAAATACGTAATAAAATAAATAACTGCAAAAAGTATATACCCAGAAATAAGGACAATATCAAGTAGCTTTGCTGTGTCTTGCTTCACGATAATTTGCTCTTTCGTACCGAAAATTAATGAGGTTACAATTCCTCCGCGCGCATACTCGTAATTTGCAACTAAAACAACTAGTTCAATTTGATTGTTTATACTATCTGCAAATACAACATGCTTTTTAAAATCATAGCGATACTCTGCTTTGTCTTTGGAAGGATTTCCAGCTGCTCCAACTTCTACTCCGTTTATATATACTCTGTTAGCATTACGAATCGTATTTACCTTAATTCCGTAAAGATCATCCTTTGGAACTTGAATAATTAAACGATATGTTCCAACACCATAGGGAGTCTGTTCTTTTGGAAGTAGCTCGTCCCATTTAGCTGGAACCTTTATAAGTTTATGTATCGGTTCATACTTTGTATAAATGTCTACTAATGGATTTGGTGTTATTAATTCATTCGGGTAAAAATCCCAGTTACCGTCGAGCTTCACTACACCGTCCTCATTAAAATTCCAATTTTCTATCGAGAGTGCGCCATTCTCTGCTATTGGAACGTTCGAATTAGGTCGCCATGAATAGTAATACACATTAAAAATCGTTAGTAAATAGACACTTATTGATATTACAATAGAGGTTTTTCTACTCATCTCTCCACACCCCTCCTCATTAAGACATTTCTTCTTACCCTCACTGTACAATGAACCTATTTCACATTACAAGTTAACTTTGCATAAAAATAAGAAGCTCTCGCTTGCGCAAAAAGCTTCTTACTTTAAATAACTTTCACTTTTCTTTAAAACGAATTTTCCCACCATTTCTTAACTGAGCTATTTTCCATAAGTCTGCATCAGCAACTTTCCCAATCGTTGCGTACCCACCGAGTGTCTGTGCATCTGCCATTAAAATGACTGGCTGGCCGTTGGAAGGTACTTGAATCGTTCCAAACTGAGTTGCCTCCGATAAAATATCACTTTTTTCTGTAAAATGAAGCTCGGGGCCATTAAAATAATAACCCATTCGATCTCCACCCTTATATGTAAACTCTGAATGAAAAAAAGCTTGAATACTTTCTTCCTGAAACAATACTTCATGTGGACTTTTCCAAACTGCGACTTCAACCTCTTGTTCATATGTAGGGATTTCTGTTGCAACTAACCCACGTTGGTATTTTGGAAGTACTATGTTAGGAACTGATAATACAGCTCCTTTTTTTAATGTACACCCAATTTCTGCTTTCGGATAAGCTGATTTACTTCCCATGATTGAAGAAGTATCAAAGCCTCCTGACGCAAAAATATATGCAATACTTCCATGAACCGGATGTATAAACGATAATATTTGCCCTTTATAAACAGTTATCGACTTCCATAAAGGAACTTTTTGACCGTCTATTTCCGCACGAAGATCTGCTCCACCAATCGTAATCATATGTGTAGTTAAAATTTCTAAGGAAAGCCCTCCTAAAAACAATTCAATCGCTGCCTCATTTGGAGAATTCCCAATAATTTTATTGCCTAATTGAAATGTGTTTGTGTCCATTGGACCTGCTACAGGTATTCCAAACGCACGATAACCTATTCGACCACCATCTTGTAGAGAAGCATAGACACCTTCTTTTAATACTCGAAATAATTCTTTCATTAGATCAACTCCAAAGGTGTAACCTTTACATTTTTTGCTTCTAGTACTTCTCTAGTCTTTTGTACAATTTCAGCGACATTTTTCCCGTCACCATGAAAACAAATTGTATCTGCCTGTATAGGAATGAGTTTGCCACTAGCAGTTTCAACTTGCTGGTGCATTACTATATGTTCAACTTGCTTTATAATATCCTCTAATTTTGTAAGAACTGCATTTGGTTTACTTCGGTCAACTAAATGTCCTAAATCATCATATCGACGATCTGCGAATGCTTCTCCCGCCGTTTTTAACCCAATTTCATTTCCTGCATGTAATAACTCACTATTACACAGTCCGAAAAGAATAGCACTAGGTATCGTATCAAATACTGCTTGGGCAATAGCTTTTGCTACATCAGCATCTTTTGCAGCTATATTATATAAAGCACCATGGGGTTTCACATGCGATAAAGGCACATCGTGAATACGACAAAAAGCTTGTAAAGCGCCTATTTGATATACTACCATTTCGTAAATTTCAGTAGGACTCATGCTAATACTCCTTCTGCCAAATCCTTGTTTATCAGGAAATCCAGGATGCGCTCCTATAGAAAGATGGTTTTCTTTTGCATCTTGTACTGATTTATTCATCACGGTAAAGTCGCCTGCATGAAACCCACAAGCAATATTTGCTGAAGTAATTACTTTAAAAAGCTCAAAATCTTGTCCGATTACATAATTTCCGAAGCTTTCTCCAACATCCGCATTGATGTCTATTCTCACACTCCCACCTCCGCTATAAATCTGTAAACTGCATCACGATCGTTTTTCATTTCATCCTCTATTTCCTTAAAGTCCTTATGACCAATCGATGCAAATTTCAACTGGTCTCCTGCTTTTAAGAGAAAAGGATTTTCTCGTTGCAATGAAAAAATATCCAAGGGGGTTCTTCCGATAATATTCCATCCTCCAGGCGATTCAATTGGATAAATGCCTGTTTGACTTCCCCCAATACCAATTGTCCCTTTTGGAACTTTTACTCTTGGTTTTTCTAGTCGAGGGACAAATAATGCAGGATCTAAATCACCTAAATACGGAAAACCCGGTAAAAAACCAATCATATAAATCGTATATATTTTATTCGAGTGCAAATGGATAATTTCATCTTGTGATAATCCTGTAATACATTCAATTCTCGTAATATCTTCACAATAAGGTGATTCGTAGCAAACAGGAATTGTAATTTGTCGGGTAGAAAATAGTCTATTGTCTAATTCAAGCACTTCCCATTTTTCGAGAAGTTCATCTATTTTCAGTGTATCTAAAGTAGATGATTTGTGAAAAAAAACAGTAACTGTATGATAACTTGGGACAACCTCTTCAATAAAATAGCCTAATTCTGAAAGGATAAAATCAGAAAAGGAATGGACAGACTGATAAATATCGCGACTAATCCCTTCCCCAAAACTATATCGTAGCGTACGTTCCCCAGTTCTCCATACTTGAGGTAAATTATTTTTCATGATATTACAATACTTCGATGCATGTAATGATACTTTTCTTCAAGTCCTCATGTGACCAACTCGGAATATTCCCATGTTGAATCGCAAGCTCATGAGATGCAGGAATATGAATAAAACCGGAGAGCATTTTCGAATTAGACGCTTTCGCATAGTGCAGTCCTTCATACATGACATTATTACAAAGGTAAGTTCCTGCACTATTAGACATTTCAGCAGGAAAGCCATTTTCTAATAACTTATTTACCATTTCTCGGACTGGTAAAGTAGATAAATAACCTGGTTCGCCAGCCTCTTGAATTAGCTCATCTACTGGCTTGTTCCCTTCATTATCCGCATCGCCGTCTTTAAAATTAATCGCAATGCGTTCCGGTGTAATTTTAAATCTTCCAGCTGCCAACCCAAGTGAAATATGAGCATCCGGCTGTATTTCTTCTAAAAACTGTAGTAATTGCTGCCCAGAAACTTTAAAATCGACAGGCATTATTTTACTAATCACTTTATATTCTCCAATTACTAATCCATCTAGTTCCTCCACAATTTTCATCGTAGGATTCACAGTATAATGTAGAAAAGGTTCAAACCCTGTTAATAATAACTTTTTCATCATTACTCCCCCATTTCTAATTTTATTGGACGTACGCGATACTTTCGTAAAGAATGTTCGATAATTGACATTGGACTATTTTTTAAAACATCTATTACTCCAAGATTAAAGAGATACTGCGATTGCACACAGCTTTCTAGCACTTCGTCATATACTACTTCATCTGCAGCTTCAGAAATAATATCGGCCGCAACCCAATCTGGATAACGTAAAATACTAACCGTTGGGTAAGTTGGAGTAACACTTTGCTCCCGATAAAAGTTAATCGATGATGCTTCTTCAATTGGAAATACTTCAGGCAACCATGCATGACCGTATTTGATAAATCGTTCTTTCCAGTAAGCGTTCTCATCTGCAATTGACGTTCCATCGAATTTTTTACTAATCGATTGAACAATTACTTCTAAATTATCCGCCAACAGATTCTGATTTACATCCTGTGAGATCCGCCCAATTCCATATATTTTTGCACTTGGTAAGAAATAAGAAACCGGAAATCTAGGTGGACTATTATATCCAGCAAAAGGTTGTACCCATTCATGTGACGGAATTCCATGATTATCTACAACAATGTCTGGAGCCCATTTTCTCATTAACTGCGGTAAAATATTCGCTTCTCCAAAAATCGTTTGCTGATATTTAACATGTGCAAATTCTAAACCAACAGCATTATAACGTGCTGCATGATGCTTCCACTCTGGATGTTCTACTACCATTTGCGAAAGTAAATAGCTTCCATCTATATTTGCTTGTGGAATGACAATAATATTTACGTTTTGCAGCAAGCTAGCATTCATGTATGAATCTTTTACTAACTTTAAAACGGCCGGGGTACTTGAAACTTCGTTTGCATGATGTCCAGCTTCTATAACAATCGTTTTCTTAAACAAAGTTAACTTCAAAGCCGCATCGAACATTTCCTCCGACGCTAAAAAGCATTCGATAACTGGGATACTTTCTCCGTAATAAGAATGATCTGGGTACACTACACGCACATTTTGCTCTTGTAATTCAGCACAAATCTCATTTTTTTCAGCAATAAAAGATTCTACTAGACAGGAATACCTTTCTTCATTCGACTCAACAATAGCAGTTATTTCATTGCCATCAAACTGAATTTGAGTAGTTTTGTAAGTAGCAGGTGTATAATCTACCCACTCGAAAACTTGTATAGTCGATTTTGGCTTCTCCCCTTCTCTTATGTGCATGAAAGGATAAAGTCCGCCTGGTGCATTAAACGAAACACCTTGCTTCTTTTTCCCCCATTCAGAAAAGTAATCCAATGTATTAAAATATATATCTTCGTAAAGCGCCTCCATGGAAGAAATACGTTCTTCATCAATTTGCAGCTTCTCTTCTTGTTCACTCATCCAAACATCTAATACAATACGATCAAATAATGGTCGATTAGTACCTTGTCCATCGTTTATTTCTTTTAGATACTCTGTCAGACGAGGTAAAAACTCCTCTAAATAATAGACATAAAATCGTTCTCGATCGGTCGGTATTAAATGTGTTTCAAAGGAATGGTCCGCTCGGTAAATTCGAACTGCTCCAGTAGTAGGATAAGCAAATTTTCCTTCTTCCACATATGGAATTTGTACGGTTGGAATATCTAAATATCCAAGCTGACTTATCGTTCCATCACTATTTATCCCATAAATAATGAAAGTATGCTCTAAATGATCTTCTTTGTAAAAAGTAATGTTTTCTAATTGTAAATGTGTATGTTTGGCAATATAAGCATCAATCGGATACATTTCTTGAATCCAACGAATTGGTAGCTCTAAGCAAGCCTCATTGTCATCGTTTTTTGCATAGATTTTCAGCCCAATTGTTTCTTTCGTCATCATTGGAATGATTTCTTCCCTAACCCACTGAAACCCAGTTTTAAAAGCGGAGTGCACTTTCACATTTTGTACATTCGGAAAAGTAGTCTGAATTTCTTTTTGCAACTCTCGTCGAATATGTGTCGGTTCTGAAATGAATACTTCTATTTTAGCTCCATCTTCTACTACTGCATTTTGTAAAATATTTCGGGCTAATTCAACTTCGGATACATCTTCCCAATCTTCTTGAAAAAGTAGCTTAGACGCCTTTTTTTCATCTAAACGCATTTTTTGCTCCCAGTACCCGAATGTCCCTTCTTCACTCCAGTTTTTCTGCACATTCAACCATGCTAACGCTGAAGCTACTTCTATTTTATTTCCTTCTAACTTAAACACATTTTTCCGGACAAGTTCAAACTTAATTTTTTCACCTGGAGAAATAGAAAATTGGATTGTTGCAAAAGGATCACCCGTTACAGGCAACCTAATTTCCGTGCAATATAATGCGGCTCTTGCAACAAAATGGCATAGTTCTATAAAAACATCTCTAGACTTAAGTTCTTCATTTACTTCCACATTCAAGCATAATGTTTGATGCGGCGACGCTTCTATATCTGAACCAAAGCCAGAAAAGCTCCAAATGTCGGATATACTTTGAATCGGCTTTATAACAGACAGTTGCTCATCTAATTCACCAGCAGAATCCAAACCTAGTAATGAAAGTTCGGATAATAATCTAGAACATTCTTTTTCATTTTGATAATAAATATATATCGTATCGCTTTTATATTCGACCAGATTAGATGTTTCATTTTCCATAAATATCATCTTCACTGTTTGACCATTATCTACAAAAAAGTTATACGATAATGCTGTTGTTTCATAGCCTACTCTTGCAAAAAAGTCTAGTAAGCCGTTTGGCATGAATCCTACTGGTAAATCTACAAATAGAGATACCCCATCTATCACATGATCATGATTTTTGTCGACGAATATTCCATCTAACGTCCAAATATCTTGTAGCTTTTTCAGATTCATTACCTCCTACATTTTCATATTTGGATCGAAACGATCGCGTAACCAGTCACCTAGTAAATTAAATCCTAAAACAGTAAACATAACAGCTACTCCGGGAAATACAGCAGTCCACCAAGCAGTCGTAATATAATTTCGACTATCTGCTAGCATTCCTCCCCAAGAAGGAATCGTTGGATCTACCCCTAAGCCTAGAAATGTTAACGATGCTTCTAATAATATAAACTCTGCAATATACATCGTTCCTAATACAAAAATAGAAGAAAGTACATTCGGTAAAATATGCTTCCTAATAACCGTAAAATTCGTACCACCAATTGCTTTTGCAGCATGAATAAACTCTTGCTCTTTCAATGCAATTACTTGCCCTCGTATAAGTCTCGCAAAACCTACCCAATACGTTATTCCTAAAATAATTATGATTTTCCAAATACCAGTACCCAAAATACTCATAACAACGATTGCAAATAAGATAAACGGAAATGCTAATTGGATATCAGCAACTCGCATGATAAAATCATCTAACCACTTCCCAAAATACCCTGAAACTAATCCTAAAATTGTACCGATAACAAGGGAGATTAATACTCCGAAAAAGCCGACCATTAACGAAATTCTTGCACCGTATAATATTCGTGTGAACAAGTCCCTTCCTAGCTGATCAGCACCTAAAAAGAAAGTAGATTCTCCCGTTGGATCTGACCAGGAAGGGGGCGTTAGTCTTGAAACTAAACTTGCTTTACCCGGATCAAATGATGTTAGCCATGGTGCAAAAATAGCACATCCCACACTAATTGAAACTAAAAATATTCCGATAAAACCTGCTGGATTCTTTTTGATAAATCTTGTGAATCTTTTCCAAAAAGACTTTTTAGGTTGAGCTAATGATTTTTCTTTTACTGCAACTGTCATTAGTTACTCCCCTTTCCAGTTTTAATACGTGGATCAATAATGGAATAACTTAAATCTACGATTAAATTGACTACTACCATGATAATTGCTAAAAATATAACGCCACCCTGGATAACAGGATAATCTCGTTGATTAATCGCATCAATAATAAGTCTTCCAACACCAGGCCATGCAAAAACTTGCTCGATAATAACTGCTCCACCTAGCAAAGAACCGAATTGCAAACCTAAAAAAGTAATTGTTGGTAATAGTGCATTTCGAAATGCATGCTTTATAATAACTGCCCATGAACTAATACCTTTCGACTTGGCCGTTGCAATATATTGCTGATTCATCACTTCAAGCATCGACGAACGAACTAATCTCGCCAATATACCCGATAAAATCATTCCAAGCGTAATGGATGGCAAAATTAATGAAGAAAAACCATCAAATCCGGAGGAAGGTAACCATTTTAGTGTCACTGCAAATACTAAAATAAGCATAATTCCTAACCAAAAGTTCGGAAATGAAATACCAATTAAAGAAAATATTCTTCCGAAGAAATCTATAGGAGTCCCTCTTCTAACTGCCGATATGATACCTACTGGAAATGCAATAAGAATTGCTACTACAATTCCACCTAATGCTAAAGCTAATGTTGCACCAATTCGCTCAAATATTAAATCTGTAACGGGCATTCCGCTTCTATAGGATGTTCCAAAATCCAACGTCACTACACCTTTTAAAAATAGTCCATACTGTATGTACAACGGTTTATCTAAGCCTAAGTTTTTAGTTATTTCTTCAATTGCTTCTCTTGTCGGCTCACCTGCACCAAACATCACGGAAACAGGATCCCCAGTTAAACGAATAGCAAAGAAAACAATAAGTGAGATTGCAAATACAACCAATACAGTATGGAGTAATCTTCGAATAACATAAGTTAACATACTTATCCACCGTCCCCTTTTAAAAGAAAGAGATAGTATGAGATGTTCATACTATCTCTTAAATATTGCTTTTATTCGACCGTAACTTCTTCTAAACGCATACGATCTTCGTTTGGTGGTTGGAAGTTTTTCAAACGTTTATTAACGCCGTATAAATCTACTGCTTGATATAGATTTACTTCCGGTGCTAATTCGTAAAGTAACTCCGTTAATTGCTTAAAGATTGCCGCACGTTCAGTTTGGTCCACTGATGCACGTTGCGCTCTTAATAGCTCTTCCACTTTTTCGTCTTTAAATGATGGATTCCATAGTTCACCTTCGTAATACATTAAATATGCTGTATTATCAAAGTCTAACGTCCATCCGCCCCATCCATTGCGATACATATGTCCCGCATCACCTTTTGGAATTAAATCCGATGTTAAAGTCGTGCCATCTACACTGTTAATATTAACTTTTAATCCTACTTCTTCTAAATAGAACGAAACTGCTTGAGCAATTTCTTTAAAGTTGCCATCTGTACCAGGGATAAATAAGTCTAATGCAGTACCTTCAGCAACTCCTGCTTCTTTTAACAACTCTTTCGCTTTTTCTGGATCATATGGATATGGTTTTAAATCTGGATTGTTACCGAATGACAATTCACTTTGGAAAGTACTAATTGGTTTCGCATATCCATTAAGAATTGTGCTAATAATTTCTTCTTTATTGATCGCATAGTTAATCGCTTGGCGTACTCTAACATCTCCCATAGGTTCTTTAGCAGTGTCAAATCTCAATGCATAAACAGTAGGAGTTCCTACCTCTTTTAGTTCTAAGAAATCAGTACCTTTTATCGTATCTGCTTGTGCTACATCTACACGTTTCATGATATCAATTTTTCCTGTTTGTAGTTCTGCCAAACGAGTAGAAGGCTCTGGAATTATTTTAAAAGTTACTTTATCTAATTTTGGAAGTCCTTCTTTCCAGTAGTTTTCGTTCTTCTCAAGTACTGCTTCTTGATCTCGTTTGTAACTTGTCATTTTAAATGGACCAGTTCCTACTGGATTATTATTGAAGTTTTCGTCGCCTTTTTCTTCAATATATCCTGGAGGAACGATTACTGCCCCATAACCAGCCAGCTTTGTTAATAAAACTGGGTCTGCATTACTCAAATGCATTGTTACTGTATATTCATCATTCACTTCTACAGATTCAATTGACGTATAGTTTGAATATTGAGGTCCTTTTTTACCTTCGTCGCCTAATAATCGATCAAATGTATATTTTACTGCTTCCGCATTAAATGGCTCTCCATTATGGAACTGGATTCCTTGACGTAATGTGAATACGATTGTGTTGTTATCTGTGTACTCCCATTTTTCTGCTAAACCAGGTTTTAACTCCAAATCTAGTGTACGTTCTACTAACCCTTCAAACACAGAGTTTGCTACTGTACTCCAATCTAATAGGAATGTATCAATTGGATCCCAGCTTTGTGGATCACTTGAAATACCTACTACTACTTCATTGCCCCTGCTTGCCGCCGGATTTTCTCCAGAAGTAGGTTTTGACTCACCTTCTGTTTTGGTTGTCGTCTTACCACCTTCACTCGAACATGCAGCTAAAACTAACATTAAAATGGCTAATATCGCTACTAATCTTGTTTTGAACATTTTTTTCATTTCCCATCCTCCTAATGTTTCATTTCATTATTTGTCAATCCATATGGATACGGATTAGAGTAACCAATCTTCCGAGAAATACTTGCCGCAGCTTCCCATAGTGGCACGAGAAATTCCTGCACCCTTTCCTTAGGTAGCGAACTAGAAAATCCAGCAATACTTATGGAAAATTCCACTTCATTTAATCTATTAAAAATAGGAGCAGCGATTGATACCGTTCCTTCTTCTAACTCGGAATCACTGTACGCATATCCATTTTTTCTTGTTTCATGAATAAAAGACCAGACATCTTCTACTTTTTTAGGTGTTTGACTTGCATAATAAGTCATCGGTTGATTTAAAATTTCTGTAATTTCGTCATCAGGTAAATAAGAAAGTAACGTTCGTGTACAAGCTCCAGCATAAAGTGGTGCTCTTCTACCTGTTTTGGTATATAGACGAACAGGTCTTGTACTTTCCACTTTTTCTATATAAACACCTTCGTCTCTATCTCTTGAAACTAATTGAATAGCTTCATTGAATTTAGATTGAAGTATTTTCATATATGGTAGAGAAATATTACGGATTTCCAAATTACTAGCAACAATATTTCCTAAATACATTAGTTTAAGCCCTAACGAATAAGTATCTCCTTCTACTAATACTCCATTTTTTTCTATTTCTGATCTTTGTAGAAATCCATAATCCACGAAAGTTTTCAAAAGTCTGTGTACGGTTGGCTTGGGTATTTGTGTAAAAGTAGATATTTCATCCAGTCGCCAAAAAGATTTCTCTTCCGTAAATAATTCGAGTAATTGAAATCCTTTTTCGATTGTTTTACTCATACATTCACCACATCTTTTGATTCGTGCAAGTGACATGAAACAAAATGATTATCTTTTGTTTCCAATAAAGTCGGCTTAATCGTTTTGCATATTTCCATCGCTGCAAAGCACCTTGGATGAAAAGTACATCCATTTGGTGGATTCGCTGGACTCGGTACATCTCCCGTTAAAATGATACGTTCTTTCTTTTGCAAAGGATGTGCACTTGGTAGAGCTGATAATAGGGCTGTCGAATAGGGATGATTTGGATTATCGTATAGGTCATCTTTATCTGCTATCTCAACCATCTTCCCTAAATACATAACACCTATTCGGTCACAGAAGTGTTTAACTACGCTTAAATCATGGGAAATAAATATATACGTTAATCCAAACTCTTTTTGTAAATCTCGCATTAAATTTAATACTTGTGACTGAATAGATACATCCAATGCAGAAACTGGCTCGTCTGCAATAATAAGTTTAGGCTTAGATATTAGAGCTCTTGCAATTCCAATTCGTTGTCGCTGCCCCCCTGAAAATTCATGGGGTAAACGTTTTAATTGATTAACCGTCAAACCAACTTGTTCTGCAACTTCAAGTACACTTTTTTCTCTTTCTTCCTTACTTGTCATTCCGAAATTGATAAGTGGTTCTTCAATAATGTCGAATACTCTCATTCTGGGATTCAACGAAGCAAATGGGTCCTGAAAAACAATTTGAATATCTTTTCTCATAAGTCTCATACTATTTTTATCTAGTGATGCAAGGTCTGTCCCTTCAAAATATACAGAGCCTTCTGTTGGCTCTAGTAATCTTAAAATCGTTCTTCCAACAGTACTTTTTCCACATCCTGATTCTCCAACAATGCCAAAAGTTTCTCCACGTTTCACTTCAAAAGAAATATCATCTACTGCTTTTACTTGTTGAAGTGTTTTATTCCCTAAAATTCCGCCTTTAATAGGAAAATATTTTTTTAAGTTCTCCACTTTTAATAGTGTTTCCTCATGCTTCATTATGAATCACCTCAGATGCTGTTTCTGGATCATATAGCCAACATTGAACACGCGTCCCGTCTGTTGTTGTAATTAGTGGAGGCTTTTCCGAGCATTTATCAAATGCCTTTTTACATCTTGGAGCAAAACGGCAGCCTTCTGGCATACTACCTGGTGCAGGAACGACTCCTGGTATGGATGACAAATATTCCTTTTGCTCCGAAATGTTTGGAAGCGATTCCATTAATCCTTGCGTGTATGGATGCTTAGGATAATCAAATAAATTTACAACATTCGCTTCTTCCACTATTTCCCCTGCATACATAACAATCACACGATCACACATTTCAGAAACTACACCTAAATCATGAGTGATTAATACGATAGACATATGTAATTTTTCTTGTAAGCTTTTCATAAGTTCTAAAATTTGTGCTTGAATAGTTACATCAAGAGCTGTAGTAGGCTCATCTGCTATTAAAATTTCTGGATTACATGCCAAAGCAATTGCAATCATAATACGTTGTCTCATCCCACCTGATAGTTGGTGCGGATAATCATTCAGTACTTGTTCAGGTCTAGGTATCCCAACTAATTTCAGCATTTCTAAAGCTCGATACTTCGCAACTTTTTTCGATACTGTTTCATGACTCAAAATCATTTCTACAATCTGACTTCCAATTGTATAAACTGGATTTAAAGAACTCATTGGTTCTTGGAAGATCATAGATACTTTCTTTCCACGAACCTTTCTCCAATCTTTGTTGTTGAATTGTTTAAAATGTAAGTCTCCTACTTGAATGTCCCCGTCTTGCCACACTACCCCAGGTGGAAGGAGCCCCATCAATGAAAGAGATGTCATACTCTTACCACATCCAGATTCTCCAACAATTCCTAAAGTCTCTGCTTTATTTAAATGAAAGCTAATGCCGTTCACAATTGCAATATCTCTATCCTCATCGTGTATGCCAACTTGAAGATTCTCTACATGCATCACTTTCGAAACCATCGAGTCACCCCTCATCGTTCCATTATGTGGAACGCTATTTCATATATTGATTCTTTTTTATATACTAAAGAATTTTCAGATTAATAGCAATAGTTTTTTTATTTTTCAGCTCAATGGTTACTATTTTTCTACTCTTTAACCGCTATCTACAGCGATTTTCTATATATATTTATATATTTCCTAAAAAAAAAGCTATCCCAAAAGTCATTTTTACGACTTTTGGGATAGCTTAATTTAACTTTTTACTATTCATAACATAAAATATTAGTATAAATCTAAAACATCGGCATATTTCCACTTACCATCTACTTTTTTCAATAAATATACAGTCGTAACTGTTTCAGAATAACCAGCTTCTGTTATTTTATCTGTCGTTTCTACAAACGCATATCCATCTAAAATCGAATATACATTTGAATCAACAAGCTCAAACTTCAAATCAAATTCTGCAAATCCTTCCTTCATTTGTTCTTTTACAAAATCGTAATCAGGAAACTCTGGATCATACAGTTCAAACGATCCATCTACATTTTCACTATTGTACAAACCATTTGCAGTAATGAAAAACTGCTTAATTTCTTTTTCTTGTTCGGCAAAATTAGCATCTTTTCGAATAGCAACACCGTACTTATCAAAAAGCACATAGTAAATATCATCTTCTACAATCATATCTAAAGAATCAAATAACTGATTTACTTGCTTTTCAATTGCTTCTGGAGCTGCTTTTTTCGCGATAAGCGCATCTAGTTTATTCAAATCACCTTTTGCAGATATTGTATATTTTGCTCCATTCAACAAAATTTCCGCAGGCGCTTTATATGTAGCAAGGAAAGCATCACGCGTCGTTTTGCCATACACTTTGTATAATAGCTTCGCTTGTTTTCTAATTTCAGCAGATAATGCATGGTATGATTTCTCTGCAACATCCGAAGTTGGATCTTCTGCATATTGTTGTTCAAAAGTCTTCGTCAAAGCTACAATTTTATTACCAGAAGTTATAGCGTCAATATATCCCATTGTCCGGTCATAATGAAGCCCAACATTATCTGCTAATCTTTTTTCTAACTTTTGTTTTTCAGCCGCACTAGCAGATGAAACCTCTTTTTTTGCTTGTAAATAAGCAGACTTTGTTTCATTGAATATTTTCATATCTGGCGTTTTAATCGCTTTCGTATTTTCATATGAAATTTGCCATTTTAAAGCTCCTGCATAACCTTCAGCAGTCTTCACAGCTTCTTCTGCTTTTGATAATGCTGCTGCAGAAGTAGTACTAAAAGGTACAAATAATGTTGAACCCATAATTCCAATAGCCAATGAATATGAAATAATTTTCTTCATAGTAATCCCCATTCCATTAAGTAATATATTACTTTAGTAAAGTTATAAAAAGATGTAAATTACTTCTATTTTAGTTTAAAGTTTAATAGAACTCAACGCTTTTTTTTGAAAACTTTATGAATTATGTAAAGATTTTATAAAGTCCTCTAATAGATCCATTCCTTTCTCTAAAACTGGCATTGCGTATGCATAGGATATCCTAATATAACCTTCGCCTAATAAGGTAAAAGCACTACCTGGAATTACTGCCACTCCACCTTCATGAAGAAGCTTTGTTGCAAAATCAAAAGAATTTATGCCGTACTTTTCTATAGAAGGAAAAATATAAAACGCACCATTCGGCTTTACTACAGGAAGTCCCATATTAACAATTCGACTATATACATAATCCCGTCTTTTTATATATTCTACATTCATTTTAGCCGGTGTATCTTTTGCATTTGTTAATGCTTCGATTGCTGCATACTGAGCTGGCAAGTTCGCACAAATTGAATTATATGCGTGCACTCGAATAACAAACTGCATAATATTCGCTGGCCCCATTAAAAATCCAATTCGCCACCCAGTCATCGAATGAGACTTCGATACACCATGAATGAAAAACAATTTATCTCTTAATTGTTTATAAGTAGCGAATGAATTATGTTCCCCATTGAAGGTATTTTCACTGTAAATTTCATCTGTAATAATATAAAGATCTTTATTCGCTAACACTTGAACTAGCTGATCCATCGTTTCTTTTTGAATGACTACACCAGTTGGGTTGGATGGATTATTAAATAATATTGCCTTGGTCTTTTCCGTGATGAGGCCTTCCAGTCTTTCTGCTGTCGGTTGAAAGTTCGTATCTGTCGTATCCAAGTAAACTACTTTTCCACCACATAGTTCAATAATTGGTACATAGCCAGAATAAATAGGCCCTGGTAGAATAACCTCGTCGCCTTCTTCTAAAATCGTTCGAAATACGGAATCGATTCCTTCGCTAGCACCATTTGTAATCAATATTTCATTTTCAGGATGATAGGAAAATCCGTATTTATTTGAAAAAAAAGTATTCACAGCTGCTCTTAATTGTACTATTCCTGCATTATGTGAATAGCTAGTTAAGTTTTGTTCGATTGCATGTATTCCAGCAAACTTTACAGATTCTGGTGTTGGAAAATCTGGTTGACCAAGCGTTAAATTAATAGCTTTTGGGAAATTTACTAATTGATTAGAAAACTGACGAGTCCCCGGTACTTTTAAAGCTTGTGCATATCGATTTAAACTTCGAGACATGTATCTCTTCCCTCTTCCATCTTTAAATGTACTGCTATTACATATGTTATATAATGCTAGCGTTCTTGTATATATACATTTTGTAATTTTCTGAAAATAATAAAAAGAGCCTACTAACAATATATGTTAGACGGCCCATTTCATTTATAATTACATCATTTCTTCGCCTTCATGACTAAATTGCCATTCAATACCAAACTTGTCCTTTAAAGATCCATAACATTTGCTCCAAAATGTTTCTTGTAATTCCATTCCAACTTTTCCGCCTTCTTTAATCGCCTCAAAAGCAGATCGCACTTCTTCTTCGTTTTTGCTAACGAAAGCAAGGCTTATATTATTTCCTGCGATAAAAGGAGAACCAGGAAAAGTGTCAGAGAACATGACATTACTTCCACCAATACTTAAGCGCGTATGCATGACTAAATCTTTTGCTTCCTCTGGTAGAGTATAACTCGGATCTTGTGGTGACTCACCAAAAGTCATAATTTGTGGTTTGTCCACTCCAAAAACCTCTGCGTAAAATTCTGCTGCCTCACGACAATTCCCATTAAAATTAAGGTAAACATTAATAGCCATTTAATACACTCCTCATATGCGTAATGTTATTCATTCAATAATGAATGTCACTGTTATTGTATCATTTCATGCCTCGTGCAAGCCAACATTTTCATTTGAGATAAGCTATTACTGCTGATTATTAATCAAAAATATCTCCTGATCATGCTCAGCTATTTTATGTGAGTAATAATGTATTGTTTTAGACAGTTTTTCGTGAGATCCCTGTTGTAGCGTTAACGTATGTTCGAACATTTCTCCTAGACTTTTAAATGTATTTTCAACATTATCTAGTCTACTTTCCACAGTATCGAATCTTCCGTTCATTTCTTGTTTTAGTGATTGGATTTCTTGTTTTATTTCTTGTCTTACCACTTGGAATTCTTGTTTTGTTTCTTTTTTCGCTTTTCCGAATTTTTGTGCTATTTCTTGTCGTGCAGTTTGGAATTCTTGGACATTCCTTGTCTTTCGTTTTGGAATTCCTCAGACATTTCTTGTCTTACATTTTGTAATGCTTGTTTTCTCTCTGCCCGATTCACTCTTGTTCAATTATTATAACGTGTTCCATACTGTTTAGTACCTTCCATAAAGGAGTTACATTTTGGAAAGCAATCATTTTATTCTCGTATATGGGCTTCGATTTGTTTAATTCTTTCACTTAGTTCTAGTACGGCTTGCATCACTTGGTGCTGTTCAGTTTTACTTGCATGCTTATGGAGCTCGATATTCTCAACTGATTCCTCTACTTTTTGCAAACTTTGGGTCATGCCTTCGATAAAATCTGCGATATCCATTTTCCGCCTCCTCTTATTATCTTTTATTTTAAATAGCCGTAGAGTAATTTCAAATGTCAGAATTCAGAGTAATTTAACATAATAACGTTTTCGTGTCCTATTTCTATCCAAAATTCCATTTTGAGCGTGTTTAGATGTTCAAAATTTTATTTTTGCATTTTCATGTACAGTATTCAGAACATTTAGTATAATAATAGAAAAGGAGGAGATTTTCATGCATCCAAATAATGTCGATCCAGAAGAAATGGCTAAACGACACGATTTAGATTTTATTGCTTCCCTTAATATGATCGACGAAGGTGCTCCTGTTCCATTAGAGGAAAATGACAAAAAGAAAAAGGATTCTTCTAAATCCGAGGAGCCACCAAAAAGTTTTCACTAAATCCAAACCCACTTTTGTGGGTTTTTTTATGTTCATTTATTAGATACAATAGAAGAAATACGTCCAGTTTAAAATGAGGAGCAATTAAATGATAATCAAAGAAGTGAATATACGTAAAATGAAGATGATGATGAAATCTCCTTTTACAACTAGTTTTGGATCGTTTCAAGAGAAAGAATTTTCATTAATAGAAGTAAAAGATGAGCTCGGCAATACAGGCTGGGGAGAATCTACTGCATTTCAATCCCCTTGGTACAATGAAGAAACACAAGAAACAAGTCTACATATGCTGCGTGATTTCTTAATACCTCTTGTATTGAAAAAAGAAATAAATCATCCTGACGAAATAAGCAAACTGTTCGCACCCATTCGCAAAAATAATATGGCAAAGGCTTCGCTTGAAGGTGCAATTTGGGATGTATATGCAAAAAGAAATAAATTAACGCTTGCCGAAGCACTCGGTGGCACAGCCGAAAAAATCGAAGTCGGGATTAGTATCGGTATTCAAAATACAATAGATGATTTAATAGAGTTAGTACGTGGTTATATAGAAGAAGGATATAAACGAATGAAAGTCAAAATTAAGCCAGGTCATGATGTAGAAGTTATTCGAGCATTGCGTCAGGCATTTCCTACTGTTCCACTTATGGCGGATGCAAACTCTGCCTATACACTAGAAGATATTGATTTATTGAAACAGTTAGATGAATTTAATCTGACAATGATTGAACAACCGCTTGCTTCAGATGATATTATTGATCATGCTAAACTGCAAAAAGAATTACTAACTCCTATTTGCTTAGATGAGAGTATTCATTCATTAGAAGATGCTCGAAAAGCATTTGAACTTGGCAGCACGAAAATAATTAACATAAAAATTGGGCGTGTTGGCGGTTTAACCGAAGCGAAAAAAATTCATGATTTTTGCATGGAAAATAGGATTCCTGTTTGGTGTGGTGGAATGTTAGAGTCTGGTATTGGCAGAGCTCATAATGTCGCACTTACTACATTACCTAATTTTATCCTTCCAGGGGATACCTCGGGTTCTTCTCGTTATTGGGAAGAGGACATAATTATTCCAGAAGTAGTTGCGGAAAATGGATATATTACTGTTCCAACTGCTTATGGAATTGGGTATGAACCCAATTTAGAAGCAATGGATCGTTATACAGTAGACCAATTTCAGTTTAAAGCATAAGTATAGAAAATAGGCCCAGTCTTGGAGTTCAAGACTGGGCCATGTTTTTATTTTTTAACGTCTACAATTCTACCTTCAGTTTCATTTTTAATCGTTTTCATTGATTTCAGTTGCTCTTGAAGGTTTTCCCAATCTGATAAACCAAGGTCTGTAACACGACCTTCTGCATATGCCTTTTTGAATAAATCATAACCGTCTCCGCCTTGAACAGCAGTAAAAGCATTTGTAGCTACAACATATTTTTCTGTATCATTTAATTCTACAAAGTTACCATCTGCCGCTTTGTATTTAATAGAAACAACACGTTGTCCAGCAGCCTTAGAAGAATCAAATTCTATTTTTGCTCCTGCAACATGTAGGAATCCACCATTCTCTTTTGGATACTCTTTCAAACTAATTTCAAAAGCAGCTTTTAGCTCTGCCCCTGTTAACTCCATTGTCGCTAGTGTATTTCCGAAAGGAAGTACAGTAATTACTTCGCCTACGGTAATTGGACCAGCATCAATTCCAGCACGAATTCCGCCACCATTTTGGAATGCCATAATAACTTTATCGTTGTACGTTTTTGCTTTTGCTAACATTCCATCTGTAATAATATTCCCTAGTACTGTTTCATTTTTACGTACACTTGGTTTTGTATCATCGCCTTCTGTACGTGGAAATTCAAGTGCTGCTTCTAGGACAATACCAATCTCTTGGTCGTTAATTTCTGCAACTTTTTCTTTGTAATTTTTCAATACTTCAACTGCTGCTGGATCTTCTTTTTGATCTTTCAATGGAATTAATGCACCAGTATGCCCGATAACTTTTCCTTCTTTATCGAACTGAACATCCAGGGTACCTAAAAATTCACTATACTGAAACGCTTGTACAATTACAGTTGGGTCTTTCTTAGCACCTTTGCTGTCTTTGTCTACAACAACCGGTTTTTCTAATTTCGTATGGCTATGCCCACCTACGATTACATCAATTCCGTTTACCGCTGCTGCTAATACTAGATCGTTATCATATGCGGGATTATCATCGTAGCCAATATGTGTTACAGCTACAACTTTATTTACCCCTTGTTTTTCGAACTCATCTACCATTTTTTGAGCAGCTACAATGTAGTCAGAGAATGTAACGTCTTGTGGGCTTGCAATATCAACTGTTTCAGCTGTAGTAAGACCGAATAATCCAACTTTTTGGCCATCAACTTCTTTAATGATGCCACTATAAATTTGTCCATCTTTTGGATCTGTAGATACATTTACATTAAATAGTCCTTGTAAATTAGCATCTTTTGAAAAATCAACATTTGAACTCACAAGTGGGAAATTCGATTTTTCGATGAATTCTTTTAATGCTTTATGCCCTTCTGGACTTGCACCAAGATCGAATTCATGGTTTCCAAATGTCATTACGTCATAACCCATTAATTTCATTAAAGCTACATCTGCTTGCCCTTTGAATTCATTGAAATACAAAGTACCTGAGAACACATCCCCAGCATCGATTAATAATGCGGATGGTTTTACAGCTCTAACTGCTTTAATCGCAGTTAAACGTTTCGGTGCTTCTGCTGTACGGGCATGTGTATCATTCACATGCATTAATGATAAAGAGAAGTCAGTGTTCAAAGCTACTTGAACTAAGTTTTCTACATATGCTTTTAGTTCATTAAATTCGCTCGGCAACTGGTCATATAAAGGCTTCATTGCTGTTACAATCGCCATTGCCTCTTCTTTTTTACCTGCTTCAAAAAGTGCTGCTGCTTTATTCGCATTCATATAAATAGTTACTGGAATTGCTAGTGCATCTCTTTTTAGATCTGCTGGCTTTTTATATTGCGCTAATAAAAGCTCACGTGCATCTTTACCAGTAAAACGATATAAAATAGCAGTTCGCTCGCGTAATTGACCAGATAGTTTATGATAAGCTGTTTCTATTTTAGCCCAGTCTTTACTTGCAATTGCTTCATCAAGTTCTTTCATAATTGGATCTAAATATTTGTCTGCATAGTTATATGCATCAATATAAGGAATAAGGCCTTTTGTAACTCTTTCATTGTATAACTGATCTAAATTTTTCAGTAGAATATCTTTATTTTTAGCATCCGATTTTACGATTTCGTCTTTTGCTTTTTGATAATTTGCTTTTGCAGTGTTGAGTATAGAGTACAACTCTGTACTTGTAGCTAGTTTTCCAGATTGTGCAGGAGTTACATAGGTATAAGATGCATGCTTGATATCTTTTCTCGCATTGTCTACTACCTCTTGTAGTGAACTATTTGCGAAAGAAACACTTGTTGCAGAAAATAGTGATGTTGCAATTATTGCAGCTGCAGCTGACTTTTTTAACTTACTATTCTTCATATCTTACCTCCTAGTTGATGTTTGAATCATTATAAAACTCATACTAGTTTCATAATTACTCACTATTTCCAACTTACCCTAGTTTTTAGTAATCTGCAAGTAAAGATTCTGATAATTCTCCGTTAATTTTCAAAAAGAGCTTGATGATTACTTTGTCGATTTTGTGGTATAATAAATCATCAAAGTAAAGATAGGAGCATCACTATGTTAAAAGATATTTTTATGGCTTTATCTGAAAATCAATTATTAAATGGCACAGCAAAAAAATATGGTTTAAAAATGGGTGCACAGCATGTAGTTGCTGGGACTAATATTCCTGAAACAATTGAAAGTATTAAAAAATTAAATGCTGTTGGTATTTCTTGTACTGTAGATAATCTTGGGGAATTTGTATTTGAAAAATCAGAGGCTTTAGAAGCGAAAGCGCAAATCATTGCTGTTATTGAAGCAATCGAAGAACACCAAGTAGACGCACATATTTCTTTAAAACCTTCTCAACTAGGGTTAGATATTGATCATGATTTCGCATATGAGAACTTAAAAGAAATTGCAGCAGCTGCACATAAATATGGTACATTTATCAATATTGATATGGAATCAACGAAACATCTACAACCTTCTTTTGACATCTTGGACAAGCTTTCAGAGGAGTTCGATAATGTCGGAACAGTAATTCAAGCATACTTCTATCGTGCTACTGAAGATATTCAAAAGTACAAAAACTTCCGTCTTCGTATCGTAAAAGGTGCTTATAAAGAGCCGGTTGAAGTTGCTTACCAAACAAAAGAAGAAATTGATAAAAACTATATCGAGTTAATCGAATGGCATTTATTGAATGGTAAATTTACTTCTATCGCAACTCATGATCATAATGTTATTAACCATGTGAAGCAATTCATTAAAAATAATAATATTTCAAATGATAAATTTGAATTCCAAATGCTTTATGGTTTCCGCACGGATATGCAACTTCAACTTGCAAAAGAAGGATATAATTTCTGTACGTATGTACCGTTTGGTAAAGACTGGTACGGTTACTTTATGCGCCGCCTTGCAGAACGTCCACAAAATATGAATCTTGTTGTAAAACAAGTATTCAACAAAAATACAAACACAATTCTTGGGATCGCTGCTGGTGCATTCGCACTTGGAAGACTTACTAAAAAAGGTAGAAAAAAATAAATAAACATACTGCATGTTGAAAAGTGACATTGTCACTTTCAACATGTTTTTTTTATTGCTACAGTAAGAAAAAACGATTAAAATGACGCCCCCTTTACTAAGCGAGCAGTTTTTGGCTCACTTTAGGCTTCTTATTAGGCTATACGATCAACGGTAAAATTTTTAAAGCTTGTTGAAAGTGGCTGCGCCCGTTTCAACAAGCTTTTTCTTCGGTCATCGTATAGCAAATGTTCGCCTTCCGCTCGCCAGAAACTTTAATATCAAGTGTTTTAATGCTTTTGGCAATAGGAGAAGCAAGTCAAATTCTATATTCTTTGAAGGTCGCCAAAGATACAGTTTTGGCGACTTTTTGTAAGTTTTTACAAAGGAACACTTCTACATGTTAATCCATTGTATAGATGAAAATGGGCTTTACCTTTTTAACAAGAAGGGCGGAATGACAAATTGTTCTCATTCTCAACAGATTAGATTCGCTTTTTATTGTCTAAAAAGTAGAGAAGTACATACTTCGTAAAAACACTAGAAAGCACATGATTACATTCTTCTAAATTAGATGGATGTAGTGAAAAGCGGCGACTCCAGCGGGAACAGTACGAGCTGAAAGCCCCGCAGGAGCGCAGCGACGAGGAGATTGAAGCCGTACCCGCGGAAAGCGACCGCTTGTAATGGAATACACTCCACCCATTCCTATACTCCCTTACTCTATATGTACCGTAAACCCTGTGTTCAGGCTACATTTTCATATACTTCCTTTAAAAAAAGCCCCTCATTTTATACAATCATAAAATGAGGGGCTTTCACTTTCCTTGTTATCGCTCAAGGAATTATTAAATTAAAATACGCCGTAAACTACTTTCTACTTCCTCGTTCAATTATCGCCCTATTACTCTATACTGCTTTACAAAAGTTTGAAGAACTTACTTCCTTCTAAGATCATCCATCAAACTTTCTATATACTATTTGGTTGTTAAATTCATTCTATACGAAATTAATGAGAATACACATAGAGTTTTATTAGAATTTGATGAGAGTTTCTATTCCAATGTCACAGAAAGAATTTTCCCAGAAATTGCATGAACTTGGATTGTAGCCTTCCCTTTACTACTTTCCTTCGTTCCTGCCTCTGGAGCACCCGATTTTATCGAAATTAAATAATAGCCACCTTCATTTGTTTTAACAAATGAAATGCTCTCCTTCGTCCCTTTGTGTTGCTGCTGTGCAATTTTAATCGCTTGCTCTTCTGAAATAAGCACAGTTGCTACCGGTAAAGATTTAGTTTCCGTATCAACTTTTGCTACATCTGGCTGACTTGACGCCAAAGAAGGGATATTTTTTTGACCATCTGCCAATGATTGCACTTCTGTCTTAGATGGGTCCTCTACTTTATCTGCATCGTTCTTTGCAGTTCCTGTTTTGGCTATGTCTTCTTTTGTTTGTTCCGCTTTTTCATCTTCCGTTTTTAACACATCTTTAATAACTTCTTTTATAACATCCCTTTTCGACTTTTCTTCCTTTTGTTCAACCGTTTTATCGTCCACTTTGGCAGGAGGATCGTCTGTTTTTACCGATGATTTTTCAACTGGTTTTGTTGTTTTCACTTCACCCGTTGCTTTCGTATCGTTTTTAAGTTTTTCTGTAGCTATTGCGGTCTTTTCTTCCTTCACTACTTTACGCTCCGCCTTCGGTTCTTTCGTACCTAACTTCTCTTCTTTTTTATGCTCCGTTTTCTCAATGAATGTCTTCGGTTCTTCCTTCACATCTTTCACCGGCTCGTCTGCTGCATTCAATTTATCTTTTATGATATATTCATCCGCTTCTGTAAGCGACAACACATCTCCCGTTACAGCATTCATCTCGACCATATACATTGCGCCACTTTTAGTAATAATCGCTTCATAAATGTCTTGGTCTTGTCCCATTGTTAAATCGGCAACTTCCGCACTATACATTTGCTCCAGTTGGGAGCGAACTTCATTTTCAGATATCGATTGATGATTTTTCGTAGCATAGACTAAAATAGTTGTCCCTGCAACAACAATTGTTGCCATAAAAATAGGGAGAAATTTTTTCTTTTGGAAAAATTTCATTCACACATTCCTCCTCAAAATCATCATACTGCATGAACATTAAAAATCCATGAGAATCAAATTTTTAGGAATAAAAATAATAATCGTCGTCCCAAAGCCTACTGTACTATCAATAGTCAGTTCAGCAGAAAGCCTTTCCGCGATATCTTTTGCAATTGCCAAACCGAGTCCAGTTCCTCCAGTTTCTCGATTACGATCTTCGTCTACACGATAAAAACGATTATAAACATGCTCTAAATCTTTTTTCGGGATACCATTTCCATAATCTAAAACGGAAATTACTATACCTTGTGCATTTTCAGAAATAGTTGTTTTAATATCTTTTTCACTATATTTTCGTGCATTATCTAAAATAATAAAAAGCAATTGTCTCAGCTGTTCAATATCTGTTCGTGCATAGATCGGACCTTCTCCTTTTAGATGAAAGTTCCTATTGTAAGCACGTCGCATCGATTGCAAAGTAGTTTCTACTAAATCGTAAATATCCACTTCTTCAAAGGATTTCAACGCATTATCGCTACTTTTTGCAAGAAGAAGCATTTGTGAAATCATTTCTTTCATTCTGCTTGTTTCGCTTATGATTGCCGCAATCGATTCTTCAGCAATTTCCTTATTATTTAGACCATGCCTTGAGAGCAGTTTTGCATAGCTTTCAATTACAGTTAAAGGCGTTTTTAATTCATGTGATGCATCTGATACGAATTGTTCCTGCTTATTATAATTTTGTTCCAGCTGATCCATCATTTCATTGAACGCAATACCCATTTGGGCCATTTCATCTTTTCCATTCGGCGGAACCGTAATTTTTTCATACTTGCCTGATAATCTACTTTGTGACATCGTTTTAATAAGTTTGTTAATCGGTTTCGTAATAGTTCTCCCTAACGATATGCTCGAAGCTATCATAAGTAGCATTCCCGCTATCGTTACACCGAATAATATAAGGCGTAAAAAGTCCAAGTTTTTTTTCGTATCTGTTAGTAAAACCATTGTTTGCACTTCTGCAACTTTGCCATCCACCCAAATAACAGGCTTACTAATGGCTAAAACGGGTGTACCATGAAAAGTCCCTGTAGAATATCTCTCACCTGCGTCAAACTTCGGCTGATAATCGTTTACATCAATCAGTGTTTGTACAAGTAATTTGACATTCCCATTCGTTTCATTCACACGAATTGCACCATTCGCTGGGATGAATGTGCGCAAAATCGTTGCAGCATCATCTTGGTCTCCCATTTTACTTAGGGCAGATATCAAGTCATCTGTATCTGCATTTAGCTGCTTATATTCTGTATCAAAAGCCATCTGTTCAAATAGAAAATAAATTCCCACATTCATCATGTTCAAAATGATAAATGTTAGGAATGTAGAGAATAGATGTATTTTTGTTTTAAGCCTCATTCTTTTTGCCCCTTCAATACATATCCAACACCGCGCACAGTTTGAATAAGAGATGGCTTATTATCTCCTTCTAATTTTTTTCGCACATATCGTATGTATACATCTACTACATTTGTATCTCCATAATAATCAAATCCCCAGACTGCATCCAACAGTTGCTCCCGTGTCAACACTTGCGTAGGATGTTTCATCATATAAAGTAATAAATCATACTCACGAGGAGTCAGATTAATATAAGTTCCATCTCTTACTACATCTCGTGTTTGTTCGTTGAGCGTAAGTGTTTCAAAAGAATGTACATTTTCATCTTGTTCCACTGGAAAAGATGTTGGTTTTGAAAAGCGAATAGCTGTACGAACACGTGCTAATAGTTCCTCTATTTCAAACGGTTTCGTGACATAATCGTTTGCCCCAATGTTTAATCCAGTTACTTTATCTTCTACATTACTTTTGGCAGTTAGTAAAATAACAGGTGTATCTGATTCTGTTGCGCGAATTCTTCGCAAAACGTCCATCCCATTTAGTCCTGGCAACATGACATCTAATAGTATTAGGTCCCATTGTTTCTCGCGGTATTTTATCAGGCCATCTGTTCCTGAATATGCTATATCGACTACATATCCTTCGAATTCTAATTCTAATTGTAATACGCGTGCAATATTTTTCTCATCTTCAATGATTAGAACCTCTCCCTTCAATTAAATCACTCCTTTTTTCTTTCTATTTTATCACACAAATTGTATGTCGAATTTTTTAGTGAAAACAGCAGAACAAATTTTCAATTTACGCTACAGAGGCGGACGCGTACCGCGGGCACGGCTTCAGCCGCTTCCCTCACTTCGTTCAGTCCAGGGTCTTCAGCTCGCGCTTTCCCGCAGGTGTCGCCGCTTCTTTCGCTCCAATCCAATAGAGCTTACTTACGTATTTGGAGTGGAAGAAAAAGTAAGAATGAATGTTTTTCCAACTAAATGCACTGAAATTCCAACTAAACCGTCCATTTTTCCAACTAAGCTAAAGGGACGGGAAATGAAAGTGTAAAAGCATGGAGAAGAGGAGAAATCATCGTCACTTTTTATAGATAAGTCCAAGTTGCCATGAAAAATAGCCTATATAAATAGTCAAATACTTAATGCCGTAGCGCGTCGGGCCGCATGAGCCCAAGTATGAGACCCACTTGAGCGTAGCACAAGTTGGCTCATGCAAGGTGCGGCAAGTGCGAAGGCATAGTGGCTATTCACTAAGACGCATTTTATCTAGAAAACGAACGAAAATACAAAATCCCCTCATAAGTCTGGCTTGAGAGGGGATGATTAAAACATTTATTTCGCTATTTTACATGCATTCACAAAAGCATCAAAAATGGGTCTGATACTCGCTACTGGGCCTTCCATCATTTCAGGATGCCATTGAACTGCAACGACAAATCGTTCTTCTTCCCATTCCATTCCTTCAATAATTCCATCAGGAGCTGTCATCGTTGCTTTAAAACCTTGCCCTAACTCTTTCACAGCTTGATGGTGGAAGCTGTTTACACCTAGCTCTTCCGTTTCGTAAATATCATAAAGGGCAGATCCCTTTTCAATTTTTACTGGATGAAACACATGATGTCTTAATGCTTTATTGACAGAATGGTTAATGCCTTCTGGTCTTTGCGATTGTAAATCTTGGTATAACGTTCCACCCGTCGCTACAGTCAACAACTGCATACCTCGGCAAATTCCAAGAACAGGTAACGATGTTTCAAATAAAACCTTTTTCGCAAGCTTCATCTCATGATTATCTCGCTTTGGTTCGATTAAACCTAAACCAAATCTAGGATATTCTCCGTAAAAATTCGGATCGATATCAGACCCTCCTGAAAATAAAATCCCATCCAACTTTTCCAAAAGCGGAGTCAATGTTTCAACATCCTCTGTAATCGGTAAAATAACAGGCACTCCGCCTGCTCGTTCAATCGCTACAATATAATCATCCGCAAGCAGCTGCCATTCTTGCTTTTTTGCACCAATTCCTGCTTGCATTCCAATCGAATCATCCGATAAATAGTTCACACAAATCCCAATTAGTGGTTTCACCATACATTCCTCCATCTATAAAAATCGCCGCTCCTAGTTTAGTAGGAGCGACAATTATAGTCTTTTATTAGTTTAGTTCGACTACCCAGCCAAATGGATCTGCTATTTGGCCTTTTTGAATACCCGTTAAAGTATCATACAACTTTTGAGAAAGCTCTCCAGTTTCGCCGTTATTCACATAGAAAAGCTCGCCTTTCCAACGTAATTCACCGATAGGAGAAATAACAGCTGCAGTTCCTGTACCAAAGGCCTCGTCTAATTTACCAGTACGATGTGCATCACGAATTTCTTCCATTGAAATTTTGCGTTCAACAACAGGAACATCCCAGTGTTTTAGCAATTGAATAATAGATTTACGCGTAATGCCATCTAAAATACTACCATTCAAAGCAGGAGTTACAACTTCTCCATTTATTTTAAAGAACACATTCATACTTCCTACTTCTTCCACATATTTACGCTCAATTCCATCTAACCATAGAACTTGGGAATACCCTTCTCTGTCAGCAACCTCTTGCGCTTTTAAACTAGATGCATAGTTTCCAGCAGTTTTTGCAGTACCTGTACCCCCTGCAACTGCGCGAACGTATTCACTTTCAACAAGAATTTTCACTGGATGAATTCCTTCTTTATAATAAGAACCTACAGGTGACATAATGATCATGAAACTATAAGTTTTAGAAGCTGAAACACCTAAATGTGACTCTGTTGCAATCATAAACGGTCTAATATATAAAGAAGTTCCTTCTTCAGAAGGAATCCATTCTTTATCTACCTCAATTAATGTTTTTAGTGCTTCAATTGCAAGCTCTTCATTAATTTTTGCCATGCTAATTCGATCACATGAATTATTCATCCGTTTCATATTTTCTTCCGGTCGGAATAAACGAACAATACCATCTTCCGATAAGTATGCTTTCATCCCTTCGAAAACAGTTTGACCGTAATGTAAAATAGTTGCAGAAGGATCTAAAGTAATTGGTTGATAAGGGACGATTCGATGATCATGCCACCCTTGACCTTCTGTGTAATCAGCGATAAACATATGATCTGTAAACGTTCTTCCAAATACTAACTGACTCGATTCTACCTTTTCTTTTTTGTTTTCGCTTTTTGTAATTTGAATTTTAAGACTATTCATCATGTACTTCCCCAATCAATAAAAATTATTAAATTGCATCGATGACAAATGTGCAATATATTATATGCCATTATACTACTTTTAAGAAAATTAGAAATACTTTTTCAAAATTATTTTCAAAACTTTTATAAGCATATCTGCTCATTCTTCAATATAGGTCCTAGAAAAAAGGACTAAATTATAACAATATGAAGATTTCAACCGATATACGTTATATATAGAAGATAAACAATGTATTTAGGAGGAGACATATTTGTTCAAAAAAATGGCATACATACTATCGTTTGTTCTTTTGCTAGCTAGTTTCACGCTTTCGCCTATCCAGACTAATGCCGAAACACTATTCAAAGGTGTACTTGTAGATGCCTCGTATGAGGAAGTTACATTAGATGATAGATCAATAGAAAAGCAACTAAAAACAATTACACTCGTAAATAACAATGGAAATACAACTACGCTCAACATCGATAAAAATACAAAGTTTTTTATCAACTCAACATCTGCTACTAGTGCTTCATTCCGAGAAGGCATGTTTGTTGAAGCTACTGTTGACTTTCGAAAAGTAAAAGAACTTCAAGGTTTTGCAGATATCCCCCAAGGTGGGGCAGATGCTGCTATTGGAGAGTTTTTCACTGGAACAGTAAATGAAATTGATAAGTACGGTTCTTTTATTTCTATCAACTTAAAAGATAGACAATCTCAAAAGTATTATCTAGATGAAAATACACAAGTATTTAAAGACAGAAAACTAGTCGACTTAAGTGAGCTATATGAGGGTGATCGAGTTAAACTTGCCCTATCTAGCCACGATTCAAAAACATTAGCAACAATAGAAATTAATGTTGAAGGAATTGAAGTTGAACAAGTATACAAAGGTGTCATTCAACAAATTGATACTACTCAACAGAAAATTGTCGTGAAAGGAGAGCAATTTCTTCAAAATTGGGATTGGGAGTACACGAATTCAACTTATCCTAACTCAATTAGCAATAGATTATTTACAGCTAAAACACCAATTTACGTTGGTAATAAAAAAATCGACCCTAGCCAACTTCGCTACTACGTAAATAACGAAGTTTATTATGTAACGATTAACCAATTGGGTAAAGAACTTATCCAAAAAATAGTTATTAATGTGAAAGATGAATATTCTTATAACGACACATTGTATTCAGTTGATACAGCAGATAAAAAAATCCGTTTAACAAAAGCTGGTTCTATTCCATATCACAACGGTACAATTATTATTCGAAACGGTCGACTAATAGATCCAAGTGCACTATCTCAAAGCGGAAATGCATATGTCGTTACAGCAGGTGTTTCTTCTAACCAGTCTGCAAATATTATTTATGTAACAAACAACGGTTTCCAAAGTCCAAGTTTATCTAATCATTCGGTTTATTTCGGACAAATTAGCTCGCTTAATAATTACAACTTAACATTAAATAATGTTAACAAACTAAGTAACAATTATTGGTATAGCAATTCCCTTACTAATTTTAAATTTAGCAATAGTACAGTTGTAACAGAACATTATTCTAATTCTACTATTACTAAAACAAATCAATTTACTGATACAGTTGGCCAATACGCGTATTTCTATGTGAAAGATAATCATATTGTTGCAGCCCATATTGTTCATTCGTACTACCCTGCCCAATACATTTCTGTTGGGAAATATGACAAAACTTATAGTAGTGACTACAGAATTGCATTAAACAATAGCAGTCAGTGGACTTCTGGAAGTTGGACAAATATTACAGGATTAAACTATTACTATACGGCACAAGCAGTCATCCTTAAAAATGGGAAGGCTATTTCTAGAGCTGAGCTCAATCCAAATGATCGCTTGTTTATAATCCATGATGCATACTTAAATGCAGAATTTATTTTAGTCAATTAAAAATAGCCGAGGCATGGAAGAACTTTCTTACATGCCCTTACACTAAATCAAGAAAGAGGTAAGGACCAAACAAATGAGTATATTAGCCAAACAATCTATTAAAAAACTTTCTATTTACCTTGCAGCCATTTTGTTAGCATTTACTTTAACAACACCAACCGCAAACGCAAAAGTACCCGATTATTATGGTGGTGTCTTCGACGAATATTCATATGAAGAATATTTCTTTTTATCAGGTAATCCAATCCTATTTACAGGAAAACCAACTATTACAGAAAAAGAAAGTAAAAATCAGCTTACATCCACGTACAAGTTTACATTAACAAGTACTGCTGGTGATAAGCTAACTAGAAGTATTGTGTATGTTTCCGATTTAAAAAACCATGAAACAAAAGGCCAAATCACTTCGAATACGAAAGTGAAAAGCTTCTCTGAAAAAATTACAACTGTCGCAGACAAAGCAACATACACATTAGATGATTACCAATTTTCTCAAGGCTCTGTCAGGGATAATCGACCTGCTACAGATTATTATTCTGGTAATGTTGTAGGGCGTAAAATTTACCTTAAAAATTATAAGTCAGGGACAAAAACTATAAATGAAAAAATTACGGTATTCATTAGCGGACGTGATGTAGGTTATAAAAACTTCTGGGGCTCTACGGATACACAAATAATGGAAAATGAAATTGTTTCGGATGCTGGCACTTTTTTCGTTACAAGTAAAGTTTCGGACAGCAAATCAAGAACTTTGGAATACGAGCCACACACACCTTCTCTTTCTAGCTTTGTAGGTGGACATTCCGTTGTAAGTAACTCTAATATCATCTCAGAATACACATACAATATGCCTTACCATGCAGGAACAGGTACTCTTTATTTAAATAAAGAAAAAACGCCAACAATAGAACGATTAATCGTGCCGAAGTTCCGTGATATTGCAAATCATTGGTCAAAGCCTAATATCGAAAAATTATATTCATTAGGCATTTTCGATGAATCGAGTAACTTCTTTTCACCAGATGCACCGATGACAAAATATCAGTTCACAGCAGGTGTGGCAAAAGCAGTAGATTTACGTGTACTTGAACAAAAAGCAACTTCGAGAGCTCCTGCGAAAGCTGCTTATAGTGATTTAGATCCAAAAGATCCTGATTATTTATTTATCGATAGTGCACTAAAGAAAGGCATTGTTAGCCCTGTAAATGCTGATCTATTCGGAGCAAAACAATCGATTACTCGCGCTGAAGCAGCTACAATTATCGTTCGCTCATTAGGATTAGAAGGACGTGCACCAAGCCCGGGTTATAAAACAACTTTTATCGATGACAATAAAATACCTAAAGGCGCAAAAGACAGTATTTACGTTGCAACTGAATTAGGATTAATTGATCCAGACAAAAAAAATCGTATCAATGCTAATGAAGTATTAACAAAAGGAAAAGCTTCTCAACTACTAGTACGTTATATGAATTTCCTTGAGTCTGATTTAAAACAAAATTACCGAGATGATATGTTCTATTTCGATTAATAAATAATAGTAACCCCTCTGAACTATTAGAGGGGTTTTGCTATATTTTCAACACTTTACGCATAACTTCTTTTGTTCTAGTTCGCAGATGATATGCAGCATTCTTCATCGACTCTTCTTGCGTAACGTTGCCTTCTGCGACACTTGCTAACTCATGAAAATAGGACGATAAAGAAGGGATACTTTCTGGTTCTATGAAACCTGAAAGTAAAATAACGGGAATGCCTTGCCCTTTAGCAGCTTTTGCAATACCAATAGGCGCTTTGCCAGAAAGTGTTTGAAAATCTGACTTCCCTTCTCCAGTTATAATGTAATCTGCTTTTTCTATGTGTTGATGAAAATTAATTGCTTCCATAATAACTTCAATACCTGGCTTTAATTTGGTCGGAAAAAATGCTAAAAATGCACCTCCAAGTCCCCCCGCTGCTCCTGCTCCCGCTTGTTCATGGAGTGAAATCCCTGTTATAGCTTTGATTTTATTCGCCAAGTTATCAAGATTTTGATCTAAAGATTCTACAAGTTCTGGTGTAACTCCTTTTTGAGGCCCAAAAATTGCTGTTGCCCCGTTTGGACCGACGAAAGGATTGTCCACATCACATGCAATGATGAAATGTGCATCTGCAATTCGTTTATCAAAATTAGTTGCATCAATTTCATGAAGTGCATGTAACGACTCTGCTCCTTGTGCAATTTCTTCACTAACAATATCTAAAAATTTCATACCAAGTGCTCGAAGCATTCCCGTTCCACCGTCATTTGTTGCACTACCACCAATACCTACAACAAACTTGCGAAATCCTTTATCTAAAGCATGTCGTATTAACTCTCCTGTTCCAAATGTAGATGCAATACGTGGATTTTTTTCATGTTCTTTCAACAGCATAAGGCCTGATGCTTTTGCCATTTCAATGACACATGTTTCCCCATCTCCAAGAACACCGTATTCCACTTGAATAAGGCGTCCGATCGGATTTTGTACATCTATAACGATCTTTTCCCCATTCGTTGCAATGAGTAGGGACTCAAGCGTTCCTTCTCCCCCGTCTGCTACGGGTAGTAGGACAGTTTCAATCGACGCATCTATTTCTCTTATACTTGCAGCTATTTCTTGTGCTGCCTCTGTTGCTGTTAATGAACCCTTGAAAGAATCAGGACTTACAACGATTTTCACATTCGCACCTCCTACTTCTAAGTATAATAAAACCGCTCCAACATATAAGCTGGAACGGTACAGTATTTATCATTATTTTTTTGCAACTGTTGATACGTCAGCGACTCTTTTTGCACCAACATATTTTTTACCCCAATAATACGGGTCATCTACTTTATCAATTCTAACTCCTTTAGATGTGGAAGCATGTATAAACTTTCCACTTCCTATGTACATTCCAACATGAGAAACACCTTTACCTGATGTATTGAAGAATACTAAGTCTCCCACTGCTAAGTTCGCTTTTTTCACCGCAGTACCAGTACTATAAATACCTGCTGCAGTTCTGGACAAGTTCACACCTTGGCTTTTGTAAATATATCCAACGAAACCTGAACAATCAAACCCTGCCCTCGTTGTTCCACCATAACGATATTTAATCCCTATTAAATTTTTCGCACTTGATACTATTTCATTGGATGCTACAGAGCTTGCTGCTTCCGTATTTCCTGCAAATGTTCCCACGGCTAAAACTACAGTTAAACTAAAGATTGTGATGATTTTTTTAAACAAAGAAGTCAAATCTGGTATTCCTCCAAGAGCTATGTATTTGAAAAGTTTTAGACAATATATCTGAAAATTTTTCTATCCCAATACTAACATGGATATAACAATATCTGCTTTACAGTTGTGTAACAATAACATTACATCATTTATTTGCTCACCTTCATCATTTTCTTATATTTTTATTGTTTTCTAGATATAATATTAGCAAATATTACTAGTATCACCTTCTATAATACTGTAAAATAGAGTTTTAACATAAAAATGATATATACATATTTTTTACCCATGAAAATATTCTTCAAACATTCATACATTGGCGCATATTTATACCTATTTCTATGGTATAAATGGTATAAAGCTTTCGTACTATTAGGAACAGGAGAGAAATAGAATATGAAAAATACACTAACAGTGCATCTAGGTACGATTATCGTTGGAATAATCATAGCTATGCTACTTATTACATCTGGTGCTACTTATAAAACTGCTTATGATAAATTATTTGAAGCTGCTGGGATCGAGGCCTATGGGTGTGCAAATATCACAACTGGCTTAATAAACCCTGATGATATAATCAAAGCGCTTGATGGGGACACAGCAACCCAGGATGCAATTGGGAAACAACTAAACTGGACAGTTGCACATAAAGACATTTTTGAAACTCAATACATTCTAGATTTAAACGGAAAAATACTTGCATTAGATGATAATTTAAAAAGCCAAGGGTTTAAACCTGGAGACGCATTCCATATGGACCAAGATGCAATAGATATGCTACTTGAAATGAAACATTCAACATACTCTGATATGTATGAATTTGCTGGCATAAAACGTCTTTCTGGATATGCACCAATTTATGAAAATCATGATCCTTCAGGAAAAATTATTGCTATTAGTGTTATTGATTTCGATGGTTCAATCGTAGCAGAACGTACTTGGGAGGTTGTAAGCGGTGGATTGCTTATAAGTATCATTCCAATGTTAATCGCTTCATTTGTTACAATTGTTTTAATTCGCCGAAAAACGAAACCACTTTCTGCTTTAATCGCACACGCGGGAGAAATTGCAAAAGGAAACCTTTCTGTTAAAGATACAAACTTTACAAGTAAAGATGAAATTGGCGATTTGAGTAATACATTAAACACGCTTGCTCATAATTTATGCAACATTATCGGAACAATTCAAACAACATCCTCTCAACTTTCACAAAATGCAGAAGAAACTTCCGCATCGTTGAATGAAATGAAAGGTGCTGCACAACAAATTGCAACAAATATGAGCGAAACGGCTGCAACTGTATCAGATGGTACAATTACTGCTGAAAACTCATCTACTATATTACAATCACTTGCCGAAGATCTTCAAAGTTCTAAAGAAACGGCTGATGTGACGGTTACGAATTCTAGAACAACGATGAACACTGCAAAAGAAGGTCTATCTTTTGCAACTGAAATTAGTAATGATATGAACAAAATTCGAAGTGCCTCTATCGAAACTGGGGAAATGATTCAAAATTTAAATGAATCAACGAAAAAAATTCAGCAAATTACAGCTTCTATCTCTGCGATTGCAGCTCAAACTAATCTACTTGCACTAAATGCTTCTATTGAAGCTGCTCGAGCTGGTGAACAAGGTCTAGGCTTCGCAGTTGTAGCAGAAGAAGTAAGAAAACTTGCTGAACAATCGAATGCCGAAGTACTTCAAGTTGAAAATATTGTGAAAGAAATTACAGAAAGTATCCAGCATGTTGTTTTTTCTACACAAGAAAGTACAAAATTGATCGAAACAGGTACGACAACTGTCAAGCAAACATCCGAGTCATTAAGTGATATTTCGCTTGCAGTTGCAAAAACAGTCGAAGAAATATCTATGATTTCAGAGATGACAACGAGTGAGGCTGAAAGTTCCATACGCGTTGTAAAATTAATTAATAACTTAACTGAGGCTATTCGAGAAATTGAAGATGTAACAACATCTATTTCTGCAGCTACTGAACAAACAACTGCTTCTATTGATGAAATAGCGAAACGCTCAGTTGAAACAAATCATATAGCACAAGAACTAGAAAAAATTGTAGGGCAGTTTAAGTTGTAAAAGTAGTTTAAAAACATATAAAAAGCTTGTCGGAAGAGGCTCAATCCCCTTCCGACAAGCTTTTTTTGAAATTAAAAATGTAGCATGAAAACTGGGTTTAGGAATGAATAGAATGGATTTCGTTACAAGCGGACACTGGCACGGCTTCAGCCGCTTTCTTCGCTGCACTCAGTCCAAGGGTCTTCAGCTCGCGCTGTTTACCGCTGGTGTAGCCCCTTTTCACTACATCCAACTAGTTTAGATGAGTGTATTCATGTCCTTTCTAATTTATTGTTTTAACGAAGTATTTACTATTCTATTTTTTAGACAGCAACCAGCGAATACTCGCACTATTACTGAACAATTGATGGACATATAGAAGTGTCCCTTTATAAATCCGCCAAAATTGTATCTTTGGCGGCCTTCAAAGTATATAGAATGTCACTTGTTCTCCTATTACCAAAAATATTGAACAACTTTGCACGGAAGCTTCTGGCGAGAAGGAGGCGAACATTTGCCATACGATGACCGAAGAAAAAGCTTGTTGAAAGTGGCGTAGCCACTTTCAACAAGCTTTTAAATTTTACCGTTCATCGTATAGCCCAATGTGAAACCTAGAGTGAGCCGGAAACTGTGTCGATAAGCAAAGGTACCACGCATCATTTTGCCCGGTTTTTCTTTGTATTTAGTTGATGGAAGCTATGCCCGTGAAAACATCCGCTATAGCCGAAATCAACGGACACCTAGTAACATTAGTGAATACCGTGTGCGACCATTGCATCTGCTACTTTTAGGAACCCTGCAATATTCGCACCTACTACTAGATTTCCAGGAGAGCCGAATCGAGAAGCTGCATTATTACAGCTAGCATAAATATTTTTCATTACCGTTTTTAACTTTTCATCTACTTCTTCGACCGTCCATGACAAACGCATACTATTTTGAGACATCTCCATCGCCGAAACTGCAACACCACCTGCGTTCGCCGCTTTTGCCGGTGCAAATAAAACACCTTTCGCTTGGAATGTAAGAATCGCTTCTTCTGTACAAGGCATATTCGCACCTTCTCCAACCGCTTTTACACCATTCTTAATAAGCATCAAAGCATCTGTCTCTTCTAATTCATTTTGCGTTGCACAAGGCAATGCAATATCACAAGCGACAGACCAAATACCTGAACAACCTTCATAGAAAATAGCCTCTTTATGAAACTTCGTATACTCTTGAATTCGTTTATTGTCAAACTCTTTCAGTAATTTTACTGTATTCACATCAATGCCATTTGGATCATAAATATATCCACTCGAATCACTACATGCCAATACTTTTGCACCAAGTTGGACTGCTTTTTCAATCGCATAAGTTGCTACGTTCCCTGAACCCGAAACGACAACTGTTTTCCCATCAAAGCTGTCCCCTTTTTCCTTTAGCATTTCATCTACAAAATAGACAGTGCCATAGCCAGTAGCTTCTTTTCGCCCCAAGCTACCACCATGATTTGGATCTTTCCCCGTAAACACACCTGCTTCATAACCGCCGTTTAAACGATTATATTGACCAAACATATAGCCTATTTCTCTTTTCCCAACACCAATATCCCCTGCCGGAACATCTATATCTGGCCCAATATATTTACTTAGCTCTGTTATAAAACTTTGCGTAAAGCGCATAATCTCTCGCTCTGACTTACCTTTCGGATCAAAATCAGATCCACCTTTACCTGCTCCAATCGGCTGACCCGTTAAAGCGTTTTTAAATGTTTGTTCAAAAGCCAAAAATTTCATAATACTGCTATTTACTGTAGGATGGAAACGAATACCACCTTTATATGGCCCAAGGCTATTATTAAACTGAACGCGATAGCCTCTATTCACATGAACTTTACCAGTGTCATCTTCCCAAGCAACACGGAATGTGATCACTCTATCCGGCTCAGTAATACGCTCCAAAATACCGTTATGCATAAACTCTGGATGCTGTAAAAACACTGGACGAAGAGAGTCAAAAATTTCGCGCGCAGCCTGCAAAAATTCCTTCTCACCTACATTACGTTTTTTTACTAACTCATATACTTCATGCACATAATCATTCGCTCTGCTACGTTGCTCTATATCAATTTCTCTAATTATCTCCATAAGCTAAAAACATCTCCATTCTACCGTCCATTAGTATTCCTATTATCTCGAATTTTCCGATTGTTTTCAACATAAATATAAACCATCATTAATAAATATACTATTCACAACAAGCTGCTATACCATTTTTTTTGGGTAATATATATTATAATAGAGTTAGTACTAAATATACAGAAAAGTGGGTGTTGCGAATGGCAATTCAAATTGCAGTCATTGGTTCAGAAGAAACATTACAACAAGTGAAAACACTAGCAATTACTATAGAAGACATTGAAATTTTCCCATTGATCTATCAATCTCCTGAAGAAGTTAGTACGCTTGTCCATCTAACCAACCATTGTGATGTCCTATTATTTTCTGGTGAACTGCCTTTTTACTATTCACAAAAGGAAATTGCGCGCTTTAATAAACCTACACTTTATATCCCTGATAATGAGCTTAGTATTTCATTAACACTCCTATATATTACGAATCATTTGAACATTAATTACAACGAACTATCCATAGATGTAACAGACCGAAAATATTTACAAGAAGTAGTAGATCAACTAAATCTTCATCCAGCACCTTCTTTCATTCAAGACTATCCTTGGTTATTAGAAGAAACAAATCGTATTTTTCAAATAGAGTCTGTTATTGAAAGGCATATTGAGCTATGGGAAACAAAGCAAATTTCATACGTAGTAACAAGTATTCATGCCATTTACGACCATCTTGTCGAGATGGGCATTCCATGTACTCGACTTTTGGAACCGAAGAAAAATATAATAAACTCACTTATTGAGGCTCGTAATTTAGGCACTCTTAATCGTATAAAAAAATCACAAATTGCAGTTGGCTCTTTTATGTTTCATGCTGAAAACCTTTCCGAAACATTCACCGTGGAGCTAAAAAAAATTGCCAAGCTTATAAACTGCACTGTTAAAAAGTCTACGCAGCAGCATTTCCTTATTTATGGTACTCGCAGCGCCATTGAATATTTACTTGAGAGTAAGGATATTCTAAGTCCTTTTTTCCAAGTATTGATTGATATGAATTCTACAGTCAGCATTGGTTTCGGCTATGGAATGACAATTATAGAAGCAGAAAAAAATGCAAATATAGCTTTATCCTATTCCGAAAAAAGACCTGAAAACAACAGTATTCATATTGTAAATGAAGAACAAGTTGTTTCCGAACCTTTTCTAAATAAGGAAAGCAGTTCTATTTTACAAAGTGAAAACATGGAATTAGTGAAAATATGTAAAGAAATAGGTATCAGTGTAACAAATTTAAACAAAATGATTCAATTCCATCAAACTCGTCCTATCAACCGTTTTACATCGAGTGATATCGCAGATTATTTCGGTATCGGAAAACGTGCTGCTGAGCGCATATTGAAAAAGTTTGCAGATGGTGGCTATCTTAAAATCATCGGGGAGGAACAACCTCACTTAAATGGGAGACCCCGCTCAATCTATCAATTAAAACTTCCAAGACTATAAAATGTATACAGCATGCATTTTATAGTCTATTACAAATTTTCTAAAAATTTATTGACTTCCTAATTCTTATTTCAGTATAATGGACTAATTAACGACCATATACCGAACGTTAATAGGGAGGGGAATGAATGTATGAATGATTCAAATGTTAGCGGGGCGAAAAAATGGTGGAAGATGTCGATTCCACATGTATATGTTATTTTATTTTCGGTAATTATTTTTGCTGCAATTGCTACATACGTTTTACCATCTGGGGAGTATGACCGAATGATTGATGATAATGGTCGTAATATCGTTATCGACGGGACGTATCATGAAACTGAATCATCACCAGCAGGGTTTTGGGCTGTTTTCCAGTCTATCCATAAAGGGATGGTCAACTCGAGTTCAATTATCTTCTACATTTTCATCGTAGGTGGATCTTTTGGGATTTTGCAGGCAACCGGAGCTATTGAAGCTGCCGTTGGTTCTATTTCTCAAAAAATGAAAGGGAAAGAAATATTAATTATCCCAATACTTATGACGTTTTTTGGTCTATCAGGCGCTATGCTTGGTTTAGCAGAAGAAACAATTCCTTATATCACAATTTTAGTACCACTAATGCTTTTAATCGGATATGACTCGATGGTTGGTACAGCTGTCGTTCTTCTAGGAACTTCTGCAGGTTTTACTGCTGCATTTATGAATCCTTTTACAGTTGGGGTTGCTCAAGGAATTGCTGAATTGCCTATGTTCTCTGGTTTATATTTCCGAATTATTTTATTCGTCATTTTTCTTTCTGTAAGTATTTGGTACGTGATGAGATATGCTAAAAAAATTAAAAAGGATCCAACAAAAAGTGTTTTATTTAATGAAAAAGGGCATGACTTTAAAACGCCTGATACTCTTTTAACACTTACAAATCGTCATAAAATTATCTTCCTTATCTTACTTGCATCACTTGTAACTTTAGCATTTGGTGTTGTTAAATTAGGCTGGTATTTATCTGAGATTTCTGGCTTGTTCTTATTAATGGGGATTTTAATGGGGATCACAGCAAAAATGAACTTCAGTAAAATTTCAGAAGAATTTATTGAGGGCTGTCGTGTTTTAGTAATGGGGGCACTTGTCGTTGGTGTTGCTAACGCAATTTTAGTTGTGTTACAAGACGGTAAAATTATGGATACAATCTTGTATGCATTTTCTTCTGGAATTGGAAGTATGCCATCTGGTTTCGCCGCTTTTGGTATGTATATCGTTCAATGTTTACTGAATTTCATCATTCCATCAGGAAGTGGACAAGCCGCGTTGACGATGCCAATTATGGCACCTCTTGCTGATCTTGTAGGAGTTACTCGTCAAACCGCAGTACTCGCGTTCCAATTTGGTGATGGAATTTCGAATATATTCACTCCAACGTCTGGATACTTTATGGCCGGACTTGCTCTTGCAAGAATTTCATGGATTAAATGGGTAAAGTGGATTTTCCCACTGATTATAATCCATTACACGTTAGGAGCAATTTTCGTTACGATTGCACATTTAATAGGGTATTCCTGATTACTAAACTACGGCTTTAATTGAAAGGATAGAAATCATTGAAATTAGAAAATAACTTAGTAGATTGGGTTGTTCTGCAACGACGCTATCTACACACTCATCCAGAACTATCACATCGTGAAACAGAAACGAAAGCATATATTGCTGAACAGCTACATGCTCTTGGTATTGAAACTTACTCCGTAACCGGAAAAGATATCATTGGTATTATTAAAGGAGATCATCCTGGAAAAACTGTCATTATCCGTTCCGATATGGATGCACTACCAATTTTAGAAGAAACCAATCTTCCTTTTGCATCCGTAAACAAAGGTGTTATGCATGCATGTGGACATGATGGACATATGTCTATTTTACTCGGAATTTCGAAATTACTAGTGGACAATAAAGCATCCATTCACGGCACTGTTCACCTTTTATTTCAACATGCTGAAGAAGAAGTACCAGGTGGTGCAGTAGAACTAGTCGAAGCAAACTTACTAAAAAGTAAAGATGCTATTTTTGGCTATCACTTATGGCAGCCTTTGAAATCTGGGTTAATCGGAATTCGCAACGGGGCTACAATGGCTGGTGTCGATCGTTTTTCCATTCATATTTATGGAAAAGGCGGACACGGCTCAATGCCGGAAGAAACAATTGATCCAACACTCGTAATCGCTCATATTATTACACAACTGCACACGATTGTTAGTCGAAGTATTAAAGCAATCGACCAAGCAGTAATTAGTATCGGTGAGCTAAACTCTGGTACAAGTTATAATATTATTCCAGATACTGCATTTGCATCAGGAACAGTACGTTATTTTGATAAAGATACCTCCCTTCTTATTCGAAAACGAATAGAAGAAATCATTGATGGTGCATGTAAATCGTTTGGAGCAACATTCAAATTGGACTATGTCCATGGGGATCCACCAGTATTAAATAATAAGGAACTAACTTCCTTTATTCAGAAAACAGCCATTTCTCTTTTTGGAGAAGATCGTATAATCGAAATCGATCCTATTTTAGGTAGCGAGGATTTCTCTTACTATTCACATGAAATTCCTGCTTCCTTTACTTTTATTGGTGTTGGAAAAGAGGAAATACCTTTTGGTCACCATCATCCAAAGTTCGATATCGATGAAGATATGCTACCTGTTGGCGTCGAACTGTTTACAACAGGTGTATTAAACTATTTAAAGGGAGGCACAACTGATGAAGATTAAATCAATCGAAGTTTTTGCTATACGACTTCCTTTAATTAATCCGTTTATTATTAGCTATCATACTTATATTGACATGCCTTCAATCATCGTAAAAGTCGTAACAGATAACGGGATTATTGGATACGGAGAAGCAACTCCTGATGAGCATGTAACGGGAGAAACTTGGGAAAGTACTTATGCTGTACTAACTAAAACATTAGCTCCATCCATCATTGGACATAACCCTTTTCAAATTGAAAAGCTACATGACAAAATGAATAAAATCGTCTTAGATGTTCCCACTGCAAAAGCAGCACTTGATATTGCATGCTATGACATTATGGGGAAAGCAACTGGTCAACCTGTCTATAATTTATTGGGCGGTCAATACCATGATGTTCTAGAAGTTCCTAAAGTCATTAGCATTTTAAGCCCTGAAGAAATGGTTGCGGAAGCAAAAGATGCAATTGCGGCTGGATATACTTCACTAAAGCTTAAAGTTGGAACGGATAAAGAGCTCGATTATAAACGAATTTGTGCCGTTCGAGCTGCTGTTGGATCGGCTGTACCTATTAAAGTAGATGCCAATCAAGGCTGGGTTAATAGTAGCAATACAATGTATGTGCTAGACAGAATTAAAGATTGTAACATCGACTGGGTTGAACAGCCTGTCATTGCAAGTGATATCGATGCTTTACTTGAAGTAAAACAAAAAACGAATATCCCAGTTATGATTGATGAAGGTTTGCACGGAGCTAAAGAATTAAAAGAAGTAATTGTTAAACGTGCAGCAGATAAGATAAATATTAAATTGATGAAATGTGGAGGCATCTACCCTGCCTCTCAAATCGTTCATCAAGCTGAGCTTGGCGGCATAGATTGTCAGGTTGGTTCGATGGTAGAATCTGCAGTCGCATCGGCAGCTGGCTTGCATTTATCACTTGCAAAAAAATCAATTCATAGTAATGAACTAGTAGGTCCATTAATGTTCAGTAAAGATGTTGCTGAACTAAAATATGAAGTTCCATTTGTCTACTTATCAGATGCTCCTGGCTTAGGTATTGATATTAATGAAGAAAGTTTAAAAGAGCTAACTACTGAATCATTGCTTATTCAGTAGTGAAATTTGGCACGACAGTTTCTTGCTCACTTCAGGCTTCTGATTCAGCTATATTATGTACGGTAAAATTTTGAAAGCTTGTTGGAAGTGGCTGTGCCACTTCCAACAAGCTTTTTTCGGTCATCGTATGGCAAATGTTCGCCCCCTTCTCGCCAGAAGCTTCCGTGCAAAGTTGTTCAATATTTTTGGCAATAGGAGAAGCAAGCTGGTTCTATCTACTTTACAGGCCGCCAAAGATACAATTTTGGCGACTATTTGTAGGACTTTACAAAGAGACATTTCTACATTTGGACAGAAAGTGGAGAAGTAGATGACAAATTTACTTCGTACGAAAATTGTCGGTCTATTTCTAACTAGAAGTGTTCATGAACTTTTTTCTCTGCCTCTCACATGAAAATGAAAGGGCTTAAGTAGAAAGAACATGAATACACTCCCATAAGCAGGATGGATGTAGTGAAAAGCGGCGACTCCGGGGGTCACTTCACAGTGACGAGGAGATTGAAGCCGTGCCCGCGGAAAGCATCCCTTGCAACGAAGCCCACTCCATTCATTCCTATACTTTCTTACTCTCTATCTATACCGTAAATCCTGTGTTCATAGGACATTTTTATATACTCTCTAAAAAAAGCAATTCCATTGCAACTAGCCAATGGAATCGCTTTTCTATTAATACAAACTCTTAATCAACGTTTCTAGCATAACTGGCATTTCAACAAATGCACTATCCACATGAAGTCGTTCCGTTCTTTGATGTGCATCTTTCCCGAATGGACCAACATTCAACACTGGTCCTTTTAGCTGAGCCATATCTTCGAACGGAATACTATACGTATCGCCCCATACTGGTGTATTACTTTCAAAAGCTGCCCATCCATTAGAATCGTCTGTATAATTGACATAGCTTAAATCACAAATACCATTAAAATAGTGGATTTGATCTACTTTATTATCAAATGTTTTTGCCGACTTTTGCATTAACTCAAGCAACTCAATAATAAGCGGATCATCTGATGTATTTACAGCTGGGTAATACGGTGGTGCAAACAATAGAACTGTTGCTGGTGCAAGCTCTTGGCATTGAATCATTAAATTATCAACGATTCGCAGCGATTTTTCACGATCATCCCACTCATCGTTTTGAAGTGCTTCATTTTTCAAACGTTCCACTTCTGCTACACCTAATTTTTTAGTCGCATGTGCTAATAATTGCTCATATCGTAAAACCTTTACTTCGCCAACTCCTGCCACTTGCTCACGTTCACAAATGACTTTATAGCTCGCATTTAATGATGTCATTGATTCCACTGCAACTTGCTCGAATAAATCCATCACTTCTGCCGCTGTACGTTTCAACATAAACACATTATATAGTGCAGCTGCACGATAAGGTGTTTGAGTATCATACGATGATTTCAAATCCTTCTGCTGCAAAGAAACTGGTAATGGCGTACTTTCTCCAAGATCCGTTTCTCGGAATAATGGATTCCACTCCATATTTTGCGTTAAGAATGAAGCAATATAGTTTGCGGTCATTCCTTTCATCGGCTCTCCAACATGAGTTTCTTTCCCATAAAATAATGCAGCAGGCATGATTTTACCAATCGTTCCAGAGTATATATACTCTGCTATGTCGAATGGTTTTTGCGAAAAGGATGGTTCACTATTTAAAAATAATTTATAAGACAATCCATGTTCCTCGCGGATACGTACTAGCTCGATAACTGCTGCACGCATCCCAGCAGAATTTACTTCTTCATCTGGAACGGTCGTTAAAATTAAATTAATCGGCCAGTTTTCAGTACTTGCTTTTTCGATTAATTGCATATGAAGCGCAAGACCCATCTTCATATCCATCGTGCCTCTGCCAAACAAATACTTCCCTGTTTCCAAGTCGATACGAGCTGATTCTGGAAGGTCCTCTTTATGTTCCAACAACTTTTTTGTCAACTGCTCTGGAAAATAAGCAAGCGGCTCAAGGACACCATATTCTTCTGTTTGAACCGTATCAAAATGGCTTATTAATACAACCGTTTCCGTTGCCTCTGGATGCTTGTATAATGCTGTTACAGCATGCCTTCCAAGCCCTGCGTCATGTAATTCTAATAAATTTGGATGCTCACGAAAATAAGCTAATTCTTGCAATTTACTTGCAACTTTCGGTGCAAATAAACGCTCTCCTTCCGTCAATGTAATGCTATCCCAACTAACTAGCTCACATAGCAAATTACGCAATGTTTCCGGTGTATTCCATAGTAATTTATCCATATCGAACTTCCCCTTCCAGTGCCAGGCACCCACACAATTCTAAAAACATTCTGAATATTTATGACGCAATAGAATCACGTTGGCAGCTAATACCGATGTATACTTATGTTATTTTTTTATTTCTCTTTTCTAATCTCAATTTATAGAATAGCATACAAGCGACGAAAAATCCTACTCCATAATATAGGCCAACTCGTTGTGTAGAGTCGAATGCTAAGAATACTAAAATCAATAAACAGAATGCAATGCAAAATATCGGTACATATGGATAGAAAGGAACTTTATACGACAACTCTTCCAGTTTTCCACCACTTTTTAAATATTTATGACGAAACATTAATTGCGAAGCCGCTATCCCCATCCAAGAAATCGTTACTGAAATTCCTGCAATCGACATTAATAAAACAAATACAGTGTCTGCTTCCATTACACTTGTTAATAACGAAAGTAATGAAAATGCCATCGTGAAAATTAGTGCAGCAAGTGGCACTTTACGTTTAGACAAGCGACCAAATACTGTAGGAGCCATTCCTTCTTTCGCCATTGACCAAAGTAAGCGCGTCGAAGCATAAATACATGAATTTCCTACTGATAAAATGGCAGTTAGGATTACAAAATTCATAATACTACCAGCAAATGGAATTCCAGCAAGATTCATTAATGTAACAAACGGACTTTCAAGTAATCCAAGCTCAGAAGCTGGGAAAATAGCTGATAGAATAATAATAGAAGAAATATAAAATACGACGATTCTAAAAATAATCGTTCGAATTGCTTTTGGAATATTTTTTTCAGGTTCTTCTGTTTCACCAGCAGCAATACCAACTAACTCAGAACCTTGATAAGAGAAAATAACATTCATCATCGTTACAAAGACAATAGCAATTCCCGCTGGGAACAATCCTACTGGAGCTAAATTTGTTAAAAGTGGAGCTGCTCTATCTTCCAATGGAATAATACCAAATATCGCAGCAGCACCAATAATAATGAAAAGAATAACCGCAACTACTTTAATACCAGCAAACCAAAATTCTGCTTCAGCAAAAGCTTTTGTTGTAAGCGCATTCAATGCAAACAATAAAACCATGAAAATTGCACACCAAATCCAAATAGGTACATCAGGGAACCAGTGCTGCATCAAAATTCCCGCCGCTGTAAACTCTACTCCTGCAGTCGCAGCAGATCCTATAAAATACATCCACCCAAGAGAAAATCCAGCAGATGGGCTTATAAATTTAGTTGCATACGTTTGGAATGAGCCAGTTACCGGCATATGTACAGCCAGCTCCCCTAAACAAACCATAACCATATACAAAATCAATCCACCAAATAAATAACCAAGTATTGCTCCCCCTGGACCTGCTTGGTTTATCGTATATCCTGCATTTAAAAATAGACCGGTTCCAATTACGCCCCCAAGTGACAGCATAAATAAATGACGACTTTTCATCGAACGATTTAATACATTATGTTCAGATGGATCCCCTAAATTAGACATGTTATTCCCCTCTCCCCACTGTCTTTATCTATCTGTTTTAAAATCTCAATGATAAACAGCTTAGCCCGCCATCTTGTTTTTGAACTTCAGACATGTCCAGCTCAATCGTCTCAAAACCTGCTTCATTCAATTTACGCTTCGTTTCCTCATATCCTTTTGGAATAATTACATAGTCATTCATTCGAATACAGTTAGCTGAATATTCATCTTCCTTACCGATTATGATCTTTTCATAGGAAGCAAACGCTGGATGATTAACAAATTCTCCTGCAACAACCATTTGGTTATCGCCTAAATAAGCAATACCAGTTTTCAAATGGAAGAATTCTTTTAAAGGAATGATCGTCGCTTCAAATCCTTCTCCTTCTAAAATTTCTTTTAATTGGCGTGCTCCTTCTTCATTTGTGCGATCAGAAATACCGATGTAAAAACAATTATCTGCTTGTAAAATATCTCCGCCATCAAGTGTTCCAGGTCCTTCAATATAGTAAAATTTCTTATAAAAGTCCTTTAAAACATTTCCAATTTCAACAATTTCCCCGTTGCGAGATGCTGCACCTGGATTTGTAATAACCGCAAATTCTGTTGTAAGAACTGCTGCATCTTCTACAAACGTTGAATCCGGGAATTCTTCACTTGCTGGAAGATGAGTTACCGCTACGCCACATTTAATTAATGCTTCGATATAAGCTGTATGCTGCACTAATAATTTTTCATAACTAGGTGTACCTAAATCAGATGTTGTTAAACCACTTACATAACTTTCCCCTGGTGTTTTCACAATAACATTTTTAAAGTTGCTCATCATTATATCCCCTTTTAGTTTCTAATAACTGGACTTGTTAGACATGTTGGACCGCCTGTACCTAAAACACTAATTTCTCTACCTTTATATTCATAAACCGTCGCCCCCGCATCAAGCAGTTGCTGTTTTGTTGATTCATTTCCCTCCACAATTACGCAAATACGCGGAGCGAGCGCAAGTACATTACAACCTAAACTATCGTATTCTACTTTTGGTACTTCTACTAATTGAATGCCACGTTCCAATAACAACTGTCGGAAAAACACTGGCATTAACGGTGAATGCACAACCGCCAAATCTTTATCAACCATGCTAATGAAAGACATAAGATGCAGACATTCTGCTTCTCCTTGATCATGTGGAAGCTGCACTATAATAAATTCCTCTACAAAAGGTGCAGTGATCTCTTTCAATTGTCGAATCGCTTCATCGTTTGTGCGATAGCCCCGACCTACAACTAACGTTTTATCATCTAACCAAACGATATCTCCACCGTCAGATACAGCGTCCCCAGTTAACTCTCCTACAATAGGAATACCTTTTTCTATTAAAAAATCTTTATAAACTGCAGCTTCTGGCTGTCGTAACTGTTTACCAGATTTCAAAATAATTGCTCCAGCTGGAGTAAATTTCACAGGATCATGTGCGTAAATAGAATCCAATCCTACTTTATCTATCGCTGGTAGATAATCAATCTGAGCCACATACTTTTCTAAAATCTCGATAAACCCTTTATATTCGCAAAGAGCCTCATCAAAATTTGGTTCCTCCAAATAATTGTATGTTTTCCAAGCCCCTTCTAGATGTTCTTGACTAATAAAAGCGTCTCTTGGGTGCTTCACAATAACTCGTTCTAATTTCTTATACATAGATGAATTATAAGTCATTTCTAATACCTCTTTTCCGCATAGTGGAAAACGTTTCCGTCAAACGGAAAGTTTATATGTAAAATATAGAGTGTACATGCTATAATGTCAATATATTTAGAATATTAAATTTCGTTATTTTAGAATAATTTTTTAGTCTATTTAGAAGAGGAGCTGACTTTATGCAATCAATAAATCGTGCAATGACTATTGCAAAAGTACTTGCAGCACATACAAACGAAAAAGGTTTAGCTATTTCTGATCTTGCCAAACAATGTGAATTGCCACTTAGTACGATGCACAGGTTGCTCCAAGCAATGATAAAACAAGGAATGGTTGAACAAGATGAAGAGGTAAAAACATATAGACTTGGCTTAATCTGGCTCGAGTATGGTCTACAAGTGTACGACACAATGGACTATGTAAGTAAAATAAGACCTGAATTAGAAAAGCTAATGAGAGAAGTAGAAGAAAGTGTCTACTTAAGTAAACCCGTTGGATTAGAAGCCCTCGTTGTCGAACGAATTGACAGCGAAAACAATCCTATACGCATTGTGGATCAACTCGGGCTCCGCATCCCCATGCATATAGGAGCAGCAAATAAAGCAATGCTTGCCGCTATGCCATCTGCCAAAGCAGATATTATTTTGAGTCAGCTAATAACTCCAGAGAACAAAGGAGAGATGACAGAAACTCTTCGCCAAATCCAAAAACAAGGATATGCTACAAGCCACTCCGAACAAACAGAAGGAACCTCTTCCGTTGCAGTGGCAGTGTTAGATGGATTCGGAGAAGTAATTGGATCTGTAAGCATTGGATTCGTCAGCTTCAATCTAACCGAAAGTCGCATGGAGTTCTTAATTGAAAAAGTAAAAGCAACAGGAAGAAAAATCTCAGAAAAGTTGGGGTCTATTTACTAAAAGGAATAGTTTACTACCATCTAGTTTTAACGCTGCTTATTATTACAAAAAACAACAAAAGAAAACAATTCTAGCCGAGTCTTACACAGCATACGGCGCTTTAGTAAAATCTATCGCAGTTTGTGATCGCCATACTAAAGCAGCACAAATATTCTTAGATCGTCTTGGAATCGAAAATGAGTATGTAGTGAGAACAGTAAAAGGAACTTTGCACGTATGGAATCAAGTGAAATTAGATGGAAAATACTACTTCATCGATATTCCTTTAGATAATCCAGTTCCAAAAAAACAGGAAAATTAATCTGAAGTTACTTCCTAGTAACTTCAGATTAATTGAAAAAAGACCATACTTGGAATGAATCACTATGGGCTAAAACTTCGGACAAACAGTTCAGTTATTTTAGTGATAAAAAAGTAAAATAATTAAATTTTTCTCCACATAAAAAAAACCTCTGAAATAATGCTTCCAGAGGTGGGGTTACTATTTTATTTCTTTAATTTATTCCATTCGCCTTCTAACCAGTTATGGAACTCAGAACCTTTTTCGCCTTCATATGCATCATACACATCAATACGCATTCTTCTTAACTTAGCTGCAAAATCTTCATAAGCATGATCAGCAGGTAAGCTTTTCTTCACACGTAACAAAATTTTAGACGTATCTTTAATCATCTCGAATTTTTTTCGTTTCGGCATTTCAACTTCTTCGCCAAATTCCAAAAGAATTCGATATGCTGCTTCTTGAATTTTAAACACTGGATCATTTGCTAATCGCGTATTTAATATATCAACTACTTGGCTTGCATTGTAATTCCCTAATTCCTCTACTGCATCAAATCGAGCTCTCCAGCTACCATTTCGGTTTGCTGCTTTTTTAAGCTCCTCATAATTTTCCGGTAACTCATTTTTCACTGCTTTTTTCAACTAATTCAAACTCCTTCTATAATCCATTAATTCGAGACAATCCTCTATCCCTACATTATATACTAATTAAAGCTAATCTCCAAAACACAGCAATTTCAGTTTTTAATGAATCGTTTCTATATACTTATGAAACACTGCTTTTTCAAATAGTCTAATATATTCAGATACTTCATTTGGTGTAAAGAAAAACACAAGTCCTTCTTGTACTCCTTCGTCTTCACGGTTGTAATCCAAGACGCAAATGTTTTGAATACCTTTTCCTTTTAAATCTTTTATCATAAGCGGAGTATGCTCATTCAATCCCATAATAATATGGACGGTTGTTTTAATCAATTCCATCCCATTGCCTCCAAATGTTTTGATGATTTTCACTTTCCATTATATATTAGCAGGTAAAAACGATTAGTACATTACTTTCTTTTCTTGATGTAAGCTACGGAATGTATTCATTGTACAATGAAGTTTTTGTTGCTGCCTTAACAGAACTTCCTTTGAAACTTTTACGATGATTATTGTGCCATCGGAAAAGATCACTTTCGACTTTTTCTTTTCTAGCACTTCAACTTGGAAATAATGATTGAAAATCCAAACACAATCTACTTGTTGATAGGACATAGTTGGAAAAGCCCCAACTGAATGAGCAAAAGTAATAACAGGTGTTTTCGTAAGGTAATTCATATATCGCTTAACTGCATCCATTCGCCCTTTTAGCGTCGATGCATCGCGTATACAAGCCATATCTAATAACTGGTACACAGACATTTCGGAATAATAAATTCCATTTTTCGTAGTGAGCTTGGATTTGAATTTGTCTATAAAATAAGGTTCCAGTGCATAAATTTGATGATCGATGAGTAGTGAATCGTTATTAAACATTAGCATTACCCCTTTGACTTTATAATTAAATCCTACTTTCGAATAACTGAATTAACAGATTATTTACATATCACTATACAATAATACCTTTTGGTTGTAAATTGTCATATATGTATTTTTGAAGGAAATTAGTCTTAATAGGGAAAACTCATGCTTTTTCTACAAATTTTGATAAACATCGTCCTAAATCAATCTTCATTTTAATTAGCTAATGAAACAAGTGTAAAAACATAATTTCCTTTTTCTACTGGCTCTCCTATTAAAACAGGTACTCGTTCAGAAAATATCGGACCATCTACTACAACTGTATGAAACTCCCCATTTTCTCCACAAGCATCAATACCAGCAGCCTCTAACTCTTCTACAATTTCTTTCGTAAATCGTTGTCCAACATATTTGGATGACATCATCGATGTATTTACTACAACAATCCATGCTTCAAACCCATTATCAAGCAATTCCTCTACAACGCTTCGTCGGGATTGTTGCCATAATGGATGTACAGGTATAATATCAGATTTAGCACATGTTGTTTGAACCCATGTTAAATGATCAGCTATGTCAATATCTCCAAACACTCCATGCGTTATTCCTGCTGCACGGCACTCGTCCATTGCCTCGATAAATTGTTTTTCATATGTACCCCAACTCGCTTCTTTCATCATTAATGGCACACCTAGTCTTGCGGCTTGAGCCTCCACAACGTTCGGAGGTAGCGCATGCGATTTGGAAAGCTCTCCATCTTCTTCAAACATCGTCAATATTTTTTGAGGTTTCATTCCTAATTGTAAAGCGCGAAAAAAAGCCATAGCAGAATCTTTCCCACCGCTCCAAGAGGACACAAAAATAGCATCTTTCATCGTTGCAACACTCCATTCTTTTCTCCATAATACCATTTGAGGGCACGCCTGTTGATTAATCATTTCATTCAATTTTGTATTTTCGTTCGTTTTCTACATAAAATGCGTCTTAGTGAGTTTCAGCAAAGATTTACGCTACAGAGGCGGACGCTT
>NZ_JALDYF010000019.1:0-71661 GCF_032154225.1 Psychrobacillus sp.
CACTATAGTCTGCTTCCACTTTATAATCTGTTAACACCTTTATCGCATCTGTCTTTGCCAAGCGTAATGCTCGCTGTGCAGAAGTTTCGGACGATCCACTGTTATCCTCATCGCTATCTGTTGATGGTGGTGTTACCGGTACCACTGGTTTTGGTAACACAATTGCTTGAAGTCTCTCCAACTCTTTTATTAATGCTTGATGGAAAAGATTTGTTCTAGATAGTTTGGCGACTAAAGATGGAATATCTTCAATCGTTTTTATCGCTTCGTCTTTTTTTCCTACAAGAAGTAACTGTTGTGCATTTGTTAGATTCATTATAATAGTTACAGGGACGATCAGCTCGGTACGTTTTGCATCTGCTGGCTTTTTATACTTCAATAGCAGTAGATCACGAGGTGCTTTACCTGTGAAGCGATACAAAATAGACGTTCTTGATTTTAATTGGACCGAAAGTTTGTGATACGCTTTTTCGACTGCTAAGAAGTCATTCTTCGCTTCTGCTTCTTTTATTTCTTTTAGTAAAGGCTCTAAATATTTCGTAGCGTAGTTGTACGCATCGATGTATGGGATAAGCCCTCTAACTATTTTCTCATCATATAGTGCCTCAATTTCTTTCAACTTCACTTGCTTTTCTTTTTCCGACAGATTAGATGCCAGAATGAGTTTTCTTGTTTCTTGGTAATTTTTCTTTACACTGCTTAGCACTACGTCAAGCAAAGAACTCGATACAAGTTCTCCTTTTTGGGCCGGTTCTACATAATACAAAGTTGCTTTTTTTATTTCCATTCTTATTGCATCAATCGACTGGTGGACGGAAGTTGTTTCTCCGTAAGCAACTGGTGAAAAGAACAATATAGTAGAAACTAACAAAACCACCACCATTATTTCTTTCCATAGCTTTCTTTTCATATTTCCTCTCCTTTTTGAGCACTTTTATATACACTCCATTAAAGAATAAACTAAATTCAGTAATCGCAATACTGACAAATGTTAATAGTTCGTAAAAAAATCGCGGTGAATATACGTATTATTTTATGATAACGCAAATGTAATTGGGCAAATTTGCAATTCTCGTGTGTGATGTTCCGATTCTGATAGATGAACTTGCGATTCGCTATTTTTTCTCCCTTCTATAGAAAAATCCTCTTAAGTCTCGAACGACTTAAGAGGATTTTTCATCAAGACTTCATTACTTTAGTCACTTATTAACCCCAAAATTACTCATCGGCCAAATAACTATTTTTGCAGTACCTAATACTTTATCCGCTGACACAAATCCAACGTCCGGATCGCGGCTGTCTTTGCTGTACAGACGATTATCCCCTAGAACAAAATAGTGTCCAGCTGGTACAACTGCTTCACCTAAACTTTCTTCCAACACAAAGTTTCCCGTAAGTTTACTATTACCTTTTAATTCTTTTTTATATTCTTCGAGATAAGTCTCCTCGTATTTCTCACCATTAATAAACAGCTCATCATTTTTATAGGCAATGTGATCTCCCGGAACCCCAATAATACGTTTAATATAATGAGTATCCTCACTCGATTCAAATACAATTACATCAAATCTATCTAGCTCCATCCATTTCGAACTAATCTTATTCACGACTACTTTGTCTCCATCTTCAAATGTCGGCATCATAGAAGCACCACTAACCTTAATCGGTGAAAATAGGAAAGATTGGATTCCCCATGCCAATAAAATCGCAATACCTATAGTCTTCAGCCATTCCCACAATTCATTTTTTTCTGCCGTTCTTTCCATAATCAGCACCTCATTCTCTTTATATCGGTATTCCTTTACTTATACTATGTACTTCGACATTTCCTCTAATATTCCTGCTTCATGTAGGGTGTCACATTTCACTAATTTAGAGGTCCATATAAATCTGCATATTCTCCTGTGTATGCATCGATAACTATAGTCGCTTCAAGTCCGTTATATTTTACATTAACTTCCCATTGCTTCCTATTTGTTAACTCATTCCAAAACCCTTTCTTTGGGCTTAAATTCAAACTAATATTTTCAGCAGAAACTTCCTTTACATTAAAATGAGAAAATGACTTCTCCCACTCTTTCGGTGGATGCTGCAACTGTTTTTCTAAATTAGCTACAACTTCTTCCGTACCCATAATAGGTGCTTGGTATTGGAATAAAAAAAACATTAACAAAGTAATAACTAAACCTAATAATATTTTTTTCAACTAAATTTCTCCCCTTTATGCTCCCGCTTGTACTACTTCGACGTCCTTCTAAATACACCTGCTTTGTCGTAGGAAATTTAACCTCTTTTGAATGGAAGTTAAAAATTATTCCGAAATAAGGTGTTGACAGTTTCCGAACAAGTCCGTATAGTGTTCGATATTACAGAAATTCAGATTCATTTTTACAAACGCAATGAGTAGGAGTAGTAAAAGTACATTATTCGGTAAAGAGAGCTGCGGGTTGGTGCAACGCAGTCCAATAATACTTTGAACTTGCCTAGGAGTGGTAAAGCAGACAGAGTAGATAGTCTATTCCTTTTGTTTTAACGATTAACCTTCGTTACAAGGTTTTAAAGTAGGGTTCATGAAGAACCAATTAGAGTGGTACCGCGGTAGCTTAAGGCATATCGTCTCTTCTTTCATTTGATTATGAAGGAAGAGACGGTATGCTTTTTTTCGTTAAAGGAGGAAATGGCATGGAGAAAAACAACCAGAAATTACAGAGAACAATGACTTCACGTCATATTACAATGATGGCTTTAGGCGGTGCAATTGGTGCAGGTCTATTTAAAGGGAGTAGTGCAGCCATTGATATGGCTGGTCCAGCGGTACTTATCGCATATTTGATCGGTGGTATTATTCTTTTATTTGTTATGCAAGGTCTAGCCGAAATGGCGGTCCGTAATAGTGGTGCAAGAACTTTTAGAGATTTAGTTCAATCAATTTTAGGAAACTATCCCGCTTATTTTCTAGATTGGATCTATTGGAAAATGTGGGTATTAAATATTGCTGCAGAATCTGTCGTTGCAGCTATTTTCATCCAGTATTGGCTACCAGATTACCCAATTTGGATACTTGCTTTATCGGTTTCTGTATTGGTAACAGCTATTAACTTACTATCCGTTAAAGTTTTTGCCGAAACTGAGTACTGGCTTGCGTTGACTAAAATTACCGTTATTGTGGTGTTTATCATAGCAGGGTTATTATTATTACTAGTAAACTTCGGTAGTCACACAGCAGTCGGCTTTTCCAACTTAACCGACCACGGTGGATTCCTTCCGAATGGACCATCCGGATTAATAGCTGCAATGCTTGTTGTCATCTATTCTTATGGAGGTACTGAAATTATCGGGATTACATTAGCAGAAACGAAAAATCCTGAGAAGGTCGTTCCAAAAGCGGTTCGCAGTACGCTTGTCCGAATCATTTCTTTCTACTTGCTACCATTTTTCATTATCGTTAGTTTAATTCCTTGGTATGAAGTAAATGAGGTTGCGGAAAGTCCATTTGTCATGGTATTTAAAATGATTGGAATCCCAGGTGCTGACCATATTATGAACGCGGTTGTCATACTCGCAATTATTTCATCGATGAATTCTGGATTATATGGCTCATCACGCGTTCTGTATACACAAGCTATGGACGGGCGTATTCCTAAAATATTTTCTCATTTATCGAAAAAGAAAGTTCCAACTTATGCAATATTAATGTGTACGTCTGCATTGTATGTTGGTGTACTAATTTCTTTATTTGCTGGAAGTAAAACGTTTGAGTTTCTAATGGGTTCGCTAGGGTATACAGTGTTGTTCATCTGGTTAATCATCGCAATTGCTCATCTAAAATCTCGCAAAATCCAACCTGAGAAAAAAAGTGCCTATTCGGTGAAATGGTTTCCTTATACAACTTGGGCTGCCATTATTGCATTATGTGCAATCTTTATCGGAATTGTTTTCACTACATCTATCATCATCACATCGATTACGGTAGCAATTTATATCTTCATTACTTTAATGTATGTATTTAATGGTCGTTTTCATAAAAATGTAGCTTAGACACCAAAAAAAGCAGCCGATTTTTATTCATTCGGCTGCTTTCTAAATTGTAGTCTATTGTCAGAACCGTGTAAAATTGTTTTCAACACAGGGACGTTTTAAACCTCTGCCTTTACTTCTTCGACAGTTGCTTCGACTTCGGCACGGGTCATTTTTTCTTTACCACTCTTCAATGCTTTTAATGTTTTATGTGCAAGTGCGAGTGGCAGTTTGCAAAACAATACGATACTTTTACGATCAATACTTTTAATGTATTCGTCTGCCTTCGCTAAATTACCTTCTGCATATTCGAACATGTCAGCTTTAGTCCAGCCTTCTGGGAAGAACTGTACTCCTCGTTCACTGTCCTCGTCTTTATTGCGCAAAATATTTACTGCTTGAAGTCCACGCCCGTATGCAATTGCAAGCTCACGGTCCGTATCAATGTCCGCGCTCCACTTCCATAAATCTGAAAGCATCACGCCAACAAGGCCTGCCACATAATACGTGTACTCATCGAGATCTTCTCTCGTTTTTACTTGCCAGTTTTTCTCTACCCACTTAGCCATTCCTTCTGCCATTTCACTTGTGGATTCTTTCACTTTTGCCACTAAATCAGTTGGGCAAATAGCTAGCCAATCTCCCAATCTCAAGGAAACTGCAGGTAGTATGTCTTTATATGGCTCTACAAGTTGCTCATATTCTTTTGTATCAAATTCCTTTAAAAGCATTTTGCTAGTTGCAAGCAATAACTGTTGTTTTTCTTGCGATTCCAATGCTTCATGATCTTCTATTTCATCTATTGCACGCATGCATAAATACGCAGAAGCAACCGCCTTTTTTAGTTTTGGTTCTAAAAAAGTTATTGGGATATAAAATGTTCTACTTGTCTTTTTTAACATGTCCATCGCTTCTTTTTGTAAAGCTGCTACTTCAGGCACAACTAGTCCTCCATTTCACAATCGAATACTCTATGTTCTATTGTAAAGGATTTTCCCAAAAAGACAAAACGACTTCCCTTAAAGATTCCTCAAATCAGCTAAAACTTCAGCTGTATCAAATTGATCACTTTCGAAAAATGCAATTAGCTTGCTCGCAACATCCTGTGCAGTACTTAATTGCCCCGATGCTTTATATTCTTTGAAACGTTCCACTAACGGAAACTCGTCTGCTGTCGATTGACGAATTTCCCCTTGCATATTTGTATCGATAATTCCTGGAGCGACGGAAACTAAACGTACGCCATTTGGCTTTTTCAATTCCTCTAGACTAACCGCCTCTGTAAATCGATCGAGTCCAGCTTTACTAGCACAGTAGCTGCTCCATCCTTCATAACCTTTGCGACCTGCTCCAGAAGAAATTTGAATAACTTTTTTAGTCAGTTCCTTTTCAGATAAAGCATTTATAAAAGCTCCTGTTAACGCCATAGGAGCTGTCAAATTAACTGCAATACTTTTCACCATGAGTTCGCTATCTATTTCCCCTACCATTCCAATCGGCTCAATCATCCCTGCATTATTAATAAGCGTGAAAGAATCTGCCTCCAAAGAAGTGCCTTTTATTATTTCATCCATCACATCTGCAAGCTTTGAAGTTTCCGCCAAATCCAACAAAATATGATGATAGCGATGATGAGCAATATCGTTTTCTCTTCGCGCAATCCCATATACAGTATGACCCGCTTCTACTAACTGAGTAGCAAGCTCTAAACCAATTCCACTCGTTGTTCCAGTAACGATATACACTTTCATCCTATCACCTATCCCTTAATTGATTTTGCGTTCTTTCCAAAACAATGTAATACCAAAACTTATCGCAAGTATAAACATAGCTAATATATAAGGATAGTCGATATGCACATCAAATAAAACACCCGCAATACCAGGTCCAATAATATTCCCTATACTCGTAAAGGTAGAGTTTAAACCACCTACAAACCCTTGCTCATTTCCAGCAATTTTAGATAAATACGTCGTCAACGCAGGACGTATTAAATCAAACATTAAGAAAATCACAAAAGTTACAAGCAATATCGACCAATATGCTGACACTTGAACCATCGCATAAATAAATACGACAGATACTCCCATACAAATTTGAACTAGTCTAATCTCACCAATTCTACCAACAATTCGATCAAAAGATAAAAGCTGCGCAATAACACCCAAAATACCACTAACTGTAATAATGATTGCAATATCCTTTGGAGTAAATGCAAATTTATGATCGACAAAAAGGGAATACACCGTTTCAAATGCCGCCAGCCCAAAACTTGATACCAAAATAATAATCATCGGAATTAAATAAATCGGCTCCAACATTTTACGGAATCCAGATTTTTCTACTTTATTATCCGTACCCTTTTCTTTTACTTCAGGTCTTTTAGGCTCTTTCAATATAACAATCGAGAAAATAGCCCCTAAAAAGCCTAGTGCTGCCGCAGCAAAAAAGGGAATTCTCGTGCCATGTTCTGCTAAAAAACCACCAATCCCCGGACCGATGATAAAACCTGTACTAATGGCTGCCGCAACATATCCCATCGCTTTTGGCCGCTCTCTCAACGAAGTAACATCTGCTACAAAAGCTGTCACTGCCGGCATGATGAATGCCGCACTAATCCCGCCTAACATTCTTGAAATATACAGTACCGTGACATCTTTCCCAAAACCAAAAAGCAACTCGGATAGACCAAAAATGAACATACCAATGACAATCATTTTCTTCCGACCGAAAGAATCCACCCATCTACCCGCTATAGGAGATATTAGTAATTGAGCAAACGCAAAAGCAGCTACTAAATAGCCCATTGTTGAGCCACTTAAGCCCATTTCTCTCATCAATGTAGGCATTACTGGTATAACTAGTCCTACTCCTAAAAATACAATAAATAAATTCACTAGCGCTAAATATATCGTCTTATTCAAACCACTTTTTTCTACAACCATATTCATACTCCTTATTAACCAGCTAAAAATAAACCGTTTCTGTTAATAAAAATAAACCCTATAGTAACTATAGGGTCAAGCAGCTTGAACTTGGATTTTCAGTTCTACTATAAATTCATTTTCTTTGGAAGCAATAAAATTAGTCGGCATCCAAATATCATAAACGATTGGCTCCACTTCTATATGATGTAGCTCCATATAATCCATTAATTTCTGATAACAAATTTCATACGCATCGTTCTTCATCACAAAAGTAATACTGAGATAATCTCCCGCAGGTAATGAACTAATTTCTACATCCTCTAAATGAATGTCAATTTCTTTGTCTGTTACTAAATGAGTAAACAAGTAATCGTAATGGATGTCACTTAGTGACTCATAGCTTTTTAATACATAAGCACCACCATACAACGTATCAAATACACTTCCCATATCTTCTATCGCTTTACTAATACGTCCATATTCCTTATTAGGAATGTCATCCCCTGTAATATTGGACGTTTTTATTTTCACTATTTTTTGAGCTGGCATGTTCTTCACACATACATTCATCCTGCTAGACTCCAGTGCAAATGACTGCATTTGCTCCTTTTTCCGCTGCAACACTTCTTTCGTTGCAGCTAGCCTTTGAAATTCCTGATCAATTCGATTTTCTTGATCGCCTAAATAAGCAACCAACTCGGTCGGACTCAGTGTTAAAACAGATTTAACTTCCTCTAACGATAGACCAAGATATTTCAATGACTTAATAAGGTCTAAGTAATATAACTGGTTACTTTGATAATATCGATATTGGTTTTTCGGGTCAATTTCTATTGGTTTAAATAAATTGATTCGATCATAGTAACGCAAAGTTTGAATCGATAGATTGCTTAGCTTTGCCACTTCACCTATTGTTAAATAATTGATTTTCAAGAAATCACCTCTTTTGGTTGGCTCATCTTCTTTTTTAGATAATTTGATTATAACATGGTGTTTTTTCGTTTTCTCTCTATTGTGGAAAATTATACTTTTAATGGTACAATTAAATTAATTGAATATTCAAATGTGCGCGGAAAGGAGAATTTCATGTATAAATTAAATGCATTACTTTTAATCGTTATCGTTTTATTAACAGGTTGTTCTGGGCAAGAAACCATTCGAGCTGCTGGCGAAAGCGAACATTGGAAAGTACATCTAATATACGAAGTAACCGATTCCGACCTCTATAAAAAAGGAGGAATTGAATATACAGGGGATGAAGAACTTCTTTACGTCACTTATTCGTTAGTTACCGATGAAGGCGGACGTGGTGGAGAAGTTAAACCTCAAGAAAATCAAACCGCTATAGATTTTGGATTGAGCAGTGGTAATAACCCTCCAGCTATAGATGCAGCAATTATATCGTTAAATCACGCTTATGTAGAAATTAAATGGCAAACTAAAACAGGAGAATATGAAGAAAAAGTCGAGTTGAGGGTTGAGTAGAATTGCGTGGGGGCTAGCATCTTAAATGGAAAAATAAAGTAGAGGTGATCTTTATGTATAATATTTTTTCTGTAAAACTATTATTTGAATATATATCTTCACCGAAGGATATTCCTGATAAAACATTTGAAGAAACTATTAATATAATAAAAGCAGATAAAATTGAAGATATTAATGGATTAGTTGCAGAACAATTTAAAGATTTGACATATACTAATGCTTTAGGTGGGGTAACCACTGTGAAATTAGTTAAAATTCTCGATATTTATGAATTAGTAGATAATATCGAAGAGAAATTAAATTATGCCGAAGTATATAGTAGATATATTTTGTTTGAAAATGATATTTCAGCCGAAAAAGTTATCGAATTATATTCGTTAGATAAGTAGATAGTATGCCAGGAACCCAAACTATTCAGAACAACGTTGGTTCCTGGCACCCAAAATGTGTTAATAACTATCGAGTTGAGCCTGAAAATTCAATCTGTTTATTATTTAACTTGTTTACCCATTCACTATCATTCCAAATATTAGGGTTTTCAATCGTCAGATCTTCTCCACGCACCATGAAATCATAACTATCTTTTGCACCAGTATACCAATCAACAATGACTAACTTGCCGTTTGCATTACGTACGAGAAATTCAGTACCTTCACCATAACTACCTACAGTTTTATTAATTTCCACTGGTAAATGTAAATAGAGATAGCCACCACCCACATCAGCAATATACTCCACTTCCCAAGCACCAATCTCAATACTTTGCACCTTATCATTAAAATTTCCATACAACTCATATTGGGATTGAATTTTCTTTTGCATGTACTGTTTAAGGTATTTGTTATTGATAAATGTATCTAATTCAATATCCGAGCCATTCCAGACAGCTTTATAATAGTCAGTCAGCGCACTCACACACATTTCATAAGCCGTTTCAGAATCCTGAGCAGATAGTTCCCCTTCATTCTTAGCTACATATTCGGGAGAATCTTGTAACATACTCTGTTCCAATTCTAGAAACTCTTTATTTTCTGCGAGATCTGGGCCAGCATGGCTGAGAGATACGTGAAGATTTCCGTCAGGATCGTATTCTGCTTTTATTATATGAGAAGTTTCTTTAGAGTAGATAAAACGATGATCACCAGAAATAAACTTAACTCCAGCGTACTCTTTAAATAATGTATCAAAGTAATTTGCGTCTACTTTCATAAATATAATTGAATCTAATTTATCTTTATAAAAATAGAATCTCGCATTGCCACCGTAATCCAATATGAAATCTGCTACACTGCCATCCTCGTAATCCTCTACTGCATAATTCTCACCTAAAAGTTCTACTACTTCTGCTTGTGAATCACCTAATGTTACTCCATGAAGATACAATAACCCCTCTTTTTCTGATAATGTAGGCTGCGTTAAATCTAAAGCAAATTCAGTTGCAGAATGTTGTTCATTTTCAATCACGATTTCATTTAAGACAAAAAGCATTGCGCTCATTGTTACAACAGCGACTATGACTATATATCGCCATTTGCGTTTGGGACGTTTTGGGCTTTTGGAGGTATTTTCTATGTCATTTACTACATTTTGCATAACGCGTTGTTTACTATCCGTTAAGTCTTTCACCTCATTAGGCATATAGCTATTCATTTAAAAGCACCTCCCACTCTATTCCTTTCAGTTCATCTCTTAATAGCTCTTTCCCACGCCTTAATCGTGTTTTTACTGTACTTTCTGGAATAGATAAAATATGTGCAACTTCCATAATAGTCATCTCATTAAAATAAAAATAAATAAGAACTTCTCGCTGTTTTAAAGGTAATTCAAGAATTGCTTCGCCGATAATTGCTTGCTCGACTTTTCTAACCAATTCATCCACCTGTTTTTTAGCCGCTTGTGAAAATAATTTGTTTTGTAGTTGTACTTTTCTATACGTCCAACTTTTTAAGTAGTCTTTGCTTTTATTACTAGTCATTTTTGTTAAAAAAGCTTTTAACTCACCACGTTCTTCATAATAATGCTGATTATGATAAAACTTTATGAATACTTCCTGCACAATGTCCTCTGCCGCTTGAAGATCCTTCACATAGTAATAAGCAATACGTATTAAGGGCTCTGTTTGTTGAAGCATTAGTTCTTTTAAGTCATGAATGTTCAATAAAAGCTCGACTCCTTTCCTATATACTAAACGATTCTCAAACGATGAAAGATTGGATTTTTCTAAAATTACTTTTCTCTATGTACAACAAAGGCTATCCTAATAAAATTCTAGGATAGCCTTCGTTTTAATTGTTTTCGATTCCGTTAATCTTCACTTCTTTAACAGGTAGGAATAACTCGCCTGTATTTAAGAATTTGACCTGCACAATGTCTCCTTCTTCTATATAAATAGCAAGTGGAGCTACTTCTGTCGATACGATGTAGTTTTCTTTATTATCGAGCAAGAATGAAATCTGTGTAAAGTCCCCGACACGTTCTTTAAATACACGTGCAACTGTTCCTGATACAGACTTTTCTTCTGCATTTGAACTGCCATCTACTGAACTTCCACCGCGTTGAATGGCTGTTTTATATAGCTTCAATGCTTCGTTTGGTGTATTTCCGTACACAGAAATTTCCGGGTTAGCTGCTGATACGATGAAATAGTTTTGTAAAAATCCATTCGAATCGAGCACTGGCGTTAACCAGCTTGCCTCCCCATAGAAGTTATACAATACAGGCATTTCCCCTTGCCATTTCTTCTCGATAAATTTCTTTTCAATAATTTGAAGAGCCCCTTGGGAATCCATATAAGAATCCTCTAAGTTACCAGTATAATAAGTTGCTTCACCTGTGCGACCATCTGTTAAAGAATAGCCTAACATGGAATCGACACCTTCTTTTGGACTTGTGAAATCTGTAAAGTAATACATTTTACCATCTTCCGCAAAAATTGGACTAACATTCGCTTCCGTTCCTTCATCTGATGGAAGTTTCACGTCTTTTTTCCCAATAATGCTATTGATAAAACCATGTATATAGTTCCCGTAATAGCTGTTTTGTAAGCTTACTGTTTCAGGTGATACTGCTCCATCAATAAACGCTGGAACATCCGCAATCTTAAAGGAATCCGTTTGACCAGTAGCTGGGTCAACTACAACAATCCCTTCTACTTCAAAACCATTTCGAGCTGAAATAAATTGCCCGTATGAACGAATATAAAATGGTTTTCCATCTTCATCAATTTCAAGCTGCGGCTTCCCGTAAAAAATCTTTGTTGGATTCTTCATACGCATATGTCTTTCTAAGTTTTTATGAAGATAAGAGGATGGCGTATACGTCATCTCTTCTTTCACGAATTTTGGATTATCCGACGAATCTGTTGCACTCATCGTAAAATATCCAGGGGTGACATCTCCATTCCACCATTTGAAAAATCCAGAAAACTCTACTGGCGCAATATATACGTACTCATCTTTTACTTTTTGTATTTGTAAATTACCTAGCTCATAGTAACTAGTATTAGGCACTTGCCCGAATGCTTTTTTCATTTTATTTCGAACAAATTTTGGTGGTACACTTGCTGGCGTTTTCGTTTCATCGAACGCTTTAATTTCTACTTGTTCATCCATTTTTGCTACGTCATATTTTTCATTTGCATTCCAAACAGGAGCTGAAAGCATAAAGATCGCAACCACTAAGCTTCCTAAAAAAAGAATTCCCTTTGCCTTTTGTTCTGTCCCTTTTGAAAATACTGTCCCTACTAGTGTTGCAACTACAAGCCAAGGCCATAAAGCCGTCCAATTTCGATCAATATTCGTTACATAATAGACTATTGCTAGTACAATAAACGTCAAAATCGCTAAACTAATTAAAGAAGATATCAAATCCTTCCTTTTAGCTGTCAGCGGCACAACCAATAATGCAGTAACAACTGCTACAACGGCCGAAATAATAAATACAAATGCCATTTCGCTCATCCTTCTTTCTCATGTTCTACTTAGCTAGTATACGGATTAAAGCGGAAATGGTTTCAAAAAAAATCTATTATACACTCGAAAAACTGTGTGAATATTCCAATTTAAAGTTAGGAATATCTCATCATAAATGATATAGTTAACCGAAATATCGATATTTTTTAATTCGTTAATGGAATGGGAGTGCAAAAAATGACTACACAAAATTTTGACGACATAGCGTTCGATAAAATCTTCAATGAAAAAACGGAAGAATATGCTTCTCAACTTACCCAAAAAATAGTTATTGCCATGGTAGGTGATGTAAATGCGGGAAAATCTTCAACGATTAACAGATTGATGAAGGAAAATCTAGCAAGTGTCGGGGCAAAACCAGGAGAAACAACCGAAATAAAAGAATATGCGTACAAAGAAAATATTGTATTTGCAGATACACCTGGACTTGATGATATTTATAAGGAAAATTCAGAGGTAACTAAAAATTACTACAAAAAATGCGATGCTATATTATTTTTCTTAAATGCGGCAGGTACTGTTTTGTCCGAAAATGAATTAAATAATCTGCGCCAAATTGAAAAGATAAACAAAGATATTATAATTGTCCTAAACAAAATCGATGCCGCAGATGATATACAAGAAAGCGTGACATACATACAACATCATACTAACTCTTTATATCCTGTCGTTCCAATTTCATCACGTACAGGGGAAAATATCGAGACATTGCAAAACAAATTACTCGATATACTTGAAAAAAAGTCTAAAGATGTTCTGATGGCTATGCATATGGAAAACAAAAGTTCCATCGCTACTCGTTGGATTTTAGCTGCTGGAGCTTCATCTGCAGTCGTTGGAGCATCACCAATACCTGGGTCTGACTTCATCCCCCTAACTGGTATTCAAGTCGCTTTAATGTTAAAACTGTCTACCCTTTATGATAAGCCGATCTCGAAAGACAACGCAAAAGAACTTATTATCGCAACGATTGTAGGCAACATCGGCAAAACAATCTTCCGCCAAATTTCTAAACTTGTTCCCGGAGCTGGATCCGTTGTTGGGGCAAGTGTTGCCGGATCGACAACTGTTGCACTCGGTTATGCGGTAAAATATGCGCACGAAAGTAATATTGAGCTGAAAGCCGAAACATTAAAGTCTTTATACGATGTATTTTTAAAGAAAAGCAAGGAAGAAGAACCTGCTAACAAGGAAGTGTAAACAAAGAAAAGATCCAGTGGCCTGTTGTACGTCCGCTGGATCTTTTTTCAGTTGCCAACGACAATCTTCAAATCTTTTTTATCTATCCTAAAGTCCTTCTTCCAAGAATAAATGACGAAAATAGAAGCTACCACTAACACTCCACTAAGGGCTATAAAACAGTAAACAATTAATCCTGCAGATACCATTCCGGTAAAGATGGAAAGCAACACAATCCTGAATAGTAAACCGATTGTTCGGAACAAGCTATCGATTCTTCCAATTAACTCATTAGGTATTTGATCCATTAAAAATGAATTCCTCGCTACCCTCGCCCCACTATTTCCTAGAGCTATAAAAAACATAAGTGATAGGAAAATCGGTAAATTAGAAACGATTACCAATGAAATCGCAATGGTGTAAATAATCACGCCATAAACTATTGTCTTTTCGTTCCCCAGCTTGCTCGCAATAATAGGCACGATTATACCCGCAACGACTGCACCTACCCCATAAATCATCCCTTGAATTCCATAGAAGCTACCAGAAACTTGTAGCACATCTGCTAAAAATACGGGAAATAAATAATTTGTGACCATGACCCCAATGAATGGCATCATGGAAAAAAGTAAAAATAAGAACATTGCTGGTCGTTTCAGTATATACACTAAGCCGTCAGTACCTTTTGACTTGGTAGTTTCCTTAACACTACTAACTTTAACCCTCACATAAGGGATTTTTACATAAAAGTAAATTGCTGTACCGTAAGATAATACATTCAATAGCAATATATATTGCAAATCCCACTTAGATAGTAAGATACTTGCTAAAGCTCCTGCAATTACACTGGAGAGTTGCCCCTGAACTTCCATTGTTCCATTTAAAGATTTGTATTGATCTTTGTTAAAGACTTCTTGATTTAAAGCAAACATAGTAGGGTAAAAAATCGTGTAATATAAACTTCCTATTATATAAATGATTATGTAATGCCACACCTCATATGTGAGACCAACAAATCCAATTAATGAAAAAAGTAATAACACGACAAGACTCACTATTTTACTAGTTAAAAGTAACTTTTTACGAGACATTTTATCAATTAAATTACCTATCAATGGGGTAATTAAAAAACTAATTATTGTCATGCATATCGTTACATACCCGAACACCGCATTTCCATCATTACTCGATACGAGCATCCATGGTATTGCAATCATCGTTATGCCTGATCCAATCGATGAAGCAATATTTGCGAAAATAATTAAACGGAAGCGAGAATCGCTATATAAATTTTTCATGTAGTGCACCCCTTTAATGTGGAGTTAACTTTTATCCAAAGTTTCCCTCTATAGTATTCTGATTACTCTTACTATAGATTAAGTTTCTTATCTTGCATTCAGCCATAGGTCTTGATTCGACCTCATACAAATGACTGAACTTTTAGAAACTAGAATAGGAGGAAGCACGGAAGTAATAGAAACCTTTTTATTTCAATTGGAAGTATTTTCATAAAAATAATACAATTAATTGAAATATTGGAACCTTTCACATTAGGAGGAGTATCTATGCTTTGGTTATTAATCTTCATCTATTGTCTTTTACTAATTGGCGTTTTAATTGTGGAGGTACTCGTTAAAAAGAAGTTTAATCTCCCCAGAAAATTTATGGTCAAGAAAAGGTCCAAGAATCAGAACCTTTTTTTCTGAGGATATACAAATAAAATCCTCTTAGTTTACAAAAATAAGAAAATACAAAACTTTACTTTTTTGTGATTAATGCAATAATTGTCTTTAACTACAAAAGGAGGTATTTTATTTTGAAAAAATTTACGTACATTTTAATTTCTTACTTATGTTTCGCTTTAGTATTTAGCTCATTAAGTAGCAACGTAGTTTTAGCCAACAATATCACAACCGACGAAGAAAAAATTAATAATGCTCCTAACGGTGAAAATTTTGATTGGAAATCAGTTCAATGGGAAAATACTAATTTCGAAAATACTAATGATCAAGTACCAGTTTCCCCTGAAGATTCAAACGAAGTTTACGAATATATAGACCTTGACCCAGGGGTTATCTATGATGAAGAAAATACATCTAATATTATCAACAAAGAAGATTTTACAGGACAACAACCATACTTATGGGGCACAATAGCAAGAGTCGTGATAGTTGGAGGTATTTTTGTTGTTAAATTCGGAACAAAAATATTCAAAAAACAACCAGCGAAAAAATCACAAGACCACACTCATGATTTTCAACCTGCTGCTGTAAATGTTGGAAATGGTAACACAGTTGTTTTACAAAGAAGCAGTATGGATCATATCCTACAAAATCATCATCCAGAATATTGGACAGGTGCAACTGGAAAAACTCTTTTCAATCCTAGCATCACTTCATATCAACTTAGATCACAGATGATTCAAATATTAAACCAAAATAGACATAAAATTGACATTAATGGGTACGGAACAATCGATGTATATATAAATGGACAAGAGTATAGATTAGTAGTATCTCATAACCGAATTACTACATTTTATTCTTTAGGATTGTAGCTACAGATAAATGATTAAAATTGATTCATATATTGCATTAGAGTCCTTAAACCATTATTCAAATGAAATAGATCAACTTCAAAATGAATTTATTAATATAAAAAACAAGAACACAATTCACATCCTAAAAAAAAATCTAACTAAAAGTAAGGGACATTTTTTAAACGGTGCCATAGTTATTGAAATTGACTCCATTCAAATTACTTCATTATTAGATTGGGACGATCTAAACTTATTATGGACCGGTTTCTTAACAATGACTATTGATTACTTAAAAAATGACGGTTCCGGAAAAACAGTTTTATCAAAAAATGGTTTGGAATGGTCTATAAAAAGAATCAAAACGAAACCTCAAGATTTAATAGTTTTTTCATCAAAAAATATTATGAGTAATATAAAAAATGAACCTTCTAAAGGAATATGTATAGAAACCAGTTTTTTACAAGAAATACTTTTAAGTGCACAAGAATTTTTAGATTTAAGAAAAAAAGATTCTAGAACACAAAATTTAAATAAAATGATTGAAAAATACAATGAACTAAAAAAAATAATTAATTAGATTTAATGTTCAAAGCACCTATTTTGCATGTAACCTTCAGTGGTCTCATTTAAAATAGGTGCTTTTTTAAGAAAAAAAGACTGTAGACTTCTCTCAGTTTTGAGATTTTGTCTACAGTCCTCGTTCACCATCACTTTATCAGTACGTCCCTTTTTCCTCATAAGCCACATACCAAACATCTTCTTTTAGCAAAATACTCGTCCCAATCCAACCTTCTGCAAGTAATTGCTGCTGTTTTTCGGTGTCTTCCATTTTCACTTCTATTACTTCTCCACCTAGTTGACGATCTTCGTGCAGCTTTTTATAAAATACATATCTCAACATATCAGCATATTTATTTTTCAGTGCACCAATGACCATAGCTTGGCTTAGTTTATCCTTTAGACTCGCAATGTTAAATGGCGCTACAGTTGGGGTATCCCCTTCTCCACTTACATAATTTGGAACATTATGTTTAGCCCATACATCCATAACACCATGGTGATTTGGTAAAAGTAACTTAAAAGGCAGGGGAAAACGAAGGTATGGTTTTGAAGTTTAAAAATGGTGGTATCTGACGATTTGTGATTATTTTTCTGGTAATACAAACAGTAAATAGGACATACATTTTAAGATATTATACGCACTTTATTATTTGACAAAACTTCATATTGGGATTACAAGGCTTAGCACTATTCTTTGTAAAACTAGCTGTTTATTCGGCACTGGGTAGCCCCGCAAAAAAAGAACCTTGAAAGGCATTTAGCCAATTAAGGTTCCCTCCTCCATATAGAGTTACTCACCTGAAATCTCGCAACTTAAATTAAAACCTGCTTCTACTATTTGAGCATATGCTACATTTAAAAATTCTTCCGCCTTTTCAGTCAAATCATATTTTGAAAATAGCTTAATCTCAATTTTTTTATCTTTCGCAGAAGGACAACTTTCATATATCTTGCCACTTTCAAGAAAACTTAAATATAAGTTTATTTTTTCTTGAAGCATAATTAGATGGTCGTATTCATTTTCCCAATCGAGATGGTCTGTTATAGCTAAAGTAACTAACTTCTCTTCTTCATTCACCCCTACTGCATCAATTTTATCTTTATCTTCTATTGACATCTTAATCACCTCTTTCTAGTTTTTTCTAACAATATTAATTTTGGTAGGTGGAATTTCAGTTCCGCCATAAAATGGTGGTTTCCCTTTACCTAACACTGTTCCCCCTGATTCCAAAATCTCAAGAAAAGCGACTTTCTGATTTTTTGTTAATGGTGCTGTAGAAGAAGCTTTGTATTCCTCAATCACAATATTGCCAGTCGTTTTATCCACTCCAATTGCATCTACTCTTGTCTTTGTTCCACTTTTAGTACGTTTTAAAGGTGTGTACGTACTATATAATTTGTTAATATATTATATAGGGATTACAAGAGTTATATTTAGCCACATATCGATAAGCAATTTATTCGGTACTGGGTAGTAGATGAAAAACCACCTTAAAAGGTTTTTAGCCAATTAAGGTGGTTATAATTATATTACTTTTAATACTTCATCTACAGAATTGCTAAACATATTTGGGTCTTCACTTTTTATGTCTCTTAGTAAGTTTATTATTATCTCTTTTTTCTTGTCATCTAGCTTAGATAGTACACTACCATATATTCTTCTTACTTGTTCATGATTTAAAATTCTGTAATGTAAAACTTCCATCCATTCTCTTGCCCTATCAATAACACTTGGGACAGCTAAAGCGATTAAATATAATCCTTCTTCAATATTTTCTTTATAGAGATGCTCTATACCATGTACTAATCCGAACATTATTTCATATTGTTCTGTATCATCGTCAAATCCCATGCATAATCCTGTAATAACTGATTTATCCCCTAAACCAATGAGATTACTTAATGCTTCTTCAAATTCAGATATTTCTTTTTGAGATTGTAAAAGTCTATTTGTGTAGACTTTCTTTAATTCCATTTTCGCATCCATATACTCCACCCCACTTACTTATTAAATAACTCAGGATATAATTCTCTATTCTTTCTAATTGTATCTTTAAGACCCTCTCTTATTTCAGGTGTGTAGACGCCGTCCTTCATATATATTCTTCTTGAGTCTAATATATCATTAGCAAGGGCATCACGGTAACTTAGATTTAAATATTCTTCTAGTTTATTTCCATTTAATCCATAAGTATATGTTTCTCTATGCCTTCCACCCACTCCTGGATGGGGTTGTTCCATATTCATACTAATACCATCGTTCATTTTTACTCCTGCTTGTTTCATCTTAGAAGCAGAAGGCATATGATGCGGTGTAATATTATCAAATGCTGTACCTTGTTTTGCAAGTTCCTTAAATGTCCCTACTTTACCTTCAGTAGGCAAAAGATGATTATTCGTACCCTTAACAGCATTCTCCACTACTTCTTTTTCTTTCACAGCAACATCCTTAGTCTTTTCTACAGCTTTCGCTAGATCATGTCCTGTCTCCAAAGCTTTTGCAGGTTTGATGAATGTGTAGGCTGCAGCTATTTTGTCCAATATTCAAAATTTTCTAGTTTTTACAAACTACGTATAAAAACCATGAACTCAATTTAAATTGAATGAATATTTTCAAAAAAAAAGACTGTAGACTTCTCTCAGTTTTGAGATTTTGTCTACAGTCTTCTTTCACCATCACTTTATAAGTAAGTACCTTTTTCCTCATAACTCACATACCAAACAGTATCTTTTTGCAACATACCCGTCCCAATCCAACCTTCAGCAAGTAATTGCTGCTGTTTTTCGGTGTCTTCCATTTTCACTTCTATTACTTCTCCACCTAGTTCACGATCTTCGTGCAGCTTTTTATAAAATACATAACGCAGCATATTAGCGTATTTATTTTTCAGTGCACCGATGACCATACCTTGGCTTATTTTATCCTTTAAACTAGCAATATTGAATGGTGCGACAGTTGCGCATACATGAGAGTAAGGCGATGCGTCTAGCATTTCCATTACAATAAGTCCTAATTTTTTTTGTAGTCCAAATCCTCGGTAATCTGGGTGGACGTTGGTTATTTCTTGATAGACAACTTTTTCTAACTGCTCTGTTGAAAGTCCAATATCATACCCTAAGTGATCTTCGTCTATTTCGGGCTTTGCAAGGGCGCGGAATGCGATCAATTCATCTTCCACGAACACTCCAACCATTAGACGATTCTCTATTGAATGTGTAAATTCTTCCCTTGTTACTGGAGATAAAAAGCCTTTATTTTCAATCGTATCTAAAACAACATCCTGTATGCGCAAAATGTTTTCCAATTGATCCATTGTTAATACACGAACAATATATTCTTGTGCTCCAAGATTGCCTGTCCATTCTTTCATGCAAACACTTCCTCTTATTCTGTCACTTTTGTCGAATACTCCGTTAGCTCAAGCAAAATAGCTTCATCCACATCAATCCCTAAACCTGGACGTTCATTTAGTTTAATAAAAGGCACATCATAGTGTAAGTTTCCAACGTCTTTAGAGAACTTTAAAGGACCTGTTAACTCTACGCTAGTAAATGATTTTTTAGAAAAAGCAACATGGAAACCTGCCGCTGATCCAATCGAAGACTCAACCATAGAACCAATTTGACATTCAATGCCAGCCATTTCCGCCATATGTGCAAGCTTCATCGCAGGGTAAATCCCGCCACACTTCATCAATTTAATATTCACTTTATGTGCTGCTTGTTTTTCAATTAGTTCACGCATATCTCGAATGCCTCTTAAGCCTTCATCCATCATAAGTGGGGTTGTCGTTTTAGCTTTTACTTCGACCATTCCATTAAAATCATCTGCAACTACTGGCTGCTCCAACCAATCTAATCCTTCTTGCTCCAGTTGACGCATTGCCGTAATTGTATTTGCACTGTTCTTCCAACCTTGGTTTACGTCTACACGAATTGCGATATCGTCTCCTACTTGTGCGCGCACTGCTTGAATACGTTTCACATCCGTTTGTACTTCAGTTCCAACTTTCATCTTGAACGAAGAATACCCTTCCTTCATACGATTTGCTGCTTCTGCTGCCATCGATTCAGGTGTTCCAATACTTAATACATGCGTAACCGGGAATTTTTCATGATAACGCCCTCCCAGAAGCTGATAAACAGGTACTCCTAACTTTTTCCCTACTACATCGTAGCAAGCAATATCGATTGCCGCTTTCGCTGCAGGTGCTTGATAAACAGCTTTGTCCATCATTTCATGTAAACGTTCAAATTCCATTGGATTTTTTCCAATTAATAAAGGAGCTAATGTGTTTTTCAACATGGCATATGTGCTTTCCCATGTCTCGCCAGTAACATGCTCATCTGCCACTGCTTCTCCGTATCCTACAATGCCTTCCTCTGTTGTAAGTTTCACTATAATCGAAGGCATATCATCGTATGTGTGATAACTGATGATAAATGGATCTACTAGTGGTAATCTTATAGCATATATTTCAATTTCTTTAATTTTCAATTTATTTACCCTACTTTCTTTACAAGTTGATAGTTTCTATATATAGTTGTCGTTAAATAGACGTTAAAGATATAAAAAAAGGAGTTTGCTTATGCACACACGAATTGCAGTGTTAGGTTCTGCAAATTTTATTGAACGATTGAAGACATTTGAACAAGAATTGCCTTCTATTCGTTTGGATTACTACATTTATAATACTCCATTCGAGGCAATTGAACTAGTAAAAAATATTAAGCCATGTGATGCCGTATTTTTCTCTGGATCTTTGCCTTATTCGTTCGCAGAAGAAGCGAGAAAACGTTTACCCGTACCTTCTCATTATTTAATACAAGATGATACAGCTATCGCCACTACTTTATTAGCTAACAGTTATTCAAATTTTATTCCAATTCATCATATTTCAATTGACTTAATCGAGCCGCAGCTTGTTCAAAGCGTTTTACAAGACATTGGGCAATCAGAACACTATCCATTTACGCTGAAAATAGATCATGCTTTTCATATACAAGAAGTCGTGTCTTTTCACTCCAACCTACAAATAACCGGGAAGACTTCCCTAGCTATTACAAGTATTCATGCTGCTTATGAAGCATTGCGTTCACAAAACATTCCCGTTATTCGAATGATTGATCCGAAAAACTCGATTATAAAAGGAATCAAAGATACTAAATCGATGGCACTTCTTGCAAAAAGTCAGTCCGCTAAAATCGCCGTTGGATATATCCAATTAACGATGGACACTGTAATTTCCGAGAAGTCATTACAACAAATTTCAAGCTCGATTCAAGCAAGCATGATCAAAGTAGAAGAGTCCTTATACACACTTTTTTCAACGCAAGGCGATGTACAGAAAGCTTTAGAAGAAAACACAATCGAAACTTGGTTTGAAGTCGTTTCTTCTCCGATAAAAATAGCATTTGGATTCGGTAAAACAGCTGTAGAAGCTACACAAAATGCAAAGGATGCACTTCCGTATGCAGCGGACAATACCGCTTATTTGATTAACGACAATAAAGAACTATTGGGACCTTTTCCAAACAATCAAAAACAAGTGCGTCTGAAAACGAATGACCCGAAACTCGTACAGTTAGCGAAAGAAACCACTTTAAGTCCAGCAAATCTATCTAAAATTATGCAGTTTAGTCGATCTCGAAGCTCCATTGAATTCACTGCGTATGATTTAGAAATCTATTTGCAAGTTAGTAGAAGAACGACCGAACGGACTTTGAAAAAGCTTGTCGATCATGGTTACGTTCGCATTATTGGAGAAGAAATGACCTACCAGCAAGGTCGTCCTCGTTCTCTGTATGAGTTTAATTTCCCTACTTATTTATAGAAGCGCCTATGTCTGCCCCGACAGAAACGTTCTTCTGCGACGAGTAACCGCAGGAGCAAAGTCTTTCTGCGACGAGTAACCGCAGGAGCACCTTTTCACATTTGACCCCGAGGGGCTAGGCGCTGTAGCTAGACAATTACTGAGTATGGAAGCATATACTTTCTTATCAGTTAAAGAAAGGAAAGTTCAGCATTTGTGAACTTTCCTTTTTTCCTATACTTGAACCGTATCTTCTTTTCGTTGAATTTCTACCTCAGTTAACTTTTGAATCGTAAAACCAGTCATCGCGTATACAATCGACAGAATTGGCACAACGAAATTTAATATAGCATAAGGTGCATACTCAAACGCACCAACGCCTAACGTCCCTAAGATGAAAACTCCACATGTATTCCAAGGTATAAAGACAGAAGTTAATGTCCCTCCATCTTCTAGTGCACGGGATAAGTTTTTCGAATGAAGCCCCATGTCCGTATACGCCTTTGAAAACATACGAGCTGGAACAACAATTGAAATGTATTGCTCCGAACAAGTTGCATTTGTTGTAAAACAAGCTACAATTGTTGACGCAACTAATGTACCTGCTGATTTTGCAGCTTTTAATATTTGCTTCACGATCGATTGCAGCATACCAGAATACTCCAATATTCCTCCAAATGTCATTGCAACAATTGTCATCGACACGGTATACATCATGGAATCTAAGCCACCACGATTAAACAACTCATCTACCATGACATTTCCTGTTTTAAGAACAAAACCACCTTGAAGTGTTCCAACAGCTGCCGCAACAGAACCACCTTGAATAAAAACTTGTGATAAAAATCCAAGTAAAATCCCTATAACTAATGCAGGAATTGCTGGCACTTTTTTAGCAACAAGTACGATTACCACTAATGGAATTAACAGCAACCACGGTGAAATAACAAAACTCTGATTTAACATAGAAATGGTTTGTTGAATACTTTCTTGATCAATTTTGCTTCCTCTGTATTGATACCCTAAGATGCCATATACAGTTAAAGAAATAAGTAAACCTGGGATGGTTGTGTATAACATATGGCGTATATGTTCAAATAAATCTGTACCCGTTAAACCTGCTGCTAGATTAGTAGTGTCAGATAAAGGGGACATCTTGTCTCCAAAGTAAGCACCTGAAATAACAGCCCCCGCAATAATTGGTGCAGGAATTCCCATACTAAGTCCAATTCCCATACCAGCAACACCAATCGTCCCCATCGTCGACCATGAGCTACCAATTGCAAGTGAAACAATTCCGCAAATAACCGTAATCGTTACTAAAAATAAAGCAGGCGTAATAATTTTAAGCCCATAATAAATCATCGTAGCAACAACTCCGCCACCTATCCAGGCACCGATTGTTAAACCAACTAAAATAATAATAACAACTGCTGGTAATGCTAATTTAATCCCCTTGTACATCATTTCTTCTATTTCTTTCCACTTAAATCCATGCTTCCATGCAACAAGCGCTGCAACAGAAGTTCCAACTATAAGAGGTATATGTGGCCCTTGTCCCATATATACAACTGCAAAAATCATACATATGATCATTGCTAATAACGGAATAAGTGCCCAAATTAATGACATTTCTTTTTTAGTACTGTTCGTTTCCTTTGCACTCATACAATTTCCCCCTAGAAATAACCTTTGTAACAATTCTAAATTGTCGTTTAATAGTCGTTAATAGGGTAATGATAAAGCTAAATAACCTTATCGTCAATTCTTTTTAGAGAAATTTGTAAGCGTTTTCGCAATAATTTTTGCACCTAATACTAATGACTCATGATTAAACGACATATTTGGGTGATGTAACCCAGGTGCAAGATCTGCTCCAATACCAATCATCGCTGCTTTTACTTCAGGATGTCTAATCGTATAAAAATGGAAATCATCACTTCCAGACGTGATTACTTCATCTGCAAGATTCTCTTCACCAACAACGTCGATAATTCCTTGTTTTGTAATTGCAGCCGCGTCTTTCGATACTTCGGCACCAGGTGTTATATCTTCCCATGTCCATTCCATGTCTATATCAAACAATTGAGCCAACGTCTGTAAATCTTTTTCTATTTGATCTTTCATTTTGAATAAAATCTCATTTTTTTGTGCGCGTGCATCGATTGAAAATGTTGCAGTACCTGGAATAATATTCGCACTTTCTCCACCTGCTTGAATTTTTGTAAGCTTTGCAGAGTATGCTTCGAATGGTGAAAAGTACAGGTTTTTCAACGCTTGATGAATAGCTACCGCTACATCAATTGCATTTTTCCCTTGATGTGGACGTGCTCCATGTGCGTCAATTCCTTTAATCTTCCCTTCTAAAAACATGGCTGCACCATGATGAATAGCAGGTGATACTTTGCCAAACGGAAGTTCTTCAATTGGTCGTAAATGCACCCCAAATAGATGCGTCACCCCTTTGAGTGCACCTCGATCAATCATGGCATTCGCACCATTTCCTTTTTCTTCAGCTGGCTGGAATATAAATCGAATACGTTTGTTTAGCTTTTCATCTTTTATTAACAATAAAGCCCCTAAAACCATAGAGATATTTGCATCATGCCCACAAGAATGATTGGCACGATATACGCCGTCAACTTCCTGCCAAAGCGCATCAATATCCGCGCGAACCGCAATGACTTCTTCCCCTTCACCGATTTCTGCAAGCAATCCTGTCACGTCATCAAAACGTCGGTAAGGAACTCCAAGTTCATCTAATATTTCTGCTAGTTTATTAGTTGTTTCATATTCTTTCCAACTAACTTCCGGATATTTGTGAAAATGATCAAACCATTGTTGTATTTGTGCTTCTATATGCATGTTATTTCACTCCTTATTTTTCGATAATTTCACAAACCCTACCTATTTGTCCATCTGTTAAACGCACTTTTATACCATGTGGATGGAAGGCCGAATTAGTCAAAAGATCTTTGACAATTCCTTTTGTTTTGTTACCTGTTCGTTGATCCTTTTTCAATACGATATACACTTCAATTCCTGGCTTCACATCTTTTTTATTTTGTCCGTTCATTATGAATCACCTCTTTTTGTATAGTACCATTTTGATGCAATACTTACATCACTTTGTTATATAAGCTATGGTAGCTCCATAAAATCGATAATGCTTCGAAATTTGGATTTGGATTTTATATACTCGCTCTAATCGCTGGTCAATATATGACTTCATTGCTCCGGGGGGTGGTAGAATACAACTAATTATTCTATCATCAGAGTGTTTAACTTTCTTCAGTGTTCACCTTTATCTTCTTCGGAAAATTAAAGATTGATTATCTGATAAGGCTTCAATCACTTGTCTTTGGAGATTGCAATAAGTACATGCTATAATGATGAAGGATTTATTCAAAAAGGAGTGTTTACAATGGCGAAAAAAGGTTATTTTTTAATGGATACTGGCGAAAAAATCGAATTTGATTTGTTCCCGAATGAAGCACCAAACACAGTTGCAAACTTTGAACAATTAGCTAACAGCGAATTTTATAACGGTGTAATTTTCCACCGTGTTATTCCTGGTTTTGTTAGCCAAGGTGGAGACCCAACTGGTACAGGTATGGGCGGAAGCGGTACAAACATTAAATGTGAAACTGCTGGTAACCCACACAAACACGAAGCTGGAAGCCTTTCAATGGCTCACGCTGGAAAAGACACTGGCTCAAGCCAATTCTTTATCGTGCATGCACCACAACCACACTTAGACGGTGTTCACACTGTTTTTGGTAAAGTAACAAGCGGCCTTGAAGTAGCAACAGCTATGAAAAACGGCGCTAAAATGGAAAAAGTAGTAGTATTTGACGAAGAATAAAAATGAGCAGCTTCCGAGTTTACGGAAGCTGCTTTTCTTTTTTATAAAAACGTTCACCTGTTTTAGGATTATAATACACTCTCGTTCTCTCACCAGTCACAGGGTCCAGATTAACCTCATCTGTTGATTCAAAATCCTTTGGAACTTCCATTCCATGATTGCGATTAAAGCGTTTATCATAAATAAAATAGCCAAGCAAAATACAGGCAATAACAGCTATAATTTGCACCGCATACACACCCACTATTATAAAAGTTGCCATTATAGTTTCTCTACAACAACTGCCGTTCCGTATGCTACGATTTCACTCATATTTGTACCAATTTCTCCTGAGTCATATCGCATCATGACAATAGCATTTGCACCCATTTCGTTAGCATTTTTAATCATACGGTCCATCGCTTCTTTTCTTGAATCCTCCAGCATTGCTGTATACTGCTTTATTTCTCCACCTACTAATCCTTTAAAACTCGCCATAATATCCCCGCCGAGTCCTCTACTTCTTACAATTAGACCGAATGCCGGGCCTTTTACTTCGACAACTTTATAGCCTTCAATTTTTTCTGTCGTCACTACTAACATATGAATTCCCCCTTTTTATAAGCTAAATGCTATTACAAAAATGATAATAAGCGGTAAGAATAAAACAATCCAACTGAGTGGACGCCCAAAGTTTAGTGTCCATCCTACGCCAAATCGTTTTTCGACTAAAATACTTGGATCGTCTTTATTCACGTAAAACATGCCGCCCTTCCAATAACGGTCATCTTCTACTGCAGCAATCATGTCTTCTAAGTTCGGGCTATCGCCTTTTATTTTTATTCGTGATCCGCCTTGCCCTACTTTTACTGCATAAATCCCTACGCTAACGAGGGTAGTTACGAGAAAGACCAGTGGAAGAGCGAACATAACCCACGGCGATGAAATTTCAGGGTGAATTGTTTGCAAATGAAAATAGCCCATCATTAATGTCACGCTTATTGTGATAAATAAAGCAAACCAACTTGTATATTTTCGGAATGCTAGTTGTTGCGCTAGCGATGTTTTTTTATTTGCCGGGTTAATGCGTGCACCTGAAAATTTCATCCCTTCGCTCATCATCAAAAACATACCTTGCATGACAAGCAAAATAAGCGGCAGCGATAGGGCACTAAAATATGTTTTTTTACTAAATGCGTCCGGCTGTCCAGAAGGTCCCCAATGCGTCGGAATCATATCCGGCATTTGTGCATATTTCATGAACGTATAAATAATTAGGCCACCTGTAATAATCATTGGAATGATAAACACGATTCTCGGCAACAACTGCAGCTTTTCTTGAAATTGCAAGTCTACTACGCGTACCTCCTGTTTGCCGACTATCCATCCTTGCACTTCTTTCAGCTTTTTCACACGAAAGTGCATCGCAAAATAGTAACCTAAGCTTATAAAAAGTATACAAAATTGAACGCCAATGCCTACAAGTGCAATTACCTCTTCACTCTGTTTTTGTGAAAGTGCCCAAATAAGATAACCTGCTAAAATGATTATCCCTACCAATAAGACAACCTGAGTGTACCTTTTTTTCAATCGAACAACCGTCTCTTCTTTGACGTATTGCTCTGGTACATACACACCAAATGCTTCTGTTTGTTTCACAAGTTTTGGCGTAAAAGCTTGTAATATCGTTATAAATAAAAGAATGAATCCAAATAATAAAATAATCATTATTTCTCCTCCTTAATATCCTTAACTAGCTCTCCCAACATCTGGACCATTTCTTCCTCAGAAAGTTTTAAAACGAGCCCTTCTGCAATTAACGGACGGATTTGATCCGCCAATTGTTGTTTTTCTTCATCCGAAGCTTTTGGTATTCCATTTGGTTGTATAATAACGCCCGATTTAGCGACGATTTGTATAAATTCTTTTTCTTCTAAGTAATGATAGGCTTTGTTCACTGTATGCATGTTCATCCCAAGATCTGCGGCAAATGCACGAACGGATGGCAGCGAGTCTCCTGGTTTCAGCTCTCCTCTTGCTATGCCTTCCACTAGTTGCTGGGCAAGCTGTAAATAAATTGGCACAGATGAATTTGACTGTATTTCGATAAACATAATGACACCTCCCACACTCTTTTGTTATATGTATAGTGTAACACATTTGTTATAGAAGTAGAGAATTCTAAATAATATTAGGTCTTTTATTGTTTAATTCCCCTCTTCTGCTAATTAACAAAAAAAGCCCTACCCACCTAAGTGAGCAGGGCTAATTATTATTTATTTCACTCTCAACACTTGACCTATACGAATTGTGTAATTAGCATCAAGTCCATTCCAATCTTTAATTTGTTGTACAGTGCTTCCATAAGTCTGACTTAATGAATAAACAGTGTTACCGCTTACTACAGTATGATAAACTGCTGTGCTTTTCTTTGGAAGATTGAAACACTTTGCGATTCCATTCACATTACCTCTGGCAAGCGATTCAATGAAGGATACTGTTTTCAACTTCGCCGCATCATTCGAATTATCAATAAATCCATTCTCCGTTAAAAGAGCTGGCATATTCGTTTCACGTAACATATGGAAGTTTTCCTGTTTCTTGCCCCGATCAGTGTAGTTTACAAGGTTTAATATTTCTGCATGAATTATACTCTGATAGGTTGTAGTGGGTGCACCAACACTCGGATAAATATAATCTTCATATCCTGTCCCACCACCTGCATTAATGTGAACTGAAAGAAGGAAATCTGCCCCCCAAGAGTTAGCCGCATTTGTACGTGCAGGCAACGACAAAGTCTGATCTCCAGTTCGACTCATTAAAACACTTACATTGTCATACTCTGCAAGCAAAATATCTTTAGTTCTAGTGGCAATTTGCAATGTTAGACTTTTCTCCTGCAAACCATTTCCTACTGCCCCTGAATCCGTTCCACCATGTCCTGCATCAATAAATACTTTTACCATAATTATCACCTCATTTTAGATTTAAATTGCTAGAAAAGAATGATACTTGTACTCCTTTGAATATCACATGACAATTACCACCTCAAAAGGAAAGGCCACCCGGCGGCAGTTTTTTTAGGTAGACATGATTCATTGCTAGTCGACTATTAGAAAATCCATTTGTGTTAACATAAAAACTTGCAGTTTACTCCTAATAATTTCTTTTCCGATTGCATGGTTGGCAGGTTTCTAATGTACTTTTCACATTATTCACCTTCCAGTTCTCTTTTTCGTTTTGACGAGCGCGCGATCTTTGTCTCAATTTCTTCTTTTACCCAATCAGTTAGCTTAACTAGTAGCCATTCGGGTACCCACTTTCCCCAACCGGCTCTAATTGAATTTGCAGTCATAGATTGAATCAAATGATATAAAACTCCAAAAGATAAGATTCCAAAGAATACTCCATGTACTCCAGATATCATATCCATTAGATGACCTCCCGCAGGTAGCATTAATATAAAAAAACTACGAAAAACACCATCAATTCCGTATTTACTTGCGTACGTTTTATCTTTTTTTGCAGATCGTGTACCTGAAATCCAATCCATGACATTAAAAAAAGCTAGAGCCGTCATCGTATAAATAACTACTTCACCTTTACCGTAAAAAAATTCAAATAAGGGTATGAACACTGCTCCAAACAGCAATGGTATTATTTTATCAATTGAAAATAACCATTTTTCCATTTCTTCACCCCTTTTGTTGTGTTAAAAACAAATAGAACGCCCATGTGGGCGTTCTATTATGATTTATTATTCTTTTTTGTTAAGACGTATTTGTTCCTAAGTTAATGATTCAAACTCAGGATAATGCAGCAATTTCACGTTCTGCTATTTCCAACTCCAAATATGGAGCTAGTTTAGCAGGTTTCACATCTGCCAAAGTACGTACTTTCCCCATAATACTAGTGGCATATGCCTTTATTAAACGTTTTTCCGCCAAAGTTAGTCCTTCTAAGTGTACTTCTGTCATTTTAAATGACCTCCATTTCCATTAATAGTAATATCGTTTTTATTTCTATATCTGCATCTGCTAATTCTTCTTTCGATGGAATAAGTGATTTTAAAAAATCATCTTCTTCAAATTCTACTTGCGTCTTGTCTTCTACCCATGCAGTACCTGTCCATCGAGGACGGAAAAATGGTAGTTGACCACTTTCGTTGAAAGGTAAAGGAACGTCTATATATCCTCTAGGTATATCGTACACTGGACTTTCTTTTTCGTCATACTTGACTGGCTCAATAACAATTACTTCACCAGTCATAAACCCTCGTGCATCTATCTCACACGCTTGCTTCATAATCAACCTCCTCCGTCCATTGGCAGTGTGATAACACCTAATAAATTATTTCCTGTAGAAAAAAAGCTATTATCCGCTACTCTTATATTTCCAGTTCCATCTATAATTAAGCACCCCGTGGGCATACCTAGATTTTCTTTAAATATCACAGGTATTTGAGTTACATACGACTCTATAATTCGATAACCTACAGGCAATGTCGTGATAATTGTGCCAGCAGACACTACGCCAGATGTAACTTTTAGATATATCTCTAATTGATTTTTCGCACCCTTCCTGTAAGATATAGTGCCGCTCCAACCGTTTTGCAATATCGCAGTTAACCACGGTGCAGAATTATTAGTGATCAGTTTTTCCCAAGCAACAAATCCAGTGTTCTCTTTTCGCCTTATCCAGTAAGACCCACTCATATCATTCCAATTGTTACCTATCTGAATTGCTCTATCTGCCGCCTCTAATCCTGGAAATGTAGCTATTGTAGACCATCCATCTCCTCCTGGTGGTGTATTTATGCTGTCGTTGGCAAACGCATAGGACGAGAAGTCAGTCACAAGATTTGCATCTTTTAAAGGGAAATAACCGTAAAGTTTTTTTGCCGAGATATCATTTAAGCTCTTAACTGCCATGGAAGTCGCCGCTTTTGTCACATCTGTACTGTATATCTCATTAGATAACTGTGTATGTCCAATCTTTGTCAAAGACGCTTTTTCTGCCAAATGCGTCGTAAGATTTTGCTGGTTTTCCTCTATTCCACTTTCGATTCTGTTCATATCTTGTTCTGTTACTACTTCATCGTATTGCCAATTTTTCTTTACTTGATATACCAATTAAACCACCTCTACTATCGTAAATGTATGTGAAATATCTGTATCTGAACTTATTGGAATGTACACATCATTAGCCGCTATGACCAAGTCATGTTCGTCTAACAAGGCCATATTCGTCACTTTAGTTACAGCACCATTTGGAATCATATAAGCCATGTTCACCTTACCCTCAGATACGCTTTTAATCGTGAAATTTTTAATATCGTATATGTCGTTTATACGTACTTTATCAATCTTGGTCTCTATGAATTGTGCTATTTCATTAATAAATTCTGCTCTTATCATTTCACCACCACCTCACTTGAAAGTGATCCGAAGGGAATAATACCTAATCTCCAGTTTGTAGACAATCGAATACTCCGCTTAATTTTTCTGGCAATAATATGCTCTTTCAAACATAGCCTATTTTCTAATGCTGTTTTCTGAAGATAAATTATATTTAGTGGAACTATTTTCTCAATCATCTCTAATACTTCTTTAAAAAGAGCTGCGTTTGTAATGGCTAGCTCTACTCTTAGAATGTAGTTGGTTACATCTACACGGGCTGTTGCAACACCTTCTCCTAATAAGAAATCTAGTCTTTGCTGCAAGTATTTGAGCGTAAAGGGTGGCTTTATAGACTGACGGTTAATGATTCTTTTTCTTCGGAACTCCATTGTTTCCGTTTTTGGATCGGCCAATATGTTGAAAAGTTTTTCTCTCTTTTCAATCGCAGGTTCCTGCGCTGTTAATATAAACTGATCGTTTAATACGCCATCAAATTCACTTAAAAGCAAATTGAATTCTGGATTTTCAATTGCCATAAGTACTTTAAATTCATGAATATCCTGATAATAATGCGGAAGATAACTCATCAAGTCAGCCATTTAAAATCACACTCCCAAGTACAGGGATTTGAGTATTATTTAACTCAAGGTTAGCTGCCAAACCATTTATGATTGTATTGTTTATGTCCTGTACTCCTTCAATACTCAATATTCTTGCTTCAATTTGACTTATACGTACAACTAGAATAGATTGAGTGTCCCACGTTTTTCTAAGTGAAAATAAATAATCATCGACTGTCTTTTGAACAATACTTTCGATTTGACCAATTGTAACTCCACTAATCACAAGATTGGTTTCAATATTAACTGTTTCTACGCATACACTTGAAACGGAAACGGAATGACCAATCGGTGCTATACCAATTCCTTCACCTTGATTCATTACAGGATCTATTGCTGTTTGTACTGTTTCAATTAATGGGGGTGAAGGCACATTATAATCCGCTCCAATAACGACCGCTCCAACTGTCCCTCCGCCACTAGGAGCTCGAAATAACTTCACACCGCCTACACCTTCTATACTTGTAATTTTTTCTTTGTAGTCAGCACGATTACCTCCGAATGCACGCTCATTAATTTGTTCAATATATTTCTCGTAAAGAGAATCATCTGTCTCTTCATCCTTCCCAGCAATTAGTACATCTGTAAGGGTGGCCTTTCCTAAACCTTCAATCTGCTCCACAGGCAAAAGGTCCCCGAAATCTTTGTTTCCTACCGCTCCAGTGGTTTCAGCTTTTACTTTAAATACTCCCTGTGAAATTCTTTCTGTAACTGCATAAACGACATTATTCAATCGATACCTAGAGCTGATTGGCACGTCCAATAAATGATCGTTAGAGTCTGTAAACATAGCTTTTCTAATTGCAAAAGTTGCTAAGTCTCGATAAACTCCAAACTCAGCCAATCTCCTAGTTAAGTTATCTCCATCCGCTGTATCTGCATATATTTGGCGTAAAATAATACCCAAGTCCGCGTATAAATTAGCTAATTCAATTGCAGCTGGAGCAACCGCATCATAAATGATGGAGCCCTCCAACTTGTCAACGTCATCAGGTACTCGCTCTAGCATTCTATCTCTTATTGCTTCAAACGTCTGGTTTTCAAACAATTGTCATCACCTCCCGAAGCACTTTAACATCTCCGTAAATTGTTATTGCTGTAAAACTTACATAGGCTTCATCCTTCTCAAAGCTTATCTCCATATTTTCTAGCGAAGTAATTCGCTCATCTTGAAGGAGAGACTCTTTTATTCGCCTCGGTAGCTCTGCTTGAACAAATAGCCTTTCGTGACCAATCATATTCTCAAAACCATAATCATCTGAGTAGATTAGGTGAGCAAATCGAATCGTTTTTAAAACTTTGAAAATAACTTGTTCCATTGCTTCTAAGCCTTCTATTTGCCCTCCGCATCTCCCTTTTTCGAAGTCCAATTTGTATGTCTTAGTTGGTAAAGCTTCCGCTTTAATAACTTCAAATGCATCACTATTAAATTCCGATAATGGCAGAACCATTACTCCACCACCTTATCTAGTACTATAAATTGGCCTCCTCCTTGAGAACGTAGGAGTATCACTTTATCTCCTGTAGCAAGACCTGTTCTAATAGGAGTTTCTATTAATTTGCCTTGTAACGCTTTAGGGCCACCATGATCATGTTCAAGATCTACCTCGTATCTAGTCACTCGCTCTGTTAATAGTAGAAATTCTTTTGTTAATTTCAATTTTTGATGAACTTCAATTTCCAAAGGAACAACACTTTTCACTATTCCCTGAACTACATTGACAGGATTTTGAGCATCTACTGCTTTAATTGCTATTTGCTTAATCATGTCATTCATGTTCATATAATTTTCACCTCCAAGGACATTGTGTGTACGCCACTTTCCCACTTTTGAGAACACTCTTCTACTAGGAAATACTCTTTAATCCCAAGTTTTTCAATATAAACAAATATGAAGCTCCCGGCACGTACTTTCCAATGTCCTAACGCTTCCAATGAAAGTGATTTTGTTTCCCGATTGCGAATCTGTATTAACTTGTCTAGTAGGTCAGTAATTTGTGCAGTCGTCATTTTTTCATCGACTTTTTGGAAGTGCTGTAACCTGCCCCATTTTGAAATGTTAGTTGAATCTTGCGTAATATAGTCCTCTCTTTTACCGCTTTGTTTATTGTCCTGCCTTAATTTCACTCTATTAAAAGTCTCTTTATCAATAGATCTCTTATAATCAAAATCAAAAAGCAGACTATCTTCCCCAATATAGAAGTCGTCTGCTGGTATAACCATATTTTCAATATTTTTAAGATCTAACGCTCCAAAATTATCATATAAAACGAAATTCCGATGGGTCTCAATTAATGTGGAATCTAAGAATTTCGAGACTACATCAAAAGCTTTTTTATCGTCTTCCACCAAAGGAGGCATTTTATAAGCGGTATCTTCAAATATGCCAATTTTTAATTGTGCATCTATAGCAATTTTTTTTATAGCATCAGATGCTGTCGTTGAAGCAAAAGTGAATGTATCATTAAACATTAAATACCTTAATTGATCAAAAGCTTTAATATTCACTTCGTCCCCCTGTTTACAACCAACCTCAAATACATAACCATAAAAAATTTTATTTTCTCCATCCGTTACCCGTACAATGTCTCCATTATTAATGGGAAATTTAAGAGACTCAGAGATTATTACTTTCAGATCAAGTGTTCCAGCTTTCCCAATACGACTAGTTTTCCAGTGCACCGATGAAACAGGTATATCCCAAACAGTGCCATTTTTGTTATCGATTAAGACTTCCATGTTTCACCTCATTTCGGTGGTAATTTAATTTTTAGACCAATCGGTAATTTACGTAGTTGACTATCTTTTATTCCATTTAATTGTTGGATTTCTGTATATCTTGACCCGTTCCCTAAAAATTTCTGTGCTATTTTCCATAAGCTATCTCCTTGTATCATGGAGTAAGTCTTTGGCATTTCTTTTTTATTTTGACGTGGGGGAGCTGACTTCTTTACTACCTGCTGTTTTCCCTTAGAAGCTCCTGAGGTTTTTTGTACAACCATTTTCTTCGGTTCAAAGGAGACATACTTTTTAAAAGAAAGTGTATAATATACATCCTCATCTCCAGCAGTTTCGCTACATTCAAAGTTTTCTATGGAAACCAATTCATTAATAACAAAAGAGCCCTCCGTATAAATAAAACGGATGGGCTCCTTCTTTACTTGCCACTCTTTTATTTTCCCGATATAGTAGGACGGTTCAAAAAGAGGAGCAACTACGTAAAAAGCATTTCGAATTGGAAAGAAGGAGTCAATTGTATACTCCGCTAGCTGAATATTTTTTATAATGCTTACTTGTCCAAGCTTTGCAATTGTATACGTCTGACTATCCCCAGCAACAGTTTCTTTGATAGATTCAGGATTCACCGGTAAGCGAAACCCTTCCTTATCATTATTGGCGCTTAAGTAAAATCCACTAGTCATCGGAATACCCCCTCTGCCGAACGTGTTATTTCTTCTTCCATTGCCTTTTCTACTCTTTTCACAACGTCTTCTAAATCCATACCATTCTTTATATCTCCCGCTGTCATCTGAACAGTAGGAGTTAGCGTAACAAAGTTTTGTATGGACTTTATTTCCGCAAGTTCTCTCATTAGCTTAATATTTTCATCCGCTACGTTGACTTGTCCATCTATTTTTCCAACTGAATCAAGTTTTCCACCCTTTAACTTCCCATCCGGATTAGCACCAAGTCCTGTAGTAGATGGATCTATATTCAGACCTTCCTTATTATAGCCATCTTTACCATATGGATTTTCCTTACTTTCATCATGGGAGAATTTGTCTTTCACTTTATCAAAGCCCTTAGAAAGTTTGTCGCTAGCAGCCTTTGATGCTGCTTTGCCCAAAGCATTTCCAGCGTTAAATGCTGCAGGCATATTTGCCATTTCCATTCTTTGAAGGCTAACGACGTTTTTACTGCTCGTCGGGGCTTCTAAATTAGTCGCCAAGTTTTTTAACCCGTTTGATACGACGTTAGCGGTATCGATGTTTAGCTTCCCTATTTCCTTGAGATCGACACCAGGTATAAGATTGAGTGCCTTGATTAAGCCGTTTACTGCCCCAATTGCAATATTAGCTCCGGCAACAAATGCTTTCCCCAATACATTTGCTACTGTATCAAATGAACCTCCTAAAGCTGCTAACTGATCTATCGCCATTTTCACCATGTCATAAAATAACTTTTGCATCGCATAAGTCGGATCAATAAATAAATTAATCAAAAACTCCGCAAACATCGCAAAAACATTCCAAATAGAGGCAATAGTGTTCCATATATAAGCACCGAATGCCGCAAACAATCCGACGATAAATCCTACAACAATAGCCGTTTGATCTTGCCACGCAATCATTGCATAAATCACAAATACAATAACTGCGACAATAGCTAGTAAAACCCATACAATTGGATTTGAAAGATAAGCTGCAGAAACCACCCATTGAATCGCTGCCCATGCCATAGTTGCAGCACTAATCATTCCAATAACTGCATACTTAATTAATAATATTGATACTATAACTCCAATGACTGCTGCAATTGGATAAAGTATAGGAGCAAGAGAATTTATCAAACCATACAACCACTCAAATGCGTCAAATAAAACGTTTAAACCGCTAGTGAAAATACCTACCATATACATAAATACGGCAGAAATATTAGTAAAAGCCTCTGAATTCATAAAGCTGCTAAATCTCTGAAACAATGGTGCAAAGGATGCTAAAGCAAAATTTTTAAACATAGTCCAAGCTTGGCCTGCTGTTCGAGGCATTTTATTAAACTTCTCTTCGATACCATCAGCAGCACTAAACAAAGAGTTTTTTATAACATCCGCCGTGATTTGCCCATTCGCTGCCATATCTTTTAAATCACTCGTACTTTTACCCGTTGCCTGTGCAATGGCCTGTGCTAATAAAGGAGCTTCATTCATAATTTTACTAAAAGTTGGGCCATGTAATTGCCCTGAACCCATTGCTTGTATTATTTGTTGCATGCCAGCTTGACTATCCCCCGGGGATGTTCCAGAAGCAGTAAATGCCTTACTCATCAGTTCAGTAAAATATATCGCTTCATCATTACTACTAAAAGCATCTGGAGCTAATGAATTTATACTCGCTACATTATTGGCTGTATCAGCAATTCCACTGCCCGACCTCTGTGCGGAGCTATATACTTTATCCATTAGCTCTTTATCAGATTGTGAGCCATCATTTACAGTGCCGAGTCTTGCACTCGTTGTAGCATATGTGTCCGCATTTGTGACGAATGCCTTTGCTCCATCCATAATATCCTGAACTGAAACGAGTTTACCTAGAGCGTTGCTGATACGATTAATTCCGTTCAAACTTTGTTGAACAGCCGGTGTTATATTTCTGAATGCTTGGCTTAATAAATTCACTTGACTTACACTAGAAGTTAGAGTGGTTGTACTATAAGCAAGCCGTTTAGTTGCCGTAGATGCCGATAATAATGCTGTACTTGTCCTTTGAGTAGTTATTTGCATACTTCCAAAAGATTTATTTGCCGCTCCTGAAAGTTTATTTAGCGCTTGAATAGTAGCGCCAATTCGTTTATTGATGCGATCGAGCGGGCCAGAAATATTATCTACTAGATCAATAGTTGTTCGTACCGTTACTTCACTTGTCATTTATTTCTACCTCCCTGCCTTACGCTCGATGTCATCTTGTTCTCTCTTTTCTTTATTTGTTTGATGAAGAATAGAAGCAACTACAAAAGCGAATTCTTTTTTTGGTAAGCTTAGTAGCTCTCCCGGAAATTTTTTCAAACGATGGAGGGCGTAATGAGCAATATTTGCCTCAGCATCGCCCTCCGCAATTAGTTTTTTGCTTCTTCAATATCCTCATTTATGTCGGTAATGCCACTAATTTCTGCTACCTTATCCGCAATAGTTTGTGATTCACCCATCGAAAATAATTCACCATAAAGCGCTATTGCACCAGTCACCCCATAAGAAGCTTGTAAACCAGAGTCATTTAAATCTGGATAGATAATAGAATGTACACACATTCCTCTTAGATTTTTCACGTTATTAAATACGCGCGTGATTTGCCCACCCTTCCCAGGCAGCTTATCAAATGCTTGTTCCGAAATACGATCTGATTCCGCTGAACTTAAAGGTCGAAGTTTAATAGGTTCAGAAAAACGGTCGAGTTTTACCTCAACCGTTTCAAGTGGTGATACTTCTGATTTTAAAAAAGCTTTAAAATTACTAGTCATGTATTATCTACTCCATTCTATTTTTTAGTTAATAACTGTAAATTTCTCTAATAAATCAAAGTCACTAAAAGTAAAGTTAACTTCATCGATTAGTACGTCATCCGCATCACCATCCAATGATGCAAGTAACACTTCGTCTGGAAGAACTTCTTTAATCAGCACGGTTTGTCTCCCGGCTCTAGAGGTTACATCAGCGTTTGTCACTTGTATTGCCATTGGAGGCATTAAGCCTGTTCGAGCATACTCCGCAACCATTGATCGAATTTCAGGGCGATTGTACTGCAAGGACATGGATCCCTCACCTTCCCAACCAACAATCTTTTTCCCCTTAGCACGTTTACCAATCGTTTTTACATCCGCCTTAATTAGTTTCATTTTGGCACTTACTTTAATTAATTCTGCCAATTCTAATGTTTGAGTACCAATCGTTACAAAAACTGACCCTTCTTTACCACTAATAGCATCATTATCACGAAATACTTGTCCCATTTATAAAACCCCCTTCTTATTTACACTTAACTGTCATGTATAGTTTTTCCATTGAATCTGCTAAAGTTACCGGAAGAATTGCTACTACCGAGTCCTTCTCTTGTCCCTGTTTCACATCCAATTCGGATACATCGTATGACAGAGCGCCTCGTTGTTCCAACGGATCTAAAACATTTGTAATGATTTGCTGTTTAAAAATATTCCTGCCATCTACATTGTTGTCCACTTTTCCAATGAAATAGCTAGTAAATACATGCTGGACATTATTTTGGATGATATCCATAATTCTTACTAATTTATTTTTACGGAAATCTTGGTTTTTCTTCGTTGTAAATGATCGAAAAGTATTAATGTCTTGCTCCACTACAACACTCTCATTATTAAACGTATATATGATGTGGCCATCCTTTAGTGCCTGAACGATTTCATCGTGCATTTTTCTCTCACAATCAATTGCTCCAGGATACTCTGTATATGTCAATGAATTGGTAATCGAATTTGCATAAGCTGCCGCATACCAATAAAGAGATTCTTTTGCCGTCAATTGTTCATTTCCAGTTAAAGTAACTCCATTTATAACTGAAACGACCCCTTCGAAGTCCGCAGTATTATAATCATTCGTTACAAGAGTTACGTTCTTCCCCTGTTGCTCTCGCCATTCTTTTACTTTCAACGTTAGTAACAGTTTTACCGAAGAATCCTCTGTACCTACTGCTAACACTTTAAAATCTTGTGTGTCCAAACCTTCAGCGAAATTTGAATATGATTCATTTGTAGCGGTTACAGTTGTACCCCCTACTAAGGTTAGCGTAACGTCTACACTTGGTAAATCACCACTAAATGAAACAAATGCATTTGACTTAAGCTCATCAATTGTAGTGACGATTTGTGAATCAACTTGTGATCCATCGAAGAATGTTTTTACAGTAGAGCTTCCAGAAAGTCCAATTGCTACCGTCACACTAATCTTATTACCATCTGAACCACCATAATTTGCAGTTGCTATAAATGGCTCACTTGTTGCAGTAGCCTTCTCTCCAGTTCCGTTTAAGTTGTATACAATTACTTGCCCCGTGCCTTTAAAGGCTTCTCTTAATGGAGTTAATTCTGATAAAGTTTTTCCAAATAATTGTTTAAAATCATTATTAGAAGTAACCTTGATGAACTTACCTGATTCTCCCCAATCTAATGCTATCGGAATAACCACCGAACCTTTAGAATCTAACCCAGTTGCATTTAATGAATTCGTTTCAAAGTTAACATATGCTCCCGGACGTACTTTATTTTGAGTTTCCCATGTTCCTCCAGCCATTATTTAGCCTCCTTTTGCTTCCATGATTGAATTAGCTTCTTCACTTCATCTGGTGAATACTTTTTTTCATCTTCTAATAAAGCTTGAACGATTAATCGCTCTTTAGAACTGTCAGCAGCATTTACATACGCCTGTTTTCCGTACAATTGTCTAGTCTTATTTTTTTTATTACTCATGAACAATCACCCCTAATTCCTTCATTTTTTCTTCTTCATTCACTTCTAACATGTAATAGTCAATTTGAATTAAAATACTCAAAGAATCGTCTCGAAAATTGCTTTCAACCGCTTTAATTTGATATTGGTTTGCTAAGTATTTAAACTCTTTTCTCAATTTCGATTGGATTGTAATGCATTCTTTTCGAGGCTCTGTTTTGTTTCTGGGATAGTAAATAACATTAAAAAAAGCTGTCTCCTTTATCCGACGATTTAACTTTCTAATGCTATCTATTTTTGTTAATAGAACCAGAAAATAAGGCTCTATTAAATTTTGTTGTATATGCTCATCATGAACTTCTACACCAAATACGTTTTTAAGTTGCTGCACTAAGAGACTTTGAATATCATTTATCAATTTAACACCACCCTTCAACTTTTAACTTTTAAAGAAGCATAATAAAAAGCACTTAACTAATATTATTAAGTACTCTCTATACATAAGTTTTATATATCGACTATTTCTTATCTCAACAATGCTTATGCGAATATACTCTTCACTACTAGGTGGGTAAATACGTCAAGTGTACGTCAAGAAACGAGCATTTTGATTTTATCCTTTGCACGATCAATGTATTGTTGTACTGTTCGTTTCTTTAAATTTAATTCCTCTGCAATCTCTGAAAGACTCATACCATATGCCATATGCATTAAATAGCATTGTCTTTCTCTATGGGAAAGCTCTACTAATATATTTATTATTTGATGCTTTTGTTCCTCACTCAAAATACTTTCCTTTGTCTCCAATTCAATAGTTGGAAATAAATCCATGTCCAATAATGCACGTCGCTGGTAAATAGACCTTTTATCCACACCATGAAGATTTCCTGGTCGTCTCCCCTTCTTCATCCATTCAAGGGCATAGGACATATCTTCAATCATACTATTAATAATTTTGAGATCTGCATTGTCTTTAGGATTCATTGGATCTAATCGTTCTATTAAGTGCTCCAATTCTTTTTTATGATACGAATACTCTTCAATTAATTTATCTGCCCAGTTCAACATTTTAAATACCTCTCATTCGCTTATTTTTTATAACTTCTTTAAATAAAAAAGAGGACAACAAATGACTCAGCATTGTGCTGTAATCATTTATTGTCCTCCAGATGACTGGTGGGACTATATATTTAGTACAAAAAAGTAATTAAAACTCTTCTCCCTCATTCCATTTCACTCTAGTTACTTTCCCTTGATGGGTTTTAATTGTTGTATCAGAGTAAAATGGTAATTCTGTAATTTTAGCTTTTCCTTTACTAAGCACAATAACGCTTGGCATTGATAAATCCAGCGTGTTTATACTTAGAATTCCCTGAGCATCTATTTTTAATTCTTTCATTCTCATTTAAATCCCCTCCTAGTACTCTAAGTTTAAATTCCGCAAACGGAACAATTAGATAAATAAATTTTCTATCACCAACTCGAATCTTTAGACTATGTTCATCATAAAATTTGTTGTTAAAAATCAAACTCTTTTAATCAATTTTTTTCACATCTTGCCCAATATTTTCAAGGGATAGGACTGTCTCGCTTTCCCTCAAGAGTCGCCCCACTCCTCAGCGTCCTGAATTATAAAATCAGCTCACTTATCAAGACTTCTTTTTCAACCAACAGCCAAAACTATTTTTCCGTTTATGGAACAACATTAGCATAATATGTGCAACATATTATGTCAATAACTAAATTCCGAAAACGGAACATATTTAATATATTAGTTGCATTTACGGAAATACCATAATAATATAAGAGGTATAGATAAAATCTAAGGAGATAATACCAGTGAATAATTTCGGCGAACTATTAAAAGAACTAAGACTGAGCAGGAAACTAACTATTGAGCAATTGGTTGATTCTTTAAATTCTAAATACGGTGGAAAAATTAGTAAAAGCTCTATTAGCCGTTGGGAAAATGGAGAGGCCGATCCTAAGTTGGAGTTTGTTCGATTACTTGCAGACTTTTTTAAAGTTTCAGGACAGTACTTTTTAGGTGAGGATAATTCTGAAAAAACATTTGAAATTAAAAAAATTGAAACCATTGCCGCCCACATTGATGATGATGTCACAGAGGAAGAAATGGAAGACATTAAGAAATATATTGAGTTTATTAAATCCCAACGCGGTTAATTGGAGGTGTCTAGATGGGTTATGATCGACTGATACTGGAGTATCCAAACGTTAAAGTAATTGAAAAAGTACTGCCTAAAGGGCTTCCTGGTTTATATTACGATAACGTGATTGAAATTGATAAATTCAAAAACAAATATGAAAAGCATTGTATTTTAGCTGAAGAGCTTGGACATTACGAAACGACCTATGGAGATATAACAGAGTTTAATGATTTGAGAAATCTTAAACTAGAGAAAATTGCTCGAAGATGGGGATATGAGAAAATTGTTTCGTTAGACCAGCTAATTGATTGCTATGTAAAAGGACAAACCACATTAGAAGAAGTATGTACAAATCTCGAAATAACTCCAGAATATTTGAAAAGTGTTATTGATTATTACATCGAAAAATATGGTCTCTTTAAATTACACAAAGAATATAAAATTACATTTGAACCACTTAATATTAAAGTTTTAAAAAGTGAAAATAATTAAAGAGTGACTCAAAAAGTTGATTTAATGCTACTTTTCAAGTCACCATATTTCCAAATTACACTATTATTCAAGTTAATTATTATTAAAAAAGAGTGAATACATTTGTTGAAATGATGAAACTTGGAAAACGACTCTAATAGTTATGAGACTGTCTTCCTTTTTCATAGTATTCTTCCTTCGCTTCATCCGGAACCATGCCGCCACCTGTTGCCCAGACGATATGCGTGGCATTTTTTAAGCCAACTTCGTGCTTTGCAAGATGAATAGGTCCAGTCATTCCAGCAAGTGCAGAAGGTTCTAGCTGGATTTTTTCCGTGTCGGCTAAAATCGCCAGCAACTTATACATTGTTTCATCACTTATTGTGTAACTTCCACTTATTAAATGTTCGAGTGTTTTCCCTACAAATCCCGATGGTCGGCCAACTGCAAGTCCGTCAGCATCGGTTTTATTATCTAGCCCGATATCACTTACTGCGATCTTTTCATGTAGTCCCGTCATCATTCCAAGCAACATACAAGGTGAGTGCGTCGGCTCAGCAAAAAAGCAATGGACGTGATCGCCAAATAATAATTTCAAACCAAATGCAACGCCGCCAGGGCCACCGCCAACTCCACAAGGTAAGTAGACGAATAATGGATTGTGCTCATCAACCGTCTTCCCTAGCTGCTCTAGCTGTTTTTTTAATCTACTCGCTGCAACTGCATATCCAACGAATAGGTCGACGGAGTTTTCATCATCGATAAAAAAGCATGTCGGGTCTTTTTCAGCCTGTTTTCTGCCCTCTTCCACAGCAATGCTGTAGTCCGATGCATATTCAATAACCTCTACGCCTTTTGCGCGTAGCATATCTTTTTTCCATTGCTTCGCGTCACTCGACATATGTACAGTCACTCGGAAACCGAGTTTCGCACTCATTATTCCTATACTCAGTCCAAGGTTTCCTGTTGACCCTACTGCAATCGAATAGCCAGAGAAAAACTGCTTCATTTCATCTGTTGCAAGAACCGCATAATCGGCTGTTTCTGTTAATACCCCCCCACGAATTGCAAGCGTCTCCGCAATTTTTAACACTTCGTAAATTCCGCCTCTTGCTTTAATAGACCCAGAAATCGGCAAAGCATTATCACATTTCAATAAAAGCTCTCCGTCAAAGTCGACCGAAAGAAATTCTTTTAGTGCGGCTTCCATAGAAGGAATAGCGATAAGTGGTGACTCTATAATGCCATTTGTCACTGCTGTTTCCGGAAAAGCAACTTGCAAATAACTTGCGAATCGATCTAGCCGGTCACTTGCATCCTGCACCATTTCACTTGTAACAGATAACTTTTTTAAAGCTTCCGCTGTATTTGTTTTATTTGGATTAAACCAAATTACTTCTTCGGTCTTTTGTATTTTATCTATTAGAGGAAATTGCTCTCCTAGTTGTTGAATATTCATTTCTTAAAACCCTTTCTATTCTAGGCTCATCACATGTGTCGTATCTGGTGAGCGCTCATCAAATGTAAATCCATTCGCTCTGTAAAAAGCATCTGCTTTACTAGACTCTGTTCTCGTTGTAATTTCTTTAAACTGTCCTTTAGCGTCATCAAAAATCATTTTGCATAATTCGCTTCCGACACCCTTTCGACGATACTCTGGTAATGTGTAAAAACGATGTAGTCTAGCTGAATTATCATTTTCGGCACTTAGATTCCTATTTAGTCCGCCAATAGCAACTAGCTCCTGCTCATCCCACACCCCATAAAGTGCTTCACCTTGTTCACTGAAACGATTTGTTCCATCTTCATATTCTGATGCAAGCCTCGATACAAATCGATATCCTTCTTTTTCGCTTTCTTGAATAAGTTTGGTTACGTTGACTTCTTTCAAATCTGAAATTTTCTTCACTTCGATTGCCATTTACGTTTCCCCCATTCTATTTTTAAAAACGAACTCTATATTTACATTCGATATCGCATGCTGTTTTCCCTCTAAATTAAACCGATACTCTTTGAAATGGACATTTCAATAATACGAGTATATGGTTAATTGAAATTTTTTATCCGACATTGTATGAGTTTACTTTCCAATTAATCTCGAAAAAAAAGAAAAAGGCCGTCTCTAAGTAGAAAGACGACCTAGAAGACAACCTTTTTTATATTATACAGTTTCTTTAATAGCAGCTAATCTTGCTTCTACTTCTTCCACTGATAAATTATGCTCTACAATATAACGGTTGCGTGGATTCTCACGGCATTCATCCGAACAGCTACGTAAATATTTATGTTCATTTTCTTCCGAACATAAAATTTTATCGTTACATGCTGGATTCGCACAGTTTACATAACGCTCACATGGCTCGCCAGTAAAATGGTCTTTCCCAACAATTACATGCTCTACTTGGTTAATCGGCACAGCAATACGCTCGTCGAATACATACATTTGACCATCCCAAAGTTGACCTTTCACTTCTGGGTCTTTCGCATAAGTTGCAATACCACCATGTAATTGACCTACTCCTTCAAAACCTTCACGTACTAACCAGCCAGAGAATTTTTCACAACGAATTCCGCCTGTGCAATACGTTAAAACTTTTTTACCATCAAACATTTCTTTATTCTCAATCATCCAGTCTGGTAGATCACGGAAGTTGCGAATATCTGGACGGATCGCTCCACGGAAATGCCCTAAGTCAAATTCATAGTCATTACGAGCATCAATTACTACCGTATCCTCTGCTTGCATTTGTTCAAAAAATTCTTTTGGAGAAAGATACGTTCCAGTTAATTCATTCGGATTAATATCATCTGCCAATCCTAAATGAACGATTTCTTGCTTTGGACGAACATGCATTTTCTTGAATGCGTGTCCTTCCGCTTCATCTATTTTATACACCATGTCGGCAAACCGGTCGTCTGCTTTCATCATTTCAATGTATGCGTCGGTTTGTTCCGTTGTTCCCGAACATGTGCCGTTAATTCCTTCATCAGATACTAAAATACGCCCTTTTAATCCAATTTCTTTACAAGCAGCAAGATGTTCTTGTGCAAATGTTACTGGATCTTCTATTGGGACATATTTGTAGTAAAGTAATACTCTGTATGCATTTGTTTCCATTTTTTACTCCACCTTTTTTCAATTTAGTCCATTTTTTAATATACCAAAAATAAAGGTGGATGTTAACTATATTGGTCTAATTCGCAACAATCAGTTTCTTAAGACAACTTCACATAAATTGGTAAAACTCTTTTCAAATTTTTCATCATCTTCTTTTTGACGTTTTTTAGGCCCTTTCAAACGGCCTCCCGCTTGTCTAATTTTCTTGGCGATGTGGCGGTTATTTAATAATTGGTCAATATTATCAGATGTATACCAACGACCATTTTGATCGATTGCAAAGCCTTGTTTAGCTAATACCATCGCAGCAAGCCCATAATCCTGCGTCACGACAATGTCCCCTTTATTCACCTTATTGACTAATACAAAGTCGACGGCATCTGCTCCTTTAGAAACCATGATCGTTTCCGCCCCGTCACGTTGCATATAATGTGCTGTATCACATAATAACGTCACTTTTAACTTAAACTTTTTAGCTACAGCAATAGTCAAATCGACCACTGGACAACCATCCGCATCAACTAAAATACTTACCATTTCACGCACCTCATTTACCCATCAATATTCCCTCATTGTAGTACATTTCTTTAGAAAACGGAATAAGATGACTCCGTTCATATCGGGGTCATCTCGCTACCTTGTTCGCATACAAATCCTATCTTTCGTAAGCTCCTAAAATCTCTACTGCTTTTTCTGTAACAGATGTATCTACTGCTTTATCAAAGTCTACATCTCCACTAATTGCTCCATTTTCTTTATATACATCATACTGCTTCTTCACATCATCTAAAAACATTTTCCCATCAGGGTCTAAACCTGTTACAAATACCTTTTCCCATAGTGCTGGATCTTTTGATGCTGTATGCTTTGTCATAATGTCGATTATTTCTGCTTTTCCTTCCCCTTTAATAAAAGCATCATTGTAGTCACGTACGCCTTTTAAATACGCAGCCATAAATCGTAACGAAACATCTTTTTCTTCACTCATAAACTGAGGAGAACCAAGCACCATTGCAATTTGTGATTCTGGAGCATAATCCGTCGTATCTCCAAATCGTTCATGGAAGCCATTTGCAATACCTTGTGCTATGAGTGGCTCTATTTGTAATGCAGCATCAATCGAACCATTTTCAATTGCACCAAGCATACTTCCAAAATCTCCGAGCAATACAAACTCTACATCATCATTCGTCAATCCTGCATGCTTTAACATTTCTAAATAAATATATTCATCGATTGAGTTTTTAGAAGAAACGGCAATTTTTTTCCCTTTAAAGTCTTTGTATTCTTTTATTTGATCTTTCATATGATTACCAATAACGAATGAGAAATAAGACTTCCCAGGCACATTATGCCCTTTATCCGCAATAATTTTCACATCAATTCCTTGTGCTATTGCATTAAAGAAAGAAGCAGTGGAAACTCCTCCTGCAATATCTACTTCCCCGGAAGCAAGAGCAGGTAGCATTTCATCACTATTTGCAAATTGTGCAAATTCCACTTCAATATTGTAGTCCGCAAAATACCCTTTTTCTTTTGCAATATAAAACCCTGCTCCAGAAGCTGCACCATCTTCTGCTATAATAACTTTCACTTTTTTATCAAGTGGAGCTAAATCTCCAGAAGGATTATCCTTGCTCACATCATTATTTCCCGTGCTTACCGTTTCTTTCGAAGAACACGCACCTAATAAAAGAAGAATCGCTGCAAACATCATCATTCCGCTCTTACGAAAACCCTTTTTCACAAACTTCCTCCTCTATTTTCTTGATTTTTGCACCTCTTGCTGCAAATGATTCCAAATAATGATGAATTGCTCCGCCATTTCAGCATTTGCTCGCACCTGCTCCATCGTTCTTGGCCTCGGTACAGGTACGATAATTTCTTTTATAATTTCTCCAGGATGTGCACTCATTAAAACGATTCGATCGCTCAGCAATAAAGCCTCATCAATACTATGTGTAATAAATAAAACCGTTTTTTTCGTTTCATTCCAAATGGAAAGTAACTCTTCTTGCAATATGAATTTATTTTGCTCATCAAGTGCAGCAAATGGTTCATCCATGAGTAAAATTTCTGGGTCATTGGCAAATGCGCGTGCAATGCTAATCCGTTGTTTCATTCCCCCAGAAAGCTCTTTTGGATACAGTTTAGAGAAATGATTTAATCCTACTTTTTCCAAATAATAATCTGTTTGTTTTCGAACTATTTCTTTCGGAACATGTCGCATATTAAGTCCAAACGCGACATTTTCTTCGACCGTTAACCAAGGGATAACACCTTTTTCTTGAAATACCATTGACTGTAACGGGCGAGCATCAGAATCCGCTTCAATTCGAAAGGTTCCTGAACTCGGTTGCTCTAACCCTGCTAATATTCGTAGTAATGTTGTTTTTCCACAGCCACTTGGTCCAACTATGCAAACAAATTCCCCTTCTCTTACTTGAAGTGAAATATCTTTCATTGCCGTCACACTGTTTTGTTTTTTATAAAAGACTTTCGTCAAGTGCTCAATTGAAATTTTCACAGACTCACTCACTTTTTCACCTCCATGGGACGATTTTCTTTTGCAGCCCACGTAAGAACAGAGAAAAAAGGAAGCCAAAAAAGGAAATAAGTACTAATCCTACAAACATTTCTTTTAACATAAAAGCTTTGTAAGAAGTCCATATTAAATATCCAATTCCCGATGTAGCTCCCATCATTTCCGCAGCAACAATTGTTAAAAGTGCAATTGCCTGCCCCATCTGTATGCCTTCAAGCATGACAGGAAGTGCACCTGGAAATGCAATTTTAAAGAAAAAATCTTTTGAACTAGCTCCATAATTTTTCGCAACGTCTAAATGCACTCTTTCTATATTCATCACACCGGCAACTGTATTAATCACGACAGGGAAAAATACGCTACCTGCGATTGTCACGACTTTTGAAAAATCCCCAATGCCGAAGAGGATAATAATAATAGGCAATAATGCTAGCGTTGGTATTGGCATAAATGCCATAACAATCGGAGATATAAAATGTCTGATTGGTGCGTATAATCCCATTAGTAAACCAATGATTACTCCTGGAATTACACCCAATAAAAAGCCAGCAGCTATTCTATAGAGAGAAACCGAAATATGTGTCATTAACTGTCCATTTGCAGCAAGTTCGAAAAAGGTAGAGATAATAGCAGACGGCGGGGGAAAAAATCGAATATCCAGTATTCCAGTTTGAGAGAATAGTTCCCAAAGTAATAGGATGAATATGGGGGAAATAATTGTTAGTAATTGCTTCGCTCTCTCTTTTACTTGTTGCTTCTTCCATTCCTGTTGTTCCATTTCATAAGGATCATAAGGCATGAGCCTATTTTCATTGCGCATCTTTCACCACCTCTTGTAAAAATAATATGTAATGGGTAGTAAATGTGTGAAAGATTTAATTGACTAATGAAACACTATTTGGTAAATTTAAAAATATTTGAATAGGAGTGAAGTATACGTGACGCAAAGAGAGTTAACATCTAATAGAGAAACACCTTATTTCGTTATAAGCGTTATTTTTAGTTTGTTTTTATACATACTTGCCGCTGTTTCATTGATTGGAATTGCTATAGTACTTGTTCTTTTAGCTATTATTTTATATGCCAATATGGTGATGCTTGGATCAATTCGAGGTAATGGAATACGCATTAGTGAAAAGCAATTTCCCGATATTTATGAACGAGTTGTTGAGCTATCCACACAAATGAATTTGAAAAAAGTTCCTGATGTATTTGTTATTCATTCAGAAGGTGCTTTTAATGCATTTGCAACAAGATTCCTAGGAAGAAATATGGTTGTTATTTATTCAGAAGTGTTTGAGCTTGCTAGAGAACAAGGCGAAGCAGAATTAGATTTTATCGTCGCGCATGAACTTAGCCATATTAAACGCAGACATGTGTGGAAAAGTATATTAACGATGCCAGCAGCGTTTATTCCATTTCTATCTCAAGCGTATAGTCGCTCTTGTGAATATACATGTGACCGTGAAGCTGCATACATGATTCAAAATGGAGTAGCTGCGAAGCAAGCACTAACGATTCTTGCAGTCGGAAAACAGTTATATAAAGAAGTGAATGAAGATGCATATTTAGAACAAATCCATACAGAATCTAATGTGGCGGTTTGGTTAGGTGAAGTTTTATCTAGTCATCCACTTCTTCCAAAACGAATACAAGCAGTTGGTAAGTTTATGGACGTAGAAGGAACGCCATCTTACTACACCAATTCATCCAAAATTGCGCTTGGTGTAGGTGCTTTAATAGGTATATTCTTTGTAGCATATATTGGAGTTATAGTTCTTTTCACTACTGGTGCTATTACTTACGCTAATTTATTTTCAGGAAGTATTCTTGGAGAAACATTTGATACAGACACTAGCGAAGAATACGATTATGATATGACGCTTCTAATGGAGGCGGTTAATAATGGCGATGAAAATCAAGTACATGATCTCATTGCAAGCGGGGTAAATTTAGAAGAAGCAGATTCTATGGGAACTACTGCACTTCTTCACGCAGTGTATATGAATGATGATTCGATTGCACAAATATTGCTAGATGCAGGTGCTGATCCAAATACGTTTGATAGTTATTCCAACGCACTAACTGCCGCTTTATACAATGAAAATTATTATTTAGCTACACTTCTTTATGAATCCGGCGCAGACCCTACTGTTCTTGATCATGATGGCTTTTCTGGCTTTAGTTCGGTCGGCGTCAACAATGTAGAGGACTTTGAAGCGATTTTGTATAACGAATAAAATATAATACAAATAAAATAAACATAGTCATTTGTTCGCCAAGTGACTATGTTTATTTGTTTCTGATAGTGATTAACTACCTTATTTTTACTTAAACATAGTCATTTCTGTAGTAAATGACTATGTTTACGTTTAAAATGAATATATTAATCTCAACCTATATCAATTCAGAATACAAAAGCATAAAAAAACTAAGGAGAGCGAAGCCTAATACAATTATTAGAGGAAACCTCTCTTTATTTTCCTGGATTCGATTCATTTTAATCAATAACGCTATACCAAGAGAAATACTTATACCCAAAAGAATAATTGGAAGCATAGTTAACAAAACCATTCCCCTTTCTCACCTAGACTTATTTAACAACAAACCTCGTTTTACATTGAAAAAAGTGGTATAGATTTATTATTTCAGATAATCGGTTGAATACCGTGAAGAATCGGTCGAATCAAACCACCGCAACTCCCTATTTAACAACAAACCTAGTTTTACTATACCCCTCTTTTTGCTTCTCTACTTCCAAAATAGCTGGCATTGCTGCCTTCAACTCTGCAACATGTGAAATAACACCAATCATCCGTCCAGATTTTTGTAAATCGACTAGTGTATCGATTGCTTTGTTCAACGACTCTTCATCCAATGAACCAAATCCTTCGTCGATAAACATCGTATCAATTCGAATACTGCCTTGAAAGCTTTGAATAACATCCGCCATTCCTAATGCTAAACATAAAGAAGCGTTGAACTTTTCCCCACCTGATAAAGTTTTGACGTCTCTTGTTTGTCCTGTGTAGGCATCATATACATCTAGCCCTAGACCACTTTGCTTACCATGTGTTTCTTGACGTTCACTTCTAATCAGTTGGAATTGCCCATTTGACATATGTTTCAATCGTTCATTTGCCGCTTGGACAATTTGTTCTAAATACTCCATTTGAATATAGCGTTCAAAGGATATTTTCTGTTGATTTTGCCCTCTTAGTACGTCATATAAGTCGATTATCTGATGCACTCGCTGCTCCAAAATAGTAATTCGATCACTTGTAGAAGTAATCTTTTCCTCCAGTTTCAAGCCTGCTTGCTCATAATCTTTGGAGCCATTTAACATATTTAATGCCCGTTCATATGCTTCTTTTAATTGCACTAATGCATCTTCCATCGGTGCAAGCTCAACTCTTTCATTATCTGCAAGCTGAGCTTTTCCTTCTCTCACTTGTTCTGTCAATGTATGAAGTGTTTGCTTATACGAGGTGCACCATTCTTTTAAAGTAAATCGATCGCCCTCAGACAGTTTAGCTTTCACGTATACTTCAATCGAGCCAAAGCTAGACTTCGCTAATGCTTCATTCAATTGCATGTAGGCTTTGTTGCATTTTTCACTCGTCTCTTTTTCTGCCATTACAGCATGTTCGAGTGCTAATTGCGCTTTTGTAAAAGCTTCTGTTGCCAGTTGAAGCTGCTTTTGGGCAATGTTCCAATCATTTTCTAGTTGCTCTTTATGCCCCGTTGCCATGCTAATTTGGCTTTTCAGTTCATTTAATGTTGGAATATGAGCTGGGATGGCAGTTTGTTTCGATTCGTACACTGCTTTTACTTGCTCTAGCTGACTCTTTTGTTGTAGATAAATTGTCTCCATCTTCACTTTTTCTTGCTCTAGTTTCTCTAACTTTAGGAAATTATTTTTATATATCTCTTTTTGTGAATTAAGTTTCTCTTTTTCTACACGAAGATTCTTTATTTCAACTTGAAGATTTTCAACACTTTCTTTCAGCTGATTTGCCTCTATTAAAGATACGTGAAGCTCGTCTAGTTTTGCAGTAAGCTTTTGGCCATTTTCTTCTGCTGCTTCTTTTTTTGCCTGGATTGTTAAAGAGCTAGACTCTTGCTTGTTAAGTTGTTCTTTTAATTGTTTTAGCTCTTCTTCGTCTATGGCCTGTTCATGCATGTCGACTCCTGTTAGCTGATGCTCCGTGCTTCCACAAACCGGACATGCTTCCCCAGAAAGAAGTTGGGATGCAAGAATACTCGCTTGGTTGCTCATCCACTTTCGTTCTTCCAAACGATAAGCTTCCAACATTACTTGAAAAATTTGCTCTTGTTTCGTTTCTTCTATTTGAAATGCATTCAATTGTTTTTCATTTGCCAAATATTCTTGTAGCCCATTAAATTGCGCTTGTAATAATGTCAGTTGCTGTACTTTTTCATCGAGCGGTTCTACTAACTGCTCCAATTGCTCTATTTTTTCTTTTTGCGCATTATGCGATTCTTTTTCCGCTGCGAAAAGATTCACTTTTAGTCGCACTTGATCTGCTAGTTCTGTAGCCTGCTTCTCCAGATCAAGCACTTCTATTCTTTTTACTTCAAGTTCTTCAAATAAAGGCAGTAACGCATTTAACTGAATGAGTGCTTCTACGCTTTTTTCCCGTTCCTCTTTTTTAGCATCCTCACTTGTATACGTATTTTCTACTCGTTTTGCAGCTTCTTCCGTTAGAAGGACACCTTTTTTCGACACTTCTAGCAATTGGAGTTTAGTATGTGCTTCCGCTTTTAATTCACTATAATAAACTTCTATTGGTTCAATAGAACTCGCTCGTTCCGCAGCTTCTAATTGACGCTGTTTTTGCTCATATTCTACAGATTGCTCCTGTAGCGTTTTTAGCCTCTCGCTCTTTTCTTCCAGTTCGATAAATCGTGCATTCACTGCTTTTGCTTCATGATAAGCTGCTTGTTTATCAGAATGCTTGGCGTATGCTTTACGGTAAGCAAGTTCATCTTCCTGTATCTTTGCTGAATAAAAAGCCGTTTCTTCCTTTAATGCATCGATTAAATGGAACAAGTTAAAGTTTCCAGACCCAATCAATTGAAAGACGCTAGAATCTCGCATTGGAAAAGAAGCAACAATCTGTTCTGTATAGCTATTTCGAGTCGATTCTTCTTTTGTTAATTCCGCTTCAGCAAGAAGCTTTTTGTCTTTTAATCGTTCACTTATCATTTTATACGGTTCAGTTTTGAAAATTTTACGTAAAATAGCTTCTTTATTTTCCGTTTGGGAGGTAAGTAGCTTTCGGAACTCTCCTTGTGGTAGCATCACAATTTGACTAAACTGATCGAGTGAAAGACCGATGATGTCTTCTATCTTTTTATTAATTTCTGAAACAATTTGTCTTTCTACTACAGGCACTTCACCTGATCCTTTCCTTTCGAAAAATTCGTATCGTTCGCCTGTTGCACTTTTATTCCCCTTTTTCACATGAGGAAGCTGGCGTAAAATTCGGTATACACGACCATGTATTTCAAACGTTAACTCCACGGATGTATGTGTTTCGTCTGCAGCAAAGTCACTTCGCATCATTTTCGTATCACGTCGATCTTCTCCGCTACCATATCCATATAGCGCAAAACAAATACCATCGAAAATCGTCGTTTTTCCTGCGCCAGTGGCACCCGAAATAACAAATAATCGATTACCTTTTAACTCAGAAAAGTCGATTGTCTCCGTAAATTTATATGGGCCGAACGCAGTCATTTTTAATTGAATTGGTTTCACGCTTCACTTCCTCCTTCCCGCTCATCACTTAATAATTGATCTAACACTTCTTTAAACAATGCCTCTGTTTCTTCGGATGGGGTTTTCCCGCTCACTTCCGTATAAAATGCTTGGAACAGTGTAACGTCGTCCATCTTTCTGCGAGAAACAGGCTTCTCACCCTCTTCTGGTGTAGATGTAAACGTTTTTCGTTCTACATGCATCGCATTTGGATATACTGTGCGAACTTGCTCCATCGGCGATAGAATGGGTGTTTCATCTAGCAACTTTACGAATACAAAATCTTCACTGACAGAGTGCTTCAAAATTGCATTCATATAACCTTCTACTGTGCGCATATCTCGTCTAGGTGTTAGTAATAGTTTTTCAAGCGTGACTTTTCCTTCATCATCCAGATGAACAATATAAAAACCTTTTTTATGATGCTCTTCAGAAATGGAATATTTTAATGGAGATCCTGCGTATTGAATCGTTTCATTTAACACATAATGTGCTTGGTGAAGATGTCCAAGCGCAGTGTAATGAAAGCTGTTAAATAATGCAGCATCCACATATTCTGCTCCACCAATTGCAAGTGGACGCTCAGAATCACTCGTATTCCCCTCTTCCTGGCCGTGAGGAGTAACAAAAGCATGTCCTACAAATACATGCCTTTTTGTCGAATCTAACTTTTTTTCAATTTCTTGTACGATTTTTTTCATTGCTTCTTGATGCGTTGTTACTTGATCGTCTTCGAATATAAAACGTACTTGGGAGGGATCAGCGTATGGTATTAGGTGGAAATGTACTTCACCGTGTTCATCATTTATAACAACTGGTTTTAAGTCTTTCTCTAATTGACCAACCATATGCAAACCAGTTTCTTTCATTAATTGGCTTCCAAAGTTTAAACGACCTGGACTATCGTGATTACCAGCGATGCTTAATACTGGAACTTTATGTTGTAAAACGATTTCTGCTAATAGTTCATCTAATAAATTCACCGCTTCTGTCGGTGGTACTGCACGATCGTATAAGTCGCCTGCAATAATAATGGCATCTGGTTTCTCTGTTTCGATAGCTTGCATGAATTGTTTGAGAACGAATCGCTGTTCATCTGTCATGTAGATACCTTGTACTAATTTTCCTAAATGCCAATCTGCGGTGTGAAAAAATTTCATAGGAATAGCTCCCTTCTTGCTTCTTTTAGTTTATTTTAACAGAATAATGTACTTGTAAAATGTGACATTTCCATATTTTCTATGCACCATATCGGTTGACATGGTATTATGTTTGAGGAAGGAGGATGTTTTATGTCAACAGAAGCTTATCAATTAACTGCCATAATTATTTATATGGCCGCAATGCTTATTATCGGTTGGTATTCATATAGAAAAACTGCAAACCTTACAGACTACATGCTCGGTGGACGTTCACTTGGACCAGCTGTAACTGCATTGAGTGCCGGAGCTGCCGATATGTCCGGTTGGTTATTAATGGGGTTACCTGGAGCAATATATCTTTCAGGTATGGGTGAAGCTTGGATTGCAATCGGTCTTTCCATCGGTGCTTATTTAAACTGGTTATTCGTTGCACCAAGACTACGTGTATACACACAAGTATCGAGTAATTCCATTACAATTCCAAGTTATTTACAAAGTCGCTTAAAGGATTCGTCAAACTTATTACGAATTGCCTCGGGCCTTATTATATTGCTTTTCTTTACGTTTTACGTGTCTTCTGGAATGGTAGCAGGAGGAGTATTTTTCGAAAGCTCTTTTGGTCTTGATTATCATACTGGATTACTAATCGTTTCGGCAGTTGTAGTAGCATATACATTATTCGGAGGTTTCTTAGCAGTAAGTTACACCGATTTCCTTCAAGGTTTATTAATGTTCTTAGCTCTTATTGCTATACCTGTTGTTGGAGTATTTATGACAGGTGGAATTGGTGAAACTGTAGAATCTATCAAATCTGTTAATCCTTCGCATTTGAGTCTTTTTGCAGGGACAACAACAATAGGTATTATTTCTACTCTTGCATGGGGACTTGGCTACTTTGGTCAACCTCATATTATTGTTCGCTTTATGGCAATTAGTTCTGTTAAAGAAACAAAACAAGCTCGTCGAATCGGTATTGGTTGGATGGTTTTAAGTTTGGGTGGGGCGATTGCAACTGCTTTGGTAGGTGTTGCTTACTTCGTACAAAATCCAGATGCAACATTGACTAGTCCAGAAGCTGTTTTCATCGCACTGGGACAAGTTATTTTCCATCCATTTATCGCTGGACTTATGCTTGCAGCCGTTTTAGCGGCAATTATGAGTACGATCGCATCTCAACTAATTGTAACATCTTCTGCTTTGGTCGAGGATTTATACAAAGCCATTATTAGAACAGATGCTCCGGATAAAACATATGTGAATCTTGGAAGAATGGCAGTACTTTTCGTTTCAATCGCTGCAGCAATTCTTGCTTGGGGAGAAAATGATACAATTCTGCAGCTTGTTTCGTTTGCATGGGCAGGCTTTGGGGCTTCGTTTGGACCAGTCATCTTGCTAACACTTTACTGGAAAAAAATTACCTCTTCTGGCGCAGTAGCAGGTATGGTTGTTGGTGCAGTAACTGTTTTAGTTTGGGAAACAATTGACAAGTTTTCAGTTTCATTAGATGGAATCTTTCCAGATTTCGTTTTATTATCAATTGATTCTTTATATGAAATCGTTCCTGGTTTCGTTTTAGGATTAATCGCTACAGTCGTTGTTAGCTTATTGACTTACAAACCAAATGCTGAGATTGAGAAAGAATTTGATGAAACTGTCCGTTTATTAAAACGTGATCGCTAAGTAAAAACTCTTAGCGTTGCAGTTTCCGGCTCGCTCTAGGCTTCCCATTGAGCTATATGATGAACGGAAAAACTTAACTTGTTGGTCGATCATCGTATAGCAAATGTCCGCCTTCCGCTCGCCAAAAAATTCAGTACCAAGCAGTTAAGTGCTTTTGGCAATTGGAGAAGCAAGTCACATTCTATATAATATGGAGGCCGCCAAAGATGCATTTTGGCGGCTCTTTGTATTTTTTCAAAGGACACTTCTACACGTTGATCCATTGTATAAGTAAAAACCAGCTTTACCTATTTAACACGAAGGACTGAATAATTAATTGTTTTTATTCTAAACAGATTAGATTCGCTTTTTACTGTCTAAAAAGCAAAGAAGTGCATACTTCGTAAAAACACTAGAAAGAATATGACTACATTCTTCAAAATTAGATGGAATGTAGTTCAAAGCGGCAACTCTAGCGGAATTAGCGGATTTTTTTTGCACCAATAGCGAATCGTCAGGTGCACCAAGCTGAAAGCCATGCGGGAGCACGCTTTTTTGGTCATCGAGTAGTCAACTGGACATCTAGTTTGTACTATCTGACCTATATGATATTCGTCATACTTATGACTTGACGTTTATGCCTACTCCTAATAGCAGTATTTCATTATAGTTAAGATAATGATTCTGTCTAGGAGGAATAAGTTGTGAGTAGAGAAAAAACGCTTGAATTACGTAAAAATGTAAAGCCTTTTGAAAATTCTGAACTAAAGAAGAGTATTTTTCAACTTATTAATACAGTCCCACCATTTTTCATCCTGTGGTTTTTAGCTTACTTAAGCTTAGATGTTTCCGTTTGGTTAGCAGTAGCCTTAGCTGTTGTCGCAGCCGGATTTGTCATTCGCATCTTCATCATTTTCCATGACTGTACGCATGGTTCTTTCTTCAAAAATAAGAAAGCAAACAATATTACTGGGACAATCACTGGGATTATCACATTATTTGCGTATGAAAAGTGGAAACGCGAGCATAATATCCACCATGCAACAAGCGGTAACTTAGACAAACGCGGTGTCGGCGATATTTGGATGATGACTGTAGACGAATATGTAGAAGCTTCTCCGATGAAGCGATTTTCTTATAGACTTTATCGCAATCCAATCGTGATGTTTGGCTTTGGTCCAGCATTATTATTTTTAGTAAGTAATCGTTTTAACAATAAAGATGCTCGCAAAAAAGAGCGTAACAATACGTATTTGATAAACGTTTCGGTAGTTGCTTTATACGCACTAATGATTTGGTTAATCGGATGGCAAGCATTTGCTATCATTCAAGGTACGATTCTTTTCGTAGCTGGTGCATTAGGCATTTGGTTATTCTATGTACAACATCAATTTGAAGATTCTTATTTTGAAGATGAAGCAGACTGGGACTATGTAAAAGCTGCAGTCGAAGGAAGCTCTTATTACAAGCTGCCAAAATTATTACAATGGGTAACTGGAAATATTGGTTTCCATCATGTGCATCACTTAAGCCCAAGAGTTCCTAACTACAACTTGGAAAGAGCACATGAATCTACTCCACCTTTACAAAAAGCAACAACGATCAATCTTCGTAAAAGCTTAGAATCGATTCGCTTCCGTTTGTTTGATGAAGAAAACAAAAGTTTTGTAAGCTTTAGAGAAATTAAACATTTGCTTAAAAACTCTAAAAATGCTGTAAAATTAAGCGCAAAGAGCACAAGTATCGAAAGCAAATAGGCTTTATCTAAAGAAGAAACCATTCCAATTTAGACAGGAATGGTTTTTCCTTTATAATAAAGAAAAGCAGAAGCGCCTATGCCTGCCCCGAGGGGCTTGGCGTTATGGCTAGACAATTACTAAGTATGAAAGCTTATACTTTCTTAATTTGCTAAGATACACATATGAATTAAAGAGGTGTCGCAATTGCCAAAATGGTATCAAATTCTTCCGAAGTATCCTTGGCTAAGTATTTATGCATGGGCTATTTTTTTCATCCTTCCTTTCTTTTTTATTTTTAAATCTTCTGCATTAGGTGGAATTATTTTTGGACTAATCGCTACTGCATTGTTTTTTATTGCTTATCGAATATCATTTACTTCCACTGGGTGGTTTTTATACGTATGCGTACTTATTGAAATTGCAATTAGCGTTATGATGACTTTTTTGTTCGGCTATATATACTTTTCTATTTTCCTTTCTTTCTTTATCGGCAATATCCAGCAAAAGGTTGGGTTTTTCATTATTTATAGCCTGCATTTAGTAGCAACTATTGTAGCTGTAATTATTGGATTTATATCGCAGACGGAATTATTCCTTTCTCATCTTCCTTTCTTATTAATTTGTTTAATCGGTGTGATTTTATTGCCATTTAACACTTATAACCGAAACAAAAGGGAGCTGCTAGAAGGTCAACTAGAAGATGCTCAAAAACGAATCTCTCAGTTTATCATAATAGAGGAAAGAGAACGTATTGCACGTGATTTACATGATACACTTGGACAAAAACTTGCACTTATTGGTTTAAAAAGTGACTTGGCAAATCGTTTAATAGAAAAAAACCCTCAAGCTGCCAAAAATGAAATTAATGATATTAATCAAACAGCTCGATTAGTTTTAAAGGAAGTACGCGAACTTGTTACGAATATGCGAGGCACTAAATTAGAAGATGAGTTATTTCGTATTAAGCAAATTTTACTTGCTGCGCAAATTTCCTGCAAAGTAAGTGGATCTCCTAAACTCTCCAATACTCCTCTACTCGTTGAAAACTTGCTAAGTATGTGCTTAAAGGAAGTCGTAACTAATGTAGTAAAGCATAGCAAAGCTACTTCTTGTTCGATTTCGATTAAGCAGTCAGCAAAAGAAACTGTTTTGAAAGTGCATGATAATGGAGTAGGATTAAATATACAAACAGATTGGTCCAAGGGACATGGACTTCGTGGGATAAAAGAGCGTTTAGAATTTGTAAATGGCAGCTTAGATATACATACAAAGCATGGGACGACGCTCAATATACGCGTCCCTAACGTTATTCAACAAACGACACAGGAGGAATGATCATGATTCGAATTGTTATTGCCGAAGACCAACGAATGATGTTAGGAGCCCTTGGTTCTCTTTTAGATTTAGAAGAGGATATGGAAGTTGTTGGGAAAGCTAGCAATGGTGAAGAAGCACTGAAGTTAATCCATATGCTAAAACCAGATATATGTATTATGGACATTGAGATGCCGATTAAAAGTGGCCTCGATGCTGCGGAAATGTTAATGGAAGATCCATGCAAAGTAATTATATTAACAACCTTTGCAAGATCGGGTTATTTTGAACGAGCGCGAAAAGCAGGCGTCGGTGGATATTTATTGAAGGATAGCCCTAGCGAGGAGTTAGCTAATTCAATCCGAGTTATTATGGACGGTCGCCGTATTTATTCGCCTGAACTTGTTGATATTGCACTGGAGGGCGAGAACCCTTTAACAGAACGGGAAAGCCAAGTGTTAGAGTTGATTGCCGATGGAAAAAACACAAAAGAAATTGCCAGCGAGCTCTACATTACAACCGGCACAGTCCGAAATTATATTTCCGTTATATTAGACAAACTAGACGTTGGCAATCGGATCGAAGCAATTGCTCGATTTAAGGAAAAAGGCTGGTTTAAATAAAGAAAAAACTGCTTAAAGTAAAAACTTTAAGCAGTTTTTTTATTTCCACTAAACTTATCGCCTTCTTTATGGGTATATATAAGTGAAAGGAGTGAAAAAAATGAACGAAGATATATTTAAGAAAATAAAAAAAGGAAATAAAGAGGCATTCCGTCATTTGTACGATGAATACGTAAATTATGCCATCCGAACAGCAAAAGCAATTACACGAAATGAGGAGCTAGCAAAGGATGCTGTTCAGGAAACTTTTATCCGTGTATATAGAAATATATCGTCTTATAATTCCACGCTTTCATTTGGCGCATGGTTTTATCGTATTTTGGTCAATGAATGCAATCGACTATTAAATAAAGAAAAAAAGACTATACCTATTGATCCGTCTTCAGTAGAAATGTTGGAAGCATCAAAAGAAGATGCTACAGATTTATACGAAATTATTCAAAGCATGTCTGACCTGTACCGGATTCCACTTCTATTAAAATATATACAGGGATTTTCAGAAAAAGAAGTTGCCGAAATTTTAGATTTGAACCAAAACACGGTGAAATCTAGGTTATTTAACGGCCGAAACTTATTAAAAGATCAATTAGCGCTGATTGAAATGGGGGGAAAATGAAATGGACCAAATGGATGAACGAGCAAAAAAAGAAATTCTCAAGCATACAGAGGATTCTTCTAATACATTACAAGAGGATATTTGGAATCACATAGATCAAGAGCTCTTCCAAGAAAAAAAGGGGAAAAAGAAGTCTAAGATTATTCCTATTATTATTGTGGCAGCAGCTGTCGTAACACTATTGTTTAGCACACAAACAGACACAGGGATGGCATTTATTAAACAGATAAAAGATCTTTTTGTGCCTGAGAAACAAATAACGCAAAGCATCGAAGGCACGGAAGAGGAAACGGACGTCATCTTGCAAGAAGGAAAAAACTCAGAATATATCATTTATATCGATGAGGAAAGATACAAATTAGTACAAGGTGAAACCTTTGATATTATTACAACAAAAGAGCCATTAGAAGAAAAATATCCAGAAGTTTCTATGAAAATCGAGCAATTCAAGGATAAAACTTCCGAAGAAATGCTCGCTATGTTAGAAGTAAAATTACCTACTGAATACACAAATGTAACTGCAACAGAAACAGTACAGGACCCATTAGAAGGCTATAAACTTCATGGAATTTCTGGTTCTTCATGGGACAGTCCCGTCACTAATGTGTACATCTTAGATAATAAAAACGGTGGCAGCTTTGTCATTACGGAAAAGTATTTCTTAGAAGCAGCAGAAGGTCATGGAGCAAGATTTTATGCAATGTTACAACAATTCGAGATTATACAGTAGACTTATTACACAATAAAAACCCCGAGTAGGGGTTTTTATTTTGAAAGTAGTGTCACAACAACTATTTCAGGCGTATTAAAAATTCTTACTGGAATAACACTATTACCCAATCCCCTACTTACAACCATACTTGTTTCATTTTCCTCGTATACACCTGCTGTATACTTTGGAAATAAACCTTGCCCTGGTGCTACAAGTCCGCCTAATCCAGGAATTCTAAACTGTCCACCATGCGCATGGCCGGAAAATACTACATCCAATCCATTTTTCACGTAATCTGAAAACGTCTCTGGCCGATGTGAAAGTGTCAATGTAAAATTATCTTGCTGTTCAAATATACTTAGTGCCTCTGCAACAGGTACCCCAGCGAGTGGATCTTCGATACCAATAATACGTATCGATTCTCCTTCTTTTTCGACTACTGTTTCTTCATTCGATAAAACAATAACACCTAACTCAGAAAGAGAAGTTTTAATATGTACTACATCATTTGTCGCAATTTCATGATTTCCGGTCACATAGTATATAGGTGCAAGGGAAATGAGCTGCTCCACTAAATCTAAGCTATTTTGTAGGTCATATCGATTGCTGTCTATGAGGTCTCCTGTTATAAAAATGAGATCCGGTTTAGCAGTCTCGATTTTTTTCAGCAGTTTTGATTGTCTATCCCCAAATGTTGCATCATGCAAATCGGAAACTTGAATAATTTTCAAGCCATCAAATGCAGGTGGTAAATTTTCCGACTCGATTGTTATTTCCGTTGTTTGAATCCATTTGTTCCCGGTGTATAATACTACCGCTATTACACCTAAAAGTACGAGCCACTTTTTCATATAATTACTCCTAAATTGAATATCTTACTTCGGGCTCATCAAGCCTACTCGATACCCAACATGCTCTTTTTTTACCAATTCGTTGTATGCGAACAAAGCCACATCGCCTGTTGTACTTTGAACCGCACCTAACGGTAGTAGATTGCGTTCTACTATATACGCATCTGTTTCAGCCCCTGTTGGTAAATAGGTTGGGCATACGATTGTCCAATCTAAACCAGAAGTATTTAAAAGATCATATACTTTATGATGCTCTTTAGCTGCTACGGTTGATTTGCGCTTTGATTCAGCTGATTGATATTTTAGCAAATTTTGATTTTCACGACTAATTAATATGCCCGCTGTTCCAATAGTGACGATTCGCTTAATATTAAGTTTCGTCATTACGTAAATAATATGCGTAATCGATTCCGTTAATACAGTAGATTGATCGGTCCCAAGTGCGCTTATAACTGCATCTGCACCTGAAATTGCCTTCTCCACATCTGCTCTCACACAAGCATTTCCTTGTATAATAGTTAATTGGGAATGTGTTTTTAACTTTTCTGGAGTTCGTACCAGCACCGTCACTTCATATTTATTTTCCAACAGCAACGAAAGCACTTCATTACCAACACGACCAGTCGCTCCAAATAATACTATCTTCATAATGGTACTCCTTTTTAATATTCATTTAAAAAAGTACCCCTGCTGTCCATAACAGAGATACTCCACTTGTCTTAAATTGTTATTTCCCAAGAAATATTATTTAATATGAACTAAATGAAAAAAACAATGCCATTAAAGCACCATAAAAAATAACAACAAGTACTATACTAATAGCCATCCAAATAAGGGATGCTCGTGCATAATTACGTCGTGGATCTGGATTTCCAAAGCCCCAAATAAATAACATAACAATATTCACAACCGGGATAATCATAATAAGCATTGTAATAAGCCAATTACCTACAGTCATTTCACTTGCAGTTTCTTGACGAGCACTGTTTTGATACCCTTGCTCTTTTTCTGTTTCATAAGATTCCATACAAAATCCCCCATTCCATATTATATATGACATTTTTATTGCTACTTTCATTCTACTTTAAATTGTCTTAAAATATATGTCATTTTTTGAAACTAGGGGGATTTATTTTAGTCTACTTGCAGCATATTCATCGGGGTAATAATCCCGAGTAACTTTTCACTCGATTTTCCAGTATCCGTTATAAGCAACGCTTCTAAACGACGTCCCTTAGCAATCGCGATTTTGAACATTTCTTCCGCTCTATAAATAGAAGCATCGCTTTTTATAAACTGGTGATTTTCTCTACTGTTTTCATATTCCAGTATCTCATCTAAAGTCGTTTTTTTCCTAGAAAAAGATTCCGAATCAACTGTGCTTGCTAGCCACTTCGTTATACCAACTGGCGTAATCAATCCCCTAAACTCTGTGCCATCATAGACGGGAAATTGGTTATACTTTCTTTCCTTAATAACTTTCAATGCATAGCTTAATGAATCTGTTCCTTGAAAAGTAGTCACTTTCGTTTGGAATGCTTCTCCTACGGTTATTGGTTTCGTTAAAGTAGCTGAAATTTCTTCCATTATCAAAACTACATCATCATGAGGCTCTGCAATTGCATATTCGGTCGATGTGCGGTGATGTATAATGGCGTTGCGCAAGTCCCCGTATTCACGTAAATCCGCTTCATATTTCCTAATAATGGCACTCTTCTTTTTTGCCAAATCAATCAATCGGAAAAAAGATAGATGCTCTTGTATTTCGGTAATATCTTTCATTGCTTCGTTTATTTTATTATAAGCCGTGATAAATCGATCTGAATTACGAACTTCCATCTACCTTCACCTCACATCTCTTATATTTTTGCTTTTGCTACATTTCTTTTAGCAAAAAATACTGCACCAATAATAAGTACGACACTCACAAGAATTGTGACGACTAAGCTCCATACAAATGGTGTTACATCCGCACTTCCGGTTAAAACATACCCTGCATACATCGGCAATTTATATGGGGAGATTGTCCAATATGTCCCGAGCAGACCATCGATTAATTGCGCAAATATAACAAGTAATAACGAAACTGCTGATGCTATTCCTGTTGAAAAAACTGCACTAGAAAACAACACAATGCTAATCACAAACAATAACCACACAATATACGTTCCTAAAAATCCGATAAATGAACTTGCATCCACAGCTCCAAAAAGAATATACGTATAATATAGACTTGCCAAAATTCCAAGAATTACACTACCAATTACAATAATACTCATTATAAATAGTTTACTACTTACATAGCTAAAATACGAAATCGGACGAACATATAGCAAAGTAGCTGTTCCATTTTTTCGTTCTCTAGCAATAATTCCTGCAAATCCAAGCGTTACTACAAGCATTCCGATAATTTGATATTGCCCGATTGTCGTCATTAAGATTTGCTCTGGTGTAAATTCAGGTAATTGAAAAACTGCTCCATCTGGCATATTTCCTACTGCACCTAATATTTGTGGTAAATAATAATTCATCAAAGGTTCCGTTATACCTATCAATAAAAACACTAATGGAATCCAGAGAATTTTAAAATTACGTACATTTTCTCTCCACTCTTTTTGAAATAAAACCGAAAAATTTGTCATACGTTATTCACCACCTGTAGGAAGATTTCTTCTAAACTAGCCGATGCTCGTTCTACCTTCAACACTTGTAAATGACTATTTGCAAGCTCAAGCAATACTTCATTCATCGCTGGTTTTGCATCTTCAATATGAATAAACGCAATCGAACCTTCCTGTCTTGCTGGCCATGGAGATGCTTCCACAAATTGAGCAGCTTCTTCACTATCTTGAAAATACATTTTATACATCGGGTTTTCAAACTTTTTACGAACTTCTTTTAACGAGCCTTGCTCTACTAGTTGACCTTTTCGTAAAAACAACAACTGATCCGTCATTTCCTCTGCATCATTTAAAATATGTGTCGAATACAAAATCGTTGTTGTAGCTTGTAACTTCTTCAATAAATTCATAATTTCTCGTCTACCAATCGGATCTAACGCGGACACAGGCTCATCTAGCAATAATAATGCTGGCTTGTGCACAATTGCTTGCGCTAATCCTAAACGCTGTCTCATCCCGCCGGAGAAAGTTCCTGTCTTTTTATTTAGCACACTACTTAGTCCAACAAACTCTAACGTTTTTATCGCTTCTTGTTTCGCTAATTTCGCATCCACTCCACTAAGCTTCGCTGTCATTTCTGTAAACTCCAACGCTGTTAACCACGAGTAAAACTGGGGATACTGTGGAAGAAAACCAATCTCTTTACGAATATCCGCAGCAAGCACACCATCTAAAGCAATCATTCCTGTTGTTTGCTTCAATAATCCAGCAAGCATAGACAACGTCGTCGTTTTCCCTGCTCCATTCGGTCCGATTAATGCCGTAGATGTGTTTTTATTCAATGAAAATGAAACATGATCTACCGCTACTTCACTTCCATATGCTTTTGTTAAAGCTTCAACATGTAATAAAGTGTTCATTCATTTCGCCTCCCTACAATGAAATAGATAATTGGTCCAAGTAAATTCCCCAAAATAATAATGATTGCCCAGAGCCACTTCGGTCCATTTGTACTTCTTACTCGAACGAGATCAATAATTGCTACTATAACTAAAACAAGCTGAATAACTAGTAATGGCAAAATAAGCATCCAAGGAATTGAATCAAAACTCATTATACTTCCCCCTTTATTTGGTTTCTTCTATTCTACTACATATAGAACAAAAAGGTTTCAAAAAGTTTTTAACTTTTCTAAATTAATTCTAATTTTATTGAAAGGCGTTGAATTAATAACTTTTTTGGCTGTTATGTTATAATTATAAGTTGGAAGGTGATTGAAAATGGATATTTTAATAAGAAAAGCTCGACAAGAAGATGCACAAGTTGCAGTTCCGCTCATAATGGAAGCCATTGGCGATATCTCTATGCAAATGACCGGAGAAACGGAAGAGGCTGCAATTACAAAAGAATTCATCAATTTATTTACACGCACGGATAATAGACATTCCTATTTATACACGTACATTGCAGAGATGGAGGGCAAAGTTGCCGGTGTACTCGTATTTTATTCTGCTGAACAGGTAATTACGCTAGATGCAAATTTAGAGGATTATCTTTCTGCTAAAAAAGGTACTACGGTCAAAATAGATTCTGAAACTTTACCAGGGGAATGGTATATAGACACAGTAGTCGTCGATCCTACTTATCGTGGACATGGTATTGGTACAAAACTTTTAACATTCTCCGAGCAATTAGTAGCAGGTTTCGGTGGTGGAAGTTTATCTCTAAATGTAGAGACAGAAAAAGATGCCGCTATTCGATTGTATAATCGTCTTGGATTTACTACGATATGTCCTTGGACAATTATTGGAGAGCCTTTTCATCATATGGTGAAAACAGTTGGGCCACACGAGGGAGTAGAGTAAATGAAATTATGGATTTACCCTCTTATGGTGGTTTTTGCTGCTAGCTGCTACGGTACTTTATCGACAATGGTGAAACTTGCAATTGGAGAAGGTTATTCAGCTTCTGAAGCGATTTCTAGTCAATATATAATCGGGTTTTTATTGGCAACAGTATTATATATGGCAACACAGAGAAAGCTTCCACGTTTCCATGGTGGTTTTAAAGTTATTCTATTAGCTGGTATTTTTACTGCTGCAACAGGAATTGTTTATGGACAAGCGCTTATTTATTTACCTGCTTCTCTTGCAGTTGTTATGTTATTTCAATTTACATGGATTGGAACGCTTATTGACTGTATTGTGAGAAGACGATTGCCGACAAGACCAGAGTTTATCTCTCTGCTGGTCCTATTTGTAGGTACAATTCTAGCTGCTGGTGTCCTCGATGTTGACTTGAGTGGAATTGACTGGAGAGGCTGGGTATATGGATTTGCCGCTGCCGTGACATTTGCTCTTAATATGAACATCAATGCAAAACAAGTCGATGGAATGAATACGACAACACGTTTATTCCTCGTTTCTTTTATTGCAATGATTATGATTGCCCTGTTCCAAACACCGGAAATTGTATGGAACGGCAAATTATTTACGGAATCCTTGTTTATCTATGGGCTAGCCCTTGGTTTGCTTGGTATAATTATTCCAATTTACTTTTTTGTCATTGCTGTACCGAAAGTTGGAGGAGCAATGTCCTCTATTTTAAGCGCAATGGAACTACCAGTTGCCGTTATGGTTTCTGTTATCGTGTTAAGCGAAACGTTATCGTGGCTGCAAGTTGTTGGTATACTCGTTATTTTAACTGGTATGACCATTCCAACTTATGCAGATATACGGAAAAAGAAAAAGCTGAAGGTTGTCTAATGACAATTCCTTCAGCTTTTTCTATTTTACTTAGTTTGTTTTTCTATTTTGTATGTTACAAGAACAAAAATGGCAAAACTAATAAGTAGTATTGTACCGCCTACAATATATGCTATTAAAGCAAAGGTTTCACTAATATTAAACGGCTGTAAAAATTGTAAGTACATACCCGCAGTTAACCCAACTGCCCCTATTATAGCTGTCCAACCATGCACCGCTACTAACTTTGGTGATGTGATTTTAAACACACGATAAAACAGTCCGTATACAAATAATGATAACCAACCAACTAACAAAATATGTGCATGAATTGGGCGTAACGCGTATGAACCCGCCCCTGCCATATGAGATCCAAGGTATGCACCTAGTAAACCAAAAAGTGCTCCTGCTCGTATAAACCGTAAACTCCATTTTTCTTGCATATCAAATTCCCCCTATTTTTCCGCTTGTAAGGTAACTATACATGATAAAGATGAACGGAAGGTGAACGGCAAATTACAGCTTATTTAGTTGAACAATTACTTTCGTTCCATGTGGCTCAACATTTTCAAATGAAAGCATCCCACTATGCGACACTACTACCTCTTTTACAATAGATAAGCCTAATCCACTTCCTTCTACTTGTGTCGATCTTGCTGAATCCTCACGGTAAAATCGTTCTGTCCACTGTTCATAGTTCGTGTCCTTTTTCCCAATACCAGTATCTTGGATAATAACTTTAATATATGCTTCAGCATCTTCCATTTTAACTTGGATCTCACCAGGGGAATGATTATACTTAATAGCGTTGGAAATAAGATTTTCCCATACATACTCCAAAAGTTCCGTGTCTCCTTGAATCTCCGTCTCTTTTAATTGCATTGAAATAGAAATACCTTTTTCATCTAATAACCATCTAAACTTTTGGATAACCTGTTTTAGTTGCTCATCCAACCGAAATACTTCTTTTTTTGCACGATTATTAGATTGATCGAATGATGTTAAGAGCAATAACTGCTTCGTTACACTAGATAGACGTTTTGCCTCTTTTTGAATAATAGCTGTATATTTTAGTTTGTCAGACATACTCAATTGTTCATTTTCAAGTAAAGTCGCATATCCCTGTATATTTAATAAAGGCGTTTGAAAATCATGAGATACCCGAGAGATAAACTCATTTTTATATTGGTCACTTGCTTCTAATTGCTTCGCCATATTTCGAAAACTATCCGCCAATTGACCAATTTCATCCCTTTGATAAACTGGAATTGGCACTTGGAAGTCTTCATTTGCAATTTTATACGTCGCCTTCGTTAACTTCGCCAAAGGATCAATCATCTTTTTAGCTACGATTAACATTGATATAATGCTAATAACAACCATCGCAGCAGCAAGGCCCCCTAAGAGCAAATGTATTTCATTAAATAAAAACTTGATATTGGGCCTTTGAAACAGCGCATACTTTTTATCCTCAAACGAAAAAGGTACTCCCACAGTATTCGTTAATTCATTTGAAAAATAGCCTGTTAGAAATGTTTCTTTCGGGAACTCACGCATCCCATGATATATTTCTCCATCCAATACTTTATCTACAATAGACTGGCTAATTTCTTGCAAACGAAAAGGTCCACCAAATGCTCTTCTTTCTCCTTCTTCACTTACAACGTATATTTGGTATCCCGTTTCTCCAATAGCCCGTAAAAGAGGATCTAGGCTAGTTTCATTCGATGATTCAATGAATCCCACAATCGATTGTGCAACTAGCACATTTTTGGTATCATTTTTCTCTTTTAAATTCTGATGATAAAAAGTATTTACTATTATAAATCCACTAGTTCCGCTTATAAACATTATAAGGAGCGTCATCCAAACAAATTTACTATATAAAGTTCTCATATTTTTGTTCCTTCTAATTTATATCCAATTCCACGAACTGTCTTAATTTCAACATTCGTAAGGATTTTAGAAAAACGCTCACGTATCCTTTTTATATGTACACTTAGCGTTTGTTCATCCCCTTCAAAGTCTATTCCCCACACCGCTTCTATTAACTGATCACGCGTAAATACATGATTCGGTTTCGAAGCTAGCTTAGATAACAATTCAAATTCTTTTAATGGAAGGACGAGTGTCTCGTCTCCAACTTGAACCTCAAAACTCTTTCGATTAATTAACATATTTCCAACTTGAATATTAGCATCACTTGTTTTATCATACCTTCTTAAAATTGCCCGAATACGAAACAACAGCTCTTTCGGTTCAAACGGCTTCACTAAATAATCATCGGATCCTGCTAAATATCCTTTTTCTTTGTCTTCTAAACGTCCTTTTGCCGTTAGTAATAAAACTGGAAAATCATATTGCTCTCGAATTAGCTTTGTTAGAGCTAGACCATCCATCACAGGCATCATTACATCTACAATAGCTAAGTCCGGTATTTCTTTTTCTATTGAGTCTATTCCTTCCTGACCATTCGTAGCTTTTATGACTCGGTATCCTGTCTGTGACAAATAGATAGATATTAAATCTAGTGTATGTACATCGTCGTCTACTGCTAATATTACAACCAAAGATAAGGCCCCCTCTATTTTTATACTAATACTTCATATTGTGTCTGTTTCTAATCAAATCAGCAAGTAAAACATGCAGTAGAGCATTTAAAAACCATGATAAACGACAGATTGATTTGAGAATTCTCTTAAAGCATCCGGTTAACTAATATTTCTCTCATAAACGACAAAAAAGCCGCTACCGATTAACTCGGTAACGACTTTTTATTTGTGCCCAGCGACGTCCTACTCTTGCAGGGGGAAACCCCCAACTACCATCGGCGCTGAAGAGCTTAACTTCCGTGTTCGGTATGGGAACGGGTGTGACCTCTTCGCCATCATCACTAGACTTGTTCGGCTTCCAATACACTTTGCATTGCGTTGCGTCTTGAAACCCTCTTTTGTAGAGTGTTTGTTCACTCAAAACTGGATAAACGACAATTGAAACAAGTAAATTCA
>NZ_JALDYF010000020.1:0-66444 GCF_032154225.1 Psychrobacillus sp.
TACAAAAGCCATCGAAATAAATCCCGAATATGCTTTAGCATATAATAATCGCGGAAGTGCATATGGTAATTTGGGCAAATATGAAGAAGCAGTAGCTGATTATACAAAAGCCATCGAGATAAGTCCTGAATATGCACATGCATATAATAATCGAGCTAAGGTATATGAAAAATTAGGAAACAATGAGGCAGGTGATTTTGACAGACAAAAATATAATGAACTTTTCAAATAAATGTTTTATTGGTTAATTTTTGTGTAATTCAGGCATATTAACTGAGGAAAGATACAATGTTTTATTTTCCAAATAAATAATTATTCGCAATCAAACCAATTTTTAATTTGCGTTTTCTAAACTCTTAGGTTACTTCTATGAAGAAAACTTATGTTAAAAAAAACTGTGTTACAAAAATAGAAAGCTGTTTATAGTTCTTAACTATAAAAGCAGTAGTGGTAAACAAATGCGAAAAAGCAGGCATGATGCAATAAGTATTTACATCGCTTTCTGTGAAGTTTCCTCGTACATAATTAATTAGGGAAGGAATAACCGTTTCTCAGAAAAATATAGAGGTGATTATTTTTTAATCATATTAAAGTTTGCATATAAAAATTTAATAACTAAAAAGCATCCACGGATGCTTTTTTATTTACCTAAAACCAAAAGTAAGATTATGAGGTAAGTGAATCAATAACTACATACCAATCACCCCAAATCAATCAAATCCAACAAAGATAAGGATTTCACAGAAGAAACCTTGTAATAGTCCCTAATGCTCTCTATAATAAGAAGGTCTTTAATCATTAACGGCTTTACGAAAAGCGTACAAATAAACGAACGAAAAACTACATATAGAATTAAAAAGTATGAAATAATCGTTTAAGTAAGATGTAATTAGCTGTAGTGTAGAGGTTTTCTGATATAATATGAAAACACATGAAAATCGAGTATACTATTGTATAGATAGTTACATTTAAAGGAGAACAAATCATGAAAAGAAGAGAAGCAAGGGAACTAGCACTACAAACACTATTTCAATTAGACAATAGCGAAATTTCGATTGAAGAAGCAATTGGACATGTTACAGAAGAACAAGATGCATTTTTGACACAGTTAGTTACTGGTACGATTGAACATAAAGAAGCAATTGATGCTTCATTAGTAGACAAATTAGAAAACTGGTCACTTTCAAGATTACCGAAAATTGAGCGTACGGTGCTACGAATCGCAGTTTACGAATTGACGTATACAGAAGAAACACCAGCTAAAGTAGTAATCAATGAAGCACTTGAAATTTGCAAAATCTTTGGAGACGAGAAATCTAGTCGTTTTGTGAATGGTGTTTTATCTAAATATACAAATCAATAATGTACTTGAACTAAGGGAGCGTTTACTTTGACAAATAATATCATCGATGGCAAACAAATAGCTGCACAAGTAACTGAAAAAGTGAAAACGAGAGTAGAAAATCTAAAAGCAAAAGGAATTACACCAGGATTAGCGGTTGTGTTAGTTGGAAACAATGCTGCATCACAAACATACGTAAATAATAAAACGAAAACATGTGAACGACTTGGAATGTATTCGGTTTTAATCGAGTTAGATGCAAATGTATCTGAACAAGAACTTTTAGAAAATGTTGCAGCACTAAATAACGATGAAAAAATTCATGGTATTTTAGTGCAGTTACCACTTCCGAAGCATATCGATGAAGATCGTGTCATTGCTTCTATCTCTCCACTTAAGGATGTAGATGGTTTTCATCCGGAAAGTGTTGGTAAAATGATAATCGGTCAACAAACATTTCTACCTTGTACGCCATTTGGTGTGATGAAATTATTAGAATACAGCGGAATTGATGTAGCATCCAAGCACGCTGTTATTATTGGAAGAAGTAATATCGTTGGCAAGCCAATGGGTCAGCTTTTATTGCAAAACGACGCAACGGTAACTTATTGTCATTCGAAAACGAAAGACTTACATTCATTTACAAAACAAGCGGACATTCTTGTAGTAGCAACAGGTCGAGCAAAAATGATCGATGCTAGCTATATGAAAGAAGGCGTTGTTGTCATTGATGTTGGTATAAATCGTGATGAAAACAACAAGCTTTGTGGGGATGTAGACTTTGCTTCTGCTCAAGAAGTAGCGTCTAAAATTACTCCAGTTCCAGGCGGCGTTGGTCCAATGACGATTGCAATGTTAATGGAAAACACTTGTCTAGCGGCAGAAATTACATTAAAAAACAATTAAAAGAGTAAAGCTGTTTTTCTACAGAAAGACAGCTTTTACATTGTCAACAGTCTGAGGAGTTGTTTTCGTGTCATCACCTACATACTTAACTGTAAAAGCATTGACTAAATACATAAAACGAAAATTCGATGCAGATACTCATTTACGAGATGTTTACGTAAAAGGGGAGCTTTCGAATGTGAAAATTCACTCTAGTGGGCATATTTATTTTACATTGAAAGACGAAGCGGCAAGATTAACATCTGTCATGTTTGCAATGAATGCGAGATCGTTAAAGTTCACACCTGAACATGGGATGAATGTCCTTGTTCGTGGGGATATTAACGTATTTGAATCTGCTGGACAATACCAATTGTATGCTTCAAGCATTCAACCTGATGGTATTGGCGAGCTTTTTTTAGCGTACGAGCAATTAAAAAAGAAACTCGAAATGGAAGGCCTATTCCACCCGAGTAGAAAAAAGCCTCTGCCTTTATTCCCGAAAAAAATTGGTGTTGTTACATCCAAAACGGGAGCAGTCATTCGTGATATTTTAACTACATTGGAACGACGGTACCCAATATGCGAAATCGTTGTATTCCCAAGTATTGTTCAAGGTCCACAAGCAGCACCGTCCATTGTAAAATCGATTGAACAAGCAAATAATCTAGGGTCAATTGATGTACTTATCGTTGGACGAGGCGGTGGGTCTATAGAAGATTTATGGGCGTTCAATGAAGAAGAAGTAGCACGTGCGATTGCGGCTAGTCGTGTACCGATTATTAGTGCAGTAGGCCATGAAACAGATACAACGATCGCTGATTTTGTTGCGGATCTTCGTGCACCGACGCCAACAGCTGCGGCTGAAATGGCTGTGCCAAGTAAAGAAAACTTAATGAAAAATATTTTAGCCTATCAATCAGCTTGTTTACATTTAGTGACGAAAAAGCTATCCGATGAGAAGAATAGGTATAAGCGAGCAATGGAGTCGCCAGTACTTGCAACTCCAGAGAAGTTATATCGTCCTTTTATAGAGAGATATGTACGAGTGGAGCAACAGCTTCAAAAAGAAGTGAATCGACTATATCGTGATAAGGAACGTGCATTTATGAATGTGCAAAATAGATTTAGCCAACATTCTCCAAGAAAATTGGTTGAACAGCATGAAAAGTCTTTACACATCTTAACAAATCAAATGAATCAAGTAGTCGTTGCATCTTTTGAAAAACATCGACAGCATTTCCTCGGATCTATACGAACATTAGAAGCGTTAAATCCATTAAAAATCATGGATCGTGGATATAGTATTACGTATAAAGAAGGTAAGTTAGTGAAATCCATACAAGATGTACAAAAGGGAGATTCCATCTATGTAACACTTGCAGATGGTCAAGTTGAAGCAACTGTTCAAAAGACAGACGTGAAAGAGAGAGGAGATCAAACTAATGGCTAAAAAAGAACTTCCATTCGATGAAGCAATGATCCATTTGGAAAATATCGTACGTCAACTGGAGCAAGGCGATGTACCACTTGAGAATGCAATTGAACTCTATCAAAAAGGGATGGAGCTCTCCAAACTATGCAGTGAAAAATTACAAAGTGCAGAAAAACAACTAGTATCATTTATGGGAGAGAATGGGGAAGATGTTGGTAATGACAATGAATGATTTGCTTAAACCATTTATCCAGGTAAACCAACCACTTATTGAGCAACAGCTCGATTCTTTGATCGTAGATATAAAAGCTCCTGCTCAGCTAAAGGAAGCAATGGCTTATTCACTTCAAGCAGGTGGCAAGCGAATTAGACCGCTTTATTTATTAGCTGTATTAGAAGAACTAAATGTTCAAAACAAAGACGCTATCGTTGTTGCGAGTACGATTGAAATGATTCATACGTATTCACTTATTCATGATGACCTACCGAGCATGGATAACGATGATCTGCGTAGAGGAAAGCCGACGAATCACAAAGTGTACGGAGAAGCGTTAGCAATACTTGCTGGTGACGCATTAGTAACGCTCGCTTTTGGCATTATCGCTCGTCTTGAGTCTATTACAGCAGATCAAAAGATTAAATTGATTGACCAGCTTAGTTTTGCTTCTGGAGCAGAAGGTATGGTTGGTGGACAAGTACTAGATATGCATGGAGAAGGAAAAAGGCTAACGTTAGAGCAATTAGAAGAAGTTCATGTCAATAAAACAGGTGCTCTTCTTTCATTCAGCATTTTAGCTGGTGCAATTATTGCAAATGCTTCAGAAGATGTTGTAAACGCTCTCCGAAAATATGCATTCCATATTGGATTAGCATTTCAAATTCAAGATGATATTTTAGATATAGAAAGCACTTCAGACCAACTCGGGAAAACAGCTGGAAAAGATGTATTAAGTGAAAAAAATACATATCCATCTATTTTAACGCTAGCTGGTGCAAAAGAGCAGCTTCAAAAGCAGTATGATTTAGCAATGGAAGCATTAGTAACGGTTGATTTGCACAATGGATTACTAGAACAGCTTGCAAATTATATTACAAAAAGGTCTAATTAATTGCTAATAATTTTGTTTTGAGGCGTTTTATTGTTATGATAATAACTACCATATAATAAAGAAATCTAATAGAAGGTGTGTGATGGCAATGGACTTAACTTCAATTTCTAGCCCATCCTTTTTAAAACGTTTAGATAATGAACAATTAAAGGAACTAAGTGAAGACATTCGATCGTTTTTAATAGAAAAATTATCAGTAACTGGAGGACATATTGGTCCTAATTTAGGTGTTGTCGAGCTAACAATCGCACTTCATCGAACATTCAACAGCCCAGAAGATAAATTCCTTTGGGATGTTGGGCATCAAGCGTATGTGCATAAAATTTTAACTGGAAGAGCAGATCAATTCGATACACTTCGCCAGTTTAAAGGATTATGTGGATTCCCGAAAAGAATTGAAAGTGAACATGATGTATGGGAAGCAGGGCATAGCTCTACTTCGCTTTCTGCTGCAATGGGAATGGCAAAAGCACGTGATATTCAAAAGAAATCAAATTATGTTATCCCAATTATTGGGGATGGTGCACTAACAGGTGGTATGGCATTAGAAGCATTAAATCATATTGGGCATGAAAAAACAGATATGATTGTTATTTTAAATGATAATGAAATGTCGATTGCTCCAAACGTTGGGGCTCTTCATAATGTCTTAGGAAATCTAAGAACGCATGGCACATACAATAAAGCCAAAGATGAGCTAGAATCTATTTTGAAAAAAATTCCGGCAGTTGGTGGAAAGCTTGCGAGCACTGCTGAACGAGTGAAAGATAGCTTAAAGTATTTACTCGTATCTGGCGTGTTTTTTGAAGAAATGGGCTTCACTTATTTAGGTCCAATTGATGGGCATAATTTGCAAGATTTAGAAGACAACTTACGCTACGCTAAAAAGATGAAAGGTCCTGTACTTCTTCATGTCCTAACGAAAAAAGGTAAAGGCTATACGCCAGCAGAAGAAGATAAGGTAGGTACTTGGCACGGAACTGGACCATATAAAACAGAGACAGGAGCTTTCGTTAAATCTAGTACAAAAGCGCCTTCATGGAGTGGTCTTGTTGCAGAAACAGTAAGAAAGCTAGCAAGAGAAGATAAACGCATTGTTGCGATTACTCCTGCAATGCCAGTTGGCTCGAAGTTAGAAGGATTTGCTTCTGAGTTTCCGGATAGAATGTTCGACGTAGGAATAGCAGAACAGCATGCAACAACGATGGCTGCAGGTTTAGCAGCTGACGGGATGAAGCCGTTTTTAGCGATTTATTCGACATTCCTACAACGTGCCTACGATCAAGTTTTACATGATATTTGTCGTCAAAACTTAAATGTCATGATTGGAATCGATCGTGCAGGTTTAGTAGGAGCAGACGGGGAAACACATCAAGGAGTTTTTGATATTTCATTCTTACGTCATATGCCAAATATGGTTATTATGATGCCAAAAGATGAAAATGAAGGCCAACATATGGTTAAAACTGCAATTGATTATGAGGGTGGTCCTATCGCACTTCGTTATCCTCGTGGAAATGGCTTAGGTGTTCCAATGGATGAAGAACTGAAAGCTATACCAATCGGTTCATGGGAAGTATTGAAAGAAGGAACACAAGCTGTTATTTTAACGTTTGGTACAACAATTCCAATGGCTATGCAAGCGGCAGCACAATTGGAACAAGCAAATATTTCAGTCGAAGTAATAAATGCACGATTTATCAAACCGTTAGATGAAGAAATGCTGCTTTCGCTTCAACAACGTAATATTCCAATTATTACAGTCGAAGAAAGCGTGTTGCAAGGTGGATTCGGTAGCGCTGTTTTAGAACATTTCAATGATAGAGATTTACAAGCTACTGTTAAACGTATTGGTATTCCGGATATGTTTATTGAGCATGGAGATGTCGATCAATTACTAGGAGAAATAAATGTAACTAGTGAAGAAATCGTTAAAACGGTAGAAAAAGCGATTAAGCGGCCGAGCAAGGTTATTTCCTCATGACTAAAATAGCAAAAGAACGTGTCGATATTCTGTTGGTAGAAAATGGATTATTCGAGACGAGAGAAAAAGCAAAACGAGCAATTATGGCAGGGCTTATATATAAAAATGAAGAACGTCTGGAAAAACCAGGTGAAAAGATAGAAATAGATTCGATTTTGACGGTGAAAGGTCAAGTATCGAAATATGTAAGTCGTGGAGGATTAAAGCTTGAAAAAGCAATCGAGCAATTTGATTTAACCATTCAAGATAAAATTATGCTCGATATTGGATCTTCCACAGGTGGTTTTACAGACTGCGGCTTACAAAATGGAGTAAAACATGCCTATGCTTTAGATGTTGGATATAACCAACTCGCATGGAAAATCCGACAAGATGAAAGAGTTACTGTCATGGAAAGAACGAATTTTCGATATTGTACAGCAGCTGATTTTTTAGAAGGGTTACCTTCTTTTGCATCTATTGATGTGTCTTTTATTTCATTAAAACTAATATTTCCGACATTGAAAACAATTTTAGTTCCAAATGGTGACGTCATTGCACTTGTGAAGCCACAATTTGAAGCTGGAAAAGACAGAGTCGGGAAAAAGGGCGTTGTACGAGATAAGGCCGTTCATGTAGACGTTTTAACGGACATTGCAAAGTTTGCAGAAAGTCAATATTACCAACTAAAAAATGCTTCCTTCTCACCTATTACAGGAGGAGAAGGGAATATTGAATTTTTATTTCATTTGATAAATGTGCCACAAGGCGAGGTCGTTCCGCACGATATAAACTTTGTTCAACTTGTAAATGAAGCACATACATTATTAAAATGAGCGCGACTCAAAAATTGAGTCGTGTTTTTTCTTGTTACTTTTCCAATGTAATGCTAAGGTATAAAGTAAATAGTATAAATATACAATGGGGTGATTTCGAATGAATAAAGGACAAAGACATATTCGTATTAGAGATATCATTGCGAATCATGAAATTGAAACGCAAGATGACTTAGTAGATTTTTTAAAAAATGCCGGTTATAACGTTACACAAGCAACCGTTTCAAGAGATATTAAAGAACTGCATTTAGTAAAAGTTCCATTGCCAAATGGTAACTATAAATATAGTCTACCTGCAGATCAACGATTTAACCCAATGCAAAAATTACGTCGTGCGTTAACAGATGCATTTGTCAGTATAGATGGTGCAAGTCACTTTTTAGTAATGAAAACGCTGCCAGGTAATGCGCATGCAGTTGGATCTTTGATCGATTATTTAGACTGGACGGAAATTTTAGGTACTATTTGTGGTGACGACACATGTCTTATTTTATGTCGACAAGAATCAGACAGTGAAATTGTTAAAAATCGTTTACTCGAAATGCTTTAATCTTACTTGATAACGAGGTGAAAACTTTTGTTAAATGAATTATCTATTAAAAACTTAGCAATCATTGACGAACTAACGGTCAGTTTTGAAGAAGGGCTTACTGTATTAACAGGAGAAACTGGTGCAGGGAAGTCGATTATTATTGATGCTGTGCATTTATTATGTGGAGGTAGAGGCTCTCAAGAATTTATTCGTCATGGCGCAAAAAAAGCAGAACTAGAAGGTATGTTTTTAATAGCAAATCCGAAACATAGTGTCTTTAAAAAAATGGCGGATGTTGGTATTGAAATTGATGAAGAAGCAATTGTATTAAGACGTGAAATTAATACGTCTGGCAAAAGTGTTTGTCGAATAAACGGGAAACTTGTAACAATTGGTATACTACGAGAAATTGGTGCTTCGTTAGTTGATATACATGGTCAGCATGAGAGCCAAGAACTAATGGATGAAAAAGCACATATTCATTTATTAGATCAATTTTCCGGAGAAGATTTGAAAACAGTAAAAGATTCATATAAAGAATTATTTACGAAATATAAAAAGCTGACGAAGGAACTCGCTACTTTAACGGAAAATGAGCAACAAATTGCACATAAAATCGATTTATATACATTTCAGGTAGAGGAAATTGAGGATGCTCATTTAGTTATTGGGGAAGAAGAACAGTTACAAGAAGAAAAGAAAAAATTGTTAAACTTCCACCGAGTTTTCGATAAAATGAGCAGTACTTATGAAGCGATTCTTGGAGAATCGAAAGGATTGGACTACATAGGAACTGCAATGGCAGATTTACAAGATATTGCGGATGTCGATAAAGATATGCTCGAGCTAAGTGAAAATGTATCTTCTGCATTTTATATTTTGCAGGACGCAGCTTCTCAGTTAAAAAATGAATTAGATGAGATGGAATATGATGCCAATCAACTCCAGTTTGTCGAAGATCGTTTGGCATTAATTCAAACATTGAAACGCAAATATGGTCAATCTGTTGAAGAAATACTCGAATATAAACAACAAATTAGCAAAAGTTTAGAACAGTTAGTTAATCGCGATGAACAAATTCAAAAAAATGCATTTAAGATTAAGCAGCTTGAAAAAGACTTAGAATTAGAAGCAAATGAATTAACAGAAAAACGAAAAATTGCAGCAAAGCATTTAAGTAAAGCAATTATGGAACAACTTCAAGAGTTGTATATGGAAAAGGCAACATTTTCTGTTATGTTTCATGAACAAACGAAAACAATGTTTAATGAAAATGGAATGGATGAAATAGCTTTTTACATATCAACCAATGTGGGAGAACCATTAAAAGCATTAACAAAAGTAGCATCAGGTGGAGAATTATCCCGAATGATGCTAGCATTGAAAAGCATTTTTTCGAAACACCAAGGAATTACTTCCATTATTTTCGATGAAGTAGATACTGGAGTAAGTGGACGAGTTGCGCAAGCAATTGCTGAAAAAATTTCTGGCATTGCGACAGATTCCCAAGTGTTATGTATTTCACATTTACCACAAGTAGCTGCGATGGCAGATCAACATTTAATGATTAAAAAAGAAGTAAGTGGCAATCGAACATTTACAGTGTTAGAAGAAGTAATCGATGATAAACGTGCAGAAGAGCTTAGTCGCATGATGTCAGGTGCAGAGATTACTACAACGACATTACAGCACTCGAAAGAGTTGTTGACCTTAGCAGAAGAACGGAAAAAGATCTTAAGGCATGTGTGAAGACTTTCATTTGAAGGTCTTCTTTTTTTATCAATTATTTACCTCACATAGAGTTTGCTCGACAGGACATAGTAAACGTATAGGAGGTGAAATATGAAGCAAAGCTATCGTATATGGTCGCTAATGCCAATACTTTTCTTTAGTTTATTCTTGTTAGTCAGTCCTACTTTAGCACAAAAAACTACTTCCTCAGTCGTTCCATTAGGTCAATCCATTCAAATTGATCTACAGTATGGAGCAGTCTTTATAAGTAATGATGTTTTATTGACAGACGATTACTGGCTACGTGCGGGAGATTCCATTCAACAAATTAATGCAGAAGCTGTCACATCAATGGAAGACGTTAGAAAACATGTAAATGAAAAAGTGCAAGCTACTATTCATTATGAGCGAAACAAAAAAATGTATACAAAAGAAATTACTTCTGACCAAATGTTGAAGCTTCTTCCATTTTTAAGAGATGCTACAGAAGGAATTGGGACGTTAACGTATTATGATGCAGAAACAAATGAATTCGGCGCGTTAGGGCATCAAATCGTCGATCATACGACAGGTATAACGCCAAAGTTTTCGGAAGGCTCTATTTACCTGTCTTCCATTGAACAAATTAGAAAAAGTATTCCAGGTAAGCCAGGTTATAAAATAACTTCTCATAAAAACAACACTTCTCCAATTGGTGGTGTGAATGAAAACAATGTATATGGCATATTTGGCAAATTAGAAGCGAATGCGTTTCAGGATAACTCTCTACAAGAAGTGGAAGTCGCTGACAAAGAAGCAATAATGACTGGTGAAGCAATTATGCGTACTTCTATCGATGGCGAAAAAGTACAGGATTTTGCAATCGAAATAACGACTGTAGAAGATCATTTATTTCAATTCACCGTTATTGATGAATCACTAATCGAGAAAACGGGAGGCATTTTACAAGGGATGAGTGGAAGCCCGATTATCCAACGGGATAAATTAATTGGAGTCGTAACGCATATGTACGTCGATAAACCGAAAAATGGAGCAGCATTAGCCATTACAGAAATGATGAAGAAAAATCCATAATGCTTTTTCTTTGGCCACACCTAGAAATAGGTGTGGTTTTTATATGCGAATTAAAATTCGACAAATGCGCTGGAAAAGAATAGTTTATGTCGGGATGTGGGGAAAATGTACTACAAAAGACTTATTTTTTACAAAAATAAAGGATGTAGTAAAAAAATAGCGAATAGTATCTAAGTTAAAAATATCAAAAGGTGGATTGAGTGTAATGGAAAAAATCAAAGTGGCAATTGTAGACGATAACAAGGATTTGATTCGAACAATGGATGCTTATTTCGACAGGCATTCAGAGATTGAAGTTGTGGGTACTGCTTTAAATGGTAAACTTTGCTTAGAGCTACTCGAAACGATTGAACCAGATGTATTACTACTAGATATTATAATGCCTCACCTAGATGGTATTGCAGTATTAGATAGTATGCAAAAAAATGACCGATTCGGTAAAATTCAAGTTATTATGCTAACTGCATTCGGACAAGAAGATGTGATGAAACAAGCGGCAGAACTAGGTGCTTCCTATTTTATGCTGAAGCCTTTTGAGTTTGATAGACTAGTAGAACAGATTAAACAAGTAGCTGGTCGAAAAAGCAGTATGCAAGAAGTGCCAGAAAAGTCTAGTCCTGAGAAAGAGGCAATGCAAAATAAACGAATGATCGACAATACAATTACAAATATTATTAAAGAAATTGGCGTACCTGCGCATATTAAAGGCTATTCTTATTTAAGAGAAGCAATTCAAATGGTTTACACAGACATTGAGCTACTTGGCTCGATTACAAAAGTACTATATCCAGAAATTGCAGTAAAATTCCAAACGACTCCTTCCAGAGTAGAACGAGCGATTCGCCATGCAATTGAAGTAGCATGGAACAGAGGAAATTACGAAAGTATTTCTAAAATGTTCGGCTACACAGTACATCACCTAAAAAGCAAACCGACAAATTCAGAATTTATCGCAATGATCGCTGATAAAATTCGGATGGAGAATATGGCTAGTTGATTGTTATTGAGTATGAAACACCTTCATTTACTAGTATTTTCGCTAGTGGGTGGAGGTTTTTTTGTTGTGTCTGATTTTGATTTTGAAGAAGAAATATTAGGTTAAATGATTAAAAAATAAATCTCTTAAAAAAACTATAGAATATTAATATTTTAGTTTTATTTTTCAACGAATTATTCGAAATATCTTTTGGGTGTTACGCTTGTGGAGTTCTACGAATAGTATAGAGCAGAAAGTATTGTGTGTATTTACCTATTTTCTAAATATACAAACAGTTATTTTTATAGTGCAGAACAATTCATAGTTCTTTTTGCTTATGCAATTTGAAAATTTTATTAACATAATTTAAAGTTTTGAACGACTTTATTTTTTTAAGCAAATATTTTTAAAAGTGAGTATAATAGAAGACGGAAGGGATGTGTCCAAAACATGATCATTGAAGAAAACAATGAAGTTGCTTTATCAAATGAAAATGGAAGGGCTTTCATTACGATCAAAGCTGAAGGATATAGTCTGAAGAAATTTGACGAGGTAACTAGACAGTTTCCACGTCTTAGAGTTACTAATTTCATGGCTTTAAAAAAAGCTGTTGAAACTAAATCTCGTGAACCTATTGAAATAGGTAGTTGGATCGAAAGTGTAGATGTAGAAATTAGTTCAGATAAAATGCAAGCATTAGTAACTATTTATGAATCGCAAAACTATATTCAACAACATACAGAAGAAATAAATGCAAAAATAAACAAATTACTTGAAGAACATAATGTTATTTATGGACATAAGCAAATTGACTTACAAACAGTGAAAACAGGTAAAACGTACATAGCTGCAAATGGTTTAGTTCCTGAAGCTGGAGAAGATGCACAAGTTACATACTTACAACAAGCAGAAAAGAAACCGGAAATTCACGAAGATGGAAAAGCAGACTATTTTGATATGAATTTTATCGTTGAAATTTCAGAAGGCTCTTGGCTTGGAGAAAAAACACTGCCAAAAGAAGGAATTCCAGGGAAAAATATATTCGGTGAAGAAATCAATGCTTTGTCAGGAGCGGATGTTCCTATAAAGTATGATCCAGAATCAGCCTACGAAGTGGAAGAGGACGGTAAAGTAGTGCTTCGTTCTAAAAAGAAAGGGATTATAGGAGAGACAAATGGTTTATTGTCTGTTCAAAATCATTTAGTTGTTCAAGGAGATGTTGGATTAGAAACTGGTAATCTAACATTTGACGGTTCTATTCAAGTAAGAGGGACAGTAATGCCTGGATATTCAGTTATCGCATCTGGAGATGTCTCTGTCGAGGCAAGTGACGGCGTAAACTCGGCCAAGCTTATTAAGTCTACAGAGGGTGATGTGTTTATTAAAGGGGGTATTTTTGGACGCGGGGTGACACTTGTAGAAGCGAAAAAAAATATCTACATTAAACATGCAAATGAATGCACATTAGAAGCAAAAGAAGCAGTTCATATTGGATTATACTCACTTGGTTCAACCGTTGCTGCAAATGAAGTATTCCTCGATGAACGAAAAGGGAAAATCATTGGTGGGAAAGTTATTGCGACCAATTCTATAACTACTGCATATACTGGGAATAATTTAGAAAGAAAAACAGAGTTAATTGTGCAAGGAATTGACCGAAAGATTTTAACTGAAAATGCAAAAATAAAAGCGGAAGAAATGATGAAGCTCCAAGGAGATTTAACTCAATTAAACACACAAGTAAATCAACTGAAATTATTAAAAAATAATATGAACGTTCAACAAATTGCTGTATACGAGCAAACGAAGCAAAAATTTAATAACATGCAAAGTGACATCAAAGAATTGGATATAGAAATCCAAAGAATATTAAATGTTCTTCGACAAAGTGTAGAGTATTTTATTAATGTGACAAAAGAAGCGAATGCTGGAACAATCATTCATATTGGTACGAAATCTACAGTATTATCGAAACGAACTAAAGGTAGATTTAAGCTTGAGAATGGGGAGTTAAATGTCTAATATTTTCGTTTATGCGCACAGAGGTGCGTGTGAAAAAGCGACTGAAAATTCTTTAAAGGCATTTCAAAAAGCGGTGCAGCTTGGAGCGGATGGAATTGAGTTAGATTTGCAACTATCTGCTGATGGGGTTCCGTTTGTGACGCATGATATTGATTTTTTTCGATTAGCAGGGAAAAATGTAAGAATAACGAATATGACCGCTGAAGAAGTATTGCAGTTAAAACTTGGGAGAGTATTTCTACGGAAATTTTTCGGTAGCCGTGTTTTAACATTTGAAGAATTTTTGAAGTTTGCTGTTCCAACAGGCATTAAGCTGAATATTGAACTGAAAGAGTCGTTTCTTGGAAAAAATGAGAAGATTCAAGAAGTCGTAAAGATGGCAGAAGTTGTGCAAGATGTACATTTTTCTTCATTCGAATTTAGTGTCCTTCAAACAATTCATGCGATGAACAGCAATGTGCAAACTGCTTTTATCGGGAAAAAGAATTCGGATTGGGATTATATTTTGTCTATTAAAGAGTTCGACGCGATTCATTTAAACAAAAAGTTTTATGGTTCGGATTTAATGTATTCTATATGGAATGCTGGCTTTCCGATCCGCTTTTATCATGTTAGTGGGAAAGAAAAATATATTAGTGATCCACATGAGTCAGTAATTGGATGGATTACCGACTTTCCAGACAAAGTGATGAAAAAACAAAATAGATGATAAAAACGTCAAAAACATCTCAGCGACTTAGTTTCAGGCTTCCCATTGGGCTATACGATGAACGGTAAAATTTTTAAAGCTTGTTGAAAGTGGCTGTACCACTTTCAACAAGCTTTTTCTTCGTTCATCGTATGGCAAATGTTCGCCTTCCACTCGCGATAAACTTCCGTGCCAAGTAATTAAATATTTTTGGAAATAGGAGAAGCAAGTCTCTTTTTATATTCTTTGATGGTCGCCAAAGATATAATTTTGGCGACTCTTTGTAGGTTTTTAGAAAGTTACACTTCTGCATTTGGACGTAAATTGGAGAAGTGGATGACAAATTTACTTGGTGCGAAAATTGTCGGCCTATTTTAAATTAGAAGTGAAGATGAACTTTTTCTCTTAAGAGCATAAGTAGAAAAAACATGAATCCACTCTCATAAAGCAAAATGGATGTAGTGAAAGCGGCGAATCGGGTGGGAAAAGCGTTAGCTGAAGACCCCACAGTGGGGCGCTTGCGACCGAGGAGGCTGAAGCAACGCCCACCGAACGCGTCCGCTTGTAACGAAATCCACTCAACTTCCTCACTATAGGTACAGTAAATCCTTACTCTTTTATGTACATTCATAAAAAAAGGAATCTGACTTTAAAAAGTCAAGATTCCTTTTTCTTTTGAAAACGTGGCGCTACTTTTCCGTTTTTTCGATCTCTGTTTAATAAAAAACCGGCAAAAAAGCCTAATCCTAAAACGGTAAAAAGAATTCCGCAAATAAATTGAAACCATAACGCTCCAAAAGGGAGAATATGTAATCCGAAAAATGTATCTCTAATCAATTTAATCCCAAATGCAGCTAAAATTCCAGGAATCAATAATACGATTAAAGCAGCTAAACGAGCCATCATAATCACTCCTGTTCTACTTTTTTAATTTTACATGTGAGAATATTATTGTCAACCAATGAAACTTGCGTTATGATAAAGAAGAAGTGCAATAAGTTGCAGAGTTGTGATGGGGGTGTGCATATTTTTGCAAAACATATTAATTGTTGGTGCGGGTAATGGTGGATATGCATTACTGAAGTTAATAGAACAAGCCGAATACCTTCAAGTAAAAGGCATTGTTGATATTAATAAAGATGCCCCTGGAATGATCTATGCAAGGGAGCACAACATTCAAACTTACTCTGAATGGAAACAGTTATTAACCAGAAATATCCAAATAATCATTGATGTTACTGGTAGTAATGATGTTTTCACAGAACTACTTGCAAATCGACCTGAAACAGCTGTTTTAATACCAGGTGCAATTGCAAACTTAATCGTAAGCCTATTAGAAGAAAAAAATAAATATATACAAATCATGGATAGTAAGAAAAAGATGCAAGAATTAATTTTCAACTCCATTGAGGAAGGCATGATTAGCGTAAATCCGCTTGGAATCGTGAACTTTTTTAATAAGAGTGCATCGAGAATGACCAACGTTCGAGTAGAAGATGCAATTGGAAAACATGTAAATACGGTAATATCACATAGTGAGCTACCACGAACATTCGAGACGGGCCATGTCGAATTAAATCAGGAACTTATTCTTGAAAGCGGTACCAAAATAGTTACCTCTAGATATCCAATGATCAATGATGAAGGAAAAAAGATCGGAGCATTTGCGGTTTTTAAAGATATTACGGAAGTCGTCCGACTAGCAGAAGAAATTACGAACCTTACTGATATTCAAACAATGCTAGAAGCAATTATCCATTCCAGTGATGATGCCATATCTGTTGTAGATGAAGAAGGAAAAGGTATTCTTATTAATCCTGCATACACACGGATCACAGGTTTTAGTGAAGAAGAAGTAATCGGAAAGCCAGCAACTGCGGATATTTCCGAAGGCGAGAGTATTCACTTAAAAGTGTTGCAAACGCAAAAACCGATCAGAGGAGTCAATTTACGAGTTGGACGACAAGAAAAAGACGTTATCGTTAATGTGGCGCCAATTATCGTGAATAATCATTTAAAAGGCAGTGTCGGCGTTATTCATGATATGACGGAAATACGTTCGCTGATGAAAGAGCTTGATCATGCCAGAACGCTTATACGTACATTAGAGTCGCCCTACTTATTTGAAGATATTCACGGTGATTCTGAAGTTATCAAATTTGCAATTGAGCAAGCAAGGCTTGCTGCAAGTGTTCCTATAACTGTCTTTTTAAGGGGAGAGATTGGGTCAGGAAAAGAATTATTTGCGCACGCTATTCATAGCGAAAGTAATCGTAAATTTAATAAGTTCATTCGAGTGAATTGTAGTTCCTTAGAAGAGCATTTATTAGAACGAGAATTATTTGGTTATGAAGAAAGTGGTATTAGCTACCCAGGACTTTTCGATGCTGCAGTAAGCGGAACTCTTTTCTTTGATGAAGTGGGAGAGCTTGCGAAAAAGACTCAAGCAAAGTTGCTGAGGGTTCTTAGGGAAAGCTCGATTCTCCGAGTTGGCGGTACAAAACCTATTCCGGTAGATGTACGGATTATTGCTGCGAGTAGCTTGAATATAGAAAAAGCGATGCGCGAAGGTACATTTAGAGAAGATTTTTATTTTCAACTAAATCGAATGCCTATCCATGTTCCTTCCTTAAGGGAAAGGAAAGAGGATATTCCGATTATCGTTGAGCATTTATTAGTTAACTTAAACAAAGAATATGGTCGTAATATCGAAGGTTTATCGAAGTCTGCAAGTGAGTCCTTACTATTGTATGAATGGCCAGGCAATGTCAGGGAAATAGAGAATGTGATGAGTAGGACGATGATTTTCATGCAATCTACCGACAGAATCATAGAAGAGCATCATTTACCTAAGTTAATTACTGTGCATGCAACGGAAGACGATGACCAAGTGATTGGTACACTTGCTGAACAGATGGACGAGATGGAGAAAAAAGTTCTTTTAAATGCACTTAGAGTGTGTGAAGGAAACAAATCGCAAACGGCGAAGAAGCTCAATATATCATTGCGCACATTATATTATAAATTGGAAAAGTATAATTTAGCGTAGGCAAAACCGATGAACATGTATTTTCCGGAAATGAAAGTTTTCGCAAAAATAAAAGTAACACTCAATTATTTAGGGGGAATTAACAATGGAAATTTTCAAGTATATGGAGACGTATGATTACGAACAAGTAGTATTTTGCCAAGATAAAACTTCAGGATTAAAAGCAATTATTGCAATACATGACACAACATTAGGTCCAGCACTAGGTGGAACTCGTATGTGGAATTATGCGTCAGAAGAAGAAGCAATTGAAGATGCATTGCGTTTAGCAAAAGGAATGACGTATAAAAATGCAGCTGCTGGTCTTAACTTAGGTGGCGGGAAAACAGTTATTATCGGTGATCCTTTAAAAGACAAAAATGAAGAAATGTTCCGTGCTTTCGGTCGCTTTATCCAAGGATTAAACGGTCGTTATATTACAGCAGAAGATGTTGGAACAACTGTAGCGGATATGGACTTAATTCATGAAGAAACTAATTATGTAACTGGAATTTCGGAAGCATTCGGTTCTTCAGGTAATCCATCACCAGTAACTGCTTACGGCGTGTACGTAGGAATGAAAGCATCTGCAAAAGAAGCATTCGGTTCTGATTCACTAGAAGGAAAAACAGTTGCAGTTCAAGGTGTAGGAAACGTTGCTTATACTTTATGTGAGTATTTGCATAAAGAAGGAGCAAAACTGATTGTAGCGGATATTAACCAAGCTTCCGTTGATCGCGCGGTAACTAATTTCGGTGCTGTACAAGTAAGCGTAGACGAAATTTATTCGCAAGATGCAGATATTTTCGCACCATGTGCACTAGGCGCGATTATTAATGACAATACAATTCCTCAATTTAAATTTAAAGTGATTGCTGGTTCTTCAAATAACCAATTAAAAGATACAAAACATGGTGATTTGATCCATGAAATGGGCATTGTTTATGCGCCAGACTATGTGATTAACTCAGGTGGAGTTATTAATGTAGCGGATGAGTTAAACGGATATAACCACGACCGTGCGATGAAACGCGTATCAGGCATTTATGATACAATCGAAAAAATTTATGCAATTTCTAAACGTCACGGAATTCCAACGTATGTTGCTGCAGACCGTTTAGCAGAAGAAAGAATTGCCCGTGTTGGCAAATCTCGTAGCCAGTTTTTACAAAACGAAAAACATATTTTATCTGGACGTTAATTTTGGATAGGAGGAGGGCCGACTTTTTGAAAGACGGCCTTCTTCGTCCAAATTGTACGCTTCAGCTCTAGTAAAAAGGGGATGTTACGCTTGGCAAAAGAATATGATGTAGTAATTATTGGTGGCGGTACAGGAGGCTATGTAGCAGCAATTCGCTCTGCACAGTTAGGCTTGAAAACGGCTATTGTGGAAAATGGAAAACTAGGCGGAACATGCTTACATAAAGGATGTATTCCTAGTAAAGCATTACTACGAAGTGCAGAAGTGTATGCAACAACTAAAAATCATGCAGCAGAATTTGGCGTCAATGCAAAAGAAGTAACACTTGATTTTAGCCGCGTACAAGCAAGAAAAGAATCGATCGTAAATCAGTTACATCAAGGTGTACAAGGACTTATGAAAAAAGGGAAGATAGATGTTTATGAAGGAACTGGTAGAATGCTTGGTCCATCTATTTTTTCACCTTCACCTGGTGGAACTGTTTCTGTTGAAATGAATAATGGGGATGAAAATGAAATGCTTATCCCTAAAAATGTAGTGATCGCAACTGGTTCAAGACCACGCACATTGCCGGGGCTTGAAATAGATGGAACTTTTGTCATGAGCTCAGACGATGCATTAGTAATGGAACAATTACCAAAATCCATTCTAATCGTCGGAGGTGGCGTCATTGGAATCGAATGGGCATCTATGCTTAATGACTTCGGTGTAGAAGTCACAGTTATTGAATACGCAGATCGCATCATTCCAACAGAAGATCAAGATGTTTCGAAAGAAATGCAAAAGCTTTTAGCTAAAAAAGGAGTTACGTTTGCAACAAGTGCAAAAGTACTTTCTGAAACACTTCAAACGACAGATAACGGAGTAACCATTTCTGCTGAATTGAACGGAGAAATAACATCGTTTTCAGCTGAAAAAATGCTTGTTTCTGTTGGGCGTCAAGCAAATGTAGAAGGTATTGGGATAGAAAACACGGATATCGTTGTCGAAAAAGGGTTTATTCAAGTATCTGAAACATTGCAAACAAAAGAGTCACATATATATGCTATTGGGGATGTTATCGGTGGGCTTCAGCTGGCACATGTTGCAAGCCATGAAGGAATTACAGCAATCGAACATGTAGCAGGCAATGAAATTACACCGATTGATTATAAGTTAGTTTCTCGTTGTATTTATTCGAGTCCAGAGGCTTCAAGCGTTGGTATTACCGAGCAGCAAGCAAAAGAACAAGGTTTTGATGTGAAGGTAGGTAAATTCTCATTTAAAGCAATTGGTAAAGCACTTGTTTATGGTGAATCAGATGGCTTCGTGAAAATTATTGCAGATAAAGAAACAAATGATATTCTAGGTGTTCATATGATCGGACCGCATGTAACAGATATGATATCAGAGGCAGGTCTTGCTATGGTACTAGATGCAACTCCATGGGAAATTGCACATACAATTCATCCGCATCCAACGCTTAGCGAAGTGATGGGAGAAGCGGCATTAGCAGTCGATGGAAAAGCTATTCATATGTAAGAAGGAGGAGTTCTACATGACGAAAAACCGTCACGAAGAGATAGGTTTAACAAATGAAGATGTATTAAAAATGTTTGAGACGATGCTTATGGCACGTCGTATTGATGAGCGTATGTGGTTACTAAATAGAGCAGGGAAAATTCCTTTTGTTATTTCATGTCAAGGTCAAGAAGCAGCTCAAGTTGGAGCTGCCTTCGCGTTAGATAATACAAAAGATTATATTGCACCATATTACCGAGATATGGGTGTTGTTTTACACTTCGGAATGACGGCAAGAGATTTAATGCTATCTGCATTTGCAAAAGCAGAAGATCCAAACTCTGGCGGACGTCAAATGCCTGGACATTTTGGTCAAAAGAAAAATAGAATTTTAACTGGGTCTTCACCAGTTACAACTCAATTACCGCATGCTGTAGGTGTTGCATTAGCTGCGAAAATTGAGAAAAAGGATTTTATTACGTTTGTGACATTAGGAGAAGGTTCTTCTAACCAAGGGGACTTCCACGAAGGTTTGAACTTCGCAGGCGTACATCAATTACCATGTATTACAATGGTTGAAAATAATAACTATGCAATATCTGTACCATTCGAACGCCAAGTAGCAAGTAAAACAGTTGCAGAACGTGGTTCAAGTTACGGAATGCCTGGTGTACGAGTAGACGGAAAAGATCCAATTGAAGTATACAAAGTAGTAAAAGAAGCTGCAGATCGTGCGCGTAACGGAGAAGGTCCAAGCCTTATCGAAGCGGTAACATACCGACTAACTGCCCATTCATCCGATGATGATGATAGACAATATCGTACTGCGGAAGATATTGCAGAAGGAAAAGCACTAGATCCACTAATTACGTTTGCTCAGTATTTAAAAGAAACGAATGTTTTAACTGCTGAATTAGAAAAAGAAATTAATGATCGCATTATGAAGGAAGTTAATGAGGCGACGGACTACGCGGAAAGTGCTCCATATGCTGCTCCAGAAGACGCGCTTAAATATGTATACGCTGAAAATGATGGGGGGAACGCATAATGGCAGTAATGTCTTATATCGATGCAATTACACTTGCAATGAAAGAAGAAATGACTCGTGATGAACGCGTTTTCGTTTTAGGTGAAGACGTTGGCCGTAAAGGCGGCGTATTTAAAGCAACAAATGGCTTATATGATGAATTTGGTGAATACCGCGTATTAGATACACCACTTGCGGAATCAGCAATTGCAGGAGTAGCAATAGGTGCAGCGATGTACGGTCTTCGTCCAATCGCAGAAATGCAATTTGCAGATTTCATCATGCCAGCAGTAAACCAAATAATTTCAGAAGCGGCTCGTGTACGTTACCGTTCAAACAATGACTGGTCATGTCCAATGGTTATCCGTGCCCCGTTCGGTGGCGGAATTCATGGTGCACTTTATCACTCACAATCAGTGGAAGCGATATTTGCCAATCAACCTGGTTTAAAAATAGTAATTCCTTCAACACCTTACGATGCAAAAGGATTATTAAAAGCAGCTATTCGCGACGAAGATCCAGTAATGTTCTTTGAGCATAAGCGTGCGTACCGTCTGATTAAAGGCGAAGTACCGGAAGAAGATTACACAATCGAAATCGGGAAAGCAGATGTGAAACGTGAAGGAGAAGACATTACGGTTATTACGTACGGTCTAGCAGTTCACTTTGCACTTCAAGCGGCAGAGCGTCTAGAAAAAGACGGCATTTCTGCGCATGTCCTTGATTTACGTACAATCTATCCTTTAGACAAGCAAGGAATTATAGAAGCTGCGTCTAAAACTGGAAAAGTACTTCTTGTTACAGAAGACAATAAAGAAGGTAGCATTATTGGAGAAGTAGCTGCTATTATTGCAGAAAATTGCCTATTTGATCTAGATGCACCTATTATGCGACTTGCTGGACCAGATGTTCCTGCTATGCCGTATGCCCCAACGATGGAAAAATTCTTTATGATTAATCCAGATAAAGTCGAAAAAGCGATGCGCGAGCTAGCGAGCTATTAACAACATTCAGCAAAAACATGCTGAATATTGTTATAGCAGCCTCCGGCGGATGTCACAGATTTTTTAAAGGAGTCGAGGAAGGCAGTCTAAGTACGTGACGTCCTGTCGCAACGACTGCATGACCTACTTCCTGTAGGCCTCAAGCTCGATAAAAATCTGGACGCAAATACGCCAAGGCGAATTTGATAAGGAGGAACTATACATGGCTATAGAACAAATCAAAATGCCTCAGTTAGGGGAAAGTGTAACTGAAGGAACGATCGAAAAATGGTTAGTGAAACCAGGCGATCATGTAAATAAATACGATCCACTTGCGGAAGTAAATACTGATAAAGTTACAGCAGAAGTGCCTTCATCTTTCACTGGTATTATTAAAGAGCTTCTTGCAAAAGAAGGCGATACGCTTGCAGTTGGGGAAATCGTTTGTACGATTGAAACAGAAGGCGGAGCTACGGAAACGGTAGAAAAAGTAGCTCCAGAGCAACCAAAAGCTGAAGCAGTAACACCTGCAGAAGTGAAAAAAGAAGTTACATCTGCCGCTCCAATCGAGCGTGAAAAAGGTGCTAAAGCACGTTTTTCACCAGCAGTATTAAAAATTTCACAAGAACATGGCATCGATCTTTCATTAGTTACTGGCACTGGAAATGAAGGGCGTATAACGCGCAAAGACCTACTGAAAATTATTGAGAGTGGAGAAATTCCAGTAGCTGCTCCAGCACAACAAGCAGTGGAACAAACTACGGCTACACCGCAAGCAACTGCGGCGCCAAAAGCAGCTCCAGTAAATGTTCCTGTAGCAGTTGGAGATATCGAAATCCCGATTACAGGTATTCGTAAAGCAATCGCAACTAATATGCTACGTAGCAAACACGAAGCACCTCATGCGTGGACGATGATTGAAGTTGACGTAACGAGCTTAGTACAATATCGTGACTCGATTAAAAATGAGTTCAAGCAAAAAGAAGGCTTCAATGTAACATACTTTGCTTTCTTCGTAAAAGCAGTGTCACAAGCATTGAAAGAATTCCCAATGATGAACTCTATGTGGGCTGGAGATAAAATTGTGCAGAAAAAAGACATTAACATTTCCATCGCAGTTGCTACAGACGACGCTCTTTTCGTACCTGTCATCAAAAATGCTGACGAGAAAACGATTAAAGGCATCGCTCGTGAAGTAAATGAGCTTGCTGCAAAAGTTCGTTCTGGTAAATTAAAATCAGACGAAATGCAAGGTGGTACATTCACTGTAAATAACACAGGATCATTTGGTTCTGTTCAATCAATGGGAATTATCAACTACCCACAAGCGGCAATTCTTCAAGTGGAATCAATCGTAAAACGTCCAGTTATTATGGATGGTGGCATGATTGCAGCTCGCGACATGGTTAACCTATGTCTATCACTTGATCACCGTGTACTAGACGGCTTAGTTTGTGGTCGTTTCCTAGCACGCGTGAAAGAAATTTTGGAGAACATTACGAAAGAAAATACATCTGTATACTAATAGCTAAAAACGGAGCGTTCCTTTATAGGAAATGCTCCGTTTTTTCATTGTCGATCTTATTTTATTGTTCTAGCTTCATTTCTTCCAAATAATTAAGTGTTTGTTCAAAGGTTAACTCTGGATCAAGGAGAATAACACTATAGGATAAGCCATTTTCATACCAACTTAGCGTTCGGAAATTATTCATTTCCATTTTCGTGCCCTTTTGTCCACGAATAATTTGTTCTTGTTCTTCGGCCGAGTAGCCAAAGTCAACTTGTTGAGCTGTTTGCTTAAATACAATTAGTGATAGCGCAGGTATTTGATTTCGTTCGTATTCAAAAGAAAATTCTGGTCGTGGCTCATCTTTTCCAGTGACAGTTACCGCAGTTAGCTGTAAATCAGTGTTAGTAAGTTTATAGTAAGATCCAATCGTTTGTTTTATTTCCTCTTCCGTTATTGCTACAGGCGTATAAGCAGAAGTGTCGATTTCTTCAATGGTTACATTTTCAGGGGCATCAAATGTAAAAGTGTTTATGTCCATTTTTGCATCATAATCAATTTTTGTGTATTCCTGTGTAAATGTTATGCTACCGGTTGTTGATACGCTCTTCAAAGTCATCCAAGTTTTTTTATCGATCCATACCTCCAAATCGCCAATAATACTCTTATTATTTTTTGCTTTTGCCGCAATATGGTAGGTTGCACGATTTGCAATTTTTTCTTCACCAACAATCGTAATATCATGTGAACCTTTCACCGATTCTAAGAGCATTTCTGCTTGCTCTCGTGGTGATGGAATGCCTAATTGATCCATTTCATTTTCAAGTGCAAAAGACTTTACACTATTTGCCGGTTTATTATAAATATACATCTTAGAACCATCATTTATAAGAAGTAATTCTTCTGAGGAATTTTCTCCAGTTGCAGTCATTTCCATTCGACGTTTTCCATTTTGAAACCATTCTTTTACAGTTGCTAGCTCATCGGTATTATCTATACTGGTCAGCATTTTATATTCACCATAATAAGTGGATGCTTGTTCCGTTTCTTGCAATGCATTTTCAATTACTTGTTGTGGTGAAAACTGGCTTTCTTCCGAATTGCATGCAATAAGCGTTCCAGAAATTAACATAATACTTCCTAATTTAGTTAACCATTTCATGTTGGTTTTCTCCTTTAATTGAAGGTAAGTAGCAAATAACTGCTGTGCCAATATCTTGCTGGGACAGCATTTCTACATTACCACCATGTTTTTCTATAATTTGCTTTGTAATACTTAAACCAAGTCCTGTGCCTTGTGAATGGACCTTTGTACGTGCTGTATCACCTTGGTAAAGAGGCTCAAACACTCTTGCTAAATCTTCTTCTGAAATACCAGAACCACTATTTTGTACAATGACGTACATCCCATTTTTCTTTGGAAGTGCTGAGGCTACAAAAGAATAGCACTCGGCAGGTTTAGTGCCAGCATCCAAAGCAGCAAGTAATATTTGACCATTTGAAGAAACATGTGTGAGAGCATTCGTCATTAAATTGTCTACAAGACGCATGAATTGTTTTGGATTAACTAAATACGATCCAGTTACCCGACACACTGTCGTCAATTCTATATTTTTACTCAGACAGAGGGGGGCATAGTCAGAAGTCAGCATGTCAAAAAACTCCTGCCCATCTACAGAAACACGCTCTACTTCGTAATTTGCAGATTGCAATAAAGTATATGTCAGCAAATCCTCTAGCAATTGTTTCATGTAAGTCGCCTTTCCAACGATTACTTCTGTATACTCCACTTGCTGTGTTTTCGTTAATGTTTGACCCTTTAATGCTTCAGCATAAGCGCTAATGGAAGTTAAAGGTGTTTTTAAATCATGTGAAATGCTTGCAATCATCATTTCCTTTTGTTGTTGCTCGCTTGCTAGATGCTGTCGAGCTTTTTCAATTTCATCCTGCATTGCTGCAAAACTTTCCGCTAAATCACCAATCTCATCTTGCCGTTTTGTGAACGGTGTAAGTTGTTGTCCAGTTCCAAAAGCCTGCATATTTTTCCTGAGTAGATTAAGTGGATTATTGAGCTTTCGGTTTACAAACCATATGACGATAACAAAAATGCTTACAAATAAAAGTAAAAATAATGAAACAACGAACCAAGTACGATTTTCTACACCAGCTACCCAGTCAGAGCGCATTGTTGTAATTTCATAGATTCCAATAACATTACCTTCCTTGAAAACGGGCGCTTTATAAATGTTAGTACGGTACTGCTGTTTTATCGTATAAAAATCTTGATATAACTTTTCTCTATTGAAGGAAGAAATTGAACCTACAGCGTATGGATCTGTCGTAAATAAAAGTACCCCTGAACGCTCGTATAGTGTAATGACTACTTGCTCGTTTTTTAAGCTCTCAACTGGTTTGAAATCGGCTCCCCGTTCATAAAGTAAGGGGTTATCCAAAACATCTTTCATTTTTTGAAGGTTATTCCACTGTTCAACGTATTCTGTTACATTCCTATCTGCATGATACGAGTTAATCCAAGCAAAGAGAGCATAAGCAGCAGCAAGTGGCAAAATCATCACGATAAGATAGGAAAGAAGAAGCCATGTTTTAATTTTCATAAACGCTCCCCGATAAAACGATAGCCCTTACCCCAAACAGTTTGGATGAAGTGTGGCATTTTCACTGGATCTACAAGCTTTTCACGTAATGATTTAATATGAACAGTAATAGTATGTGATTCATCTAGCTCAGGTTGCTGCCAAATATGTTGATATAGCTCGACTTTAGAAAAAGTACGTACCGGATTTTGTGCTAATACTTTTAACAACTCATATTCTTTATTTGTTAACATAAGTGGTTTTCCGGACAGCTTTATTTGTCCAAGCTGCCAGTTGATTGTTAACCCATGTTCATATCGCTCTATTTCACTATTTTCTTGCTGTCCGTTATAACGACGCCATCTTCTTAAGTGAGAGGCAACACGTGCTTTCAATTCCTCTAGGCTAAAGGGTTTCGCTAAGTAATCGTCTGCACCAATATGAAGCCCTTTCACTTTGTCAGCATCTTCGCTACGTGCACTAATCATTAAAATGGGAGCATCGCTTTTCCAGCGAATATTTTGACATAAAGTAATCCCATCCATTTCAGGCATCATCCAATCAACAAGCACTAAATCATATTTTACAACTTGAAAATCTTCCCATCCTTCCATTCCTGTTGAAGCCCAGGTGACCTGATAGCCTTCTTGTAGTAAAGTATCGCGTATAATACGCGCAATTTCTGCATCATCCTCGACAAGTAGTATCTGTTCTACCACGGCTCATTCCTCCTGTACATACAGTAGCATCTTTAAAAGTGAAACTTTCAAACTTTATAAATTCTTTACTATTTAAGCATATCAAAGTGACGTGAACTACAAAAGGTATGCTAGTCTTTTACTTTGGTATAATAGAGATGGAATTAATGGGAAGGAAGTGTTGACCATAAAAACAGTTATTTTTGATTTCGATGGAACATTAGCGAATACGTTACCAATTTGTTTTGATGCTTTTCAACATGTGTTCAAACAGTTTGATAACAAAGAACTTACAGAGGAACAAATAAAAACGATGTTTGGACCTTCTGAAACAGGAATTATTAGAGGAAATTTGTCGAACAGCAATAAAGACGAAGCGATTGAATTGTATTATAAAATTTACGCAGAACATCATGACCAATTAGTAGTAAATAATGAAGAGATAAATAATTTGCTAGCGTTTTTGAAAGAGTCGGGGTATAAAATTGGCATTTTTACCGGAAAGGCAAAGCGAAGTTTAGATATTTCTCTCCAAGCACTGAGTATGGAAGGGATGTTTGATGTCATCATAACTGGTGATGATGTGGTCAAGCCGAAACCAGATCCAGAAGGGTTAATAACAGCATTGTCTCTTTTAGGTGTTGATCATAGTCAGGCGATTTTTGTAGGTGACAGTGATGCAGACATACTATCTGGCGTACAAGCGAATGTTTTGACGATAGGGGTTCAATGGCTGCCAGATTATCATTCATTAGAATTTACATCTGAACCACATGCTATTTTTAAAAATGTTGGAGAATTTATGAAGTTTATAAAAGAATAAAAGATATTATTAGTATGTCCTAAGCTAAGTTTCGCGTAGATGATGTGCTTGAAATTCATTTTATTGAAATGCAAAAATTTATCCAACTATGGTATGAAAAGAAGTTAGATTCATGGAATAATATTCTTGCAAGATGGCTACTATTGCTAGGTATGGTGGATGCGAGAAAAGAAATGGTTTACGAGGAAATTTATAAAGAATTGGAGGAGCTTGCAATGAAGGATGATAATTTAATGAATGCTTTCACAGTTTGGCAAGAGTTAGGTCAATCTCCTGAGCAGTTTCTAGCATAGCAATCCAGATTAAAGTATATTTTAGATGAAGAAGCGAAGTTAGATGATGTAAAACATATGGGTGTAGAAGAAGGTGTTGAGCAAGGTGAACATTAAAGGAATTAGAAATTGTCCGCAATGCATTATTCAATAAACTCGAACCTGAGACAATTGCAGCAGTAACGGGTCTTTCCATAGAATATATACTGGAAGTTAAGAAAAAATTAAATTTATAGGTAGTATGCTTTCACATTCAAATAGACATAAACGGAACTCTTCTAATGAATTTTAGGGAAGTTCCTTTTTATTTTCTAAAGTAAAAAAACCTTCTATGGAGGCACATCGTCTAATAACTAGATAGGTGGTGTGGAAGTGGAGGAACTTATTGTTAAAGCACTCGATTTAGATGAGAAGGATGCGCTTATAGAGGAACTGATGGACAATTATGGGCAGGAAATAATAAGGCTTGTTTATTCTTATGTAAATAATAAAGAAGTTGCAGAAGACTTAACGCAGGACATATTTGTCAAATGCTACAAAGCACTGCATACATACAATGGTAAATCTCAACTAAAAACATGGCTATGGAGTATTGCTATTAATCATTGTAAGGATTTTTTAAAAAGCTGGTATAACAAGAATGTTGTTATGAAAGAAGAGATTGCCGAAAATAGAACGCATAAAGGAATGGTAGAGGAAGTTGTTATACAAAAAGAAGAAGATGATCAGTTAATCTCCGTCGTAATGACACTACCGATTAAATATAGAGAAGTGATTTATCTCTTCTATTACGAGGATTTGCTAATCAAGGAAATTGCGGTTATGACGGAAGTAAGTGTTAACACGGTTAAAACTAGACTTAGACGTGCTAAACAACTTTTAGAAGAACGATTGGAGGGCTCCAAAAATGGATGAGCGTTTAAAAAGATTGAAAAAATCAATGGATAAAAGTGTTTTTTCTGACTTGGGATTCACCGATCAACACCAAAAAGCAATTCGTGAAAGAGTTAATAAAGAAATAAAAGACGAGGATATTTTATTAGCAGTTATGCAGCTACTTGTTAAAGAAAAAACTGGCTTCGAATTAGTGAATTTTTTACGGGGAAGAGGAATACGTAAATTTGAGGAAAATGAAGGGATTTTATATACCCTTTTACACCAGTTAGAGCAAGATAGCTGTTTAAAATCAAGCTGGAATGAGTGGAATATTAAATATTATCGATTAAACAATAAAGGAAGAAAAAAATTAGTAAAACTAGAAAAGCAACATATAGATAAAAAATTTGCTTTAAAAGAACTATTTGAGGGGTGACAGTTCAGTGGAAAAAAGGAGTCAAGCTTATTTGAGCGAAGTAAGCGATCAAATCAGATCAAAAGAGGCGAAGGATTTTGTTTCAATTGAATTGGATTACCACATAAAAGAAGCGAAAAGAGAATGGATGAAGAAGGGGTTAACCGAAACAGAAGCGGAAAAAAAGGCAGTTGAACAAATGGGAAGCCCCATAACCCTTGGTCAACAGCTAAACAAACTTCATCGGCCGAAAGTAGATTGGATAACGGTTAGTTTATTGTTAACAACATTAGCACTAGGGTTTTTGCCGTTGTTTTCTATTGGATATATAGATAATGGGAATTTTCTAGGTCATTACTCTCAATCTAAAGTTGTTTTTGTTTTTCTCGGTGGACTAACAGCCTTTGGAATGATGCTGATCAATTATAGAAATCTAGAAAAGTTTGGCTGGATGTTTTACGCGATCGGTGTGTTGATTCTCTTAACTATAAGACTTTTTTCAACCCGAATAGTATATGGACTTCCCGTAATTCAGCTTGGACCTATAACGATTGAAAGCATGATGGCTCTTCCTTTCTTTTTTCTCGCATGGGCATCTTTTATCAATAATAAAAGATTGAAGATATGGCATTTTGGAATGTTATATGCACTTTCTTTTTATTTAATCTTGGACTTGGCTAGCGCCTCAACTGCCTATATTTACATTGCTATGGTATTTGTTATGTTTTGGTGGAGTAAATTTAGTAGAAAGGCAATTATTACAATTACTACTTTAGTAATTAGTTCCTTTAGCATTATCGGAATAATTATATGGCCATTATTAGAAATTTATCAGAAAGTAAGACTATTAGCATTTATAAATCCTGAAAGTTATCCAGACAGTGCAGGAAATATGATATTGTTCGTTAAAAAGTTAATCTCACAGGCTGGATGGTTTGGGAACTCAATTGACAAACAGTATTTTCCCGAAGCACATACCAATTTTGTTTTTGCAAGTCTTACTTCCTATTATGGTTGGCTCTTTGCCATGGCACTTGTATTAATTCTATCTTTATTTATTGTTAGAATTATGTATATCGCTAGAAAAATGCCTAAATCCTATGGAAAACTTCTGCTTATTGGTGCGGTTGCTCTTTATTCCGTTCAAATGGTTACGAATATTGCAATGACATTTGGGTTTTTCCCATTGATTTCTATGTCCTTGCCATTTATAAGTTATGGATTGATGCCGATTTTGTTTAATTCATTTCTTATTGGTATAGTACTAAGTGTATATCGACGTAAAGATTTGACTACAAGCACTCATAAAAGAGACTTACAATCGCTGTAATAACGGCTGTGAGTCTCTTTCGTTTACTTCCATTTCTTCCTTCTATAATATTGGATAAAGTAGGTTATGTTGCGAATGAAGGGATGAATTATAGATGAGACTAAGTGTACTAGATCAAGCACCGATTACAGTTGGAAACACGGCTGCTGGTGCATTAAAAAATGCAGAAGAACTTGCTATTTTAGCAGATAGGTTAGGATATTATCGTATGTGGATGGCGGAACATCATGGGACGAACACTATTGCAAGCTCTGCGCCTGAAGTTATTGCAGCACACTTAGCTGCGAAAACGACTAAGCTTCGTATCGGAACAGGTGGGGTAATGATGATGCATTATTCAGCTTTGAAGCTTGCAGAAGTATTTAAAACGCTAAGTGCTCTTTCACCTGGTCGTATTGATTTTGGAGTAGGGCGTGCACCTGGCGGAGATAATTATGCCATGTATGCACTTTCCGAAGGCCGCCAACCAATGCTCGATAATATGTATGACAAACTAGCAACAACACTCCAGTTAATAAATGATGAAGTACCAGAAGATAGTGTTTACAATCGAACAGTTGCAACACCAGCGAATATCGTGTTACCCGAAGCATGGTTGCTTGGATCAACAGGAAATAGTGCTGTGCAAGCAGGTCGTTTAGGAGTTGGATATTCCTTTGCACAGTTTTTTCAAGGTGGGATGACAAAGGAAATTTTTGATACGTACCGAACAAATTTCCAAGCGTCTGCCCTTATGGAGAAGCCAGAAATCAATGTAACATATATGGTGACTGTTGCAGAAACAAAAGAAGAAGCGGAATACGAGGCACTTCCACAAGATATTTCTCGGTTATCGTTAATGAGAGGCCAACTTCGTCAAACGTTGACACCAGAAGAAGCACAAAATTATCCGCTAACAGAAATGGATCGCATGATGATTCAAGATAATCGTAAAATCCACTTAGTAGGTACAGCAAAAGAGGTTGCTACAAAGTTACAAGAAGAGCAACAGCTATACGGCTTTGACGAAGCAATGATTTGCAGTATTCCTCATTCACAGGAAAAACGATTGAATGTGTACCGATTATTAGCAAAAGAACTGTTTTAAAGAGAGAATCGCCGCTTTTGGCGATTCTTTTTTATTAGATTAGGGAGCGGTCGAGGATCTCCGAAAACGACCATTCCAACATGTAACCTGGACTTGCATTGAACCGTCTAAGTGGGAAAGGAGGTATTGAATATGTTAAAACACAAAAATATTGCTTTGCTCATGATCTTTTCAATTATTTTCTTCTTCAGCTATTCACCAGCGACTAGTTACGCTTGTTCGTGTATTGCACCGCCATCAGCACAGGAAGAACTAGCAAGTAGTTCAGCTGTTTTCACTGGAAAAGTTATTGATATGTTAGATGTAAATAAGCATAATTTAACTCAGTCTTCCGCAGATCCTATCGCTTTTTTGTTTGAAGTGGATGAGGCTTGGAAGGGAGTAACTCAATCGCAAGTTGTCGTTTCTACAGAAAGAGATTCTGCTAGCTGTGGCTTTCCATTTACAGTGAACAATGAATATCTCGTATATGCGCAAGAAATAGACGGGGAGCTTAAAGGAACTATTTGTTCGAGAACGACAGATTTGGCGTCAGCAGTGGCTGATATTGAAGCGCTTGGGCTAGGGGATAAACCAATCGAACAAGTGTCGATCAATCTCGATGCTAAACCGCTAGAAGAGGATGCCCCAGCAGTAATGGATTATGCGGTATACTTGATTGTTTTACTAGTTGTATTACTACTGGCAAGTATTTATTTTATTCGACGGGCCAAAAAACAGAAAAGAGTCGACCATTAAAGGTTTGACTCTTTTTGTATATTCACTCCCAGGTTTTCTAGTAACTCAAAATAGTTAGGACAAGTTTTCGACACACAACCAGGGTCATCTAGTTCAATTCCTTCGATTCTAGTGCCTATTAGAGCTAGTGACATCGCGACTCGGTGATCATCATACGTATGTAATAATGTCGATTTTGGTTTGCCGGGGTATATTTTTAATCCATCTTTAAATTCTTCTACTCTAATTCCTAATTTCGTTAAAGACTCACTCATAACCCGAATGCGATCTGATTCATGATAGCGAATATGTTCGACATCATTAATCGTTATCGGATCATCTGCAAATGGGGCTAACGCAGCTAACGTGGGTGTTTGATCGGACAGTGCTCTCATCGAAATTTCGAACCCTCCTTTTAATTGTGCAGTTCCTTCTAATTCGATAAAAGTCGCTCCTTTTGTTACTGTACATCCCATTTGTTCCAAAATATCGACCATTTTTATGTCGGGCTGTTCTGTTTCATAGGTTAAATTATCGATTCTAATTTTCCCATTTGTCAGTGCCGCAAGTGCAAGGAAATAACATGCTGTAGAAGCATCTGCCTCGAGCGCGATATTTTGAGGAGTATATTGCGAAGGATGTACGACAATTTTCGTTAAGTCATTATCATATTCCACACTTGCTCCGAATTGTTCCATCAATTGCAGTGTTAATAGCACATAAGAATGTTGGACGATATAATCCTCGATATTAATCGTAATCGATTTTTTAGCTAATGGAGCTGCTATCAATAAACCACTAATAAACTGACTAGAAATTTTACCGGAAAGACTTACATTTCCTCCTATTATTTTCTTTCCTTTAATAGATAGCGGATAGTATCCTTCCTGATCTATACACTGAATGTCGCAACCTAATTCGTTTAATGTATTTACTAAAGAAGAGACTGGTCTTTTATTCATGCTACTACTGGCTTCGATTTTCCATTCTCCTTTAGTTGATAATGCCAAAACACCAGGCAAAAACCGTGCAATCGTGCCAGCTGCTCCAATATATAAACTGCCTGAATCCCATTTTCCGCCATTCCCATTTATAAAAGCAGTATCTTGTAGAATGTCCATATTAATTCCTAAATTTTTTAAAGAATCTATACACCAATAAGAGTCGTCACTTTTTAATATGCCTGTAATTTTAGATCCCCCATCAGCTAAAGCGCTCATAATTAATGCTCGATTCGTTAAACTTTTACTTCCAGGAATAGTAACAGTTCCGTCGATTTTCTTATCGTTTGGAGAAAGTATGATGGACTTCACATTACTTAATGAAGTCCAAGGACTCCGTGCTTTTATATCAATAGAATTCTTCAATTTCCACTCACTCCTTTTCAGTAATTTCAGTATAATAAATTAAGTGGTATAAATGAAATGAACATTTTGAATAACAGTCATAGGTGGTGTCTATATCGTGAGTTTAGATTTGTACCGTGTATTTTATATTACAGCAATAGAAAAAAACTTTTCAAAAGCAGCAGGAAAGCTGTACATAACGCAGCCAAGTGTCAGTCATGCTATTAAGCAATTAGAAGAAAAGCTAGCGGTACAATTATTCAATAGAACGTCAAAAGGAGTTGAAATCACAAGTGAGGGGGAAGTTTTATATGAATATATGCAGCAAATTTTTGGATTACTAGAAAGCGCGGAAAGAAAAATGGTGGACATGAAAAATTTAGAAAATGGATATGTGACGATCGGAGGCAGTGATTCAACGTGTAAGCATTATTTGCTTCCATTTATACAGGAGTTTCAAGAACTGTATCCCAAAATTCAGATCAAGCTTCAGCACGGCTCAACTCCGCAAATTTTAGATAAGTTGAATAATGGTTTGATTGATCTTGGAATCGTTCATTTGCCCATTAATGAAAGTCGCATTCAACAGAAGGAATTTTTAACGATACAAAGTATATTTGTAGTTGGAAATAGATTGAAAGAGTTGGCAACTAGTAAACGTCATCTTGAAGAGTTGTTAAATTACCCCATTATATCTTTTTCTGAAACTAGTAGTTCAAGAAACTTCCTTAATCAGTTATTTCAAAAACAGGGTCTCAGTGTTACACCAGATATTGAAGTAGGAAGTGTCGAACTGTTAATGGAGTGTGCAAAAATTGGAATGGGCGTTGCATTTGTCACAAAAGAGTTAGTTTCTAAAGAACTAGCAGCAGGTGAACTATTCGAGGTGCCGATATATGAAAACATAGAAGAGCGAACAATTGGATTAGTAACAAAAAAAAGTATTCCATTATCAATCGCGGCGGATAAGTTTTATCAACATTTGTTAGATGAATCGTAAAAAGCAATGCTCTATTATCCTATGAAAGGGTAGTAGAGCATTACTTTTTCTAGTAAATTTATTCATGTATATCGGGCCTCACCCATAGTTTTGAAAAGTCTACATAGCCAAAATGCTTAATAGTAATATTCATCAAATCTGCTGAAAAAGGGATTTGTCGTTTGGCATAATATAAAGGAATCATGACGGAATCCTCAATTAGTTTTTTCTCCACTTTCAAATTTAATGCTGTCCAATTCTGAAATGGAGTATGTGCGTATTCATCTAGGTAATGGTTTATGATAGAATCTTTTTTTAATATATCTGCTAAAGATGAATACCCATTTTTAAGAAAATAGAAAAAAGAAAAATCTTGATTCATTTCAAATACTTCTCCGTGTATAAAAAAGTCAACATCCTCGTTTTCTAAGCTATTGAAAACTGAATCCTTAAAAGAAACATCCTTAGTTACTACCGGGACTCCCTCTTTTTCCAATATGTGTTTTAACCACATCGTCTCTTTCTCCGTATAATTTACTAATTTTAAAACAAGTGGTTCTGTAAAATGTGGCTTTTTTACTTTAGCAATAGCAATTTCCTCACTTTTATCAATGAGGCACCCATGATGATTCGGTAGCTTACGTGTACCCAATTCGCTAATTTCATGTCGATATTTTGCAATAATATAATGCAAATAATCACGAACATCCTTCCGCTGAATTGCAGTATTTCGAAACGTATTCATCATAACTATGCCAAAACCAGAATCGCTTTCCACTTGAAAAGTAGTGTTGGTGTCTTCTTGAGCAGAGGATCTATATACTACATCAAATTCCTGGGGAACTTGAACGAATTTCACTACATCTAATAAAGGTCTTTCACCAAAATAATCTTTAAAGACAACTAAAGTTGTTTTCTTTTCATTGTTAGCTTCGATATAAAAGCATCCTGTACCAATTACGTCTTCTTTGTTTTCTTTATATATGCTTGCATTCATCGTACCTAACATTTGTAAACAGTAACTGCATCCATTAGGGAAACAAATATCGATGACTAATGGAGCAACGATAAATACTTGTTTTACAGGTTCCCATACCCCTTTAAATTGTGGATGAACTCGCAACCTTTCAATACAGGTAACCACATCTTCTGCTGTTAATATGGAACCGTCATGAAACTTAATATCTTTTTTCAAATAAATTCGAAGTTTAGTAGAAGCAATATCCCAACTATGCGCAAGTTCAGGTGAAACAACGCCATGCTCATCGATAGCTACTAAACGATTATAAACATTAGCTACTATGCTAGCACTGCTTACATCCGCAGCATCTATTGGATGTATAGTCAGAAAAGGATATCTTCTAGGAATCACAAGCTTATCATTGGATGAATGAACGTATCCAAATTTCGAGCGAAATTTATTCATCAAGCGGAGTTTACTATCAAGTGACCAATCGAATAATAAGTATTTACTACTTACTTCGACAGGTTCTTCATCGATTGTTTTCATGAGCTGTTCTTCTAAAATAGCTTCCACATCTCTCAACCACTCAAGTTTTGAGACATTTCCTCTACCACGACCAGAAGTATATGTAAGCCATCCTTCTGTTGACCATTTTTGTATATAACGAGCCGTTTGTTTGGGACTTAATTGGAGAAAATCAGCTAATTCATATTGTTTAATGTTACCTGAGGGGACAGATTGCCAAAGGGTTAATAAATATTTGTCCATCATATACTCCTTTTAAAAGTGGACATAAGTAATTAAAGTGTCCATTTTTTATTATTTGAGTCTAGTTTAATATACATAAGACAGAGGGAGATGACAACATGACTTGGAAAAGCTATCCACAAAATATTAAGGTTCGATTAATTACATCTTTTTTTAATCGTGCTGTATCATCGGCAGTTATGCCATTTATGGCCTTATTTTTTGCACAAGAAATGAGTAAGGTTTGGGCAGGAGTCTTTTTAATATTTACTGTCATCGTCAGTTTTTTTACTAATCTAATTGGTGGCTATATTTCTGACCGATTTCCACGAAAAAAGGTGTTAGTATTAACTTCGTTTTTAAGTGCATTGATGTTTTTATGCATGACGATTAGTTTATTGCCAGAGGAAAATATTATTTGGTTATTTGCTGTTGCCTATGTAGCTTACATAGTTACGAGTAGTCTTGGGCGCCCAGCGATGCATGCAATTATAATTGATTCGACTACACCTGAAAATCGTAAAGAGGTTTATGCACTGGATTATTGGCTTGTGAATTTATCAATGGCTATAGGAGCAGCTTTAGGTGGCTTGTTGTACCTAAATCATCAAATGGAGCTTTTTGCAGTACTATCTATTACTTCTATTAGTCTACCAATTGCATATAAGATTTGGCTAATCGATGAGCATGCAAATCGTTTAGAAAAGCAGCATGATAATGTATTTTTGGATTTAGTTCAAAACTACAAGGTTGCTTTTCGGGATAAACCATTTGTAAAGTTAGTTGTAGGTTCCATGTTTATATTTTCTGCTGAATTTACTTTAAATAGTTATATAGGTGTTCGTCTAGCAGAAACTTTTGAATCAGTAAGTATTGGGGATTTTGAAGTTGCTGGTGTACGAATGTTGAGTATTCTCAACATAGAGAATATGTTGCTAGTCGTGTGCTTTACGTTTTTGATCAATCGAATTACAAATCGTTTTAGTAATCAGAAGGTATTATTGATCGGTCTTATTATTTACAGTATTGGTTATATCACAGTCACATCGGCAAACACATGGTATATATTGATTCTATTTAATTTGATTGCAACAATTGGTGAATTAATCTATTCACCTGTTCGTAACGCAGAGCAAGCAAATATGATTCCTGCTGATAAAAGAGGTTCGTATTCTGCATTCTCCAATTTCTCTTTTAGCGGGGCAGACTTAATTGCACGATCTACCATTATCATTGGTGCATTTTTAATCCCAACGATGATGTCCGTTTATATTGGAATTATACTGATGATTGGTGTCTTTTTTGTATATACCGGGTTATTTGTTAAGAAGTATAATGAAAGTTTATGAGAGGTGCATGAAAATAGATTCATGTATCTCTTTCTTTCGGATACATAATCTGATATAAATAGACTAGGAGGGATGATATGTTATTTTATATGGTAAAGTGTATGTTCTGCAAAAGAGAGTTTAAGCTTTACGATAATGATCCGCAGTATAGATTATATAAACGCAACAAGAAAGCTAATTTATCCTGTCTTACTTGTAAAAATGCAATCGAAAGTGATGCAAGAAAGATGAAATTCTAACTTATGCAAGAAATTTAATCAATTATACATAGAAAAAAGCATCATCTCAAAAGAGATGATGCTTTTTGGTAGAGAACACTTCGTTCCTTAAGTGTTCCTGCGGGTTTGGCACCCAAATGATAGCGACTGAATGACAATCGGTATTATTGGAAGCCAAAACGAAAGGCTATACACATACTATAGCATAATACTCATTTAATTGCTATTTTTTAATTTATAGTACGAATAACAGAAAATTCCTACTTGTTCTCATATGTCACGTTGTGATATAGTCGAGGTGTGACATAGCAGAGAGGTGACGAAGTGAAAAAAGTTATCCAGAAGTATATGCCGATGACCGAAACAGCGTTCTATATCTTGCTTTCATTAACAGAACCAAGGCATGGGTACGGCATTATTAAACGAGTAGAAGAAATGACAAATGGTCGGATTACACTTGGCTCAGGTACGATTTACGGCACATTAACGAAAATGCAACGAGATGAAATCATTACGATTTATGCGGATGATAAGCGTAAAACGATTTATGAAATAGCGGACTTAGGAAAAGAGTTAATGCAAGCGGAAATGAAACGATTGAAAGAATTACATGACAATGTACTACGTTTCGAGGGGGACTTTCAATGAAAGAAAAGAAAGTGAAATGGCTGTGGAGCTACAATGTCGATAAAACGGAGTGTTGGCTTTCCGAAATGGCAAAAAAGGGCTGGCATTTATCGAGTGTAAATCGATGGACACGTATATTCACACTCGAAAAAGGGGAACAAAAGCATGTAACATATCATATCCAATATGATTCAAAGAATCATTCGCTACCTACAACTTTACAAAAAGAAGGTTGGAACATTGCAGTTTCTGTAGGCAACTGGCTTTTTCTAACGAATGAAGTACCAACGATTCGATTGTATCCATCTCGAGATAAACTAGTGAAACGAAACCGAACGCATGCATATACGTTGAGCGTACTGGCCACTTTTCAAATATCTTTTTCGATGCTACCAATTATAATACTGGGAATTCTCGCATCAGTGATGGAAGAAGAAAGCATTTTAGCTGGTAACGTTTGGTTTATTCTACTATTAGTAACTGAAATAATCGTAATAGCTTCCTTCTCCATCTATGTATTTAGGGCTTATCGTCGGTTTGAGAAACGTGAGATGGATGCGGTGATTGACTCTATTTCCTCTGGTAATAAGCTGCGTAAATTTAAAGGTGGTTGGATGTATCAACTAGAGGAAACAAAAGCTTGGCTTGAGCGAATTGCAAAAGAAGGATATGAACTCGAAAAGGTCACTGCGGCGGTTTTTACATTTAGAAAAACGAATCCTAGTAATTTAAAGTATGAGTGTATGTTTGAGTACAAAGTACAGCCTTCCTATTTTGCAACGCATAAAGAACTTGGCTGGAAGCTAAAATATTCTTCTAATATGACTTTATTGAATTATTCGATTTGGGCTATGCCTTATGAAGATGATGAGGAAATGCCTCAATTTTCATATGACAAACAGGAGCAACGTCAAGCTATCAAACGTGCGTTTAAAATGAATATTGGTATGAGTATTTATCTAATAGCGATATTATTATTTTCTTTTTACACAAATACACTTCAACAAGTCGAGCCTTTTATTTACTGGAGTTTTGGTGGAGTCATGAGAGTATTATTACTTGTTTTTTTACTATTTTGGTCGTATAAATTCATTCAAATTCTGTTTAGCTATCGGAAGAGTTTGAAGGCTTTAGATTAATAAAAAAGACAAAGGATTCTACAAAGAATTTTTTGTCTTTTTTTCATTTGTAGAAATTGGAACAAGAAGGAATTTGTGGGTTGGTGTCGAATTAATAATTACATGGAAAATTGTACAAGATTATTTACGATGTAGTAATTTTCTTATTGAGTTACTGGGAAGAGGGAAAATAGATGTTTTTATTAAAACTGATTGTAATATTCCTTGTAATTTTCGCTATTTCACATTTGCTTGGCATCATCTTACGGAGAGTTTTGAAAACTGAAAAGCGAAAAATTCGCATACATAAGCCGGTAAACAAAACTCAGAAAACAGTGGAAAGAGTGTTGTTAATCCTATTTTTTATAGGTTTAGTTATTCAGACTTTAGACTCGGTTCAAATAGGAGGAATACCTAGCCTATTGATTACATTTATAATCGTTTTGAATTGTTATCGTGCATTTATGGAATGGAAATATAAAAAAGAATCGAAAGAACATATTATTACCTTAAGTGAATTAGTGTTTTTCGTTATATTTATGTTTTTATTTTTTCAATTGAATATTATTGATTGGCTACTCGCTTAATGCGTATATCACCTCCGTGAGAATCAACTAAGACTGAAAGGAGAAAAATGAATAAAATACATATATTCGGTGCTTCGGGTTCAGGAACATCAACACTAGGAGCAGCGTTATCAAATGAATTATCTTACACGCATCTTGATACGGATGATTATTTTTGGAAAGACAAATTTACTGAGCAAAGTGAAATAGATGAAAGAAAATGCTGAACGCAGACTTATCAAAGTGCGAGCAGTCAATTCTGTCTGGGGCATTATGTGGTTGGGGTGACAGTTTTAAATCGCATTTTGATATGGTCATATTTCTATGGATTCCCCAAAATTTAAGACTCGAAAGACTACGGCAGAGAGAGTTTCAAAGATATGGTGATAAAATATTTGCTGGAGGTAGTATGCATGAACAATACGAGACTTTTATAGAATGGGCTTCTTTATATGATGTGGCTGGGTTGGAGGTTAGAAGTAAAATCTTGCACGAACATTGGATGGAGGATCTAAACTGCCCAATAGTGAAAATTGAAGGAGACTACTCGGTACTAGAACGAGTAAAAATTATTTTAGATTACTTAAAATCTAATGGGCAATAAGTAAAAAGAAACACATGGCAGAAGTAATGTAGTGCAATTGTTAAAGGGGCGAGATTTTGAATAGTAATTACTTGGTAAATAAAGTAAATGTAAATGGAGTTGGGTTATATTACGAATGCATTGGTCAGTATAAACAAGGTCCAACAGTAGTATTTGAATCAGGATATGGCTGGGCACTAGATAACTGGGAACCGATTAGAGCAGGAGTTTCAGAGTTTGCTAAGGTATTTCTTTACGATAGAGCAAGTGTTGGGAAAAGTGATAAAGGAAACCAGTCCAAACATAGTTTGCAAATTGTAGAGAATCTAAGAGCATTACTTGAAAAAGCAAATATTAAGCCTCCTTTTTTATTAGTAGGACATTCATTCGGAGGAGTAAATGTCAGATTATATGCAAGTACATATCCTGATAATGTGGCTGGTGTGATTCTTTTAGATTCCTGTCACGAGGATCAAAATAGTATTATGGTTCCTTTATTTTCAAAAGAAATGAGGAGAGATTATTTACAGCAATTTAGTGTAGAAGGTTCTCTTAAAGAATTCGAAGAAAGTCTGGAACAAGTTCGAGATAGAAGTATTGGCAGTATTCCACTTACCGTATTAACAGCCTCATCATACATCCCAATCTATGGCTGCTTGGATGAAATTTCAAAGAGAACTTGCAACGCTATCTTCGGAAAGTAAACACTTCATCATTGAGGAAGCTGGTCATGCAATTCATATTGATAAACCACAAGTTGTAATAGATGCAATTAGAGAAATGAAAGTAGCTCTAGAAAGGTAATGCTCGTCTTAAATTTATGTTATAAGGAAATCAAATAAGAATCCACAAATTTAGCATGTCTAATTTGTGGATTCTTTTTAATTTCTATCTCAATAATTATCATACTCTCATAGGGCAAGGAATAGTATTGTTATAGCTAAAATATTATAGAGGTGGAGTAGATAGTCTAGCAATTTTACATGGGAAGGGGAATCGAATGTTAGAATATCATCAGCAATCAGCAGATAAAGTCCTGGAAAAATTGGGAGTGACAACTCAAGGATTGAGTGATTATGACGTCAAAAGGAGACAAGAAGTAGACGGTTATAATAAATTAGTAGAAGGTAAAAAAACAAGTACATTCGCCATTTTCTTTGAACAATTTAAAGATCTATTAGTCATTATTTTACTAATTGCTGCGTTCATTTCATTTCTATTAGGTGAAGTAGGAAGTACTGTTGTGATTTTGATTGTCGTTATTTTAAACGCAATCCTGGGCACTGTACAGCATGTGAAGGCAGAGCAATCTTTGGACAAGCTAAAAGCGTTGAATACTCCAGTTGCAAAAGTCATGCGTAATAATCAGGTAGTGGAAATTTCCTCTGAGGATATAGTAGTTGGAGATATTCTCTATTTGGTCGCTGGTGATTATATAAATGCGGATGGAAGACTATTAGAAAGCCATAATCTGCATATTAATGAAAGCTCATTAACAGGTGAATCATTGGCTGTAGCGAAAAGTACCGCACCAATCAATGAAAACCAAGTAACTATGGGGGATAAAAAGAACATGGTTTTCACTGGTGGGTTTGTCACTGCTGGTCGTGGGACTGTAATTGTTACAGCTATTGGAATGGAAACAGAAATCGGAAAAATAGCTAACTTACTAGATAATGCGAAAGAAAAGAAAACACCACTACAAGTAAGTCTAGATCATTTTGGTGAAAACCTAGCTTTAGGGATTACGATGCTCTGTGTAGCTATTTTCACGATTGATCTTTTTCGTGGCCGAGAGCTAGTAGAATCGTTTATGTTTGCAGTTTCATTAGCAGTTGCAGCAATTCCAGAAGCATTAAGCTCGATTGTTACCATCGTACTGGCTTTTGGGACACAGAAAATGGCGAAAGAGAATGCCATTATACGAAAGCTCTATGCTGTCGAAAGTCTCGGAAGTGTATCGGTTATTTGTTCAGATAAAACGGGAACATTAACCGAAAATAAAATGACAGTTCAACAAGTATTTATTGATCAAAAAGTTATACGGCAGGACCAATTAAATACAGGAAATGCAATGGAGAAAAACCTTATCGTAATGGGACTATTATGTAATGACGCATTAGAAAGAGATCATAAAGAAATCGGTGACCCTACTGAATTAGCGCTTGTAAAATTAGGGAAGCAGTACGGTCTTGATGAATTAATCGTAAGAAGCGACAATCCTAGAGTGGCGGAAATTCCTTTTGATTCGGACAGAAAGCTAATGACGACTGTGCATAGGTCTAATCTGCTGTCTATGATGATTACAAAAGGAGCAGTAGATGTTCTTCTACCTAAGATTACGAAAATCGAAACTTCTACAGGTGTACGTACTATAACGGAAGAACACCGTAACAAAATAGAAGAAGTGAATCGTGATTTTTCGATGAATGGATTAAGAGTAATAGCGATAGCTTACAAAGATATACAGGTGCATCAATCAATCGATGCCTGGGGTGAAAGTGATTTAATCTTTGTCGGATTAATTGCAATGATGGATCCCCCGAGACAAGAGTCAAAGGCTGCGGTTGAAAGCTGTATAAAAGCTGGCATTAAACCAGTGATGATTACAGGTGACCATAAAATAACAGCAATGGCTATTGCCGAACAAATTGGGTTATTAAAAGATCCATCGGAAGTGATCGAAGGATATGAAATTGAAGAATTAACGGATCAACAACTACAAGAAAAGGTTCAAGAAATATCTGTCTATGCCCGAGTAACGCCAGAGCATAAAATTCGCATCGTGAAAGCTTGGCAGGAGAAAGGACATGTCGTGGCGATGACAGGAGATGGTGTCAATGATGGACCGGCGTTAAAACAAGCTGATGTCGGTGTAGCTATGGGGATAACTGGTACCGAGGTAGCGAAAGATGCATCTTCAATGATCTTAACAGATGATAATTTTTCAACGATTGTCAAAGCGATTTCGAATGGAAGAAGCCTCTATACGAATATAAAAAATGCGATTCTATTTTTATTATCAGGGAATGCAGGTGCTATTTTTGTTGTTTTATACGCAACTGTATTAGGTTTACCAGTTCCCTTTGCACCCGTACATCTATTATTTATTAACTTACTTACAGATAGTTTGCCAGCAATTGCAATCGGTTTAGAGCCGCATAATAAAAACACAATGAAGGACAAGCCGAGAGACATTCACACTCCGTTATTAAATAAAAAATTTACAACACAAGTGATACTAGAAGGCTTATTAATTGGTATCGCTACGATTATTGCTTTTCGATTAGGTTTGCAGACAGGGGATACCCTAACAGCAACTACAATGGCATTTACGACATTATGTTTGTCCAGATTAGTACATGGCTTCAACTCCAGATCGAAAGAGTCGATTTTCATAATTGGTCTATTTTCGAATAAATATACTTGGCTAGCATTTATAATAGGTTTCTTAAGTTTACATTTAGTATTATTTGTCCCTTCACTTACGGGTGTGTTTGAAGTCGCCACATTAAGTTGGGGACAATTGAGTTATATTTATATCTTGTCTTTTATGCCATTTTTGGTGAATCAGTGGTATAAAGTGTTGTTCGTGAGAAGTAAATAATTGAGTAGAAGAAATCCACAAATTAGGTAAGTCTAATTTGTGGATTTTTTTTAGTTTTCTTTAGATATTTAATCTGCCTTTTTTAGAGGGATTTTTGCCGCCTCTATCGAAAAGGTAAACTTAGTTGAAATAAATATCAGCTATTGCTGGTATTAATATATAATCTAGGATTGGGGGGGATTTTCAGTGATTCTGTTGGATGATATTTATGGAGAATTTGAGGTAGACATAGTATTAGAAGAATTAATATTGAGTAAGCCGCTGCAAAGACTTAGAGGCGTACACCAAGCGGGTGCAAGTTACTTAGTTAATGAGAAGTGGAATGTAACTAGGTATGATCATTCAATTGGTGTAATGCTCTTAATTAGAAAACTTGGCGGTTCAGTAGAGGAGCAAATTGCAGGCTTATTACATGACGTATCACACACAGCGTTCTCACATGTAATTGATTTCGTTTTTGAAAATATGGATGAGGATTATCATGAGAAAATATATAGTAGTGTAATCATAAACTCTGAGATTCCCACAATCCTATCAAAGTACGGGTACAATTACAAAGACATTTTGTTCGATGATTCAAAGTGGGCATTACTAGAGCAACCAGCTCCTGAGCTATGTGCAGATAGGGTCGACTATACTTTAAGAGACATGTATACATATGGTCATATTTCTTTTGAAGAGGTTCAGAGTTTTTTAAGAAACTTAATAGTATTTGAAGGGAAAATGTATCTCCAAAACATAGAAATAGCGGAGTGGTTTGTTACAACCTATTATAAAGAAGTTATTGATTTATTTATGGACCCTTTAAACATTTATGGAAATGATATTTTAGCCAAGACATTAAAAATATCCTTAGAAAAAAAAATTATAGATCTTGATGATTTTCTTAGTGAAGATGAAGACGTAATCTATAAGATAAAATCATCAAAAAATAAAGAAGTCATAGACCTTTTAAAGCAACTGCATCAGCATGTACAAGTAAAAGAAGATAGAAAACAATACGATATACATCGTAAAAACAAAGTCCGATTAATTGACCCTTCAATCTTTAATCATAAGGAGTTAGTCAGAGCATCTATTTTATCGGAAAAGGTAAGAAACATGGGAAGGATTGCGAATGAAAAAGCCACACGAGGTATGTATGTAAAAATCATTTCCAATTAAATTTTGGTTTTCCTGAATTAAACAAATAGGAGGAGATGTCGGAAATGAGAGCTGTGTTTCTAGACCAAGATGGAACGATTGGAGGAACTGGGGGAGGGGTCCATCCAGAGGATTTCTCTATGTACGATTTTGCTCCAACTGCTATAAAATCTCTTAATGAAATGGGTGTAAAGGTATTTCTTTTTACAAACCAGACAAGAGTAGGAAGAGGATTTTTTACGGAAGAAGAATTGTTGGTGGGATTTAAGAGGATGGATGATGAGCTAGCAAATCATTCGGTTTTTTTAGATGGCATTTACTACTGTCCACATAAGCCTGATGACGGATGTGAATGCCAAAAACCAAATATTGGGTTGCTATTAAAAGCAAAAGAAATGCATAATTTGAAGCTCGAAGAATGTTATGTTGTGGGTGATACAGGTGGTTCTGATATGCTCGCTGCCGACAGAGCAGGAGCGAAAAAGGTGTTAGTTAAAACGGGATGGGGAGTTGGCTCACTGACTACATATAGGGATCAGTGGCAAGAAGTAGAACCTGACTATATAGCGGCTGACCTAGTGGATGCGGTTAATTGGATTTTAAATGATTTGAAAGAATAAGGAATAAATATTTATGAAGCTAGTAAGTATTAGTTGTTAAATAATTGGGGTTTTAGTATTTCCAGTAATGGCAAAAAACTTCTTTTTAATGTAAAATAAGGGAAATGATAAAGAGGTGGAAAGATGTCTTTTAAAGTTATGTTGCAATTGTGTACAGCTGCCATGATTTTCATATTTGCTACTGTAGCAGCGTGGTATGAAGGTAGTCAAATACGAGAAGTATCCTGGGAATGGAAATATACGACGATCTTTTCTGAGTTGATAAATGGCCCAGTAAAACAGCCAAGTGATATTTTACCAATTGATCATTTTGTCTATGCCGCTAAATTTGCCCCTACTTTTCCTTTACTTATGTTTCTCAGTGGAACGTATATTTTAATACTGCAAGGATTTTTGGTATTCAGGCATAACAAAGAGAAGTTTTCTTATTTTTTATCAACAATTGGAGTACTCTTTTTAGGATTAAGCTCGTTTCTCTCTAATTCTCCAACAACTGGATTAAAAATCTTTTTTAATAGCTTCTTAATAATGGGAATTTTAATTATTGGCGTTGTATTGTTTAGATTGACTCGAATGAAAACTAAGGAGATTTAGAAGTGATGACTCAGAGTAAACATATTAAGTATTACCGTAATTTAGGATGGGATTTTATTAACCCTACTGAAATGTTGCATTTTGTGAGCAAGCAACGAAAACAAGTGAAAATGTTCAGTTATGGTTGTGACTTAGATTACGACCTAATGAGTCAGCTAATAAAAAAACACTTAGTGTCAGAAACTGAAACACGAAATGAAACAACAATGGAAATAAGCTTTGATTCATATGATGCAAACTTAACGAATTTAGCATGGAGTGACTATTTTTATGAAGTATACAATATAGAAGAAAATAGATTTGTCGAATTCGAAAAGGAACTACGGCAGCTTTCAGGTACACATATTCGATGTCATTACAATATACGAGGGCATTTTGAAGTACAGTTAAATGGCAAAAAATATTCTACTCTTGTTTACAAAACATTGGACTGTTCAGCTGTTTACCGGGAGGAAGTGGAAGGTCGGTACTTGTTTTTTATAGATACAGAATCGGAAGATAATCAAAGAATTAGACAAAAAATGCATCTTTTACCTGAACACTTACAATCGCTTAATCTACCAGAGTACTTCACAGAAATACAGAGGGAAGTATATGTAAGAGATTGGTTTCGAAGCATATTAGACAAAATATCCAGAGGGCTAAGAGGTGAAAAAGTGAACATAAAACATAAGGATATCAAAATTGTAATTGGTGCAGGAGAGTACAATAACAATCCAGGTTGGTTACATACGCAGGAAGAAGAACTGAATTTAATTGAGGCTAGCACTTGGGAGGGAATGTTTCCAAAGGGGTCTATATCAGCTATATTAGCCGAACATGTATGGGAGCATCTTACATATGAAGAAGGAATTGAAGCTGCAAAACTCTGCTACTTCTATCTAAAGGACTCAGGTTACATTCGCTGTGCTGTCCCAGACGGGTACTTCCAAGATGAGGCATACCAAGACATAGTGAAAATAGGTGGGCCAGGTCCAAAAGATCATCCAGCCGCAAGTCATAAAATAGTGTATAACTATAAAACTTTAACTAAAATGTTTGAAGCAGCTGGATTTTCTGTTCAATTATTGGAATATTGCGATGAAAGTGGTCATTTTCATTGTATTGATTGGAATGAAAAAGATGGTTTGATTTTCCGTTCGAAAAAGTTTGATCCGAGAAACCATGGGGATATTGTTAAGTGCCCGTCCTTAATGATTGATGCTGTAAAACGAGAGTATGTGTTGATGGATTAAAATAACTTGGTGCTGATGGGGGAAACAATTTTGAGGAAAGTGTATTACCTTTTTATATTGATGTGTTATTCCGTTCTTCTTGTTAGTTGCTCTAATGAAAAGGAAGAAGTGGGAAGCCCACGTGAAGTAGAAAATCCATTCGTATTTAAACATAATGAACAGGAGTTTAAAATTAATAACTATTTTCAAGAATTCGAAGTATTTTTGGAAAAGGCAGAAAAACAACCAGATAAACTAGAGAAATTATACAAAGAATCTGTAATCGAAGTACTTCGTGAAAACGGTATCGGGTATAATGAACTCTCTGAGTGGATGTTTATCACCCCAATAGATGTAGAGGCTTTAGAAAAATCAGTAGTTGCACTTATTGACAAGCAAGATTTAATTAATACGTCAATTAAAGAAGCATTATCGACATCCTCTGAGCAGCTTCCAGGGGGAAATAAGACTATACATGTCATGCCTGCTATTCCTGAATTCTCTGCTACTATGAAAGAAATGAAGTATGTAACTGGAGAAGTAAGGTACAAAAATTCCATGCTTATACTGATTGATCCTGCTTTTTCTGAAGAGGACTTAAAACATACAATTGTTCATGAGTATCACCATTTGATTGTTAAGGAAAATGGATACGATTCTACATTACTAGATAGAAGTGTTACTGAGGGAAAGGCTGATTTGTTTGCTAAAATGCAATACCCAGATACTGATGTGCCGTGGATTGAACCGTTAACAGGTTATTCTAAAGAACAGGGATGGAAGCTTTTTATGGAAAACTTGGATTCAACTGATACAGGACTATGGTATGAATTTACCAATGGAAACCATTATAAAGGATTAGACAAGTGGTCAAATTATAAAATCGGTTATCAAATCATGGAGAGTTTTCTAAAAGAAAATCCAAACGTAACGATTGAAGAGTGGACTAAAATGCCTGCAGAAGACATTCTTTTAAATAGTGAATATAAGGTGAAATAACTTTTGATGCCAGGAACCAACAAAATTTTGAATAGTTTGGGTGCCTTGCGTCGTAAAAAATTTGAAAGTGGTGATATAGTGAATGCCAAAATAAAAAAGGGTGAATTTATTAATTTTGAACAGTTGGTTAAATTAATTGCTTCAATTCCCAAAAAACAATCTACCTTGTTAATTGGAATAGATGGTTGTGGGGGTTCAGGAAAAAGTACTTTTGCAAATAAATTGAGGGATAAGTTTTCTAGAGTAACTATTGTACATATGGATGATTTTTATTTACCATCATCACAAATTATGAAAATACATCCAGTGAGCAAGCCAATTGGTGCAGATTTTGATTGGAATCGTGTATTAAATCAAGTTCTAGAACCCATTAGTCAAAACAAAGAAGGACATTATCAGCGATATGATTGGGACACGGATAGTTTAGCAGAATGGCATACTGTTCCCATTGGGGGAATTGTCATAATAGAGGGTGTTTATTCTATTCGTAGTGAATTAGTAAAAAAGTATGATTTTACTATATGGGTTGATTGTCCAAGAGAATTAAGGCTTTCACGAGGTCTTGAAAGAGACGGGGAAGAGGCACGTGATATGTGGGAAAATAATTGGATGATTTCAGAAGATGTCTATATTGAAGATCATAAACCTTTTAAAAGAGCAGATTTCATTATTAATGGGACTAAATAAATATCTTATTCAGCTAACGAGTGCGCGTAACAAGTTCTGTTATAACTTTTGGTGCCAGGATACCAACAAAGTTTTGAATAGTTTGGGTGACTGGCACCGTTATCCAAGGAGGAGTTTGAAATGCCTGATTACGGTAATAGTTTATTTGAAGGAACATCTAGCTATTATTCACGATATAGACCCCTGTATCCTGCTTCTCTAATAAGGTACTTAATAAGTCGATTTTCTCTAGACGGTAAAGGGCAAATGCTCGACTTGGGATGTGGCACTGGGCAATTAGCACTTAGGTTCTCTGATTGGTTTGAAGGAATAGTTGGAATTGATACCGAGCCTGAAATGATTGAGGAAGCAATACGACTAAGCAAAGAAGTAAGAGTAGAAAATCTCGATTGTTTTAATGGTGATATTGATACATATAAAGAAAAATTTTATGAAAATTTTAGACTTGTGACTATTGCTAAGGCATTTCATTGGATGGATAGAGAAAAGGTTCTGGACACTTTATATGAAATGGTTTCCCTTGGTGGTGGTATTGCGATTATAGATAATTATTCTCCAAATAAAGAGATTTTACCATGGCAAGATAAAGTTAACGAAGTAGTAGAACATTGGTATGGAAATGAAAGAAGAGCGGGTAATACGACATATTCCCATCCAATAATTAGTCATCAAGCTATTATTAAGAATTCAAAATTTGATTTGGAAACCCATGAAATACCTACCTATGAACAGCTTTGGACAATTGACTCTATCATTGGCAATCTATATTCGACTTCTTATGGAGCTAAGCGATTTTTAGGTGGTAACGTTCACTTATTTGAAAACCATTTGAAAAAAGAATTACTCGAGCTTGATAATACAGGAATTTATAAAGAACAAATAAACTTATCAGTCAAACTGGCTATAAAAAATATATAGGTTTGTCTTAGAGTGTAAACAAAATGAACTAATGATTAGACGGTCAACAAATCCGAATAATATTATGAACTTAAGCTGTACTGTAAAAGTTCTATTAAATAAAGTGGGGTTTTGAAATGCAAAAAGTTCTAGAAAAATTAAAGGAAATAAGTTTAGGTGAAGTAGGTCTTGTTGTTTATTCTCCATTAGAACAAGATGTAGTTTTATCATTAAATAAAGATTTATCAGTACCTCTTGCCTCTGCTAGTAAGGTTGCAATCGCTTTTTGTATAGCAAAGTTAGTTGAAGAAGGACACTATAAATGGACAGATATTGTCAGGGATATTACATTAAATCCTAAAGAAGATAGCAATGAAGTATATCCCCATTTTCAAAATAGAGAAACCTTGGCACTCCGAGACTCAGTGGAAGTAATGATTGCCTGCCATGATAGTTTCGTTGCGAATAGTATTGTTCAATTTTGTGGTGGTTGGGAAATGATGAATCAAAAACTAAAATCATATTTTAACAATATTAATATTACTCAAAATCCAACAGACTTGGATAATAGCGGAGAATTGAGTCAGTTGCTAGAACTTTTACGTCAAACGTATCAAGGATATAAAACAAATCCTGAACTATGGATTCCAATTATTAATGGCTTGATTAGGCAACAAGGTCAGATTAAAGAAATACCAAGCCATTTTTTAAATCATATGACAGGTGGACTAGATAATGTAGTTGTTGATGTAGGGATAATGGGTGAATTTAATCAAAATCCATTGTTGTATGTTTTAGGTGCAAAAAATTTGCCAAATCGACATGAAGAGGGATTAGCAGATGAAATAATTATGGACGCATTGAAATCGCTTTATAGTGCGTCTATTAATTAGTCTGCGTGACTGGCACCTTAAATGCTATTATAGATAATAGAATGACTACCTCAGTAGGTATTTAAAACATAGAACATAGGAGGATAAAATGTCCTGGAGCAAATTGAAGCAACAACTGGAGAGTTTTCTCTGTCCTGCGGTACATGGAAGGGTTGAATACCGTGCAACCGGCTATCGTTATTTACCAGATAAAGTAGGACTTTGTTATATTGCGGTAGATAAAAAAAATGTACTCAATATGAGTGATAAAACGACCTTAATCAGATGGTATCAGACGGAGCAGGAAATTAAGAATGATTCAACTATCCAAATTCCTATCAGCAATGAAGAAATTGAAGCTGTCAGAAAAGATACCAAGGGAACAGTACCAGAAGATCGTCTTCAAGTAATTGCAAGAAGTAGGAAAATAGCAGAACATGCAAAAGAGCTTTTGTCAGCACAGTCATCATTAAGTAAATCAAACTTTGTCGTTATAGCTAATAACTTTTTATCCACTTCTATAGAAGAATGCTTAGAGAGCAATGATATCCTATTGAATATTCTAGCTTTGATGGACAGAAGGGTTGGAAAAAAACGCCTTTTAAATATGAAAGAGAAGATGAAGTTAAAGCATCCAATTGTGCAGTATTTTTATGAACTACGGCTTAGTACGTTATGAAAATAAATAACCGATTCGCATCCAATCGAGAGCTATGTAAAACAAATGTAGTATCGATAAAATAGAAACCAGTGCCTTGATGGTACTGGTTTTGTTGTATTATGGAAGGAAGGTGAATTGAGATATTTCTGTTGTTGCATAGTGGTAAAAAACTGCATGATTCCAAATTCTTTATTGATATAGCAAGTTGTTCCTGCAGTTGATTTGAACTCAACAGTTCTATATGTACATCCACAGAATAACCAATTAGTAGCCAATGCTGTAACTGGTAGAACTTCAACGTTTGCGAAGAAAATCCCTCTATTCACTTATCAGCTTCAAACGAAGCCCATGCTTTTGACAGTAACAATTCCATTCCCCCTAGATTACACTTAAACAAACGGGTGCTTTACTTCAAGGAGGAGTAAAGCTTTTTCTTATTGAACTAATGCTGCAGTTTAATTTCATAAAGAAAATTTTTGTAATGTGTAATTTTTCTGATAAATGAACTTTTTTTCTGGAAGAACGTTAGTGTAATAATGGAGAGGAAGATTTCAGGGGTTCGAGAAGTATTCTAATTGTATTGGACGATTTGATATGATGGAGGATGTATTGTTAGGAGCATTATTAGAAAAAGCCGATGTTCCATGTATAAGAGAGCATCGGCTTTTCACTATCTAAGCAAGCCCATAAAAGATCCTAATTGTCTTATCAAACTATATCCATTTTTTATAGTGCCGGCGTGGCCCATAAGTGTGTTGAAATGGTTCGGCAGGTTTCCAAAAATACCTGGAGATGAATTGTAAGGGGACATGGAAGATGGATTCCATCTATTGTCGTAAGTTTGGTCAAACTGTTGTCCTTCGTAAGGGGATCCAAATTGATGTACTTGATAGGGAAAGCCAAACTGTTGTCCCTGATAAGGAGAACCAAACTGTTGTCCCTGATAAGGAGAACCAAACTGTTGTCCCTGATAAGGAGAACCAAACTGTTGTCCTTGATAAGGAGAACCAAACTGTTGTCCCTGATAAGGAGAGACAAACTGTTGTCCCTGATAAGGAGAGCCAAACTGTTGTCCTTGATAAGGAGAACCAAACTGTTGTTCCTGATAAGGAGAGCCCAACTGTTGTCCTTGATAAGAAGAACCAAACTGTTGTTCCTGATAAGGAGAGCCAAATACTTGTCTATTTCCTTGGGGAAAGGAACTTTCTGGAACTGGTGAAAAATGTAGCATATACTCACCTCCTAACAGAGTAACCTATCTTTAATATATGGCAGTATGTTGTTTGGAGTTAGACTTTATTGAAACTATTACTTAAATATACAAAGAGCAGATACTCAGGCAGCAAATTCACTACACGCAGCCTAGATTCTTCCGAACACTAACGGATGCTTTAGTTCAACAAGTTCATCTTAAATAAAAATATAATGGAGGTATAATTATGTGGTTAATATTAGGACTTATTGCTATAGTGGCAACTTTTATAAATCTTTATATGTATAAGGCAGGGAAAGATTATAAACTTGCGATGGCAATGGGGTTATCATTTACAGCATTGACACTCTGTGCAGAGCATAGCCTTGTATCTAATTGGGTAAAAGGTGAAGATTGGTCGGCTTTATTGGATGTTGTACCTACCATGGAAAAGGCATTATGGTTTCTGACTATTGTTTCTATCTTACTAAATATAGCACCTATACTTTTAGAATTAAAAAATAAAAAATAATTACTTATTGTCGCATCATTTATATAATGTGCAATTGTTGTGTAAATCTTTATGTATAACTTCCTAAGCATTTTCATTCTCTGTGTTGCATGGAAGGCAAACAGGTGAGTATCTTTTAAAAGGAATGCTCTTTTCGTTTTCAATTAAAAGGAAGTAAGTGTAATTGTTTTATTAAAGATGGTTGCTCTTCTATCATAGGTAGAGAAAGCTTTAATACGATATATGCTACAATATTTAAAAAGATAAACTTTGGAGAAAGACCACTGCAATAAGACTTATAACGATATTAAGTTCTTGATTTATCCCGTCAAGGATACAGTACTTTAATAAAGGAGTTGTATAAAATGGATGAAAAAAAAGATACAGAGATAAAAAGCTTTTCAAAAGCAGAAAACATTCTAGCTCAGATCAATAGTAAAACTCTTCTAGGCGACTTACGAAAAATCGCGAAGGTGATTAAAAAAGATCACGAACTTGCTATGGAACTTTGGTCAACCGAAGAGTTTTTGCCCAGACTATTAGCAATCTTAATTATGGACAAAAAACTTCTTTCACAAGATGTGCTAAATAAGCTTGATAAGGATATGCAGACTCACACTTTTGATGAGCGAAATAACTTAATGGATTGGTTAATGGCTAATCAGCTCACCAAAGACAAGAAGAAAATTGCATTGATGGAGTCATGGGAAAATAGTCCTTCTGCTCTTCAAAGGCGAGCTTTCTGGTATTATCAAGGGCGATTGAGATGGACTGGACAAACACCGCCTGATAACACTGCAGACTTGCTATCTGCATTAGAAGCTAATATTATGCAGGAAGAACCGGAAGTGCAATGGGCTATGAATTTCACTGCAGGTTGGATAGGCATTTATGATGAAAAGAACCGTGCACGTTGCATTGAACTTGGTGAGAAAAACGGTCTTTACAAAGGTGAAATGGTATCAAAAGGATGTACTCCTAACTATTTGCCGGAGTTTATTACGATTGAAGTTAACAAACGACATAATAAGTAGTTACCTATGAAAAATAATGCAAACAAGTATTTACTCAGAGAATAGGAGGGCGTATAAATGTATGAACCAAAGATGAAAGAAACCGACAATAGTGTAATTGAATTTATTGAAAGTGTGGAAAATGAGAAGAAGAAGGCAGATGCCTATCAGTTATTAGAAATTTTTGAAGAGGTAACTGGTTATAACGCAAAAATGTGGGGTCCTAGTATTATAGGCTTTGGTAGCTATCACTATAAGTATGCTTCAGGACATGAAGGGGATGCGCCTATAGTAGGTTTTTCACCAAGAAAGGCGAAAATTAGTCTTTATTTGGCCTATGAAAGTGAGGAAAGAGAAAAGTTATTAGAAATTTTTGGTAAGCACACGAAGAGTAAGGCTTGTATTTATGTGAATAAATTAGCTGATATTGATACCAATGTTTTAAAGGATTTAATAAAACATACAGTAGAAATATATTAGAATCTTAATCCGAACGAATAAAGTTATTGCAACTGTTCTAAATCCATGTCCTACTGACTTTTTGTAATTGTAATAGCTTGTTTCCCAATCTGTATCCATACCTCGCGAAATTTTTTTATTGGTCCTTTTTCACTTCAAAAGTAATATTCCATTTTGATTCCAAAATGCTTTAAGGTTCTGACTTTATTGATTTCCTTCTATATGATTGTGAATAAATGTACTTAAACTAACTGGTGCTTTAGTTCAAGATCGTGGGTTGCTTAGGCAACTCTTTTTATCTTATTGAACTAACACAGTAGAATAGTTCAACAAGGATTTTGGTTTAAATGGTAAAATATATTTAGAGGGGTTTTCTAAAATGACATTAGCCATTTTTGTAATATTAGCGAAAAGAGGGACTTAAATGACTAATTTCTTCTTAATACTTATGGGCTTTTTTATTGTAATTGCAAATATTATTGGATTTATATCTTACAAAAAAAAGAAAAATTTATATTTTGCAGCTTTTATAATATTGATATTAGCAGTTTTATTTGGGGCAATCGGTGGTGCATTAGCAGTATTTATTATTCGTGATGCTTTTGCAATATTTTATGGTTTTCAACTAGGACAATATCTATTAGTAAATAGTGTGATCGTTTTTCTTATTGCAATTTTAGTAACTGTAATAAAGAAATTTAGGAACTGAAAAATGTAATTCACGATTATATTCAACTAACGGGTGCTTCAAGAAAGTGTAAGCCTTTTTCTTATTGAGCTAACGCAGCAGGTTAGTTGAACAGTGTTGTATAATAAATGGATATCTTTAGTTTGAAAATCATTTGTGGTACAGGGAGGATTGTATGTGGAGTTTTAGCACTTTTAAAGACAAACGTTACTGGATTCTTTTGATTCCAGCTATAATTATCTTGGTCTTGTTTGCTGTTTTTACCCCTGATTATATTCTTGAAAAAAGTTACGTTGCACCATTATTAATGCTTATACCTGCTGCTTTATTTTGGTCGACATACCACCTTTGGAAGTATTTTGGTGATAAAAAGAAGAGTACTAATACGGGTAACAGTTGTGATTTGTAACTTGCTTGTTCAACTACCATGGAAGAATGTAATTTTCTTGCATATTATTTGATGAAGAATGGCTTCATGGATCGCTAACGGATGCTTCAAGAAGAGGTAAAGCATTTTTTCAAATTGAACTAACGAAGCGGGTTAGTTGTACAAGTAATAAATTTAATGGTTTACAGTTGTAGAGCATTTCTTTGAATGAGGAGTGCTCTTTATTTTTGCTTAAAACAAAAATCTACAATAAAAACATTCTTCAAATTAATAAAAATTTATTGTAAAACGATAAAAAATATATTAAAATCAAAATGAGAATAAATAAGTGAGGTGTTTTTTATGGAAAAAGTAACAACGTTGTTTTTAAAAATAGCTGTTATCCTTTTAGGAGTACCAGTTCTTGCTCTGTGCATCTTTTTTGTGCCTGAAATGGCGAATCTTGCAGTAAAATTGCTTCCAGAGTTTGCTTTTATAAAATACCTCGTTTACATCGCTTTTGATACATCGGCAATACCTTTTTACTTTGCTTTGTATCAGGCTTTCAAACTCTTACAATATATTGACAAAAATAAAGCTTTCTCTGATTTATCTGTAAAAGCTTTAAAGAAAATCAAATACTGTGCCATCACAATCAGTATTTTGCATGTGCTAGTTATGCCGCTCTTCTATATCTTTGCGGAAGTAGACGACGCACCAGGAGTTATCTTTGTCGGATTGGTTGTTCCCTTTGCTTCGATGGTTATCGCAGTCTTTGCGGCTGTTCTCCAAAAACTTTTACAAGAAGCAATTAATATCAAAACTGAAAATGATTTAACGGTCTGAGGTGAATAACAATGGCAATTATAATCAATATTGATGTGATGTTAGCAAAAAGGAAAATGAGCGTAACAGAACTTGCGGAAAAGGTTGGAATTACAATGGCGAACATTTCTATATTGAAAAATGGAAAGGCAAAAGCGATTCGATTATCCACTTTAGAGGCAATTTGTAAGGCTTTAGAATGTCAGCCTGGAGATATTTTAGAATACAAAAGTGACAGGGACAGTTAAACATTGTAGAGGAAACTTACTATAACAATTAATAAGGGAGGTCTAACTATGGACACCAAAAATATGATTATTGAAAATATTACTAACCCTCATGAGCTGGAGAGAATGTATAGAAAAGACCCGAAAGCTTTTAAAAAATCATTCTCACACGCGTGGGAACAAAATCCTGATTCTCAGGTTCTTGTTGTTTGGTATGAAAGATTGCAATTCAAGGAGACGGCAAATACAGAAAAATCTTCCTTGCTTCAAAAAGGTTTTTTATTCATGGGCATTCTAGCCATTCTGGCGGGGATAAGCACCAGGGTCATTTTCCATTTTGTCGAACAGGAAGCAATTGCTCCAATTAACCTGGCTTTTGGTATAATTCCTTTTATTGCTGCCTATTTTGTTTACAATAATCCACCGAAAAAAAGTGTTATTTATTCTATTGTAGCGTTGTTCCTAATTTCCGGGATTTATCTTAATATGCTGCCATTAAATTATAAAGACAGTATTATCCTTGCTTATTTACACCTACCCATATTCTTATGGGTATTGCTAGGGCTTGCCTTTACAGGAAATGAATATTCAAAAGGCAGTACAAGATTAGCCTATATTAAATTTAATTTGGAATATTGTATTCTCTACGCGAGCATGGCAGTTAGCGGAATGGTACTAGCAGCATTAACGATGCAGTTATTTAGCTTTGTTGGCCTGGATATAGAAGACTTCTATTTTAGTAATGTCGTTTTATTTGGTGCTGCCGCTCTCGCTATTGTGGCTGCGTATCTGGTATCAATGAATCTTAAACTTGCTAAGAATATTACACCATATATAGCTAAAATTTTTAGTCCTCTTGTTCTGGTCACATTGTTGGTCTATCTTATAACGGTTATTTGGGTCGGAAAAAATCCATTCTTTGACCGCAATTTCCTGATAGTCTTCAACGGAATACTCCTTGGTGTATTGGCCGTTACCATATTTTCCATTATCGAGAGCGAATCAGACGAGAAAAAGAATATTTCAGATTATATAAATCTTGCCTTAATTGTTCTTGCGCTTATTATTGACAGTGTGGCTTTGTCAGCAATCGTGTTCAGACTTTCTTCTTATGGGATTACGCCTAATAGACTTGCTGTTTTAGGAGTGAACATACTTATATGGGCAAATCTGTTTTGGATTATGCTCTCCTATTTGCGTTTTCTACAAAATAAATCGGGACCTTCAACTATCCAAGATGCAGTTACTAAGTATTTGCCGGTCTACGGATTTTGGGCTGCTTTCGTTATATTTACTTTTCCGATAATTTTTAATTAGAAGGGCTCTGCTAATGTAACGAAAAGCTAATCTTCTATAACGTATAAATCGATAGAGCCGAAATTATGCAGCTGTTTATACAGGGTTGCATAGTTTTGGCTTATTTTCATTACTAAAGTTAAAAAGAGAGTATTCAAACTAGAAGACATATTATATTGTTCCAACTGGATTCTTTAAAATATGTAAAGTTTCATGTGTCAAAAGAAAAAGTACTTATTCAATGGGAATAAAAAGTGATATGAATCACTGACTAAAAAAAGGAATTAGTTTAGAGTAAATGATAATATCGTCGTTGGATTTAGACCAAACGACGTTAAAATATGATTGGGGAGTAAAGAGATGAAAAGAAGAACTCATTTGCCAATTGTTTATTCATGCTCGGGTTGTTCCTCGGCTGCACAGACAGCTAATATGATTGCGATAAAAATGGGCAGAGAGGATATTGCTGAAATGTCCTGTATTGCAGGGGTTGGTGGTGATGTGAAACCACTTGTTCGAACAGCAAAATCAGGAAGGGATATTATTGCTATCGATGGTTGCCCTTTAGCGTGCTGCAAAAGCTCTTTAGCTAGACATGATGTGCAACTGAAGTATCATTTTGACCTTTCCAAATTTGATGTACCTAAAATAATCGGAGAAGATCCTGATCCAACTTTGTATATGAATGCATATAAAGAGATTTTAGATGCCATCCATTTTCATTCTTAACTTTAAGAGTCGCTTATGCGGCTCTTTGTTTATTGGACTTTAATGAAACTATTATTTAAATTACACAAAGAGCAGAAACTTGGGTATATAAAAGAAGGTACAATTGGATCCTCTTTTCAAAAAATTCTAATTTTCTCTATAGCAATATAAAAGATGGTAAAATGTAAAAAAAAGAGATTAAAAGAGGAAATTAAAATGAGTACAAACACAAAGCATAAACCTAATACAGCTAAGATGTTATTAAAAGCTATATTGGTCATTATTGGGGGATTTATAGCAGCATATGGTTTAGAAGCAGTACTAATCCCCAATAACGTATCAGATGGTGGTGTAACTGGGATAAGCATTGTTGCTTCACAATTATTCGGGTTCCCTTTAGGTCTTCTAATTGCAATATTTAATATTCCATTCATTTTTTTAGGTTATAAACAGATTGGTAGAAGTTTTGCAATTTATTCAGTAATCGGAATTGCTTCACTAGCAGTCGGCACTAGCCTCATGCACCATATACCTACGATTATTCAAGGAGATACATTGCTAGTAACGGTTGTTGGTGGTATTATCATCGGTTTTGGTATGGGGTTAGCATTACGTAATGGTGGAGCATTAGACGGCATTGATATGTTAGCGGTACTACTTTCACGAAAATTGCCTTTTGGTACAAGTGATTTAATTCTTTTCTTAAATACATTTGTCTTTATTATTGTTTCAACAGTATTTGGTTTTCAAGGGGCTATCTTATCGGCAATAGCTTATTTTATTGCCTCAAAAGTAATTCACATAGTGGAAGTAGGCTTAAGCGGTTCTAAGACCTTTAAAATCATTACAAATCAACCTGAATTAATGGTAGAAACAATTCGTGATCGCTTAGGTCGTGGAGCAACGTATAATATAGTGCATGGTGGTTATTCAAATGAACAATTCAAAGAAATTACATGTGTCATTAACCGTTTAGAAGAAAGCAAGTTGAAAGAAATCATCCATGATATTGACGTGAATGCTTTTATCACAGTTTACGAAGTGGCAGAGGTTAAGGGTGGTAACTTCAAAAAGAATGATATTCATTAAATGATATGGTGCTATATTTAGAGCTTTAATTGTCTTCATAGATCCTAGAGTCGCTTATGCGGCTCTTTATTTATTTGATAACAAAAAAATATTTAAATTAAAAGGTGTTTTTTAGTAGAATGGCGAATCATATGTAAAGAGGTGGAAATACATTGGAAAAGTTTGTTTTTATATTTGGGCCACAAGCCGTAGGGAAAATGACAGTTGGGCAAGAACTATCCGCCATAACAGGATTAAAGCTTTTTCATAACCATATGACCATTGATTTATTAGAACCTCTATATGGATTTAGTCCTGAAATGTGGCGTCTAACACACTTATTTCGTCGAGAAATATTTGATTCCTTTTCAAAAAGCGATCAATACGGAATGATATTCACTAAAATGTGGTATTTCGATCAAAAAGAAGATTGGGATGAGATTGAATACATATGTAACATTTTTAGTTCCCAAGGGGTAAAGATATATTTCGTTGAATTGGAAGCAGATGTAGATGAAAGACTTATTCGAAATAAAACAACTCATCGACTTGAACAAAAGCCAACCAAGCGAAATGTTGAACAATCGGAACAACATTTACTTAATACATTAGAAAACAGAAGGTTAAACTCAATTGAAGGAGAAATAAAAACAAAAAACTACTTGCGAATCAATAATACAAAATTGGATGCAATGGAAGTAGCTCATATGATAAAGAAAGAATTTGACTTATAGATGAAAAGTAGGGAAAACTACTTTAGTACTGGACTTACAAAGGAAAAGGAAAGAATGTCTATGAAATTAAAACATGTATTGTTTGCAATTATCGCTTTTTACTGCCTATTGTTAGCTAGTTGTTCAAATGGAACGAATAAAGACGAGGAATTTCCACCAACTATGACAGGATTCATTAATATTAATGAAACAGCATATAAAATGGCGGTAGGGAATTATAAATGGGAAAGAAAGCAAGGTTTGAATACTCAAGTTGTAGAAACCGATGCTGCATCTCCAAATCAGATAGCTGAAAATTATAAAGTTATTATGGTAGAGCAGGACACTACCATGAATATAGAGATTGAAGAGAATCCAGAGATATCAATTTATTTATGGAATGAAATCGGAAGAGACGAAGAAATAACACCAAATAAAAATCAAATATTTTCTCCTAAAAGCAACGGTCAATACATTTATGAAATTTTAGCAAAATGGCCTAATGGGGAAGTGTCCTATACTTTTGTAATAGAAGTTAGATAATGGGAGTGGTAGGAAATGAATATTTTATTTATTTGCACAGATAATTATACGAGGAGTGTTATTGCAGAACTTTGTATGAAGGATTATCTTAGAAAAAAGAACAATATTTCAGTCCATGTAGGATCTGCTGGGATCCGAGCTAATAGTGATATTAGTAAATACTCTAGCATTCATTTCGACATAATGAATGAGATGGGGATTGATACATCTGCCTTCAAAAGAACATAACTCGATGAGACATGTTTTGAAAACTATGATGTAATTATTGCGATGAGTGAACTTCATAAGGAGTATATTGTGCAACATTACAATCGAGATATTTGCTTATTCAACGAAGTACATAATGGCCCAAAAATGCCAGTAAATATTGGTCTTCCTGATAGTGAAGATTTTTTTGAACAAATGAAAGAATTGGTGAAATATGTATATGATGTTATTCCGAGCATATTAAGTAATACAGAGAATATAAAGTAATTCAACAATTGGGTCAGATTATTGAATGGCGAACTATAAAAAAATGGGGGGGTCACTTGAAATATGTTTTGATATTTATCGGCTTGATAGTTTTAGCTTTTATTAGTTTTAACGTCATAGCTGGTATATTGGGAGCTGACACCAACGATGAGGCTTTGGTTGGTATTATCGTTTTAGCTATGCAAAATACTGCAATCATCACTTTCTTAATTTATCTTGTTTCAAAACAAAATAAAAAATGAACTTGGTGTTCCATTATGATTTACGTAATCGGGTGCGATTGTTTAGTAAGACATATGGAATTAACAATAGCAGGATAGTTGCGGATGGAATTGTAGCCCTTGTTAATTAATAACTTCTATACGAAAGAGATGGTGTTATGACAAGACTTATACTATTTTTATCGCAATTGAGTTTGTATTAGTGGGCGTAGTCAAGATAAAACAAATGGTAACAACGAAAAAAATACACCTGTAATCTTGGGTGATAGCAGTACAGATAGTTTAGGTGCTTGTAAATGACAAGTATTTAATTTGATGGCTACATGCGAAGCAAACGGTATAAGTGTTGCTGACATTGTTAACTTAACGGGAGTACCGAAGCCAACGATTTATTGGCAGATGAAAGAACAAACTAAGAAGTAATCTTGTGCAACTAACAGGGGCTTTTAGTCAAGCGGAGCAATGCCTATTAAGTCGTTGCTTCTTTTACATTTAGAAGTACTTTAGATAAAAAATATTTCCATCATGTTTTTTTACTCTCTCTTTCTATATGATAAATATTCTAAAAGTCTCTTGGCTGCAAGTGAAAGTGATTTTTGTTCTCTCATAGCAATACCAATATTCCGAAAAGCAGGAACTTCAAGCTCTTTCGTTATTATTTGGTAGGGACTACGCTGTAAAATCAATTCTGGTAGTATACTAATTCCTAGTCCGTTTTCCACCATCGACATAATGGCATAGTCATCCCAAGTCGTAAAATCAACTTGTGGTGTGATTTGGTGCTGCATAAAAATTTCAGAGATTTCAGCTTTTGCACCCTTTTCCAATAGCATAAATGGACTGTTCGATAACTCTTTTATTGGAAACTTATCGCAATTAGCAAAAGGATGATCTTCAGGAATTACTACCAGCAAACGGTCTTGCTCCACAAAGATTGTTTCCATTTCAGATTTTATCGGTAGTCGTAAAAATCCAAAGTCGACCCGTCCTTCGATAATCCAGCTTTCGATTTCTGTATAATCCCCTAATAGTAATTCAAAATCAATACCAGGATAGTCTTTCTTAAAAATTTTAATTATATTAGGTAGCCAATGTGTCGCGACACTTGAAAAGGTTCCAATACGAATGATACCAGACTGTATATCGTGTAAGTCCTCGATCTGTATCATTAACATTTCATGTTCATTACAGATTCGTTTTAACTGAGGCAATAACTTTAAGCCATCAGATGTTAAGGTGATACCCGCATGTCCTCTTTCGAATAGTAAAATTCCCCATTCCGATTCTAAATCATTAATCATACGGCTAATGCCAGATTGCGTATAGTTTAATGCCTCAGCAGCTCTTGTAAAGCTTCCATATTCAACTGCTTTGACAAACGCCATATATTTTTGGATATTCATATCGATTTCTCCTATACATGCGGTTTTGTTATGAATCACATGACAAACATTCAAATTTGTGATGTACATTAATATGCTATGCTACTACTACTGGAAAATCAAGTTGGAAAGAGGTAGGAGCGCAGAGATGATTTATGTGAGTGATATTATGGTAAAAGTACCTAAAAATTATAAGACCCCCATGCAAACAATAGTCTATGAAACATTGGAGAAGTTAGAAATTTCGTTTGAACGTGTGGAAACGGATGAAGCCATTTCAATGGAGGATTGTATCGAGATAAATAAAAAATTAAATATGCAGATGGTCAAAACGCTTTTTCTCTGTAACAGTAAAAAGACCAATTTTTATTTATTTGTAACTACTGCAGAAAAACTTTTTAAATCTAAAAATTTCAGCAAGGCACTCAATATATCACGCGTTTCCTTTGCACCGCCAGAACTTTTGGAAAATATTCTGGGGGTTAAAATGGGTGCTGCTACTGTATTTGGTATTTTAAATGATAAAGAAAATCTTGTACAAATTGTTCTAGATAAGGATGTCTATTTAGAAGAGTGGTATGGCTGCAGTGATGGGACTACAACTGGTTATATGAAGGTCAAAACAGAGCAGGTTGTAAATAAATTTCTTCCTTATGCAAAGCACATGCCGACGGTTATTCAAATTTAAATTGTTGCGATTTACATACTGTTGAGGAGTTATGAAATCATTTATTGAAGGATTTTGATTGGTAGCATATTTCTGATTATCGTATTTGTACTGTTTATGCAGAAAGTACAGTTTAGCAAAATTAAAACACACTTTTGTATTTAGTGATTTCCGCGTGGCGATGGATGCAAGCTGAATATTTTTATATGAGGCATATGCTCAAATCGGTGGAAGTAATGCCACCCTCACAAGTTATTAAGGTCCTGTGATTGGTTATATTATAAAGAGATTCGAGGAATAGACCATGAAATCTAAAATACAGTTTATATTATCAATGATTATTTTCGGTACAATTGGTTTAGTAGTTCGATACATTAATCTTTCTGCGAGCGAAAGAGCTTTACTAAGCAGTTTCATTGGATGCTTATTTTTAACATTAATATTCTTCCTCATGAAGAAAAAAATATCATGGAATTCAGTGAAATCGAATACTTTAATTTTGTTTCTTTCTAGTATTGCATTGGGTGGAAATTGGGTTTTTCTTTACCAATCTTATGACCATACAACAATTGCTAATGCAACTCTAGGCTATTACTTTGCACCAGTGTTTGTGATGATTCTTTCTCCATTTGTCCTTAAGGAGCAATTATCTATTAAAAAAATTCTATGTATTGGTGTAGCGATCATTGGTTTGGTTTTAATTGTTTGCGAAGGTCTAAGTGCATCAAATACAGATGATATTGTTGGACTTTCCTATGGATTAATCGCCGCTGCGTTTTATGCTGCACTATTGCTATTAAATAAGTTTATTAAAGATATGGGGAAGTTAGAGTTAACAATCATTCAGCTAGGAATAACTGCTTTATTCCTTATGCCATACGTTTTCCTTACTGAAGGATTTAGTATCTTGAATGTGAACAGTTCTTCCATTCCATTTATTTTAATTTTAGGGATTGTCAATACAGGGATTGGATTTTGGTTATTCTTCTCTGGCATGGAAAAACTAAAAGGACAAAGTATTGCTATGCTAAGCTATGTAGATCCTTTTGTAGCGATACTGATTTCGGCAATTTTCCTGCAAGAGCAAATGACATTGATTCAAATGCTTGGTGGTACATTACTTTTAGCCTCAACATTTATTAGCGAAGTTAGATCAGTCAACTTTTTAAGGCATTTAATGAAAATACCATCTGAACAACGGTAAAAACAGTATGAGCCATTCGTTTCTCACTGTTTTATAAATTAATTTTAACACTTGAAGGATTTATAATCATGCTGGTCTGTAACAAGGTGAGAAAATGTTGATTAGTAAATGTTAATAAAGAAATTGTTGTATGTGAGAATACGTAAGTTAATATCAAAAATTTAGCACACCTGCATGACGTTTTAATGTCAACGCTAATGAGTATTACCTATTATAATAGTCGGGGGTATTGTAGTATTTGTAATTAAAAGGATGGAACATAAACATAATCAAGGTACCCTTGGCAAGAAAAAATAAAAAGCGCTCAAAATGATAGTTTAATACCATTGGGAATGATTTGTGGTTGTGCTGTAGGTGTTATTTCAAGCATGTTTTTCCCAATCTCTTTATTACCTACACTTAGTTTAGGAGCTGGAATAGGTTTATTATTTGGATATTTTGCTT
>NZ_JALDYF010000036.1:0-7798 GCF_032154225.1 Psychrobacillus sp.
ATTCGGTGGATTTCAACACTTAACTAAGAGGCTGCAGATTGACTCCCGCCACCTCCACATATAAGAAATTTCATTCTCCATTCGTCAAAGAATAAAGGTAGGTTGGTGCAAAAACCAGAGTAGGATTAATCTCCCATGAGTGCTACTCGTATAGAGTGCGACAGTCTGTGATGCACACCGTGGTCGTTGGAGTCAGACTAACGGAAGGGCTCTAAGGCACCATAGTTCATCGACCTTCTTCGCCAGCCGTAGTATCCTATACCCGGGTTTTCACATTTTCATTCTCTGTGGTGTAGCGCTGATTTTGCGCTACATGGATGGCTAACGGGTGCTTTCGTATTATAAGGTTAACCAGTTTTTACTGGTTGACCTTATTTTTATAGGATTTAATATATCAGTAGCCAGGGTAGAACGTACGGGTGCGTGGGAAATGATCCCGTGAACTAAACTGTCCACCCCTTTTTTATTCTTTCGTTTTAAATTGGAAAAAGATTAGTCGCGATTAAAAAGTCAAATGAAAGATATCTCATAATTAATACCTATACCTTTGTTACAATAAACACCACTAAATGGCCTCAATTCTTATGAATACAAACATCTTTGTTGGGGCATTCTTCTATGGATGAAAAGATTTGGAGGTGCAGGAATGTTTGAAAAGAAATTAGGACTTCATGAAACTTTAGAATTTCATGAAGTAATAAATTTTAAGACAGTATGTTTACTTAAATCTAAAATGATGCAAGGTATAGTTTTTGACCAAGATCTAAAAGCGCTAATGGAGAAGGATGTAAAACAATCTATACCAGCTTTAACTGCAATGATAAAACTATATTCAAATGCTGAGTTAAAATAATCGGAGGTCGGTTAGTATGAATGATTATTTAGATCCTATAAATTCTGTTGGAATGCCCGAACTTACAGATTCAGGTATTGCCCTTGAATTTTTGTTATCAACAAAAACTGGGGTTAGAAATCTTTCAATTGCATTGACAGAAACAGCAACACCTACAATTAGAAAGTTATTACAGGAACAGCTTGATGTAACCATTGCCTTATATTTCGAAATTGCAGATCTCATGATGAAAAAAAAATGGTTAAACCTATATGATTTGGAACTACAAAAACTATTGGATATTAAATCCGCTCAAAATGCAGTAGATATAGCCAATTTAAATCTCTTTCCGGGCGTTACAAATCGGAAAGGAATGTTTCCAAGCCCACCGAAGAAATAATGAATATAGAAGGAGATTTAATTAATGAAAGCTGTTACTTTTCAAGGTGTTAAAAATGTTCAAGTAAAAAACGTGAAAGACCCAAGTATCCAAAAAGCGGATGATATCATTGTTAAACTGACTACTACTGCCATTTGCGGATCGGATTTACACTTAATTCATGGGATGATCCCAAACCTTGGAGAGGATTATGTTATTGGACATGAACCTATGGGAATTGTAGAAGAAGTCGGTAAGGATGTAACGAAAGTTAAAAAAGGGGACCGCGTTATCATCCCATTTAATATAGCATGTGGTCAATGTTGGTACTGTAATCATGAATTAGAAAGTCAGTGCGACAATGCGAATGAAAATGGAGAAATGGGCGCATATTTTGGCTACTCAGACACGACGGGAGGGTTCCCAGGTGGTCAGGCGGAATTTATGCGAGTTCCATATGCTAATTTTACACCTTTTAAGATTCCAGAAAACAGTGAAGTTGCGGATGAAAGTTTAGTGTTACTTGCAGATGCTGCATCTACAGCATTTTGGAGTGTAGACAATGCGGGAGTGAAAGCAGGGGATACGGTCGTAATTTTAGGATGCGGTCCAGTTGGTCTGTTAGCACAAAAATTCGCATGGTTAAAAGGTGCAAAAAGAGTTATTGCAGTTGATTACGTTGGTTATCGTTTAAAACATGCAAAACGTACGAATAACGTGGAGATAGTTAACTTTGAAGATCATGATAATTGTGGTGAATATTTAAAAGAAATAACAAAGGGTGGAGCAGATGTAGTCATTGACTGCGTAGGAATGAGTGGAAAAATGACACCACTGGAATTTCTTGCATCTGGCCTGAAATTACAAGGAGGAGCAATGGGAGCTCTAGTAATTGCAAGTCAAGCTGTTCGCAAAGGTGGAACAATTCAAATTACAGGAGTTTATGGGGCACGTTATAATGCATTCCCATTAGGAGACATCTTTCAACGAAATGTGAATATTAAGACTGGCCAAGCTCCAGTTATTCACTACATGCCGCATGTATATAATCTAATCGCGGAAGGTAAGGTTGATCCAAGTGATATTGTCACTCATGTACTTCCTTTGGATCAAGCTAAGCATGGCTATGAAATATTTGACACCAAAATGGAAGACTGTATAAAAGTTGTACTAAAACCGTAAATACCGTGTTAGTTTTCGAGCATCTCTTATGAGGTGCTTTTTTAAATTTTGGAATGACAAATGATTGTATCCCTTAATAGAAAAATGCAAATGATGAATATTATTTAATCAGTGCAAGTGATTCATATGTTTTGTTGATATACATGAACTTTCCCAGCTAATTAGGTAGAAAAAATTATCAAGTACTAGGCATTAAAAAAAATTTTCAACATATATAGGTGATATTCGTTCGAATTTGATGAGGAGGATATCATGCAACCTATATTACCTATGGAAAAGTATTTTGGGCAGTTTGAACTGGTGCACGCTTTTTATGGGGCTATGCCTACAGGAGTCAGTGTCTCCGAAACTAGTCGTATTTTTATTTGCTTTCCGAAATGGGGAGATAACGTTCAATTTACGGTGGCGGAAATTGTTGAGGGTGAATTGCAGCCATATCCCAGTTTAGAAGCTAATTTGGTTAATACCAAAAATATTACGATGTCTTTCGTCAGTGTCCAAAGTATCTTTGCTGATGGAAGAGGAACACTTTGGGTACTAGACACAGGGGCACCAAATTTTTCTGAACCTATTCAAGGGGGAGCAAAATTAGTTTCTGTTGATTTAAGCACGAATACAATAAGAAGAGTATATACCTTTACAGATGATGTTGTCTTGCCAACAACTTATTTGAATGATGTGCGTGTGGACTTTCGGGTAGGAAGAGCAGGTTATGCATATATAACGGATTCTTCTTCCAGAGGGCCAGGGGGGATTATCGTCGTAGATTTAGAAAATGGGAACGCGTTTAGACGATTAAATGGGGCAATATCTACTTCACCTGATCTCTATATTTTACCCAAAGTAGAAGGTGAAATTTTGATGGATCGAAACCAGGACGGCTCGACTTCCCCATTTAGATTGGCTTCCGATAGTTTAGCAATTTCTCCTGATGGAAAGGTTTTATTTTATGCTCCGCTAACCAGCCGTCAGCTGTTCTCGATATCAACAGAAGCCCTAAGAGACAAAAGGATACAGGACGTTAATTTATCCCAATATGTGCAGTATTGGGGGGAAAAAGGTGCGTCTGATGGATTGATCACCGGCGCAAAAGGAACCGTTTATGCGGGAGACTATGAAAACAACAGTATCCGAAAGATATTGCCTAATGGCGTAATGGAAACTATCGCACATGACCCGAGAATTTTATGGCCGGATACTTTTTCGATTGGACCCGATCAATACTTATATGTCATAGTGAATCAGTTACATCGGCAGGCGAGATTTCATTATGGAAGAGACTTACGGGAAAAACCATACAGTTTACTTCGTTTGAGAATTGATGAATTCCCTGCTCTTACTTTTTCATAATAGTCTTAAAGGAAGGTAGCTATTCCTCATAAAGGAGCTGCCTTTTTTGTCAGTTAAAATAAGAAACAGGTATCTTTGACACCACAATATGTAATAAAAAGGCATGTTCTTGTTCAACTAACGGAGTGCTTTACATCATTAAGGAGTAAAGCTTTTTCTTTGAATCAATGAAGACGCTCACTGGAAGTAGAGTGGATGTTAAATTGCCCCTTTCTTAGATAATGAAAACAATAATTTGTATATCTTATAGATTTTTAGTTTCATTCTCTTCGATTAAGAGTAATTTATAATTATGAATGTGCAAAATCATCCCCCTAGTTCCGCAAGTTTTTTGAAAAAGTATCCCTTATATCAATAAGCTATAGTGATATTCCTATTAGATTGAGTATTTTAACTTATAGCAGAAACAAATTCTTGCATAAACTAAAACCGAAAAGGTAAAACAATAAAATATAGACAGGAAATTATTTCCTGATTATTAGAAAGTTGAGAATTTATTTGATCTGTTTTGCAATATTAGCGCATGAGAATGAGGAAGTGCTGATTAATCAAATTAAGAATATTAAATACTTTAATCCAGGCTGTAAAATAATCCTTTACATCTTTACAACGGTGGTATGGATCCTACATTTGGATTAAAATCAAATATTCCTATTTGTCCAAAGAGTAGACCTTTGAAAAAAGAAAAATTAGGTCGCTTTTTCTTGGATATCATGACTTGGCTTGAAGAAACAAGAAGAGTATGATTATCTAGTTAATTTGGATTCAGATGTAATGTTTATCAAAAGAGGATACGAGGAGTTTCTAAACGAACATATGCAAGGGTACGACTGTATGGGGATCAATATGGGAATCCAGCGTTCTCCACTGGATGCCCCTCACTGGGTTCCGGGGATGAACATGTGGAGTGAATGGTCAATATGGCAACCTTTTTTTGAAACAGACTATTTTTGTGGCTCCTTGAATTCGATGCAAGTGTACCGTAAAGAAATTGTTACAAATTTACTGAAAAACATAGACATTGTTAAACTTGAAACACTTCTCCAGATAACTGAAGTGTATGCCCTCGAAGAAATACTATACGCAACTCTCGCTGTTCGTAGTGGAGGTAAACATAGATCATATCCTAGTGAATGCGCTGAATTTGTAGGATGGGTTCCACTATCAATAGAACAGTTAGATACAGCGCAAAAGAAAAAAATGTTTTTTTTGTTCATCCGATTGATCGCTCAATGAATGATCCTACGAGACAATGGCTAACAAAAAAAATACAGTTATTTCCAAAACTATTAGAGTCTATAGGATTAAAAAAAAAAAGTATATCCAAGTTCATTAACCATTAGCTGGGCCTGTTATCAAGGGGGGGTGGAAACTGCACTTTATAACCGTCTAAGAACTTTGACCTCTTTTAATGTTAATGCACATGCTTATTTTTATCATGGGGGTGTAGGCACTTCACTTTATAGGGATATTCCTTATCATATATCTTCTCAAGAGGAAGATTTAGGGACTTACATTCAAAAACATCAGTTTAATGTTGTGACATATATCATACGATATATAACATTGAAGAAATAGAACGTATCGACTATCAAGGCAAAGTAATTTTTGAATTTCACGGCTATAATTCAAGTATTGCACAGGAACTATATAAAATAAACAATGGCCAAGATAAAGGCTATATAACCGCGATAGTTGTACCAAGTAACTATGTAGCGGAAATTGCACGATCTAATCTAACAAATAGAAAAGATTTACCTATCTTTGTTGCAAGAAACCCAATAGATACCACCGTTTTTTATAAACAATCCACCGCTGCAATAGTTAATATGTATCCAAAGCTAAAGATATGGAAAAGCATTCCTATAATTGGTTGGGTTGGGAGATTAGATAGCAATAAAAATTGGGATAAACTACTAAGTATTTTTGCTGCACTTAAATCTAAAAATTCATCTGTTAAATTAGCAATTGTGAGTGATATCACCACCAGTCCAGATATACAACTTTTCAATGAAAAAGTATTAGAATATAATCTGTCAGATGAAATTATTTTACTTCCCAACGTACCATATGAAAAAATGCCTTCCTACTATTCGCTAATATCTCAATCTGGAGGTGTCTTTCTTTCTACTTCTTTATCTGAAGGATATCCCCTTAATTTACTAGAAGCACAAGCATGTGAATGCCCAATTGTTTGCACAGATATAGGTGGAAGCAATGAAATAGTAAAAGATAAGCAGACTGGTTTCACGTTTCCTGTAACAAACGACAAAATTGCGGTTTTGCAAGCTTATGAACTTCTAAATAATAGAAAGTTACGCAAAGAGATTGGGAAAAGAGCTCGAAAATCTATTTGCATACGTAATAACCTTGAGGAAAATATAATGTCCTATTTAAAATGGGTCACTTCTTTAATTTATCGTGAAGTCTAGATTTTTATCATTTAAAGAATTGAGGTGTAAATTTATGAAAAAAAAATTAACTATCCTATTTATTACTTTGGATACCAGTCGCATTGTTTATAGAAATTCATTTTACTTAACGGAAGAACTTGCTAAAATATCAAATTTAATTTTATGGCATGATGCTGGTAATATTAGCGAGATTTTATCTGAAATAAACGATGTTCCAGACTTCATTTTATTAAATGATGTGAAGGAAAGTCCCGAAGTTACCGGTTGGACTTCCATATCCATTCCATTTGGAGTGATTATACATGATCTTCATTATGCTATAAACGAAAGAAAAGAGTTCATTCGAGACAATAATGTCCCTTATATCTTCTCTATGTACCGAGACAAGTTTTGTGAATGGTATCCTGAATTTAAAGAGAGTTTGAAATGGTTTCCACTCCACGTGAATACAAACATTTTTAAAGACTATAAGCTAGAAAAAGAGATTGATTGGTTATTCATGGGAGCCGTTACAGGATGGGTTTATCCACTTCGAGAAAAAATTATCCAAACCATGTATGGACACGATGGTTTTGTTTATCATGAACACCCTGGATATCGTGATATTTTTGAGGAAAAAGAAAAAAATGTTTTTGTTGGGGAGCGATATGCTAAAGAAATTAACCGCGCTAAAATGTTCTTCACATGCGACTCTGTTTATAAGTATCCAGTCAATAAATACTATGAGGTTCTTGCTTGCAAAACCTTACTGCTTGCTTCTTCCTCCAAAGAACTATCTGACTTAGGTTTCATTCCCGACGTCAATTATGTAGAGATTGATGAGAATAATTTCATAGAAAAAGCCTATTACTATTTACATCATCCCGAAGAGCGAATGAAAATTACTGAAGAAGGATATAAAATGGTCCATGAAAAGCATTCTACTACACAACGTGCAATGGGTTTAAAAACAATGATTAATGAAATTGTGAGTGAATGAAGGTTCAAATGGTCTATAAAGAATGTTTTAAAACGTAGTATGCAGTTCTTTCGAAATAAATGAAAAATATGAACGGTAATAGTTTTCAAATAAATGTAATAATGAAGATATTAAAAAATGTTTGTGTAGCAATGCACTTCAACTAACGGTGTGCTTTACTTCAAGAAGGAGTAAAGCACACCGTTAGTTGAAGAAGAAATTTAGCACGGATAAAAAGGTAGATGGAGAATCCTATGCTTAACTACTTACCAGAAGGGGGAAGGATAAAGCTTGAGTAATAAAAGACTTCTAAACTTAAAAAATGGAGAGCCAAGTGTGCTGCGTTGGCTGTTGCAATAGGTTGTTTATATAGTGTTGTTGTGAATTGGGGAGATAATTGGTTTATGACAGCGGTGTTATCAGCGGGGGTGATAATTTGTGGAACAATTGGTTTCTTTGATTTAAAGCGTATTTTTAAAAAGAGTATTTAAAGCTTGTTCAAGTTACGGTGTGCTTTAGCAGAATAGGACTGTCATTATGCAGGTTAATTTAACAAGAAAACACAAAAAAAGGCCCCTTAAGAGTAATTTAGGGGTGAAAAATAATGTACATATTAAAAGAAACGAATATTAGTAAAATATGCAGTAGCAAAGTTGTTTTCTCCTTTTTTTCGTCGTACACTA